>NZ_JAXSQY010000001.1:244554-1030258 GCF_034659795.1 Sphingomonas fuzhouensis
CCAACGGGGGGCCAATCCACCCCCAGCCACCCCCCCCCCTCCGCGGTGGGGGGGGGGCCCCGCCGCGACGCGGTGGTGGAGGGGCGAGGGGCTTGCCCCTCCACCATGCTGCGCATGGTCCCCCTCCCCAAGCACAGCTTGGGGAGGATTTGATGGGGGCAGTTCTTTCTAGCCGCATTGCGCGTGACAATGCGGCCTTCCGTACCAATGCTGACCACAACCGCGCGCTGGCCGAACGTCTCCGCGCCGACGTCGCCAAGGCGGGGCTCGGCGGCAGCGAATCCTCCCGCGATCGCCATATGTCACGCGGCAAGCTCCTACCCCGCGACCGGGTGGAGCAGTTGCTCGACGCCGGTTCGCCGTTCCTCGAAATCGGCCAGCTTGCCGCCAACGGCCTTTACGACGATGCCGTCCCCGGCGCGGGGCTGATTGTCGGGATTGGGCGGGTCGAAGGCCGACAGGTGATGATCGTCGCCAATGATGCGACGGTGAAGGGCGGCACCTATTATCCGCTGACCGTCAAGAAGCACCTCCGCGCCCAGGAGATCGCGCTCGAGAACCGGCTGCCGTGCATCTATCTGGTCGATAGCGGCGGCGCGAACCTGCCGCATCAGGCGGAGGTGTTTCCCGACCGCGATCATTTCGGCCGCATCTTCTTCAACCAGGCGCAGATGTCGGCGGCGGGCATTCCCCAGATCGCCTGCGTCATGGGCAGTTGCACGGCGGGCGGGGCGTACGTCCCCGCCATGTCGGACGAGACGGTGATCGTGCGCGGGCAGGGGACGATCTTCCTCGCCGGGCCCCCGCTGGTGAAGGCGGCGACGGGCGAGGTCATCTCGGCCGAGGAACTGGGCGGCGCTGACACGCATGGCCGCAAGTCGGGCGTGGTCGATCATGTCGCCGAGAATGACGATCATGCGCTGTCGATCGTCCGCGACATCGTCGAGACGTTGCCGCCGCAGACCTTGCCTGAGGTGAACCTGGCCGAAGTCGACGAGCCGCTTTATCCGGCCGAAGAGCTTTACGGCCTGATCCCGCAGGACGTGCGCGCGCCCTATGACGTGCATGAGGTGATCGCCCGGCTGGTCGACGGATCGCGCTTCCACGCGTTCAAGGCGCTCTACGGCGCGTCACTTGTCTGCGGCTTCGCGCATATTCATGGCAAGCCGGTCGCCATACTGGCGAACAATGGCGTGCTGTTCTCGGAGAGTGCGCAAAAGGGGGCGCACTTCATCGAACTGGCATGCCAGCGGCGCATCCCCTTGCTGTTCCTCCAGAACATCTCCGGCTTCATGGTCGGTGGGCGCTACGAGGCGGAGGGGATCGCCAAGCATGGCGCCAAGCTGGTGACGGCGGTCGCGACGGCGCAGGTGCCCAAGATCACCGTGCTGATCGGCGGCAGCTTCGGGGCGGGCAATTATGGCATGTGCGGGCGGGCCTATGGCCCTCGTTTCCTGTTCACCTGGCCCAATGCGCGGATCAGCGTGATGGGCGGCGAACAGGCGGCGAGCGTGCTGGCGACCGTCCACCGCGACGCGGACAACTGGACGGCGCAAGAGGCGGAGGCGTTCAAGGCCCCCATCCGCCAGCGTTACGAGGATGAAGGCAATCCCTGGTACGCGACCGCGCGGCTGTGGGACGACGGCATCGTCGATCCGGCGCAGACGCGGGATGTGCTGGGCCTTGCGCTGGATGCGTGTCTGAACGCGCCGATCGCGGAGGCGCCCCGGTTCGGGGTGTTCCGGATGTGATGCGAGGGGGGATGCCCCTCCACCACCGCTTCGCGGCGGTCCCCCTCCCCAAGCATAGCTTGGGGAGGATTGAAGAAGAGCACACCTTAATCCTCCCCAAGCTGTGCTTGGGGAGGGGGACCGTCCGCAGGACGGTGGAGGGGCAGGCGGTCGCGAGCCTGTGTCATGATGTAACGGATGACTGTATCCAGATCGCGAAGCACGTCGCGGGCTGGGATCCGCAAGACGGCTACCCCATGCCCGGCCAGGAACGCATCCCGCCGCACGCCACGCTCCGGCTGGTCCCCGCGCTCATGGACTTCGCCATCCACCTCAACCGCCACCCGCGCCACCGGGCAGTAAAAGTCCAGCACATACGCCCCCGCCGGATGCTGCCGACGAAACCGCAGGTTATCGGGGCGCTCGCGCAGGACGCGCCACAATACGACCTCCGGCAGCGTCATGTCCCGCCGCAGTCCCCGTGCTTTCCGTACCGTCCGGCCCGGCTTCGTCGGTATTCCCATCGCCCCTCCACCATGCTCCGCATGGTCCCCCTCCCCAAGCATAGCTTGGGGAGGAATGAGGATTAAAGCATGTTCTCTTCCCTCCTCATTGCCAATCGCGGCGAGATCGCCTGCCGTATTATCCGCACCGCGCGGGAAATGGGCCTGCGCACCATCGCCGTTTACTCCGAGGCGGATGCGCAGGCGTTGCATGTCCGGTCGGCCGATGAAGCCGTCCTCATCGGCCCCGCCCCGGCACGCGAAAGCTATCTCGACGCCGCCCGCATCCTCGCCGCCGCCAAGGAGAGCGGGGCGGAGGCGATCCATCCCGGCTATGGTTTCCTGTCGGAAAATGCCGATTTTGCCGAGAAGGTCATCGCTGCGGGCTTGATCTGGGTCGGCCCCGACCCCGACAGCATCCGTGCCATGGGCCTGAAGGATGCCGCCAAGGCGCGGATGATCGCCGCCGGCGTGCCGGTCACCCCCGGCTATCTGGGCGAAGACCAAAGCCCCGACCGCCTCGCCGCCGAGGCCGATGCGGTCGGCTATCCCGTTCTTATCAAGGCGGTCGCAGGCGGCGGCGGCAAGGGCATGCGCCGCGTCGACGATCCCGCCGCTTTCGCCGAGGCATTGGCGTCGTGCCGTCGCGAGGCGGCGGCTTCGTTCGGTGACGACCGGGTGCTGATCGAGAAATATATTCTCTCTCCCCGCCATATCGAGGTGCAGGTCTTCGGCGATCGCCATGGGCATGTCGTCCATCTGTTCGAACGCGATTGCTCGCTGCAACGCCGCCACCAGAAGGTGATCGAGGAGGCCCCCGCGCCGGGCATGGACGAGGCGACCCGCCAAGCCGTGTGCGCCGCCGCCGTCCGCGCCGCGCAGGCGGTGGACTATGTCGGGGCGGGCACGATCGAGTTCATCGCCGACGCTTCCGAAGGCTTACGCGCCGACCGGGTCTGGTTCATGGAAATGAACACCCGGCTTCAGGTCGAGCATCCCGTCACCGAGGCGATCACCGGCGTCGATCTGGTCGAGTGGCAGCTGCGCGTCGCAGGCGGCGAGCCGTTGCCGATGGCGCAAGCCGACCTTGCCATCCACGGCCACGCGATCGAGGCGCGGCTCTATGCCGAGGACCCCGCCAAGGGCTTTCTCCCCGCGATCGGCACGCTGGAGGTGTTCGATCTGGGTGACGATCCCGCGATCCGCATCGACACCGGGGTCGTGGAGGGCGCGGAGATCACCCCCTGGTACGACCCGATGATCGCCAAGGTCATCGCCCATGCCGACACCCGCGACGAAGCCCGCGAGGCGCTGGCCGATGCGCTGGACGAGGCGGTGATCTGGCCGGTGCGTACCAATGCCGGGTTCCTGGTCGAGGCGCTCGACCATCCCGACTTCGCCCGTGGCAATGTCGATACCGGCCTGATCGCCCGCGAGGGCGAGGCGCTGATGCCGCCGACCGAGCCGTCCGAAGAGGCGCTAGCCGAGGCAGCTGTCGCGCTGATCGGGCAGGACGCGCTGTCGGGCTTCCGCCTCAATGCCCCATCCCGGCGGAGCGCGCGGTTCCTGCTCGACGGGCGGCCGATCACCGTCGATTTCAGCGAGGCGGGGGAGGTGCCCCCTTCGCCGACCGACGAAGTGCTGATCTCCGAGGGCGGGCAAAGCTGGTCCTTCACGCGCTGGCGCGCCGATGGGCTGGCGGCGGGCGGGGCAGGCGATGGTGCGATCCTGTCGCCCATGCCCGGCCGGATCATCGCCGTCGCCGTGACCGAGGGGCAGGCGGTCAGCGCGGGCCAGCCGCTCGTCACGCTGGAGGCCATGAAGATGGAGCATGTCCTGACCGCGCCTTTCGACGGCATCGTCACCGACCTGAAGGCGGACACCGGCGGTCAGGTGGCCGAAGGCGTCGCGCTGGTCCGTATCGTCGCGGAGGATGCGGCATGAGCGGGCGTTACTTCGACGAGTGGACGATCGGCGACCGGATCGAGCATCCCATCCGCCGCACGGTGACCGAGACGGACAATCTGCTCTTCTCGACCATGACCCATAATCCCCAGCCGCTGCATATCGATGCCGAGGCGGCGCGGGCCAGCGAGTTCGGGCAAATCCTCGTCAACGGTACCTTCACCTTCTCGCTGATGGTCGGATTGTCGGTGGGGGAGACGACGCTGGGGACGCTGGTCGCCAATCTGGGCTATGACGAACTGGTCATGCCCGCGCCGGTGTTCCTGGGCGACACGCTGCGCGCGACGAGCGAGGTGACGGCCTTGCGCGAAAGCCGCTCGCGGCCGGGCGCGGGCCTGGTGACGTTCCGGCATGAGGCACTGAACCAGCGGGACGCGGTGGTGTGTCGGTGCCTTCGAACGGCGCTGGTGAAGAAGCGCGGCTGATTACAACCGCGTTCGAACCCCGATCCACACGGTTCGGGGCGTCGCCCGCTCGATCAACCCTGCGCCGCTATAGGCCGCCTCGACTCGCGCATCGGCCAGATTTTCCGCCCGCGCTTCGATCAGCCAGCCGCGAACGACCGGCACCGCCGCATAGGCGTCCAGCGTCGTTGCGGGCGCGAGCGAGCGGCTATTCTGATCATCCTCGAACTGGCGGCCGACATGGCGGATGGTTCCGCTGAGCGCTGCACCGCGATGCGCGACCGCCAGCGTCGCGGATAGCTGGTCGCGCGGCGTCTGGGCGGGGCGCAACCCGTCGAGCGGCGCGGCGGCCCCCGACGCCTCGACCCGTGCATCGACGTGCGACCAGGAGCCGCGCGCGCTGATCGGTCCGGCGGTCCAGTTCGCCTCCAGCTCGAACCCGGCCGAGCGGATCGCGTCGAGATTCTGCCGCATCCGGTACACGCCGTTCGCCGCGACGAAGCCGACGCCGGGGAATGTCCCCGGCCCGCGTCCGATCGTCACATTGGCGATCGCGTCGGTCAGCCGGTTCAGGAAATAGGTCCCCGACAGCCGAAGGCCTGCCGCCGGGATCAGGTCGAAGCCGCCCTCGATCCCCTCGACCCGTTCCGGGTTCAGCGCGGCATTGGCGGCGGTCGCGTCGGCTCCGGCGCGGAACGGCCGGTACAGCTCGTTGAGCGTCGGCAGCCGCCACCCACGATAAGCCGCCGCGCGCAGGATTAGCGGCGCGACGGGCTTCACCGCCACGCCCAGCCGCCCGGTAAATTCCTGCCCCGACCGATCGGGAAAGCCGGTGTCGGTCAGCGCCGCGCCGGTCGCCAGCGCCACCTCGTCCAGCCGTCCATCCCGGATGCGCCAGTCGTCCACCCGCGCGGCGGCGGTGAGGGTCAGCATACCCGTCTCGGCACTGCCATCGGCGAACAACCCCATGGTGCGTGTCGCGCCGCCCGCCTCGCGCCGCCGGGTGGGAAGGCCCGCGACATAGGTGTAGAGTTCCTGCGTCCGCCCGCTGGTGTCGCGGATATCGCCGCCCAGCCGCAGCTTGACCGCGTCGCCCAGCGGCGGCGACACCTCCACCCGCGCGCCGAGCCCGGTGGCGGGGACATTATACTGGTCCAGCGTCAGCGCCGCCGTCGTCCGCGCGGTGTTGACGCTGGCATAGCGCGAGGCGAAAGCCCGTGTCTGCACATAGCCCAGCGCCGACCAGCCCCAGCCACCCCGCCCGACCAGCCGGATGCTGGCATCCGCGCCGTCCGAGCGATTGTCGGTGAAATCGGTCCCCCGATCACGCGCGTCATGGAAGGCGGCGAGCGTCATCTGCAATTCGGTCGAAGGCGCGATCCCGACCACGCCGCGCGCCGCGCCCGAATATTGTTCATAGGGGGCGGGACGATCGACCGGCCCGCGCTGGCCCGCGACGATCGGGATGAAGCCATTGCCGCGGGCATAGGCGCCCGAGACGGTCAGGAATCCACCACCCCGCACCAGCGAGGCCGAGCCTTGCGCATCGACCGAATTCCGGCTGCCATAGGCGACCGCCAGGTCGAGTGGGGCAAGCTGATCCGGCGTCGCGCTGTCCATCTCGATCGTACCCGCCAGCGCGCCGGGGCCCCAGAAGCCCGATCCGCCACCGCGCGTCACCCGGATGCGCCCCAGCCGCCCGGTGGCATAGGCGGGGAAGACGACCCAACCGCCGAACGGATCGGCCTGCGGCACACCGTCGAGGATCAGCAGCGCCCGGCTCGATGCATTGCCGCCCAGCCCGCGCAGCGTGATTCCTTGCGAGGTGGGATGCGCCGAGCGACTGTCCGAGCGGCGGAACTGCTGAAGCCCGGCGACATCGGCCAGGACATTCTCCAACCGCTGCGACGCGTTCTGGGTGATCCGCGTGCGGTCGATCGTGACCACGTCCAGCGCGCGGTCGCCCGGTTGATCCGCTAGACCCCGGCCGGTCACGATGATGGTTTCGGGTTCTGTGGTTTGGGCGAAAAGGGGCGTGGGGGCGAACGCGAGGGCGAGCAGCGGCAGGCGGCGGAATGTGGGCATGATGTGGCGGTGGTCCCCTTTGTTCCCCTGATAGGGATGTCGTGGAAGGAAGACGAATCAGGATATTAATGGGTTCATTCGCCAATGAGTCTCACGCCCCTCCCGTAAACGGGAGGGGATGGGGGAGGGTGGGCCACAAGCAACAGTCTCTGTGAGACCCCATGCCCTCCCCAAACCCCTCCCGCCTGCGGGAGGGGCTTAATAAGGAGGGAGAAGGCGGATGACGCGCTCGAAAAACCGCCTTACAGTCCCGTCATCGTGGCCACCCTGCACTCCCTTGCGAACCCTGCGCGTTTCCTGAAGATCGCTCGTCCGCTGACCGGGATTTTCCTGGGGGCGGGTATTGCGCTGATCGCAGTCGCGGTCTGGGCAGGACTGACCCAGACGCCGCCCGATTATCTTCAGGGCGAGACGGTACGTATCCTATATATCCATGTTCCCGCCGCCTGGCTGGGCATGGGCGGATGGAGCGGGATTGCGCTCGCCAGCCTGTCGCTGCTCGTCTGGCGGCATCCGCTGGCGCAGGTTGCGGGGCGTGCGATCGCCTGGCCCGGCGCGGTGTTT
The DNA here is from genome assembly GCF_034659795.1 of Sphingomonas fuzhouensis. Taxonomy (NCBI): domain Bacteria; kingdom Pseudomonadati; phylum Pseudomonadota; class Alphaproteobacteria; order Sphingomonadales; family Sphingomonadaceae; genus Sphingomonas; species Sphingomonas fuzhouensis. Next base: position 251,806 of record NZ_JAXSQY010000001.1, read on the forward strand.
ACGGCGCTCTGTCTGGCGACCGGATCGATCTGGGGGCGGCCGACCTGGGGGACGTGGTGGCAATGGGACGGGCGGCTGACCTCGATGCTGCTGCTGCTGTTCGTCTATCTCGGCTATATCGCGCTCGCTCGTGCCGATGCGGATCGCGGCGGCGACGGGCGTATTCCGGCGCTCTACGGCTTGGCGGGCACCGCACTCTTGCCGGTGATCCGCTATTCGGTGGTGTGGTGGAACACGCTGCATCAGGGCCAGTCGATCGGGCTGACCGGCTCCAGCATCGACAGGTCGCTGCTCTGGCCGCTGCCGATCAGCTTGAGCGGCTTTACCTTCCTGTTCGCCGCGATCGTGCTGATGCGGATGCGCACCCTGCTCGCCAGGGCCAAGGCCGAGGCGCGGATGCGGCGGATGGCGCGCGCATGAACCAGATGGCGTTCGTCGCGGCCGCCTATGCGGTCATGCTGGGGGGCGCGAGCGTGCTGACCCTCGTCAGCTATCTGGCGATGAAGCGCGCCGAGAAATGACGCCCAAATCCCAACGTCTCACGCTGGCGCTGCTGGCGCTGGCCGCGATCGTCGCGGCGGTGCTGCTCGCTATGTCGGCGATGAAGGACCAGGCGGCGTTCTTTTACACCCCCTCCGATGCGCAGAAACAGGGCCTGCCGCTGGGCCGCGCGGTCCGGCTGGGCGGGATGGTCGAGGCAGGGTCGGTCCACCGCGCGCCCGATGGGGTGACGGTGCGTTTCGTCGTCACCGACGGCAAGGCGACGACGCCCGTCACCTTCGCCGGGATCACGCCCGACCTGTTCCGCGAGAAATCGGGCGTGGTGGCGGAGGGGCAGTTCCAGCCCGATGGCCGCTTCGTCGCGACCAACCTGCTCGCCAAGCATGACGAGAAATACATGCCTCCCGAAATCGCAGGCAATATGCACGAGAGCCGGAGCCTGGAGCCGTGATCGCCGAAGCGGGCCTCGCCGCACTCTGGTTCGCCGCGATGCTGGCCGGGTTGCAGCTGCTGCTCGGCGTCCTTGCCTTGCGGCGCAAGGATGCGGCGGGCGAGCAGGCGATGACGGCGATCGGGCCGGTCGCGATCGTGCAGGGTGCGCTGGTCGCGATCGCCATGGCGGCGCTGATCGCTGTGTTCCTGAACACCGATTTGTCGGTCAAGTTGGTCGCCGAGAACAGCCATTCGGCCAAGCCCTGGATCTATAAATTCGCTGGAGCCTGGGGCAATCACGAAGGATCGATGCTGCTCTGGGTGACGATCCTGGGCGCGGGCGGCGCGCTGGTCGCGTGGAAGGAGCGCACGCTCGACCGGGCGACCCATGTCGCGACGCTGGCGGCGCAGGGGGCGATCGCGCTGGGCTTCTATGCCTTTCTGCTGTTCGCCTCCAACCCGTTCGCGCGGCTGAACCCCGCGCCGATCGAGGGGCAGGGGCTCAACCCGCTGTTGCAAGACCCCGGTTTGGCCTTCCATCCACCGACGCTCTACGCGGGCTATGTCGGGCTGTCGGTCGCCTTTTCCTTTGCGGTCGGCGCGCTGGTCACGGGGCAGGTGGGGCCAGCCTTTGCCCGTGCGATGCGGCCCTGGGTGCTGGGCGCCTGGGTGCTGTTGACCATCGGGATCACGGCGGGGTCTTACTGGGCCTATTATGAGTTGGGCTGGGGTGGCTGGTGGTTTTGGGACCCGGTCGAGAATGCCTCGCTGATGCCGTGGCTGGCAGCGACCGCCCTGCTGCATTCGGTCAATGTGCTGGCGGCGCGCGATGGCCTGCGCGCCTGGACCGTCATGCTGGCGGTCGTGGCGTTTTCCATGTCGATGATCGGCACCTTCCTGGTCCGCTCGGGCATATTGACCAGCGTCCATGCCTTTGCCGTCGATCCCCGACGCGGGGCGTTCATCCTGGGGCTGCTGGGTCTCTATATCGGGGGGGCGCTGGCGCTGTTCGGCGCGCGCATCGGGCAGGTGCGCGCGGGCCGCAGCTTCGCCTTTGTCAGCTGCGAAGGCGGGCTGGTCGTCAACAATCTGCTGCTCTCGGTGATCCTGGGCATCGTGCTGATCGGCACGCTCTATCCGCTGGTCGCGGCCGGGTTCGGCGTGCGACTGTCGGTCGGGCCGCCCTTCTTCCACGCCGCCGCCGGGCCGATCGCGCTGGTGCTGGTCGCGGTGATGGCTGTCGGGCCGTCCTTGCGCTGGCGGCAGGATGACGCCGAGGCGGTGCTGATCCGCATGTTGTGGCCGATGGTCGCGGCGGCGGGGACCTTTGCGCTGATGCTGACCCTGACCGGCGGCATGAGCGTCTTGTCGCTGCTCGGACTGTCCTTCGGCGTCGGCCTGATCGTCGCCAGCGTGTTGCCGATCGCCCGGCGCAACTGGCGGCGCACGCCCCTGCCGATCTGGGGCATGGTCGTCGCGCATGTCGGGCTGGGCGTCAGCATGATCGGCATGGCCTGCGACAGCGCCTTTACCGCCGAGCGGCTGGTCGCGCTCTATCCGGGGCAGGCGACGATCGTCGGCCCGTGGCGGGTGCAGCTCGACCGCATCTATCCCAATGTCGGGCCGAACTGGTCGGCGCTGGAGGCCAGGCTGACCGCGACGCGCGATGGCAACGGCGCAACGCTGCGCCCGCAACAGCGCTTCTTTACCGATCCGCCGACCACGACCAGCGAAAGCGCGATCGCCACCCGCTGGGACGGCCAGCTCTATACCGTGCTGGGCCAGCGGGACGCCGCGACCGGGCGCTGGCAGTTGCGGCTGTGGTGGAAGCCGTTCGTGACGCTGATTTGGGCAGGCGGCGCGCTGATCGCGCTGGGCGGGGCGCTGGCGCTGTTCGGGCGCTGGTTCAAGGGATGGCAGCAGCGGCGACGGGAGGCCCTGTGGGGATGAAGCGCGGGTTGATCTGGTTGCCATTGGGGCTGTTCGGGGTGTTGTTCGCGGTGGTTGCGGCCGGGCTGATGCGGCCTGCCGATACGACCGTCCATTCGACGCTGGTCGACAAGCCGCTGCCCGCCTTCCGCCTCGACCCGATGGTGGCGAGCAAGCCGGGCCTGTCGAGCAGCGATTTCGGCCATGGCCGCCCGCGCCTGCTCAACGTCTTTGCCAGCTGGTGCATCCCCTGCATCGCCGAGGCGCCGCAACTGATGGCGTTGAAGGCGCGCGGCGTGCCGATCGACGCCATCGCGATCCATGACAAGGGCCCCGCAATCGCCGCTTTCCTGCGTCGCAACGGCGATCCTTACGGCGCGATCGGCGATGACAGCCGCAGCCGGGTACAGATGTCGCTCGGTTCGTCGGGGGTGCCGGAAACCTTCCTGATCGACGGGCGCGGGCGGATCGTGCGGCAATATATCGGCGATATCCGCGCCGATCAGGTCGACCAGATAGTCCGCGACGTGGCCGCCGCGCGATGAGCCTGTCGCTCGCTCTGTTGCTGGCCGCGGGGACGCCTGCGGTCGATTACGGCAATACGCAGCTGCCCGACCCCCGTGCCGAGGCGCAGGCTCGTGCGCTGATGGGCGAACTGCGCTGCGTCGTGTGCCAGGGCCAGTCGATCGCCGACAGCGACGCCGACATGGCCGCCGATATGCGCGCGCTGGTCCGCCAGCGGATCGCGCGCGGTGAGAAGCCCGAGGCGATCCGCCACTGGCTGATCGAGCGCTATGGCGATTATGTCAGCTATGACCCGCCCTTGTCCGGGGCGACGGCCCTTCTCTGGGCCGCGCCGCTCCTGCTGCTGGCGATCGGGGCGTGGATCGCGCGGTCGAGCTTTCGGAAGGGGCGCTGATGGGCTGGCTGATCCTGCTGCTGCTTGCCGCGGGGGCGATGGGCGCGGCGCTGTGGCTGCGCTTTCCCCGGCCGCTCTGGACGATGCTGGGGGCCGCGCTGGCGCTGGGCGGGGTCGGCTATGCGTGGCAGGGGCGGCCGACTTTGGCCGCCAGTCCGCCCGCGCCGCGCCCTGATTCGCTGCTGGACAATGACTCCATCGCCGAGCTGCGTGGCCAGCTGATCGGGCGTTATGGCGACGAGGCGGCGATGTTCACCGCCGCCGATGCGCTGTCCCGGTCGGGGAATAAGCGGACGGCGGTGCAGATCATGCTGGGCGCGGTCGGCGGCAAGCGGGACAGCGTTCCCTATTGGACCGAACTGGGCAATGTCCTGTTCGCGCATGACGGTTATCAGATGTCGCCCGCCGCGCAATTCGCCTTTCGCCGGGCCCGCACGCTGGGGCCGAGGGACCCTGCGCCCTTCTTCTTCGAAGGGCTGGCCTGGATGCGGGTGGGCGACTTCCGCAAGGCGCGGACGTTCTGGGCCCGCGCCCTGCAACTGTCGCCTGAGAACGCCCCCTATCGCCCGGCGATCGCGCAGCGGTTGATGCTGCTCGACCAGGCGATACGGATGATGGGGGAATAGGGGCTTACTGGCCCCGGCCGGTCTTGGCCTGAAGCGCGTCGATGCGCTTGGATGCGTCCGCCTTGGTCAGGGTATCGTCGAACGGTTCGCCCGCCTCTTCGGACAGGGTCTTCAGATAGCTGGCCTGCGCACCGGTCATCTTTTCGTCGCCGGTGGTCCAGTCATCGGGGTCCTTCTCGGCGTTGGAGAAGGGTTCGGTCTTGGGGTTGTCGGTCATCGAGTGATCCTTTCAGGGGGATCAACGGCGATGTTCCAGTTTTGTTTCTTTTTGTTCGCGCGGAGGCGCGGAGACGCGGAGATGGTGCATCCAGCCGCAAGGCTGGCCTCCAACCGCCAGGGTGAGGAAAATCCGTCGGCGGAACAGACACCGGCCGCCGACCCCATCCCGAACCCCTCTGCGTCTCCGCGCCTCCGCGCGAACTTAATCGTCTTGCCCTGTGGCGGATGGCGGGGCTTGCGCTTCGACTCCGCTCAGAGCGAACGGGGTTTAGCCCGCCCAGGCCTCGAACGGCAGGTCGAGCGCTTCGGCGACCGCTGCGTGGCGGATCTTGCCGCCTGAGACGTTCAGGCCGTTCGCCAGGTGCGCGTCCGCCTTCATCGCGGCCTCGGCGCCCATGTTCGCCAGCTTCACCGCGAAGGGCAGGGTCGCGTTGTTCAGCGCGAAGGTCGAGGTGCGGGCGACAGCGCCGGGCATGTTGGCGACGCAGTAATGGATCACGCCGTCGACCTCGAACACCGGGTCCTGATGGGTGGTGGCATGGCTGGTCTCGAAGCAACCACCCTGGTCGATCGCGATGTCGACCATCACCGAGCCGCGCTTCATCGTCTTCAGCATGTCACGGGTGACGAGCTTCGGGGCCGCCGCGCCGGGCACCAGCACCGCGCCGATGACGAGATGGGCGTTCTTCACCGCCGCCGCGATTGCCGCCTTGGAGGCATAGGCGGTCTTGATCTGGCTGGAGAAGAACATGTCCAGCTCGGCCAGACGGTCGTTGTTGATATCATAGATGGTGACATCGGCGCGTAAGCCCACGGCCATCTGCGCTGCATTCACGCCCGAGACGCCGCCGCCCAGGATGGCGACCTTGGCAGGCGCCACGCCGGGCACGCCGCCGAGCAGGATGCCACGGCCGCCCTGCTGCTTTTCGAGATAGTGGGCGCCGACCTGCACCGCCATGCGGCCCGCGACTTCCGACATCGGCTTCAGGAGGGGTACGCCGCCACGGGGGCTGGTGACGGTTTCGTACGCGATGCAGGTCGCACCCGACTTCATCAGGCCTTCCGCCTGTGGCTTGTCGGCGGCGAGGTGGAGATAGGTGAACAGGACATGGTGCGGGCGCAGCATCGCGACCTCGACCGCCTGGGGCTCCTTGACCTTCACGATCATCTCGGCCTGGTCGAACACCTCGGCGGCGGTCGCGACGATGCGCGCGCCCGCGTCGATATAGTCCTGGTCCTCGAAATCGATGCCGCTACCGGCCTTGGTCTCGACGATGACCTCATGCCCGGCGGCGACCAGCTCGGCGACCGACGGCGGGGTCAGGCCGACGCGATATTCGTGGTTCTTGATTTCCTTGGGAACACCGACGCGCATGCTGCACTCTCCTGAAAAATGTTGCCCCGATAATAGCGCCGACGGGGCGGGAGAGGTGTGCAAAGCGGTCCCGCAGCATCGTATAATTTGGGATATCCGTGCGTGGATCGGCGGTATATCGGGATGAAATGTCCGACGCGATCGACCGCCGCATCCTGGCCCAGTTGGCCCGCGATTCCGACCTGACCAGCGCCGCGCTGGGCGAAAAGGTCGGCCTGTCGGCCAGCGCCGCGCATCGCCGCGTAGCGCAATTGCGCGAAAGCGGGGTCATCACCGGCTATCGCGCGATCCTGAGCCATGAAGCGCGCGGGCGGCCCTCGACCGTGATGGTCAACGTCACGCTGAAGGACCAGCGGCAGGACACGATGGCCGCGTTCGAGCGCGAAATCCTGCGCTGTCCCGAGATCGTCGAATGTTTCCTGATGAGCGGCGAGGCGGACTATATGATCCAGGTCGAGGTGCGCCGCGACGACAGTTACGAGCGCATCCACCGCGAGACGCTGGCGCGGTTGCCGGGGGTGACGCGGCTGGCCTCGCACTTCGTGATTCGCGAGGTGGTGCGGCGGTCGTGATGCAATAATTCCTCCCCTGCAAGGGGAGGTGGCAGGCCGAAGGCCTGACGGAGGGGTGTCGCCCTCTCGATAGCGGGACACCCCTCCGACGCGCTGCGCGCGCCACCTCCCCTTGCAGGGGAGGAATGATGATGCCTGGTGCTTCCCACCCTTCCATTCTCCCGATAGGGAACGGCCATGGTAAAGCAGGCTTTCTCCTCTCGCATCCTCCGCACCGCGCTCGCCACGCTGGCGATCGTGCTGACCCCCGCCGCGGCGTTCGCCGATGCGCTGATCGATAACGTCACCGGCCTGACGCTGGACAAGGATGGCAAGGTCATCCGCTTTACCGGTCTGCTGCTGACCCCGGACGGCAAGGTCGTGAAGCTGCTGGGCGCGAAGGACAAGCGGCCCGAAAAGCTCGACTGGCGCGCGGACATGAAGGGGCGGGTGCTGCTGCCCGGCTTCGTCGATTCCCATGGCCATGTCATGGGGTTGGGTTTCCGCAAGATCGAACTCGATCTGGCTGGCACCAAATCGCTGGACGAAGCGCGCAGCCGGATCATGGCCTATGTCGCGGCCAACCCGGAGCGGAAATGGATTCTGGGCGGCGGCTGGAACCAGGAAAGCTGGGCGCTGGGCCGCTTCCCGACCGCCGCCGATCTGGACGCCGCCGTCTCCGACCGCCCGGTCGTGATGGAGCGGGCGGATGGCCATGCGCTCTGGGCGAACGGCGCGGCGATGAAGGCGGCCGGGATCACGGCCAAGACGGTATCCCCCGCAGGCGGCCGGATCGAGAAAGTCGGCGGACAGCCCTCCGGCGTGTTCGTCGATGCCGCGATGGCGCTGATCCAGAAGGCGATCCCGCAGCCGCTCGCCAAGGACCGCAACGCCGCGTTCCTGAAGGCGCAGAACGAGTTGTTGGCGCATGGCATCACCGCGACCACCGACATGGGCACGACGCTGGACGACTGGATGACCTATCGCCGGATGGGCGACCTGGGAAATCTGCGCGTGCGGATCATGAGCTATGGTGGCGGCGTCGACGATAGCGTGCGGATCGGCGGCACCGGGCCGACGCCGTGGCTGTACAACGACAAGCTGCGGCTGGTGGGTGTGAAGCTGTACGGCGACGGCGCACTGGGATCGCGCGGGGCGTGGTTGAAACAGCCCTATGCCGATGCGCCCGGCCAGTCCGGCCTGGGCTTCATGTCGGACGACGTGATCCGCAACCTGATGAGCCGTGCGGCGATGGACAAATATCAGGTCGCGGTTCACGCGATCGGCGACAAGGCCAATGCCCAGGTGCTGGGCGCGATCGAGGAACTGGCCGAGACCTATAAGGGCGATCGGCGCTGGCGGATCGAGCATGCGCAGATCGTCGATCCGGTCGACCTGCCGCGTTTCGGCAAGCACGGCATCATCGCCTCGATGCAGCCGGTCCATGAAACCAGCGACCGCCAGATGGCCGAGGCGCGGCTGGGCCCCGCGCGGCTGGCGGGGGCCTATGCGTGGAATTCGATGCTGAAGAACGGCGCGACCCTGGTGTTCGGTTCGGACTATCCGGTCGAGAGCCCTGACCCCTTTGCAGGCTGGGCGGCGGCGATCACCCGGCAGGGCCCCGACGGCCAGCCCTATGGCGGTTGGCAGCCGCAGGAGATTGTCGGGCGTGAGGCGGCGTGGCGCGCCTTCACGATGGACGGCGCCTATGCCGGGTTCGCCGAGACTGTGTTCGGTCGGCTGGGGCAGGGGCAGCAGGCGGACTTCATCATCGTCGACCGCAACCCCCTCGACATCAACCCCAGCGAATTGCGCGGCACCAAGGTCGAGGAAACCTGGATCGGCGGGCAGAAGGTGTGGGAGCGCCGCTGAAGACGCTACCCGAAACGGGACAGGCGTTAATCAGCAAGCTAATGATTTGGCAGGATTTTCTGCCTATCGCGGGTGTCATGAAACATCGCCTTCTCTTCGCCGGGCTGGTTGCGGCCGCCATTCCGTCGCTCGCCGCCGCGTCGCCGGTGGTCGGGATCGACGCGCTGAAGGAATGGAACCTCATCGTGCTGGGCGACCTGACCTCCAGTTCGGAGGTCGAGGGGCGGACCTTCGTCGGCGGCAACCTCAGTGGCAATGCGTCCAATTATCAGATTCGCAACCTAACCACCTCAAGCTATGCGGTGCCCGGCCTGACGGTGGTCGGCGACGTGCTGGGCGGCGCGAAGAATCTGAACAACGGTTCGGGTGCGCTGGTCGGGGGTAATGTCGCAAGCGGGTTCAACCTGAACGGCGGCGTCCAGACGGTGAAGGTGGGGGGACTGCTGTCCAACACCAACATCAACCAGAATATCGTCCATTCGGGCCTGGGCCTGAGCGATCCGGGCTTCGTCACCGGGCTGGCCCAGCAGAAGACGTTGCTGACCAGCAGCATGATCGACCTGTCGAACAGCTATGCCGGGTTGGCGGCGACCGCGCAGGTGGCGATCAGCGGCAACCGCGCGACCTTCAATGCGGTGGCGGGGACCAATGGCGTCGGCGTGTTCAACCTGACCGCCGCCGACCTGTCCCGCTTTGGCGAGATCGCGTTCAACACGGGCGGCGCGGATACGGTGATCGTCAATGTCCGCGGCACCGCGATCCGGCTGGACGACAATTTCCTGAACACTGCGTCGGGGCTGGGCGAGCATGTCATCTGGAACTTCCCCGACGCGACCAGCCTGGAACTGACGACCGCCTGGAAGGGATCGGTGCTCGCCCCCGAGGCGGCGGCGGTGACCGGTAATTATATCGAGGGCTCGGCCGTGTTCGGCAGCCTGATCCAGAATGGCGAGTTCCACCTGGGCACCTATATCGGGACCTATTCGCCGACCGCGCCCAATCCGCCGAGCAGCTCGGGCGGCACGGGAAGCAGCGGCGGATCGCCCACATCCATACCCGAGCCTGCAAGCATGGCGTTGATGGCGGCGGGTCTGGCGTTGCTGACGATGGCGATACGTCGGCGGGGCCAGGAACGCCGCTTCGTCCTTGCTGCAAGCTGAAAGGCGCTTGCCCGGCCCAGCCCAAAGAAAAAGGCCGGTCCGCCCCCGCGAACCGGCCTTTTCGCTATCCTGAGACCGAGGATCAGGCGACTTCGGCCTGCTCCGCCTCGTCGGGCTCGCGCAGCACATAGCCGCGGCCCCAGACCGTCTCGATATAATTCTCACCGTCGCAGGCCAGGCTCAGCTTCTTGCGCAGCTTGCAGATGAAGACGTCGATGATCTTCAGTTCCGGCTCGTCCATCCCGCCATACAGGTGGTTGAGGAACATTTCCTTGGTCAGCGTCGTGCCCTTGCGGAGCGAGAGCAGCTCAAGCATCGCATATTCCTTGCCGGTCAGGTGGACGCGGGCATTGTCCACCTCCACCGTCTTGGCGTCGAGATTGACCGCCAGCTTGCCGGTGCGGATGATCGACTGCGAATGGCCCTTGGACCGGCGGACGACTGCATGGATGCGCGCGATCAGCTCTTCGCGGTGGAAGGGCTTGGTAACGTAATCGTCGGCGCCGAAGCCGAAGCTGCGCACCTTGGAATCCATCTCGTTGATACCCGACAGGATCAGCACCGGGGTCGAGACGCGGGCGACGCGCAGGCGCTTCAGCACGTCGTAACCGTGCATGTCGGGCAGGTTCAGGTCGAGCAGGATGATGTCGTAATCATACAGCTTGCCCAGATCGAGGCCTTCTTCGCCCAGGTCGGTCGTGTAGACGTTGAAACCTTCGCTGCCGAGCATCAGCTCGATCGCTTTGGCCGTCGTCGGTTCATCCTCGATCAGCAATACGCGCATCGACAGTCCCCATTTGCGAGTGATCGCCCCCGTGCCCCGGCGATCGGACGCTTCAATCATTAACCAAGGTGGGTGTGAACGTAAAAGGTTAATTCGTCCCTAACCCGGATTAACTTCCTCTTCTTTCACGCGGGCGCCGGGACCCAACAGCGTCTGATGTCGCACTGCGGGAATATTTTCTCCCAGAACTTCACGCAAATACAGGCTGCGGATCAGGGTGAAGACCACGATCAACAGGGCAGCCGAAAAGAACAGGCCGAACAGGCCGAAAATGGTGCCGATCCCGACGATCGCGAACAGGGTGACGGCGGGCGGGATGGCGACCACCCGGCTGGTGACGAAGGGCGTGATGGCGTTGGTCTGGATCAGGCGCACCACCGCAAAGGTCACGAGCGTCCCGATGATCGCCCCGTTCCCGCCCTGCGCCGCCAGCCCGAGGGCCGGCAGCATCGCGGCGATCGGTCCGACATAGGGGACGAACTCGCTCAGGCCCGTCAACAGGCCCAGCGCGGCGGCCGACGGCACCCCCGCGATCGCCAGGCCGACGCCGACCAGCACGCCCATCGTCGTCATCTGGATCAGCTGCGCCCGCAGCCACAACCGCAGGGTCGATCCCGTATCGAACAGCGCGTCCTCCATGGCGGGGCGCATCGAGGGTGGGATCAGGAGCAGGAAACCGCGCTCGTATATCTTCGGATCGGCGGCGAAGAACAGCGCACCGACCAGCAGCAACAGGCAGTTGAGCACGAACTCCCCCGCGCCCGACACGATGCCGCCGATATCCTGCGCCACGCGGCTGCCCGCATAGGCGGCGCGCACCGCGTCGACGACCTTGTCCCCGACCGGCGATTGCGAGGCCCAGGCGGCCAGCTGGTCGATCAGGATCGGCAGCTGGGTGACCAGCGTGTTCAATTGCTGGCGAAAGGCGACGCCGAACAGCCACGCCAGGAACCCCAGCACCGCCAGCACCGTCGCGACCGACAGGGTCAGTGATCGCTTCGGCCCGATTGGCAGGTGATCGGCGTAAAGATCGGCGATCGCATGGATCACGATCGCCCCCAGGATCGATCCGAAGGCCAGGATCAACAGGTCGCCCGCGCGGAACAGCGCGGCGGTGATGCCCAGGATCAACAGGGTCAGGACGATCCGGCGGATGAACCGCGCATCGCTCTCGTCGGGACGTAGCCGGTTCATCGCATCGCCTCCGTCGCTTGCGCGGTCAGGCAGGGGTCGCGCACCCGGTCAGCCAGCCAGGCGATCAGCGCCTCGACCCGTGCGGGGCGCAAGGGGCTGGGCGGGGTGAGCAGGTGCAGCCCGATCGGCGGCGGCGTCCAGTCCTCCAGGATCGCGACCACCCGGCCGGAGGCGAGATGCGGCCCGATGATGAAGCCGGGCAGCCGCGCGATGCCGATCCCGGCGGCGACGGCGGGGACCAGCGCATCGCCGCTATTGGCGGTCAGCGGCCCCTGCGGTCGCACCGACACCTCGGCGCCGTTCGGGTGGCGGAAGCGCCAGGGGCCGGTGACGTTGGAATAGCTGAGCAGCCGGTGCTCACCCAGTTCGTTGGGATGGCGGGGCGTGCCATGCTCGGCCAGATAGGCGGGCGAGGCGATGATATGCGTCGAAATCCCGCACAGCCGCCGCGCACGCAGCGAACTGTCGGGCAGGTCGGCGATACGCAAAGCGATGTCATAACCCTCCGCGACGATATCGACCCGCGCGTCCGACAGGCTGAGTTCGATCTCGATTCCCGGATGCGCCGCCAGGAAGTCGGCGATGACGGGGGCGATATTGGCCACCCCGAACGACATGGGCGCGGCCAGCCGGATGCGACCGGCGGGTGCACTGGCGGCGTCGCGCGCGGCTTCCTCGGCGGCGCGGGCTTCAGCCAGGATGCGTGCGGCATGCTCGGCCAGCGGCTTGCCCGCCTCGGTCAGCGCCAGGCGGCGCGAGGTGCGGTGGAACAGCGACTGGTTGAGCTGCGCCTCCAACCGGGTGATCGCCTTGGACACGGTGGCCTTGGACAGGCCGATCGCATCGGCGGCGGCGCTGAACGAGCGATGCTCGACCACGGCGGCGAAGATGGCCCAGGCTTCCAGATCCGGCAGACGCATCGATACCCCTTATGGCCCCGCGTTATGGCCCAGCGCGACGCCATGGCGGCCCGGCTTCGCGCTACAATGAACGTGGAAACGATCGGTTTCCAGCGTTTCCGTTTACGCGACCATAATCGACCTTATCTTGTGGGCAACCAAGGGAGAAATTCCATGACTGCCATTACCGCTGGCGCCGACATCGATCGGGGCATCGACCGCCGCAGCTTCGAAAGCCTGGGCCATGCGAACCATGGCTGGCTGGACGCGCGGCACCATTTCTCGTTCGCCAATTATTATGACCCGGCCCGCATGGGCTGGGGTGCGATCCGGGTATGGAATGACGACGTCATCGCCCCCAATGCAGGCTTTCCGCCGCATCCCCATGCCGACATGGAGATCATCACCTATGTCCGCACCGGCGCGATCACGCACCAAGACTCGATGGGCAATGTCGGCCGCACCGCGGCGGGCGACGTTCAGGTGATGAGCGCGGGCTCGGGCGTGCGCCACGCCGAGTATAATCTCGAAGCCGAACCGACGACGCTGTTCCAGATCTGGATCGAGCCGCGCAGCCGGGGCGGCCAGCCGAGCTGGGGCGCCAAGCCGTTCCCCAAGGGCGAGCGCTCGGGCAAGTTCGTGACGCTGGCCAGCGGCTTCGACGAGGATGGTGACACACTTCGCATTCGTGCCGATGCCCGCGTGCTGGGCGCTACCTTACGCGCCGGGGAAAGCCTGACCCATGCGCTGGGCGAGGGGCGTCATGCCTATCTGGTCCCGGCCACGGGACGGATCGAAATCGACGGTGTGCCGTTCGCGGCTCGCGACGGTGCGGCGCTGACAGGTGGCCGGACCGTGACGATCACGGCGATCGAGGATGCCGAGATCGTTCTGGTCGATTCCGAATAATTTGCGTTTTCTGGAAGGGAGTATCTGACATGGCCAAGGTTCTGGTCCTTTATTATTCGTCCTATGGTCACATCGAGAAGATGGCCGACGCCATCGCCGAGGGTGCGCGCGCCGGTGGTGCCGAGGTGGATATCCGCCGCGTCGCCGAAACCGCGCCCCCGGAAGTGGTCGCCGCCGCGCACTTCAAGACCGACACCGCGCACCCCGAGATCGAGGGCCCCGACGCGCTGATGAACTATGACGCGATCATCGTCGGCACCCCGACGCGCTATGGCCGCATGGCCAGCCAGATGGCGGCCTTCTGGGACACGACCGGCGGCGTGTGGATGAAGGGCGGTCTGGTCGGCAAGGTCGGCGGCGCCTTCACCTCGACCGCCAGCCAGCATGGCGGGCAGGAAACAACGCTGTTCTCGGTCCTGACCAACCTGATCCACCACGGCATGACCATCGTCGGGCTGGATTACGGCTTCCAGGGCCAGATGGGCGTGAAGGAAGTCCATGGCGGCACGCCCTACGGCGCCTCGACCCTGGCCGATGGCGACGGCAGCCGCCAGCCGAGCCAGGTCGATCTGGACGGTGCCCGCTATCAGGGCAAGCGCATCGCCGAAACGGCCGCCAAGCTGTTCGGATGATGTGACGCGACGGGGGTGCCGATGGGTGCCCCCGTTTCGCCGATCCATGCCTCCCGCGATAGCAGGGGCAGCAAAAACATTTAGCGCCGCTTGCCCTTCTTGACCGGCGCAGGCGGCTGAACCACCGGCACCGGCGGCTGGGCCGTCACCACGACCTTCAACGGATCACGTATCCCCGGATCGGCGGGAAACTGCGCCCGCGCCTTGGCGAAGATCGCCCGTGCCTGTGCTGCGCCCGGTTCGGAAGGACTGGTGCCGACCCAGCGCCAGTGCCAGGGCTCCCACTTCACCCGCTGCTTGTTGCCCGCGGGAAAACTCATCTCGAACCCGAAGCGCGGGGCATTGGCGATCAGCCAGCGTGCGGCGGGCGAGGCGGCCATGCACGCCTCGGCATCCGGGCAACCATGTGCCGGGCGCACCGCGAAGTCGATCGCATAGCCCGTCGCATGCTCGCTATGCCCCGCAGGCGCGACCGAGATGGCGCGCTCGGCGGCGGACACGCTGTGGTCGCGGCAGAAGATGTTGCGTTGGCGCGCGACCTCGCGGTGGCAGGATAACCCGCGCAAGGTGCCGCCGACCGCAGGATCGGCCTTTGCGGCGGCCAGCAGCCGCTGCAGATCGGCGATCATCGCGCGGTGCACCCGGCAATAGGGCTTCAGTTCGAACCCGGCCGGGGCCGGAACGATGTCACCGGGCGGCGCGTCGCCATAGGGGAAATGCCCGGCGACCCGGCCATCGGGGCCGGGCGGGGGCAGTGCCCCGTCGCAGGTCTGCGCCTGCGCGACGACGGGCATCGCGATGAGCGACAGCAGCCCCAAAAGGCGGCAGAAAGCGGCAAGAGCGGTGGGCATGACGCGCGCGCCTCTGGCATGTCGGCGCTGGCGGTGGCAAGGGAGCGCGATGCACGGAGATCGCGTTCTATTCATCGACGGCGAAGCGCTGGTGATCGACAAACCGGCGGGCTTGCCCGTCGATCGGCCCCGCGACGGGTCGATCAGTCTTGAAAACCATCTGGAATCGCTGAAATTCGGGTTCAAGCGCTGGCCGCATGCGGTGCACCGGCTGGACCGCGACACCAGCGGCTGTCTGCTCCTGTCGCGCAATCCCAAGGCGCATGCCCGGTTGCAGCAGGCGTTCGAGACCGGGCTGGTCGAGAAGCGCTATCTGGCGGTGCTGGCGGGAATCGTCGAGGGCGAGGGGATGATCGACCTGCCGCTGGCCAAGGTGTCGACTCGCGAAACGGGCTGGCGGATGGTTGCTGATCCGGCGGGCAAGGCGGCGCGGACCGGCTGGCGGGCGCTGCGTCATGCCGACGGGCGGACATTGGTCGAGTTTCGTCCCGAAACCGGGCGGACCCACCAGATTCGCGTCCACGCCGCCACCGGCCTGGGGGCGGCGGTCGTCGGCGATCAAGTCTATGGTGCGGGCGAGGCGGGCGGTATGCTGCTCCACGCCGCCAGCCTGACGGTGCCGCGCGGGGAAACCAAGGACCCGATCATTGCCGAGGCGCCGATCCCCGACCGCTTCGGCGCGTTCCGCGATTAGGGCGGACCGGCGATGGCGCTGATCCCCGTCACCCGCGCCATCGCGATCGACGAGCGCGAAATCGCCGAGAGCTTCACCCGCGCCTCGGGGCCGGGCGGGCAGCATGTCAACACGACCGACAGCGCGGTCCTGCTGCGCTTCGATGTGGGAGGCTCGCCGAGTTTGCCCGAAGCGGTGAAGCTGCGCCTCGTCGTGCTGGCGGGGCAGCGGTTGAGCAAGGACGGCGTCCTGACCCTGCGCGCCGATGCCAGCCGATCGCAGGAAATGAACCGGCGCGAGGTGCGCGAGCGGCTGATCGACCTGATCCGCGAGGCGACGATCGTGCCGAAGAAGCGGCGACCCACGAAACCGACGCGGGCCTCGCAGACCCGGCGGGTGGATGCCAAGAAGGGCCGCGCCCAGGTCAAGGCGGGGCGGGGGAAGGTCCGGATCGACTGAACGCGCTGGGGCGTGACCTATTCCTCCCCAAGCTCGCTTGGGGAGGGGGACCGCTCGCGTGAGCGAGTGGTGGAGGGGCATTCGCGCAGCAGCCACCGACGACACCCCTCCGTCAGGCCTTCGGCCTGCCACCTCCCCTTGCAGGGGAGGAATGAAAAACGGGCCGACGAAACCTCGCCGACCCGCTTCCACAATCCGAAAGGGAAAAGCCCTTTAGCGGCGGACATCCTCGCCTGCGCGGACCAGCGCGTTGCCGGTCGCCTCGCGGGCCTTGGCCGTGCCGTTTTCGATCTTGTCGCCGGCACGGTCCAGACTGCGATCGATATCGTCGCCCGCCCGATCGGCATGGGCAGCGGCGCGATCACCGGCGCGGTCCAGCTTGTCGCCGGCGCGGTCCATGGCGTTCTCGGCCGAGTTCAGCGCCTTGGCCGTCGCCGCCTCGACATCGTCGGAGGCGTTCTGCGTCGTCGCCTTGACGTCCGAGCCGATCGCGTCGGCGGCCTCCTTGGTCTGCTGCTGGCTGTTTTCGCTGCATGCGGCCAGCGACATGGCGGCGGCACCGGTCAGGGCGAGGATCAGGGCCTTCTTCATGGCAAACACTCCCGTTTCAAACATATGATCGGCGTGCCAACGCAGATTATCCGTTTCGGGTCCGTGT
Organism: Sphingomonas fuzhouensis; assembly: GCF_034659795.1. Lineage (NCBI taxonomy): Bacteria > Pseudomonadati > Pseudomonadota > Alphaproteobacteria > Sphingomonadales > Sphingomonadaceae > Sphingomonas > Sphingomonas fuzhouensis. The sequence goes on from NZ_JAXSQY010000001.1 coordinate 268,449, forward strand.
CGGCCGAAATCTGTTCGCTGCGTTGACCGCATATAAAGATATCTTTATATCGTGATCCATGGCGAATGCGCTCGAAATCTTTCGCGCTCTGGGCGATCCGACGCGGCTGCGCATATTGGCGCTGCTCCGCTCGATGGAACTGTCCGTCGGCGAACTGGCGCAGGTGCTGGGCCAGAGCCAGCCGCGCGTCAGCCGCCATGTGAAGATCCTGGTCGACGCCGAACTGGCCGAGCGGCGCAAGGAAGGCAGTTGGGTCTTCGTCGCGCTGGGCGACCGGGAGGCGGTGGAGCCGGTGATGGCGGCGCTCGACCGCTGGACGGCGGAGACGCCCGACCCCTGGGTGGTGGCCGATGTCGCGCGCCTCGCGGCGGTGCGCGCCGACCGGGCGGCAAGTGCGGCGGCCTGGTTCGAGGATCATGCGGGCGAGTGGGACGCGATCCGCTCGCTCCATGTCGCGGACAGTGAGATCGAGGAGGCGATGGCGGGCCTGATCGGCGAGGGCGATCTGGGCGCGCTGATCGATATCGGCACCGGCACCGGGCGGATGCTGGAATTGTTTGGCGAGCGGGCGGAGAGCGCGCTGGGCATCGACCGTTCGTCGGAAATGCTGCGGCTGGCGCGCGCCAAGCTGCATGGCCGCGCCAACACCGAATTGCGGCAGGCGGACCTGTACGCGCTGCCCATGGGCGACGGTGCGGCGGACATCGCGATCCTGCACCATGTCCTCCACTTCGCACAGCAGCCGGGGGCGGCAATCGCCGAGGCGGCGCGGGTGCTGGGGCCGGGCGGGCGCTTGCTGATCGCCGACTTCGCCCCGCATGATCGCGAGGAATTGCGGCAAAAGGCGGCGCATAGCCGTCTGGGCTTTGCCGATGAACAGATGGCGAGCTGGTTCGGCCCCGCCGGGCTGACGCTGGCCGAGACAAGGACGCTGGAGGGCGGCGAGCTGACCGTCAAACTCTGGCTGGGTGTGAAGAAGGGGCTGCGGCCCGTCGAGACGAATAGGGTGAGGGCGGCATGACGAACACGATTCTGACGCAGGCAGAGGCCGCGCTGGCGCATGACGAACCGCTGTTCGCCGATGTCGGCGGCGACATCGCGGTCAGCTTCGAATTCTTCCCGCCCAAGACGGAGAAGATGGACGCGCAGCTCTGGGATGCGATCCGTACGCTGGAGCCGCTTGGCCCCCGCTTCGTCTCGGTGACCTATGGGGCTGGCGGCTCGACCCGCGAGCGGACCCACGCCACCGTCGCGCGTATCCAGCGCGAGACGACGATGGACGCCGCCGCGCACCTGACCTGCGTCGAGGCGACCCGCGAGGAGATCGATCAGGTTGCGCAGGAATATTGGGCGGCGGGCGTGCGGCATATCGTGGCGCTGCGCGGCGATCCGCCCGCCGAGGGTGCGCGCTTCGTCAGCCATCCGGGCGGATACGAGAATGCCGCCGATCTGGTCGCGGGCCTCAAGAAGCTGCACCCGTTCGAGATTTCGGTCGCGGCCTATCCCGAATGCCATCCGGACTCGGCCGACAGCCAAGCGGACATCGATAACCTCAAGCGTAAGATCGACGCGGGCGCGACCCGCGCCATCACGCAGTTCTTCTTCTCGCCCGAAGCCTATTTCCGTTTCCGCGATGCCGCCGCAGCGGCCGGGATCACGGCGGAGATCGTGCCGGGCATCCTGCCGGTGTCGAACGTCGCGCAGACCCGCAAGTTCGCCGCCATGTGCGGTGCGCGCATCCCCGACTGGATGGACCGGCTGTTCGAGGGGCTGGACGACCATCCCGCCGCGCGCCAGCTGGTCGCCGCGACCATCTCGGCCGAGATGTGCCGCCGGTTGTACGCGGGCGGGGTGAAGGGGTTCCACTTCTACACCCTCAACCGCGCCGAACTCGCCTATGCGATCAGCCATTTGCTGGGTGTGCGCGGCAAAAAGGCCGAGGCGGTAGCGGCGGCGTAACCTCTGCGCCCTAGACGAATGCCAATAGGCTCCTCACGCGAGGGGCAGGAGTAGATCATGACGACCCGCGACACGTTCCTCGCCGAAGCCGCCAAGCGCATCCTCATCACCGACGGCGCGTTCGGCACCGAGATCCAGAACTGGAAGCTGGACGAGGCGGCCTATGCGGGGACACTGGGCCTGTCCCACGACCAGAAGGGCAATAACGACATCCTGGCGCTCACCAAGCCCGAGGTGCCCGAGTCCATCCACCGCGCCTATTTCGAGGCGGGGGCGGACATCGCCGAGACCAACACCTTCTCCGCCAACCGGATCAGCCAGGCCGATTACGGGGCCGAGCATCTGGTCCGCGAAATCAATATCGAGAGCGCGAAGCTTGCCCGGCGTCTGGCGGACGAATATCAGGCGAAGGATGGCCGCCCCCGCTTTGTGGCAGGTGCGATCGGGCCGACCAACAAGACGCTGTCGCTGAGCCCGGACGTCAATGATCCGGGTTACCGCGAGATCGACTTCGATTTCCTGAAGGACGTGTACCGCGAGCAGATCGACGCGCTGGTCGAGGGCGGCGCGGACTTCATCCTGATCGAGACGGTGTTCGATACGCTGAACGCCAAGGCCGGGATCATGGCGACGATCGAGGCGGGCGAGGCGCTGGGCCGCGAGATTCCGATCATGCTGTCGATGACGCTGACCGACCTGTCGGGGCGCAACCTGTCGGGCCATACGGTCGAGGCCTTCTGGCATGCGGTGCGCCATGCCAAGCCGCTGACCATCGGGCTGAACTGCTCGTTCGGCGCGGAACAGCTGCGCCCGCATGTGAAGACGCTCTCCGAGATTTGCGACACGCTCATCATGATCTACCCCAATGCCGGGTTGCCCAACGAACTGGGCGCCTATGACGAGGCGCCGGTGACGACCGCTGGCCTCGTCGGCGAATGGGCGGTCGAGGGACAGGTCAATGTGCTGGGCGGCTGCTGTGGCTCGACGCCCGCCCATATCAAGGCGATTGCCGACAAGGTTCGCGGCATGAAGCCCCGCGCCATCCCGACCCCGCCGGTCGTCACCCGCCTCGCGGGGCTGGAGCCGTTCACGATGGCGGCCTGACCTAATAGCCCTCTCCCCACCGGGGAGAGGGTTGGGTGAGGGGAAGGTGTCTCGCAGAGACCGGCCTCTCGACAGCGTGACACCCCTCCGTCAGGGCTGCGCCCTGCCACCTCCCCTTGCAGGGGAGGAATAGAGATCGAGATATGACCCAGACCGCATCCTCCACCAATTTCGTCAATGTCGGCGAGCGGACCAACGTCACCGGATCGGCGGCGTTCAAGAAGATGATCCTGGCGGGCGATTACACCCGCGCGGTGGAGGTGGCGCGTAGCCAGGTCGAGAATGGCGCGCAGGTGGTCGACGTCAACATGGACGAAGGGCTGCTCGACGCCGAATACGCCATGACCACTTTCCTCAAGCTGATCGCCGCCGAGCCGGACATTGCGCGCGTGCCGATCATGATCGACAGCTCGAAATGGAGCGTGATCGAGGCGGGGCTGAAATGCGTGTCCGGCAAGCCGATCGTCAATTCGATCAGCATGAAGGAAGGCGAGGAGGCGTTCCTGCATTATGCCCGCCGCTGCATGGCGTACGGCGCGGCGGTGGTCGTCATGGCGTTCGATGAGGTCGGGCAGGCGGATACCAAGGAGCGCAAGGTCGAGATCTGTTCGCGCGCCTACGACCTGTTGATGGGCATCGGCTTTCCCCCTGAGGACATCATCTTCGACCCCAATGTCTTCGCGGTCGCGACCGGCATCGAAGAGCATAACAATTACGGCGTCGACTTCATCGAGGCGTGCCGCGAGATCAAGGCGCGCTGTCCGCACGTCCATATCTCGGGCGGCCTGTCGAACCTGTCGTTCAGCTTCCGCGGCAACGAGCCGGTGCGCCGCGCCATGCACTCGGTCTTCCTCTACCACGCCATTCCGGCGGGCATGGACATGGCGATCGTCAATGCGGGCCAGCTCGACGTGTACGACACGATCGACCCCGAATTGCGCCAGGCGTGCGAGGACGTGGTCCTCAACCGCGACCCGGAAGCGGGCGAGCGGCTGGTGGCGCTGGCCGAGCGCTATCGCGGCACCGATGCGGTGGCCGAGAAGCAGGCCGCCGAATGGCGCAGCCTGCCCGTCACCAAGCGGCTGGAATATGCGCTGGTCAAGGGCATCGACGCGCATGTCGTCGATGATACCGAGGAATGCCGCCAGCAATTCGCCCGCCCCATCGAGGTGATCGAAGGTCCGCTGATGGACGGCATGAACGTCGTCGGCGACCTGTTCGGCTCCGGCAAGATGTTCCTGCCGCAGGTGGTCAAATCCGCCCGCGTCATGAAGAAGGCGGTCGCGCACCTGCTTCCCTTCATCGAAGCGGCCAAGGAGCCGGGCGCCAAGGGCAAGGGCAAGATCGTGCTGGCGACCGTGAAGGGCGACGTGCACGATATCGGCAAGAACATCGTCGGCGTCGTGCTTCAGTGCAACGGCTTCGAGGTGGTCGACCTGGGCGTCATGGTCCCCTGGTCGAAGATCATCGCGGCGGCGAACGAGAATGACGCCGATATGATCGGTCTGTCGGGCCTCATCACGCCTTCGCTGGACGAGATGGTGACGGTGGGCGAGGAGATGCAGCGGGCGGGCATGACCATGCCGCTGCTGATCGGTGGTGCGACGACCTCCAAGGTCCACACCGCGCTGCGCATCGCGCCTGCTTATTCGGGGCCGGTGGTGCATGTCCTCGATGCCAGCCGCGCGGTCGGCGTGGCGACGACGCTCGTCTCCGATACCCAGCGCGACCCTTATGTCGCGCAGGTCGCGGCCGATTACGAAGCGGTCCGCAAGGCGCGCGAGGGCAAGGGCGCCAATGCGCTCCTGCCGCTGGAGGAGGCGCGCGCGCGCGGCTTCGTCGCCGACATGGCGCTGAAGGCGGGTGAGCCGAAGCAGCCGGGCGTGCATGTCTATCAGGACTGGGACCTGTCCGATCTGCGCGACTATATCGACTGGACGCCATTCTTTCGTGCCTGGGAACTGGCGGGTAATTTCCCGGCGATCCTGACCGACGAAGTCGTGGGCGAGAGCGCCAGCGGGCTCTATGCCGATGCGCAGGCCATGCTCGACACGATGATCGCCGAGAAGTGGCTGACCGCCAAGGGCGTCGCTGCGCTCTGGCCCTGCCGCCGGGACGGCGACGATGTGATCCTCACTCCCTCTCCCCTGCGGGGTGAGGGGCGGGGTGAGGTCCGCATCCCCTTCCTGCGTCAACAGATCGCCAAGCGCGAAGGCCGCGCCAATATGTGCCTGGCCGACTTCATCGATCCGGCGGGCGACTGGATCGGCGGTTTCGCGGTCGGCATCCACGGCATCGACGCGCATATCGCGCGGTTCCGTAGCCAGCATGACGATTATAACGACATTCTGCTGAAGGCGCTGGCCGATCGTCTGGCGGAAGCCTTTGCCGAGCGGCTGCACGCGCATGTCCGCACCGACCTGTGGGGCTATTCGGCGGGCGAGCAGCTGACCAACGACGCGCTGATCCGCGAGCAATATCGCGGCATTCGCCCGGCACCCGGCTATCCGGCCTGCCCGGAGCACAGCATCAAGCGGACGCTGTTCGATTTGCTGGGGGCCGAAGAGGCGGTCGGGCTGGAGCTGACCGACAGCTTCGCGATGCTGCCGACCGCGGCGGTCAGCGGCTTTTACTTCGGCCATGCCCAGGCGGAGTATTTCGGCGTCGCGCGGATCGGCGAGGATCAGGTCGTGGACTACGCCGCCCGGCGCGGTGTCGACGTTGCCCAGGCGACGCGGTGGCTTCGCCCTAATCTGGATTGATGATGATGTATAAGATGATGATCGGTTTGTGTCGTAAGTTCTTATAAAATCTATAAATCGTGGTTAATGATCGCCATGGTGTCTTGCAAGGGTAAGACGATCCGCTAACCCTTTGCGCCAGATTGGGAGCATCGCCAGGCGCATGAAAGCCGTTGCGATGCGCTCGCTGACGGAGGGGCATGGTATCGGTGCCGATCGAGCCATTTGAGATCGAGATCAGCAATCTCGAACTGATCGCGGCATGTTGGGGGCCGGACGTGGCGGATCATGTCGCGCGCCGGATCGCGGTCCGGCTGCGCGAGAACGGGCTACGGATCGAACAGGATACGACCCAGCGGCGGTTTCGTATCGCCTCCGACGCGCATCATGATCGTCCGGTCCCGTGGGAACGCCTGTCCGACCTGTCCTGTCGCCTGACCGCCGAGCCGATTTCGATCGCGCCGATCACCGGCGAGGCGGGCGCGGCGGTCCATGCCGTCATGACCTGGCAGAATGACGCGCCGCTGCGCTATCGCGGACCGCGCGACGTGCGCCGCGATCATGGCGATGGCTGGTTCGCGCTTTACCGGAGCGACATGCAACAGGTCGCCCAGGCTTTTCGCTGTGCGGGTGAGGGGCGGATGACCGCCCACTGGCAACCGGTCCGTCATTATGCCGAGCCGTCGCGAATCCTCTATCATGAAGGGCTGGCCCGCTTCGACGATCCCGGCGCGGCGCTGTCGCCCGCGACGATCTTTACCGCGCTGGAGAGGATAGGGACGGCGACCACCTTCGACTGGCTGATGGTGCGTCATGTGCTGGCCGAATTGCGCGCGCATCCGGAGGCGGTGCTGGCGGTCAACATCTCGGCCAATTCGGCGCATCTGAACGGCTGGTGGCGCGGCGTGCTGGCTGATTTGGTCGACCAGCCCGCTCTCGCCGCACGGCTGGTGGTGGAGATCACCGAGACCGAGCCGATCGTGCATATCGATGATGCGGTGGCCTTTGCGCAGGCGCTTCGGGCCACCGGCGCGACGCTGGCGCTCGATGATTTCGGGGCGGGCTTCACCTCGATCCGCGAGTTGATGGACCTAGTCCCGGCACTGGTGAAGATCGACGGCCTGTTCCTTCGGCGTGCGACCCGTGAGGAAGCGCCCTGTCACAGCCTGCCGCATCTGATCGGCCTGATCCGCGAATTGGGCGGGACGGTGATCGTCGAGGGGGTCGAGAGCCAGGCCATGGCCGACCTCGCCTTTGTCAGCGGCGCGGTCTGGCAGCAGGGCTATCACCATGGCCGCCCGGCGGCCGCCCGCAGCGACGGCGACCAGAGGGAATCCCTGTCACGGGTGATGTCCGGCAAGGCCCGAACATGGTCCACCGAAGCCGCCAACTTGATCCCTATCAATATGCCTTAGAAACGATCGCCAATCATTTGGTATTACGGCATCTTTCGGAACGTCCTTCGGCTTCGCGGCGTTGGGGCATCCCATGTCAGACACTGCAAGCAGTTTATTTCCCGCCCATGACCCCAGCGAGCCGGAATCGGCCGCGCTGCTGCGCGAACATATTGCGGCGGCGGACTTTCCGTGCGTCGGGGCCAAGGCGGCGATGGCGCGGGGGACGCTGGAAATCCTGGGTGCCCGCGATATTGCCAGCGCCTGGGACGATCTGCGCATTCACGACACGCTGCGCCGCTTCGCCGAACGCTATCGCGCCGAGCCGCAGCTGTTCCGCAGCCTGGCGGTGGTGTTCGCCGGGCCCGACGAACTCGACGAGGCGTCGTTCGAGCGCGCGGTGTGGTCGCGCATCCAGTCGCTGTCCGACAAGGATGTCTGGCTGGGGCAGGATTGGGATACGCGCGTCAGCGCCGACCCTGAAGATCCGCATTTCTCGCTGTCCTTCGGCGGCGAGGCGTTCTTCGTGGTCGGCCTCCACCCCAATGCCAGCCGCCCCGCACGACGCTTTCCGCGCCCGGCGATGATCTTCAACCTGCACGACCAGTTCGAGACGCTGCGCGCGCAGGGCAAATATGAGACGATGCGCGAAAAGATCATGATGCGCGACGAGGCGCTGGCGGGCTCGCGCAACCCGATGCTCGCGCGGCATGGCGAGATGAGCGAGGCGCGCCAATATAGCGGCCGCGTGGTCGAGGAGGGCTGGCGCTGCCCCTTCCACTATGCGGGCGCGCCGGGAGAGGCCAAGCCGTGACCAGCCGGACCGTGGAAATTCCGCCGCGGAGCGGGGACGCCTTTCGCATGGCCAAGGGCGACAGCCTGACCGTGATCGATCCGCGCGGGCGGCAGGTGGCGGACCTGCTCGCCTTCAATGCCGAGGATATGGACGAGGTCATCTCGTCGGGCCGGACGCTGGATTATGCCGAGACGATCCGGCTGACCAAGGGGCATAAGCTCTATTCCAACCGGTCGCGGGTGATGCTGGAGATCGTCGAGGATACGGTCGGCATGCACGATTTCCTGCTGACGCCGTGCTCGGTCGATACGTTCGACCATTTCTATCCCGACCTGCCACGTCACCGGGGCTGCTTCGGCAATCTGGCGGCGGCGCTGGAGCCCTATGGCGTGGTGCCGGACCGGATTCCGGTGGCGTTCAACTGCTTCATGAACGTGCCGGTCGATGGGGCCACCGGCAAGCTGGAGGTGCTGCCGCCGCTGAGCGGGCCGGGGGACCATATCCGCTTCGTGGCGCATATGGACCTGGTGATCGGGCTGACGGCATGTTCGGCGCCCGCCTCGAACGGGGGGAGTTTCAAACCGATCGAGTATCTGGTGGAACACACCCAGGAAATTCCTCCCCTGTAAGGGGAGGTGGCAGTCCGTAGGATTGACGGAGGGGTGTACCCATCGGCGGGGACACCCCTCCACCACCGCTTCGCGGCGGTCCCCCTGGAATAGCGGATTACCGCTTGCACGTATCCGCCGCACCTGGGTCGAGGTCCAGGCAACGCCCGTCCACGCCCGGCATCGGCAGGCCGATCGTCGCCGCCAGCGTCGGCGCGATGTCGACGGTTTCCACGGACAGCGGCTGTTCGAACCCCGCCATGCCCTTGCGCCAGAACAGGATCGGTACGCGCCGGTCATAATCCCAGGGCGAGCCATGGGTCTCGACATAGCCGGGGATCGGTTCTTCGATGGTCGTCACGCGCGGCTTGAGCAGGATCAGCAGATCGCCCGAGCGCGTCGGATCATAGGAGGACCGCGCCCTTTCCTTCAGCGTCCAGGTTTCCGGCGGCGTGGTCGGCCAGGGGGGCGCGGCGATTTCGTCGCGGGTCAGCGCGGCGGCGACCTGTGGCAGGGCTTCGTAACGGCGCTTGGCCTCGGCCAGCACCTTGGCGCGGGTCGCGGCGGGCAGGTTGCGGTTGATATAGATGTCACCCTCCGCGCTCATCAGGAGCGGCGGATCGTTGGGCAGGCCCAGCGCCTTGGCGATGGCAGCCGACATCGCCTTGGTCTTGGCCTCGGGCGCGACATGGCTTTCCATCGGCATGGCGCGTTGCTGCTGCCGCTCGGTCATGTCGTGCGCGCCGTGGTCGGCGGTCAGCATCACCTCATAATCCACACCGGTCGCATCCAGCACGTCGAAAAAGCCCGCCAGCGAGCGGTCGAGCTCGGCCATCTGGATGCACATCTCGGTGCCCTGGGTGCCCAGCGCATGGCCGATATAGTCGGTCGCCGACAGGCCGACCGACAGGATGTCGGTCTGCGGGCCCTGGCCCAGCTTCATGTCCTGGACGAAGCCCGCCGCCATCGCCAGCACTGCCGCATCCGACGCGGGTGAGACGCGGAACGCCTTCAGGTCGCCCGCCGCGCGCTGGAACCGGCCGGTGCCGATCGTCTGGCCGCCGACCGTGATCGGCCGGTCGAGCGGCTTGCAGTAACCGGGCAGGGGCAGGGCCGCCTGCGGCTTGGCGATCAGATCGGCGACCGCCTTGCGGGTGCGCTCCACAACCGGGGGTACGGCGCGTCCGGCATAGGAGACATAGGTCTTGCCGTCCCACCACCAGATCTCGTCCATCTTGTGCCCGCCCATCATCACGGCGGCGCGATCCTTGCCTGCAACCGAGACGGTACGGACGCGGATGTCGGCATTCTTCATCCGCTCGCCCAGGGTCGGCACCTTCAGATGCTTGTCCGAGACGATGTAATTATTGTGGTCCATGCCCGCGACGCTTTCGTCCTCCGAGCAATAGACGATCTTGTCGGGGCGGTTGACCGACTGGTCGACCCAGTTGTTGGCGATGATTCCGGTATGGGCGGGGCGATAGCCGGTCAGGATGGTCGAGTGGCCGGGGCAGGTTTCGGTCGCGGCATGGCTCTGATAGCCTGAGGGGAAGACCGCGCCGGTCAGCAGCCGCGCCATGCCGCCGGTAAAGTGGTTGCGATATTGCTGGAATAGGTCGGCCGAGAACTGATCGACCGAGATGGCGACGATCAGCTTGGGCGGCTTGGTCGGAAAGGGGGGCAGCGGCGTCGCAGGGGTGGCGGCGACGGGCGTGGGCGCGCCGCCCGGCTCGGGGCTGGCCGTCTGGGCGAGCGCCGGTGTCGTGAACAGGGCGGCGGAGGCCAGAAGCGCGGCAGTCAGGGAGTTCATGGGCAACCTTGATGCAAAGCGGGGACAGGGGCGCTATGGAACGCGAAAGCGGGTGAGGGCAAGGTCGATGCGCGGTTGGTTTTACATCCTGATGACGGCTCTGTTCATGCTGGTGGCGGCAAGCCCCGGCATGGCCGAAAGCGCGCCTGCGCCAGGCGCGATCCATCTGCCGATGCGTCTGGTCGCCGAGAGCGCAACCCCGGCGGCGGGAAGCCATACTACGCTCGCCATCGTCGCGACGCCGGAAAAGGGCTGGCACGGCTATTGGAAGAATGGCGGCGATGCGGGCCTGCCGACCGAGGCGCATTGGACGCTGCCCAAGGGCGTGACGGCTGGTGAATTGCGTTATCCGGTGCCGGGGCGGCTGAAGATCGCCGGGCTGATGAACTATGTCTATGAGCGGCCCTTCACGCTGCTCGTCGACCTGTCCGTGCCCGCCGGGCTGGCCAAGGGGACGCCGCTGCCGATCAGCGTCAAGCTCGATTACCTCGTTTGCACCGACACGATCTGCGTGCCGGAAAGCCAGACGCTGTCGACCAGGCTGACGGTCGGGGACGGCGTGGTGGACCCCGCCACCCGTGCGGCGTTCGACCGCTGGCGCGCCGCTCTGCCCCGCCCGCTGGGCGGCGACGGGGTGATCGAGACGCAAGGAAAGGGCGTGCGGATCGCAGTGCCGCTGCCCGCCTCGGTCGCGGTCAAGGACGTGTATTTCTTCCCCGAGCGCAGCGGCGTGATCGACCATGCCGCCGCGCAACTCCTGACGCGCAAGGGCGACCAGTTGATCCTCGCCATCCCCGCCGCCGCCGTGCCCACACCGGGCCCGGTGTCGGGGGTGTTGTCGATCGGTGAAGGCAGGGGCCTGTCCTTCGCCGCCAAGCCGGGTGCGATTGCCGAGGCGAGCGGCGGGACGGACAACGGGGTCGGCGCGGTGGCGCTGGCGTTTCTGGGCGCGGTGCTGGGCGGTTTGCTGCTCAACATCATGCCCTGCGTCTTCCCGATCCTGAGCCTGAAGGCCTTGAGCCTCGCCAGGGGCGGCGGAGACGAGCGGCATGCGCGGATCGAGGCGCTGGCCTATACGGCGGGCGTGGTGCTGGTCTGTGTGGCGCTGGGCGTGATCCTGCTGGCGCTGCGGGCGGGCGGGCAGAGTGCTGGCTGGGCCTTCCAGCTTCAGGACCCGCGCGTGATCGGCATATTGCTGCTGCTGGTTGCAGGCATCGCCTTCAATCTGGCGGGGCTGTTCGAACTGCCGACGCCCGCTTTTGCCGGGGGATCGGGCGCGATGGGGTCGTTCGCGACCGGCGCGCTGGCGGCGTTCGTCGCCACGCCCTGTTCGGGGCCGTTCATGGCGGGCGCGCTGGGGGCCGCGCTGGTCCTGCCTGCCGCCGCCGCGCTGGCGGTGTTCGCAGGGCTGGGGATCGGCATCGCCCTGCCGTTCCTGGCGATCGGCTTCGTGCCCGCGCTGCGGCGGCGTTTGCCCAAGCCGGGCATGTGGATGGTGCGGCTGCGCCATATCCTGTCAGTGCCGATGTTCCTGACCGCGCTCGCGCTGGCGTGGATTTTGGGGCAGGAGGCGGGGGTGACCGGCATGACGCTGGGCCTTGCCGCCGCGCTGCTGGCCTCGCTGGGTTTCTGGTGGACGGGTCTGCGCCAGCATGGCGGCAAGGGGCGGGCGGGCTGGCCCGCGATCCTGGCGCTAGTGCTGGCGGTCGCGATCGTCGTCACGGTCAAGCCCGCTGCCGCAGTGGCCAAGACGACGGCCGACACGGCCTTTACCGAGGCCAAGCTGGACAGTCTGCGCAAGCAGAACCGCCCGGTCTTCGCCTATTTCACCGCCGACTGGTGCCTCAGTTGCAAGGTCAACGAAGCCGCGGCGATCGAGCGTTCGTCGGTGCGGGACGCGTTCGATCGCAACAAGGTGGCGGTGCTGGTCGGCGACTGGACCGATGGCGATCCGGTATTGGGACGCTTTATCGAGCGGCATAACCGGGCGGGCGTGCCGTTGTACCTCTATTACGCGCCGGGTGCGAAGGAGCCGCAGGTCCTGCCGCAGGTGCTGACCCCGTCGATGCTGGAGAAGCTGGGGGCGTAACTATCTCAAATTCCTTCCCTGCAAGGGGAGGGGGACCATCCGTAGGATGGTGGAGGGGTGTCCCGCTATCGAGAAGGGCGACACCCCTCCGTCGCGCTACGCGCGCCACCTCCCCTTGCAGGGGAGGAATTGATGGAAGACCCCCCTTGCGCACCCCCATCATGCGGTGCAGCATGGAACCCTGACACTGGGGGGAGCGTAACGACCGGATGGGGACTATCGCCGCGTTCGACGAAATCATGGGGGCTTCCGGCGCTGCGACGCCACGCCCCGAACTATCCGCCCTGCAACGCTGGCTCGATCTTACCCCCGATAGCGAACTCCGCCGCCGCCAGCAGGCGGCCGAGGCGACCTTCCGGCAGCTCGGCATCACCTTCGCCGTCTATGGCGAGAGCGATGCGGCCGAGCGGATCATCCCCTTCGACATCGTGCCGCGCGTGTTCCTGCCCGACGAATGGGCGCGCCTGTCCGAAGGGCTGGTCCAGCGGGTCGAGGCGATCAACGCCTTTCTCGACGACATTTATGGTGAGCGGAAGATCCTGCGCGACGGCATCCTGCCGCCCGACCTGATCTTCGGCAATCCGCAGTTCCGCCCCGAAATCGCCGGGATGCGTCCGCCGCACGGGGTCTGGGCGCATATCTGCGGCATCGATCTGGTCCGCACCGGGCCGGACGACTTCTTCGTGCTGGAGGACAATGCCCGCACGCCGTCGGGCGTCAGCTATATGCTGGAGAACAGGGAGGCGATGCTGCGCCTCTGCCCTGAGCTGTTCCGCCAGTTTCGGGTGGCGGCGGTCGACAGCTATCCCGATCGGCTGCTCGCCACGATGAAGTCGGTCGCGCCACACGGGGTGGCCGAGCCGACCTGCGTCGTCCTGACGCCGGGCCATTTCAACTCCGCCTATTACGAGCACAGCTTCCTGGCCGACTCGATGGGCGTAGAGTTGGTCGAGGCGGCCGATCTGGTGGTCGACGACGACATCGTCTGGATGCGGACCATTGCCGGGCGGGTGAAGGTCGACGTCATCTATCGCCGGGTCGATGACGATTTCCTCGATCCTTTGGTCTTCCGCCCCGATTCGATGCTGGGCGTGCCCGGCCTGATCGCGGCCTATGCGGCGGGTAATGTCGCCATTCTCAACGCGCCGGGCAACGGCATCGCCGACGACAAGGCGATATACAGCTATATGCCCGACATCGTCCGCTATTATTCGGGCGCCGAGCCCAAGCTGAAGAATGTCGAGACGTGGCGGTGTCGCGAACCGGAAGCCCTGTCCTATGTCCTCGATCACTTGAGCGAACTGGTGGTCAAGCTGGTCGACGGTTCGGGCGGATACGGCATGCTGGTCGGTCCGACCGCCAGCGCGCGCCAGATCGAGGAATTCCGCGCCGCCCTGATCGCCGAGCCGCATCGCTATATCGCGCAGCCGACGCTGGCGCTGTCGACCGTGCCGACGCTGGTCGAAAGCGGGGTTGCGCCGCGCCATGTCGATTTCCGTCCTTTCGTCCTCACCGGCCGCAATGGCGTGGAGGTGACGCCGGGCGGCCTGACCCGCGTGGCGCTGCGCGAAGGCTCGCTGGTCGTCAATTCCAGCCAGGGCGGTGGCACCAAGGACAGCTTCGTCCTGCTGCCCGCCGAACGCGACAGCTGGGTTCAGGTCCAGGGCCAGCAATCGCAAATCCAGACGCAGGGGGCGCACTGATGCTCTCGCGGACCGCATCCTCGCTCTACTGGCTGGGGCGTTATTTCGAGCGGGCGGACTTCATCGCCCGGCTGGTCGAGGCGACCGTCCGGCTCGACGTGCTGTCGCCGCGTTCGGCGGGGTTGGCGGCCTGGGGATCGGCGCTGGCCGTCACCGACACGGCCAGCGCCTTTGCCGAGGGCGGGCGCGAGATGCGACGGCGCGAGGTCGCCCGCTTCCTGACGGTCGAGAGCTGCCATCCCGGCTCGATCGTCCGCTGTGTCGATATGGCCCGCACCAACGCCCGCGCAGTCCGCACCGCGCTGACCCGCGAGGCGTGGAGCGCGATCAACCGCGCCTGGCTGCATTTCGAGGCCAAGCCCGCCGCCGACGACCCGACCGCCGTGCTCGGCCTGGTCGAGGCGGTGAAGAACGAGACGCGCGGGTTCGAGGGCGCGGTCCACCGGATGCTGCGCAACCAGACGACCTGGTTCATCCGGCTGGGCCAGGCGGTCGAGCGTGCGGATAACACGGCGCGGCTGCTCGACGTGAAATACCATATCCTGCTGCCGGCGGGCGAGCGGATCGGCGGCGTCGTCGACCGCGACCAGTGGACGACGATCCTTCAGACCGTGTCTGCCGTCACCGCCTATCGCTGGCTCTATTCCGACGGGCTGAAGCCCGCCAACGTCATCGACCTGCTGATCGCGCGCGCCGAATTGCCGCGCAGTCTGGCGGCGTCGGTCGAGGAAACGGTGGACGTGCTGGGGCAACTCGCCCGGCGGACGGGACAGCATGGGGAGGCGGATCGTATGGCAAGGGTGCGCGCCAATCGGATGACGAAGACGCGGTCGGGGGACGTGATCGCGGGCGGGCTTCACCAATATCTCGAAGCCTTTATCCAGGAGAATGCCCTGCTGCACGGCGCGATCGGCCGTCAGTTCAAGTTCGCCTGATGCGGATCGCGATCGAGCACCAGATCGTCGCCCGCCCCCATCCGGGGCGACCGACGATGGTCCAGATGCTGCGGCTGACCCCGGAGAATTTCGACGACCAGACGGTCGCGCATTGGCGGATCGACGTGGATTGCGACGCGCGGCTGCGGCACGGACAGGACGGGTTCGGCAATGCCGTCACCATGCTCTATATCCAGGATGCCCCGGCGACGGTGACGATCACCGCGACCGGCGAAGTGCTGACCAGCGATGCGCATGGCATGGTGCGCGGCACCACCGAGACGCTGCCGCCCGCCCTGTTCCTGCGCGCGACCCCGGCGACCCCCGCCGATGCCGCCATCGCGCGCTTTGCCGGGGCGGCGACCCAGGGGACGGACGGCCCGCTGGCGGCGCTCCACGCGCTGAACGCGGCGCTTCACCGGCGCTTTGCCAGCGACGCGCGAAGCCCGGCCGCGGACGCGGCAGCGGCCTTCGCGGCGGAGTCGGTAGGCGCGTGCGACCTGGCGCATATCTTCTGCGTGGCGGCACGATCGCTCGGCGTGCCCGCTCGGTTCGTCTCGGGCTTTGTGTCATGGAACGACGCAGCGGGGGCCACCGCGCATTGCTGGGCGGAAGCCTATGTCGAGGGTCTGGGCTGGATCGGCTTCGATCCCAGTATCGGCCTCAGCCCGCAGGACCGCCACGTCCGGGTCGCGGTCGCGCTGGACGCCGCCGGGGCGACGACGGTGTCGGGCGAGGCATGGCGCGCGGCGGTTTCGGAGGACGGTGAGGCGCAATAGGGCCGGTACGAGTGACGTCCTTCTTTCCTCCCCTGCAAGGGGAGGGGGACCAGCGAAGCTGGTGGAGGGGGTCCCGCTATCGAGAGCCCGACACCCCTCCGTCAGGGCTTCGCCCTGGCACCCCCCCTTACAGGGGAGGAATGGGGGGCGTCGATTCCCGGTCAGACTTCCCCGGCCTCGATCGCCGTTTCGACCGCTGGCGGCCCCGCTATGGCGGGGTCGTCGCCGGTAAAGGGGGCCCAGCCGCGCGCGCTCAGCGCTTCCAGCGGCTGATAGCGGGTCTTGTACGCCATGCGTGGCGATCCCTTCACCCAATAGCCGAGATAGACGAAGGGCAGTTCGGCGGCGCGGGCGCGCAGGATATGATCCATGATGATGAAATTGCCCAAGCCAGGGCGGCTTTCGTCCTGCGTCTCGAAAAAACTGTAGATCATCGACAGGCCGTCGCCCTGCCGGTCGGTCAGGCAGCACCCGACCAGTCGCCCGCGTGACCCGTCGGGACCGGTCGGTTCGCGATATTCGACCAGCACCGACTGAACCGGCGACAGTTCGACCATGTCGGCATAGTCGCTCTCGTCCATCGCCGCCATGCCGCCGCCGGGATGCCGTTCGCCCAGATAGCGGCGCAGCAGCGCGAACTGCTCGGCGGTCGCCCAGGGCTGGCAGGCGGTGACTTCCAGATCGGCGTGACGGCGCAGCAGCTTGCGCTGGGTCGCATTGGCGCGGAAGCCGCCGGCCACGACCCGCACCGACACGCACGCGCTGCACCCCGCGCAGGAGGGGCGATAGGCGACCCCCTGGCTGCGGCGGAATCCGATACGGCTCAGCGCTTCGTTGAGTTCGTCGGCATGCTCGCCGTTCAGCTCGGTGAACACCTTGCGCTCGTCACGCCCCGGCAGATAGGGGCAGGGGGCGGGGCTGGTGACGAAGAAGCGCGGGAAACGAAAAGGCGCGGTCACCGCCGGGCAGTTCCTTACGAGTAGGGGACGATAACCCTCTTTACCGATCTTCCCGGCCGAAGCGATGGGGCAGCATCGTTCGGAAACGGGACGATCGGCTGAAAAAAGATGGGTGTCAGGCGAGTTCGACCTGAGTCGTCTCGTAACCGCCCGCGCGCAACGCCTCGATCAGCCGGTGCAGGTGCAGCGCGTCGCGCGTCTCGCACTCGATGTCGGTGATCAGGCCTTTGGCGGGCAGGGTGGTGAAGACGCGCTGGTGATAGACCTCGATGATGTTCACCCGCTCGCGGTCGAAAATGCGCGCGACGTTGAACAGCGCGCCCGGCTGGTCCTGCAAGCGGATGCGCAGCCGCGCCAGCCGCCCCGACCGCGCCAGGTCGCGCAGCAGGACATTGGCGAGCAGCCGCGTGTCGATATTGCCGCCGCACAGCACGATGCCGACCGTCTTGCCCCGGAAGCGTTCGGGGTGGGACATGATCGCGGCCAGGCCCGCCGCGCCCGCCCCCTCGACCACGGTCTTCTCGATCTGGAGCAGCGCGCTGACCGCTTCCTCCAGATGGCGCTCGTCGACCAGCAGGATCTCGCGGACCAGTTGCGCGACCAGCTGCGAGGTCAGGCCGCCCGGCACCTTGACCGCGATCCCCTCGGCCAGCGTATCGCCCGCGCAGGGCAGGTCGGTGCCGTTCAGCTTGTTGTACATGGATGGGAACAGCTCGGCCTGCACGCCGACGACCTCGACCGGCGTGTCCGCCGCCGCCGCGACGGTGGCGATGCCGGAGATCAGGCCGCCGCCGCCGATCGGCACGATCAGCGTGTCGATGTCGGGCGCATCCTCCAGCATTTCGAGCGCGACCGTGCCCTGACCCGCGATCACCCGCGCATCGTCGAACGGGTGGACGAAGGTATAGCCACGCTCGGCCTCCAGCACGCGGGCATGGGCATAGGCCGCGTCGAAGGTGTCGCCCTCCAGCACCACGGTCGCGCCGTGGCCTTCGGTCTGGACGACCTTCACGATCGGCGTCGTGCGCGGCATCACGATGGTCGCAGGCACGCCCAGCCGGTTGGCGTGATAGGCCAGACCCTGCGCATGATTACCCGCCGAGGCGGCGATCACGCCCTTGGCCTTGGCGTCGTCGGACAGCTGGAGCAGCGTGTTGAGCGCGCCGCGTTCCTTATAGGCGGCGGTGAATTGCAGGTTCTCGAACTTCAGATAGACGGTCGCGCCGGTCAGCTTGGACAGCGTCCGGCTGAGCAGTGTCGGCGTGCGGACGATCCGGTCCGAAATTCGCGCATGGGCGGCGCGGACATCGTCGATGGTGACGATCGGGGACGGGATTTCCGAAGCGGCCTGAGCGGGGGTGCGACTAACCATGGTTATGCCCTAGCCGATCGGAAGCGGGAGGTGAACCGTCCTCGCCATGCCCGCGCCACTGTTGCATCGCCGCATCGCTCGTTCCCCGAAATCATGCGCCGATGCAACAAGCGTCATGGGTCCGCGTTGCTGGCCTTTTGGGGGCATGCTAGGGGCGCGCGATGATCGAAGGGTTGCCACCGATGTTGCCGATGATCCTCCCCATCGTCGGCGCGATCGCGCGATGAGTGTCGCTCCGACCGGGATCGCCACCACGAACCCCATGACCAACCCTGACGACGAGCATCAGCACCACCATCCCCAGGGCATGGCCCGGCTGGCGCTGGGGGCGATCGGCGTCGTGTTCGGCGATATCGGGACCAGCCCGCTTTACGCCTTTCGCGAAACCTTCGCCAATCCGCACCATCCCTTGCCGCTCGACAATGCCCATATCCTGGGCGTCATCAGCCTGATCTTCTGGTCGATGATGATCGTCGTGTCGGTCAAATATGTCGCGATCATCATGCGCGCCGATAATAAGGGCGAGGGGGGCAGCCTGGCGCTGCTCGCGCTGGTGTCGGGACAGACCAAGACGCGGCGCTGGTCGCGCGGGATCGTCCTGCTCGGCGTCTTCGCCACCGCGCTTTTCTATGGCGACAGCATGATTACCCCGGCCGTCACCGTGCTCAGCGCGGTCGAGGGTTTGGCGGTCGCCGCCCCCGCCTTTGGCGGCTTCGTCCTGCCGATCGCGATCACCATCCTGATCGTGCTGTTCAAGATCCAGCGTTCCGGGACCGAGCGGGTCGGCCTGTTCTTCGGACCCGTGATGCTCGTCTATTTTTCGGCGATCGCGGTCCTGGGCATCATGAGCTTCGTGCAGACGCCCGAGGTGTTGCAGGCGCTGTCGCCGCATCATGCGGTGCGGTTCTTCTTCATCGATCCGGTGCGCGGCTTCCTGGCGCTGGGATCGGTGGTGCTGGCGGTGACGGGCGCGGAGGCGCTTTATGCCGATATGGGGCATTTCGGGCGGCGGCCGATCGGCCTGTCCTGGCTGGTCTTCGTGCTGCCCGCGCTGATGCTGAACTATATGGGGCAGGGCGCGCTGCTCTTCCGCGAAGGCGCGGCGGCGCTGGAAAGCCCTTTCTATATGCTGGCGCCCGAGGGATTGCAGTTGCCGCTCGTCATCCTGGCGACGGCGGCGGCGGTCATCGCCAGCCAGGCGGTCATTACCGGCGCTTTTTCGGTGACGCAGCAGGCGATCCAGCTGGGCTTCATGCCGCGCCTGCGGATCGAGCATACGTCGGCCGCGACCGCCGGGCAGATCTACATCCCGCTCATCAACTGGATGTTGATGGTAATGGTGATCCTGCTCGTCCTGTTCTTCCGCTCCTCGTCCAACCTGACCTCGGCCTACGGCATTGCGGTGACGGGGGCGATGCTGATCGATACCTGTCTGCTGGGCGTCGCGCTGACCCGGTTGTGGAAATGGCCGCTCTATGCCGCGCTGCCGCTGCTCGGCCTATTCTTCCTGGTCGACGGCGCCTATTTCCTCGCCAACCTGACCAAGGTGCCGTCGGGCGGCTGGTTCCCGCTGCTGGTCGGGTTCATCATCTTCACCTTCCTCACCACCTGGTCGACCGGCCGCAAGCTGATGATCCAGCGGTTGCGGGAAGGGACGATGCCGATCCACATCTTCATCGATTCGGCGGCGGGTGCGGCGAGCCGCGTGTCGGGCACCGCGATCTTCATGACCTCTTCGCCCGAGGGGGTGCCGCATGCGCTGCTCCACAACCTGAAGCACAACAAGGTGCTGCACGAACGCATCATCCTGTTGACCGTCAAGATCATGAGCCAGCCCTATTGGCCCGAGGGCGACCGTGCCAAGCGCGACGATCTGGGCCATGGGTTCCACCGCCTGGTCCTGCGCTTCGGTTTCATGGAGGAAGCCGATGTGCCTGCCGCGCTGAAGCGGGTCGAGATGGAGGGCGGCGCGTTCAAGATGATGGACACCAGCTTCTTCCTGTCGCGCCAGACGCTGCTCGCGGCCGAGCGGCCCGGCATGTCGATGTGGCGCGAAAAGCTGTTCTCCTGGATGCTGCGCAACGCCGAAAGCGCGATGGAATTCTTCCGCCTGCCGACCAACCGCGTGGTCGAACTGGGCAGTCAGGTGGAAATCTGAGCCAGCAGCCAGCGCCCATCATCGTCACCGCGCTGTTCGGCCGTGCCGATCAGGGCTGGTTCGATGGCCTGCGCCGCCAGCATTTTCCTCCCGAGCGCAACGTGCTGGATGCGCATTGTACGCTGTTCCACCATCTGCCGCCCTCGGTCGAGGCGGAGCTGAAGCATCGCCTGAACGGCCTGACGCGCGGCGTGCGCGCGCCCGAGACGCGCGCGGGCGGGCTGATGTCGCTGGGGCGGGGCGTCGCCATCCGGATCGAATCGCCCGGCCTTGTCGCCATTCGTCGCGAACTGATCGATGCCTTTGCGGGCCTGCTGACCCCGCAGGATGCGGGCGGCTGGCGACCGCATGTGACCATCCAGAACAAGGTGACGCCCGCCACCGCCAAGCTGCTGCTGGCGCAGATGGAGCGTGATTTCCATCCGCGCAGCATCGAGCTGATCGGGCTGGGCGCCTGGTGGTATCGCGGCGGGCCATGGGAAATGCTGTCGCGTCATTTGTTCGCTTGACGCCCGAAAACAGCCTGTCTATAGGCGCGCCTCCACCGGGTGGAACGCCTAGCATGGCGAAGTAGCTCAGCTGGTTAGAGCAGCGGAATCATAATCCGCGTGTCGGGGGTTCAAGTCCCTCCTTCGCTACCACCCGGTGTATTCCCCCCCATCATCACGACGGCCACGGGCAACCCCAGCGCCGTGCCAGCCAGTCGGTGCGGCCGATCCGGTGCGATTTACCGATATCCCCTTGAATATCCTCTTCGCCGGCATAGCATTCGGGGCGCTTCTGCTTTATCGTGGTCGATAGGCGAAGGCGGGAGGGGGCTCCGCGCATCGGCGGGTTGTTGCATTCCCTTAACCTCTTCTTCGCCTCTGCTCGATTAGGTCTGCGTCACGATTTCCAGGGGGGCTTCGGATCTACGCCGTGAATGCTGCTGTCTATGCCTTGATAGCCAATAGCTGCATGGCGGCGCTGTTCGTCGTAACCTACGGCGTGGTCGCGCTATCCTATTCGCGACAGCGGGCGGCGACCTGGTTCATGGTCAGCTATCTCCTGGGTTTTTTCGCCCCGATCTGCCATTTGCTGGTCCTCTATACCGGGCAGGTCGCGCTGTTCTCGCTGGTCGGCTATGGGGCCTTTCTGGGCGGCATCCTGGTGATGGCGGTGGGGATACAGGCCTTTGTCGGACGTTGCCCGCAATCGCGGCTGGCGTTTCTGCTATGGGGGGCCGGGATGGCGCTACGGCTCGCGATATGGAACGGCCCGCGCGCCACTTTGCCCTATGAGATCCTGTTCCAGCTTCCTTTCGCCATCGCATCGCTCCTGGTCATGCTGACCGCGCGCCAGATCGGACAGGCCGGGCCGATCCGGGCGATGCTGATCGGGATATTCGGTGTGATCGGCGTGCATTTCCTGATCAAGCCGTTCCTGGTGCTGTCGCTGGGGTCGGGGCCGACGCCCCAATCCTATGTGGGCAGCATCTATGCCGTGGTGTCGCAGGTTTCGACCGGCGTGCTGCTGGTCGCCGCCGGGCTGTGCCTGATGCTGCTGGTGATCCAGAAGGCGCTGGAGGAGACGATCATGGATGCGGAGACCGATCCGCTGACCGGCCTCACCAATCGTCGCGGGCTGAACCGGATGGGCCCGCGGATGCTGATCGAGGCGGACATGCGGGGCGAGGAGCTCCATGCCGTCGTCCTCGACCTGGATCATTTCAAGCGGATCAACGACCAATATGGCCATGCGACCGGCGACAAGGTGCTGGTCGCCTTTGCCCAGGTGCTGCAAAGCCTGACCACGAAGGACATGCTGGCGGTGCGCATGGGGGGTGAGGAATTCGCGATCCTGATCCCCGATGTCGCGACCATAGCCGCCGCGCCCGACAATCGCGCTACCCGGTTGAGCGATGCGATCCGCGTCGCGCTGGCGCCCTTTGCCGATCGCGGCTTGCCCGCCCTGACGGTCAGCGGGGGGATTTCGCGATATGACACGGGCGAGACGCTGGACGGGCTGATCGCGCGGGCCGACCAGCTGGCCTATCGCGCCAAACGGGCGGGGCGCGACCGAATCCTGCACGATCCGATCGACACGCCGCCCGAACGAACCGGCGTCTGCTGGTCGGAGGCGGCGCGGCGCGCCACCGCCTGACTCCCTATCAGCCGAAGCGGTGGTGCGGATCGTGCGCGACGAGCATCGCGTCGGACCGGGCCAGCGCGATCAGGGTCAGGCCATGGGCGCGGGCATGGTCGATCGCCAGGCTGGTTGGCGCGGATATCCCGACCAACAGGCCGACCCCGGCCACCAGTGCCTTGTCGACCATCTCGTAACTAATCCGCGAGGTCACCAGGATGAAGTCGGGGGCCAAGCCGCTATCCCGCGCCAGCGTGCCGACCAGCTTGTCGAGTGCATTGTGCCGCCCGACATCTTCCGCCGCCGCCAGCACCGCACCCTGCGCGTCGCAGGCGATGGCGGCATGGACCGCGCCGGTCTGGGCATTGAGCGGCTGATGCGCGCGAACCTGGCCCAGCACGGCGAACAGCGTTTCCGTCCGCGTCTTGGGCGGGGGCGGGCGGTTGGCGACCGGACGGGCGATCTGCTCGAGCCCCGACAGGCCGCACAGCCCGCAACTGGTGTCGCTGGTCCGGTGGCGCACCCGGTCCTGCATCCGGCCACGCAGCCGCCCGGCCAGAGTCACGCGGACGATCCAGCCCACCTCGGCGGCAAAGGGGTCTATCGCGATTATATCCTCGGTCCGGTCGATCAACCGCTCGGTCAACAGGAAGCCGGTGGCGAAATCCTCCAGCCGTTCGGGCGTCATCATCATGACCGCATAGCCGAAGCCGTCGACCTCGATCGCGACCGGGCATTCGACCGCGACCGCGCGCGTGATCGTCTCGTGCTGGCCGTCCGACGTCAGGCGGATCAGCGTCAGCGGAAGGACAGGATCGTCTTGCGCGCTCACAGCGCGGCAAGGTCGGCGGGGGTGTTCACATTGGCGATCGGTTCGGGCGAGGCGATAGGGATCGCCCCGATCGCGCGCACCCAGCCGCGCACCGAACGGTCGTGGCCGAGTGACAGATGCGCCATCAGATGCGCGCCGAGTGCGGCAGGCCAGAGCCCCAGTACCGGCGCGTCCTGGCAATAGCTGGGCTCGCGCCGCAGGATCGCCTCGATCAGCCCATCCGGCAGGCGCGGCATATCGCAGCCGATGGTCAGGACGCAGCGAAACCCGTTGCCGGCCGCATAATCGAGCGCACCGGCAATGCCGCCCAGCGGGCCCAGGCCGGGGGCGGGCATGTCGGGCACCCCCTCGGGTCCACCCACCTGCACGACCCGTGCGCAATGGGGGGCGATGGTGGCACGGGCATGTGCCACCAATGTCCGGTCGCCCAGCATCGCAACCGCCTTGTTCGATCCGAAGCGCGACGATCGCCCTCCGGTCAGGACCGCTCCCAATATGCTCATGAGGGCGCGCGGACCCTGACCGGCACCGACTTGCCCGCCGGAACATGGCTTTCCAGCGCATGATGTTCGAGCGGGATCAGATAGTTGAGCTCGGGATAATAGCCACCGATACAGCCTTCGGGGATATTGTACTCGACCACGCGGAGCCCCTCGACCACGCGTTCCTCACCATCATCGGCATCGCCTTCCAACGCGATGGTCTGGCCGTCGGTCAGGCCCAGTTTGGCAATGTCGGCCTTGTTCATCATCGCCACCATCCGCGTGCCGCTGATCCCCCGGAAGCGATCGTCATAGCCATAGATGGTCGTGTTGAACTGATCGTTCGAGCGTAGCGTAATGAGCCGCATCCGGCCCTCGGCGGGGGTGATGCCCGACGCGTCCATCGCGCGGGGCACGTTGAACTCGGCCTTGCCGCTTTCGGTTTCCCATTGGCGATGCGCGGCGGGATTGCCCTTCCAGAAGCCGCCCGGCTCAAACAGGCGCTCGTTGAAATTGGCGAACTTGTCCGGATAGACATTCTCGATCGCATTGCGGACTAGTCCGTAATCGCCGACCCATTCGTCCCACGGCACGTTCGGGTTAGGCGGCAGCACCGCCTTGGCGATCCCTGCGACGATCGCGGGCTCCGACAGCAGCGTGTCGGCGGCGGGCGTCGCCTTGCCGACCGAGCCATAGATATGGCTGAACGAGTCCTCCATCGACACCGCCTGGCGACCGCCCGCCTGCATGTCGGTTTCCAACCGGCCGAGGCAGGGGAGGATGTAGCTTTCCTCGCCGGGCACCAGATGGCTCTTGTTGAGCTTGGTCGCGATATGGACCGTGATGGGCAGCTTGGCCCAGGCCTTCTTCATCTTGGCATGTTCGGGCGTGGCGCGCAGGAAATTGCCGCCGAGCTGGACGAAGCCCTGGCAGGTCCCGGCGATGATCTGGCGGCAGGCCTCGACCGTGTCCCAGCCGTCTTCGGTCGGCGGCTCGAACTCGAACAATTCCTTCAGGCGTTCGACGGGGGCGAGTTCGGTCTTTTCGGTGATGCCGACGGTGCGCTGGCCCTGCACATTGCTATGCCCGCGCACCGGCCCCGGCCCCGCGCCCTCGCGCCCGATATTGCCGCGCAGCAGCAGCAGGTTGACGATCATGTGCAGCGCGTCGATGCCGTAGCGGTGCTGGGTGATGCCCATGCCGTACACCGCGATCACGCGTTCCGCTTTCATATAGACGCGCGCCGATTGTTCGATCGCGTCGCGGGTCAGGCCGGAGTCGCGAATGATGTCGCTCCAGGCGGCGTTGCGGCAGTAATTGGCGAAATCCTCGAACCGCGTCGTGTGCTGTTCGATGAAGTGATGGTCGAGGACGCGCTTGGTGCCCTTGGCGATGGCGCGGTCATCCTCCTCGATCACCAGCTTGCAGATGCCGGTCAGCGCGGCGATGTCGCCGCCCGCTTTCACCTGATGATATTGGCTGGAAATATTGGTCGAGCTGCCGGTCAGCATCTGCACCGGATTTTGTGGCGAGGCGAATCGCTCCCAGCCGCGCTCGCGCAAGGGATTGAAGGTCACGATCTCCACCCCGCGCTTGGCGCAGGCTTGTAGATTGTGGAGCATCCGGGGGGCGTTGGTCGCGACATTCTGCCCGAAGGAGAAGATCGCGTCGCACTTGTCGTAATCCTCCATCTGGATCGTCGCGACGGGCGATCCGATGGCGGACTTCAGGCCGACCGAGGTCGTCTCGTGACACATATTCGAGCTGTCAGGCAGGTTCTGCTGCCCCCACATCCGCGCGAACAGCGAATACATGAACGAGGTTTCGAGCGAGGCGCGGCCCGAGGCGTAGAGCACGACCTTGGTCGGATCGCAGGTCTTCAGCTTGGCGCCGATCGCGGCGAACGCCTCGTCCCAGCTTACCGCGACATATTTGTCCGACGCGCGGTCGTACCGCATCGGATGGGTCAGGCGGCCCGCCTGCTCCAGATCATGGTCGGGCCAGGCCTCCAACTCCGTCACACTATGCTTGGCGAAGAAGTCGGGCGTGACGCGCAAGGAGCTGAGTTCCCAGGCGGTCGCCTTAGCCCCGTTTTCGCAGAACTCGGCGATATGCGGCTTGGCCGGTTTGCCCCAGGCGCAGCTGACGCACATGACGCCGCCGGGCTTGTTCTGACGACGCAGCGTATCGAGCGTCTCCGGCCCCAGACCCTCTTTGGGCAGGATCTTGGCCATGCCCTTCATCGAACCCCAACCGCCGGCGGGGGCAGTATATTCGGTGATCTTCACATCGTCGTCGTCGCGCATCGGGCAAATCTCCACTTGAAATGCCAACGCAGCAACCGCCGATTGGCCGCATGAGAAGCAGTTCATTTTTGGACGAGCAGCGCCTATCTGGAGGCAAATCGTTTCACAGGACTCGGACATGACCACCCACACCACGCGTATGCTCATCCTCGGCTCGGGCCCCGCCGGGCTGTCCGCCGCCATCTATGGCGCACGGGCAGGCATGCAGCCGATCGTGGTGCAGGGCATCCAGCCGGGCGGCCAGCTGACCACCACGACGGATGTCGAGAATTATCCCGGCTTCGCCGACGTCATCCAAGGGCCCTGGCTGATGGAGCAGATGCAGAAACAGGCCGAGCATGTCGGTGCGCGGATGATGTGGGACACGATCACCCAGGTCGATCTGACCAACCGCCCGTTCCGCCTGATCGGCGACGGCGGCGACGTGTATGAGGGCGAGGTGCTAGTCATCGCGACGGGTGCGCAGGCCAAGTGGCTGGGCCTGGACAGTGAAGACGCGATGAAGGGCAAGGGCGTGTCGGCCTGCGCGACCTGCGACGGCTTCTTCTATCGCGGCAAGAAGGTCGCGGTAATCGGCGGCGGCAACACCGCGGTCGAGGAGGCGCTGTACCTGACCAACCATTCGGACGACGTAACGCTGATCCACCGCCGCGATTCGCTGCGCGCCGAGCGCATCCTGCAGGAGCGGCTGTTCGCGCATCCCAATGTGAAGGTGTTGTGGAACAAGGAAGTCCGCGAGTTCGTCGACGGCGGCGGCAATGCGGGCCTCGTCGCGCTCGATCTGCTCGACACGGTGACGGGCGAGCATAGCCGGTTGGATGTCGAGGGCGGCTTCGTCGCGATCGGCCACCATCCGGCGACCGAGCTGTTCCGGGGGCATCTCGAGCTGGATTCGGACGGCTATATCGCGGTCGAGACGGGTTCGACCCGGACCAGCGTGCCCGGCGTCTTCGCTTGCGGCGACGTGGCGGACAAGGTGTACCGCCAGGCGGTCACGGCGGCGGGCACCGGCTGCATGGCCGCACTGGACGCCGAGCGCTTCCTGGCGGCGGCCGAGTTCGAGGACATGGCCAAGGCGGCGGAGTAATCCTCCAGAATTCCTCCCCTGGAAGGGGAGGGGGACCGCCGCGAAGCGGTGGTGGAGGGGTGTCACCCTATCGAGAGAGGGACACCCCTCCGTCAGGCCTGGCGGCCTGCCACCTCCCCTTGCAGGGGAGGAATTTGTTTTAGCTCAATCGATCGATCGCTTCCGGCGTCAACGACCCCGGAATAATCATCACCGGCACCGGCAACGCACCCGCATCGGTCCCGGAGAAGTGGCTGACCAGCGTACCCGGCGCACCGCTCGCCGCCGCGCCCAGCACCAGCGCGGCGATGTCGGGATTGGCCGCGATCATCTCGCGGATCACCTTCGGCCCGTCGCCCTCGCGCACCGTGATCGAGGGGCGCAGGCCCGATTCGTCCAGGATCGTCCCCGCCGCGCTGGCCAGCAGCGCCTCGGCCTGCTGGCGCGCTTCGTCCTCGATCGTCGCCTGTACGCCGCCGAACGCGATGAACTCCTGCGGGGGCAGGACGGTCAGGATTTCCACGCCGCCGCCGGTCTTTACCGCACGCCGGGCGGCGAAGCGCAGGGCGATCCGGGATTCCGGACTATCGTCGATCACGACCAGATAGATACGCATCGCAAGGCCCCCTTATTCCGTCCCATCGATGCCGTTACATAGTATTTCATGCAAGGCCATGGCTTGACCGAGCGCAATTCGGGCGCAAGAGACGGGCCGCTACGGAATTCGTTTTCCCCGAGAGGACCTCCATGTCGATCGAGATTAAGATGCCCGCGCTGTCGCCGACCATGGAGGAAGGCACGCTGGCCAAATGGCTGGTGAAGGAAGGGGACACGGTGAAGTCCGGCGATATCATGGCCGAGATTGAAACCGACAAGGCCACCATGGAATTCGAGGCGGTGGATGAAGGCGTCATCGCCAAGATCCTCGTCGCCGAGGGTTCCGACAATGTGAAGGTCGGCACCGTCATCGCGATCCTGGCCGAAGAGGGCGAGGATGCGTCGTCGGTCCAGGCCCCGACCAAGTCGGAAACCCCGGCACCGGCCAAGCCGATGCCGACCGACCCGACCGATCCCAACAAGACCGGCAGCGAGGCCAAGCCCGTCGAGCGCACGCTGACCCAGGCCGAGGATCACGGCAAGCCCGTCGATTCGGGCAAGCAGGGTGGTAATGGCGGCCGCGCGATCGCCAGCCCGCTGGCGCGCCGTATCGCCTCGCAAAAGGGCATCGAGCTGTCGGCGCTGACCGGCTCGGGTCCGAACGGTCGCATCGTGAAGGCCGATGTCGAGAATGCGCAGCCGGGCCAGGCCAAGGCTGCCGCTCCCGCCGCTTCGGCTGTGGCGGAAACCGCATCGGCTCCCGCCGCCGCGCCCAAGCCCGCCCAGGTGCCGGATATCCCGCACGAAGCGTCGAAGCTGTCGAACATGCGCAAGACGATCGCGCGTCGCCTGACCGAATCGAAGCAGCAGGTTCCGCACATCTACCTGACGGTGGACATCCGCCTCGACGCGCTGCTCAAGCTGCGTGGCGAGCTGAACGCCGGTCTCGAATCGCGCGGCGTGAAGCTGTCGGTCAACGACATGCTCATCAAGGCGCTGGGTGTCGCGCTGATGGCGGTGCCGAAGTGCAACGTCATGTTCACGCCAGACCAGCTCATCAGCTTCAAGCGCGCCGACATCTCGGTCGCGGTGTCGACGCCTGCGGGCCTCATCACCCCGATTGTGTCGGAGGCCGATACGCGCTCGCTATCGTCCATCTCGACCACGATGAAGGATCTGGCCACCCGCGCCCGCGACAACAAGCTGCAGCCGCATGAATTCCAGGGCGGCACGGCCTCGATCTCGAACATGGGCATGTTTGGCATCAAGCAGTTCGAGGCGGTCATCAACCCGCCGCAGGGCATGATCCTGGCGATCGGCGCGGGCGAGAAGCGTCCGTACATCGTCGACGACCAGCTGGGCGTGGCGACCGTCATGTCGGCGACCGGCAGCTTCGATCACCGCGCCATCGACGGGGCCGACGGCGCCGAACTGATGAAGGTGTTCAAGGAACTGGTCGAGCGTCCGCTCGCCATGCTGGCCTAAGCAGCGAAGGAGCGGGGGCCATGCGGGTCGGGATCGAGCTGTTCTATATCGGCCTGGGGCTGGTGGCGGCGCTTGTCATGACCTGGGCCGCCGCCTGGGCCTATCCGCTCGCGCGCACCGAGATCTGGTGGTGCGGCATAGGCGCGGCGATCGCGACGGTGGCGATGGGCATCGGCCCGCTCCACCGCGCGCGCATCGCCGACCGCATGGCCCGCAGGCATAGCGAACAATGAGCGCGCTTCCCGATCAGCATCCCACCATCCGCGTCACCGCCATGCCGTCGGACGCTAATCCCTATGGCGACATCTTCGGCGGCTGGCTGATGGGCCAGATGGACTTGGCGGCGGGTTCGGTGGCGTCGCGCCATTCGGGCGGCCGGGCGGTCACGATCGCGGCGGAGGGCATGAAGTTCCACGCCCCCGTGCTCGTCGGTGACGAGGTGTCGGTCTATGCCACGCTGGTCCGCGTCGGCAACACGTCGATGACCATCGAGGTCGAAGCCTGGCGTCGCGCCCGCCATATGGAGGACGCGACCAAGGTCACGCAGGCGCGCTTCGTGTTCGTCGCGACCGACAAGGATCGCAAGCCGCGTATCGTTCCGCCGATGGCCCCGGCGCAAGACAAGTAACAATCTCTCGGGGGCGAACCCCACGCACCGCCAAGGCGCGCGTTCAGAAGGAAGAGCAAAGTGGCTGACACGTACGACCTTATCGTCCTCGGCTCGGGTCCCGGCGGCTATGTCGCGGCGATCCGCGCGAGCCAGCTCGGCCTGAAAGTCGCGATCGTCGAGCGCGAGCGGCTGGGCGGCATCTGCCTCAACTGGGGCTGTATCCCGACCAAGGCGCTGCTGCGCTCGGCCGAGGTCTATCATTACATGACCCATGCCGCGCAATACGGCCTGTCGGTCGAGAAGCCCTCGTTCAGCCTGGAGAAGGTGGTCGATCGCAGCCGCAAGGTGGCGGGCCAGCTCAACGCGGGCGTCAAGGGCCTGATGAAGAAGAACAAGGTCGCCGTCCATGAGGGCGTCGGCACCATCACCGGCAAGGGCAAGCTGTCGGTCGTCCAGGGCGACAAGACCACCGAACTGACCGCCAAGCACATCATCGTCGCCACCGGCGCCCGCGCCCGCGACCTGCCCTTCGCCAAGGCGGATGGCGAGCGCATCTGGACCTATCGCCACGCGATGGTCCCGCCCGCCATGCCGACCAAGCTGCTGGTCATCGGCTCGGGCGCGATCGGCGTGGAGTTCGCCAGCTTCTACAACGACATGGGCGCCGAAGTGACCATCGTCGAGATGCTCGACCGGATCATGCCGGTCGAGGACGCCGAAGTCAGCGAGTTCATGACCAAGCAGCTGACCAAGTTCGGCATGACCATCAAGACCAAGACCGGGCTGGAAAAGCTGGAAGCCACGGCATCGGGCGTGAAGGCCGCAATGAAGGGCCCGGACGGTAAGGTCGAGACCGCCGAGTTCAGCCACGCGATCGTCGCCATCGGCATCGTCCCCAACACCGAGAATATCGGTCTGGAAAAGCTGGGCATCGAAACCGATCGCGGTCACATCAAGACCGACGGCTATGGCCGCACGAACGTCGACGGCATCTGGGCGATTGGCGACGTGACCGGCGCGCCCTGGCTGGCGCACAAGGCGAGCCATGAGGGCGTCATCGCGGCAGAGGCCATCGCCCAGGCGCTGGGCAACAAGGATGTCCACCCGCACGCGATGGACAAGGGCAACATTCCGGGCTGCACCTATTCGCGTCCGCAGGTCGCCAGCGTCGGCTTCACCGAGGCGAAGGCCAAGGAAGCCGGTTATCAGGTGAAGGTCGGCAAGTTCCCCTTCATCGGCAACGGCAAGGCGATCGCGCTGGGCGAGGCGGAAGGCTTCGTGAAGACCGTGTTCGACGCCAAGACCGGCGAACTGCTGGGCGCGCACATGGTCGGCGCGGAAGTGACCGAAATGATCCAGGGCTATGTCGTCGCCCGCC
Source organism: Sphingomonas fuzhouensis (assembly GCF_034659795.1). Classification (NCBI taxonomy): domain Bacteria; kingdom Pseudomonadati; phylum Pseudomonadota; class Alphaproteobacteria; order Sphingomonadales; family Sphingomonadaceae; genus Sphingomonas; species Sphingomonas fuzhouensis. The sequence continues at coordinate 299,736 of NZ_JAXSQY010000001.1, forward strand.
AGCTCGAGACGACCGAGGCCGAGCTGATCGAAACGGTGTTCGCGCACCCGACTATTTCGGAATCGATGCACGAATCGGTGCTGGCCGCCTATGGGCGCGCGCTGCACATCTGATCCGGGTTCCCGGTTTCGGTATAGGGAAGGGGGCTCGCGGTGGCGGGCCCCCTTTTCGCGTTTGGGGAAAGACGAAATGGAATTGGCAGACGGCTATAGCCTGCATCACGAGACGCCTAGCGCCTCCGATTAAAGACGGATGACATGAGATGGATTCGTCATTGCGAGCGCAGCGAAGCAATCCAGTGTCCGGGCAAGACGCCCTGGATTGCTTCGCTGCGCTCGCAATGACGGATTGGATCAAACCGACGTCATCACGTTCTAGCGGCGACTTCGTGCGATCAGTGGTCTGACCCCGCGCCGCGCGACGGCTGTCGGGGCGGGGCTGCCCAACACGATCCCGATCATCAGGGGCACGGGCTGGGCAAGGCGATCATGCGTACGCTGATCGCGCATATCAGCGCCACCGTGCCAGCCGAGGCCTTATCAGCCTGATCGCGGATGGCGATGCGCATCGACTCTATGCCGCGTTCGGCTCGCGCCGGTCGGTCCCTATGCGATGGGCATGGCGCTATGGACGAACGGGGTCTGACGAAAGCGTTCCGATTACCACGGCGCTGTCGCGGAGCGTGGCGAAGTCCGCTGCCAGCAACCCCATGGTCACGTCGAAGATCGTCTGTGCGTCGAGCCCGGCCGAGGGGAGGTCGAAACCGATCACCGCATCACGCACCACCGTCACTGCAAACCCCAGGTCGCTGGCCGAGCGCACGGTCGAATTGACACAGAACCCGGCCACCGCGCCAACCACATACAGGTCCGTGATCCGTCGCTCGCGCAGATACGCTTCCAGCCCTGTGCCGGGAAAGGCGGACGAGGTCGTCTTCACGAACACCGGCTCACCCGGCAGGTCGGCGGCACAGGGCATCGCCGGATAGCCCACCGCATCCGGATGGAGCGGGGAGGCCGGATCGGCCTCGGCATGACGGACATGGATCACGGGAAGCGCCGCTTCGCGGAAGGCGACGGTGAGTGCCGCGACGGCGGCGGGTGCGTTCGGGTTGACGTGCGGGCGTCCCGCGTCGATCCGGTGCTGCATCTCCCTCTGCATGTCGATGATGATGAGTGCGCGATCGGTCGTCATGCTGGGCCCTTCATGTCGCGGGCCGATGATGCCCGCCGCGCGACCTTTCGGCCTGGCGATGACGCGCCGCAAGACGCTTGCGGGCAGCGGCACGCCGCATTCCGCTTGCGAAACAGTCGGTTTTGGCCGCATCGGTCGCATCCGTCATGACCAGAGCCTTTTCCCACCGTCTGCGCATCATCGTCGCGGCCTTGTTGCTGTTCGGGCTCAGCCTGATCGTCTTCGCGCCGGGCTATGTCGAATATGACAGTGTCGGCCAATATAGCCAGGCGCTGACCGGCCACTATGACGACTGGCACCCGCCGATCATGGCGCGGCTCTGGTCGCTGTTCGGACATCATGGGGCGGGGCCGATGCTGGCGCTGCAACTGGCGGGATGGTGGCTGGGGCTGGGGGCACTGGCGGCGGCGATCGTCGACCGGCGACCCCGCGCCGCGCTGATGGTGCTGGCGGTCGGATTGGTGCCGCCCTGGCTCGGCTGGCAGGTCGCGATTCTGAAGGATGCGCAGATGACCGCCGCGGCGGTGGGCGCCGTCGGGATCATCGGCTGGTGGCGGTTGCGCGACGAGCCGGTGCCGCGCGGGGCCTGGGTGGGGGCGGGGCTGCTGCTCGCCTATGCCGCGCTGGTCCGCGCCAACGCCATCTTCGCGATCGCGCCGCTCGTCGCATTGCTGGTGACGGAACGCTGGCCGCGCCGGATCGCAATCACCGTGGCGCTGACCCTGGTGACGCTGGCGGTGGCGCCCGTCATCAACCACCGCGTCCTGGGTGCGGCGAATAGCGGCGTGGCGCGGACCCAGGCACTATATGACCTGGCGGGGATCGCGGTGCGGGTGCCCTATGATCCCCGGCTGGGCCTGTCCCCGGCCGAGGTGGCGGAAATCCGCGCCAAGCATTGCGTCAAGCCGTTCTTCTGGGACCCGCTGGGCGAGCCCAGCCGCTGCGGCACCCGGCTCCAGCGTTATGAGACGACGCCGCCGGGGCAGATCTATGCCCGGCTCGCACCCGCCATCCTGCATCATCCGCTGGCCTATGCGGCGCAGCGGCTGGCGCATGTCAATTCGACCTGGCGGCTCTGGGTGCCGCCGCGCTGGCCCAATGCCGCGCCGCCACAGGGCAGCGAGCCCAACGACCTCCACCTCGGACAGCCGGGGCGGACCGCGCTCGCCTGGCAGAAGATGGCGAGCCCCTGGGTCGATGTGCCGATCATGTGGCCGATCGTCTGGCTGGTGCTCGCCGCCGGGGGACTGGCGGTGACGCGCGGCGACGGACTGGCGGGGGCGCTGTTCGGCTCGGCGCTGGGGCTGGAGGCGAGCTTCCTGGTCATCAGCGTGGCATCGGATTTTCGCTACCATCTCTGGCCGATCGTCGCGTGCGCGCTGGGACTGATCCTTGCCAAGCCATGGCATGGCGATCGGCGGATCATGTGGGCGACAGGCGTGGTGCTGGCGGCGGTGCTGATCCTCGGCGGGATCGCGCGTGTGACCCTGCCGATACCGCCACAAAGCTATCAGGCGATGCTGATCTGAACCCCAAAGCCCGCGCGCGGCGTTGAGCCGCCCGAAAGGAGCCGCGCATGGCCGACGATCAGGACCAGATTTACGCCGATTTCCAGGAGGCGGTGAACATGGCCCCCGCCGAACTGGAGAAGTTTCTAGAGACCGACGAGTCGCAGGACGTCGGCCAGAAGAAGGGCGGCTCGGGCGAGAGCGTCGGCCATGAATCGGGGCGCAAGATCGTGGCGATCAAGCGGACCAAAAAGGCCGATCTGACCGACGACGATTATGCGCATATGAAGAAGGTCGTCGGCTATGTGCACCGGCATCTGAAACAGGGCGGGCCGGACAAGGATGTCGAGCATTCGCCCTGGCGCTATTCGCTGATGAATTGGGGACATGATCCGCTGAAGGATTGAGCGGGGGCGAACGCCTCCGCCCCGGTCGGTCGCTCAGTTGGGGCGGCTGCGCTCGTTCGTGCTGGTCATGTTCAGCGCCCGGCGAAACTCGCCCACGCCCTGCTGGCCGATACTGTCGAACCTGCGCCACTCTTCGTCGGTGTTGCAGACGCGGGTGGGGAGGAACGACCCGGTCGGCGTCAGCGAGCGGCAGGTCTTCTTGACCTTGGGCTTCTCCGCCGTCTGTGCCGATTGCGCGATGGCCGGGGCGGCGGTCGTCATGACGGCCAGGGTCATCATCATTGCGCGAGCGTAGCTCATACCGGCCGTCTCCCCTTGCATTGTGGCAGGATGCGCCAGCATTGCAGACGTATCAAGCGCCTATGGATGCGCGAACGGACCTTTTAACCCCATGAAAAAGGCCCGGTCTTTCGACCGAGCCTCTTTCTCGCAATCCCGATGCGAAAGATCAGGCCGCGACGTCGTACGGCTTGATCTCGCCCGCCAGATACAGGTTGCGGGCCTTGGCGCGGCTCAGCTTGCCCGAGCTGGTGCGCGGCAGGGTGCGCGGCGGGATCAGTTCGATCACGCAGTTCATGCCGGTCACCGCGCGCACCCGCTCGCGGATTTCGTCGCGCAGGCGCAGCCGCTCTTCGTCATCCGAGCTGCGGCACTGGACCAGCACGGCGGGGGTTTCCTCGCCGCCCGGCGTGGTGATGGCGAAGGCGGCGATGTCGCCCGCCTTGAAGCCCGGCAGCTGCTCGACCGCCCATTCGATATCCTGCGGCCAGTGGTTACGGCCGTTGACGATGATCATGTCCTTGGCGCGGCCGACGATGTAGATATAGCCCTTGGACATATAGCCCATGTCGCCGGTGTCGAGCCACCCGTCGACCAGACAGGCGTCGGTCGCCTCCTGATCGCGGAAATAGCCGACCATGACCGATGGGCCCTTGCACCAGACCTTGCCGATCGCGCCGTCGGGCAGGGGGGTGCCGTCCTCTTCGCGAATCTGGATTTCCATGTCGCGCGCGGGCTTGCCGCAATTGACGATGGCGCGGAAACGCTGCGGCCGGTCGGTGCCGCGGGCGCCGCCCGACAGCTGGGTTTCCTCGACCAGCTCGACGCGGATGCCTTCGCCCGGCGGCATGATCGACACCGCCAGCGTCGCCTCGGCCAGGCCGTAGGAGGGCAGGAAGGCGGTCGCCTGGAACCCGGCATCGGCAAAGGCGTCGACGAAGGACTGCATCACGTCGGGGCGGATCATGTCCGCGCCATTGCCCGCCAGCCGCCAGCGCGACAGGTCGAACCGGTCCGACGCCTTGGTCTGCGACGAGATGCGGCGCGCGCAGATGTCATAGCCGAAGGTCGGCGAATAGCTGACCGAGGTGCCCGGATTGCGGCTGATCATGTCGAGCCAGGCGAGCGGACGGCGCGCGAAATCCTCGGTCTTCAGATAGTCGGTCGAAACCTGGTTGGCGATCGGCGACAGGAAGCAGCCGACCAGACCCATGTCGTGATACCAAGGCAGCCAGGAGATGCAGCGGTCGCTCTCCTGGATCTTCATGCCATGGCTGTGCGCCGCCAGATTGTTGAGCAGCGCACGGTGGGTGATCGCCACGCCATGCGGAAAGCGGGTCGAGCCGCTGGAATATTGCAGATACGCGATCGCGTCCGGGTTCGCCTGAGGCAGCTCCACCTCGGCTGCGTCGCGCGTGGCGAAGCTGTCCCAGTCGATGCCCTCGACCCCGGCGGCCTCGGCGGCGGCTCCCGCCATCTGCGCCAGTTCGGGCGGGAAGATCAGCATCTTGGGGTCGCAGCTGGCGAGTTGGACGCGAAGCTGCTCGATATAGCTGTCACGCCCGCCGAACGAGGTCGGCAGCGGCAGCGGCACCGGCCAGGCCCCCGCATAGACCACGCCGAAGAACAAGGCGGCGAATTCCGGTCCCGTCTCGGCGACCAGCGCGATCCGATCCTCGGGCTGCACGCCGCTGGCGATCAGGCGGCGGGCGCAGGCCAGCGCGTCCTTGCGCAGTTCGGCGAAGGGATAGGGGCGGTTCAGCACCCCGCGCGCGTCATGGAAGTTCAGGCCGCGCGCGCCCGAGGCAGCATAGTCCAACGCGTCGCCCAGCGTATCGAAGTCGGCGAAGCGGCGCGGCAGCGCATCCTCGGTCGGCGTCGCGATGATGGCGCGCGCGTCGTCCTGATGGTGCTCGATCGTCATGGCCTTGCCTTCGTTCCTTATGCTTTTGCGCCCCCGCCAAATGGTCGCGCGGGGACGAATGATTCTTTTCCGCCGAGGATGGCGGCTTCCCGCGTTCTAAATCCGGTGTCAGTGTGGCACAAACAAGGCGTGTCCGCCGATCGTCGCCCTCCGAAACCCCTTGACCCGAAAACGCTGGAGACTCTGGCGTTACGCTATGTCGAGCGATTTGCCACCACGGAAGGCAAGCTGGTCGATTATCTGACCCGCAAGCTGCGCGAACGGGGCTGGGCGGGGGAGGGCGCGCCCGATTCGCGCGGGCTGGCGGCGCGGATGGTCGCGCTCGGCTATATCGACGACCGCGCCTATGCGGAGGCCAAGGCCGCCTCGCTGGCGAGGCGAGGCTTGGGCGCGCGGCGGGTCGCCCAGGCGCTGCATGCCGCGCGGGTCGGGGCGGAGGATCATGAGGCGATCGCGCGGCAGGTGGCCGAGGCGGCGCGCGAGGCTGCGCTGGCCTTTGCCCGGCGGCGGCGAATCGGCCCTTACGGGACCGAAGAGGTGGATCGGCCGACCCGCGAGAAGCAGTTTGCCGCGATGATGCGTGCCGGTCACGCCATGGACCTGTCCCGGCGGATCGTGTCGGCGGCACCCGGCGCCATGCCGGACGTGGAAGATTTCTGATCCAGCGCAAGATCATAGGCCGCCGGTATCGATTTTTGCGCCGTCGTCCCACTCCGGACCAGCAAAAAAGCGAACGTCATTGCATTGCGAGCGCGAACAATGATGCTAGCAGTTGGGCACAAGGGTGCGATGATGCTGGAAGAAACGCCAAGTGAAGGGGGCGGCATCGACAGCGAAACGGCGGAAACGGCCGTAAGGCTGGCGGGGGTCGTAAAATGGTTCGACGTGACGCGGGGCTTCGGCTTCGTGGTGGCGGACGATCCGATCTACGGGGATGTGCTGGTGCACTTCACCGTGTTGCAGGCGCATGGGCGGCGCAGTCTGCCCGAAGGCGCGCGGGTCGAGCTGCTCGGAGTGCGCGGCGAGCGCGGCTATCAGGCGCGCGACGTGCTGACCATCGACCTGACCCATGCCGTGCCGGAGCTTCCCAAACGCCCGCGTTCGCCCGACCGGATCGATCCGGTGGCGCTGGTCGACGCGGCGGGCGACCCCGAAGAGGTTGCGGTCAAATGGTTCAACCGGCTGAAAGGCTATGGTTTCCTGCTGCGCGACCGTGACGGGGCGGATGTCTTCGTCCATATGGAGACGCTGCGTCGCGGCGGTATCCTGGATGTCGAACCCGGTCAGCCGCTGGCGGCGCGCGTGGTTGAGGGGCCGAAGGGCCCCTTGGCGGTGGTCGTGACGCCGAGAGGAGCCGAATGATTCGGGTTATGATGGTGGCGCTGGCTCTGGCGGGTGCCGGGCTGGCGGGATGCTCCGGGGAGAACGCCCCCTCGGCACAGGCCGGGCAGAAGGCTGCGACGGTGCCGGTCATGATCACGACTGCGCAGGGCAAGCATCGATTCGATGTCGAGGCCGCCCGCACCAGCGCCGAACAGGCGCAGGGGTTGATGTACCGCACCGACCTGAAACCCGATGGCGGCATGTTGTTCGCGCCCTATCCGCCCGAGGGCGGGGCGCCGCGCGTGGCGAGCTTCTGGATGAAGAACACGCCCACACCGCTCGACATCCTGTTCATCCGCGCCGATGGCACCATCGCGCGGATCGCCGAAAACACCGTGCCGTTCAGCGAGGCGCAGATCCCCTCAGGCGAACCGATCGCCGCCGTGCTGGAACTGGTCGGCGGGCGTTCGGCGGAACTGGGTATCTCCGAGGGCGATTCGGTGTCCTGGCCGAAGTGATGCTTAGTTTGAGTGGTTCGCCTGATCTCCGAGCGAGCCGCTTATCGGCAACACGAAACGTTGCCCGATGCACGCCCCTCCCGCAGGCGGGAGGGGATGGGGGAGGGCAGGCCGTCTCACGGAGACCGGCGCTCGTGGAAGAACCCCCACCCCAAACCCCTCCCCCCTGCCGGGAGGAGGGGCTTCAAGCGAAGTCATGAACTGTCCCCAATCACGCGAACGCGGTTGAAGGGCGGCGATAGCCGGGCTACACGGCGCGTCATGGGCATCAACCTCAATCCCTTCACCTGGTGGAACGGCGCCACCATCGGCACCTGGTTCGGTCTGCGCGGCAAGGCGCAGGTGGGCGAGGACGCGCATGGCAACGTCTATTATGAAGGCGGCCGCGATACCGCCGGTCGCCCGCGTCGCTGGGTGATCTACAAGGGCTCGAACGATGCCAGCCGGGTTCCGGCGGAATGGTTCAGCTGGCTACATCATCAGGTGGAGGATGTGCCCGATCGCTCGCTGCCGCCGCGTCGCGCGTGGCAGAAGCCTGCTATTCCGAACATGACCGGCACCGCCATGGCCTATCGCCCGTCCGGCGCGCTCGAAAAGGGTGGTCATCGCCAGGCGGCGACCGGGGATTACGAAGCCTGGACGCCTGAGGGGTGAAGATTTCGCGCTGGCTGGCTGGCGGTGCGCTGGTCGCCTTGCTGGGGGTCGGCGGCTGGTTCGGCTATCAGGCGCTGACCGATCATGGCGGGGCCGACGCCACCGAATCGACGGTCAGCCAGATTCTGCCCGATAGCCCCGGTGCGGCCTCGGGCATCGAATCGGTCGATGGGGCGCAGGCCGCGCTGCCGACCGGCGGTACGCCGATGGCGCAGCGCGTCGCGGTGATCGGCTTGCTCAACAAGCGCAACGGCGTTTCGCGCGACCTGACGCTGAAACCCGGCCAGGCGATCCGCGTCGGCGATGTCGTGGTACGTCTGCGCGCCTGCGAGAAGACCGCGTCCTGGGAGCCGGAGCCGCTGACCGGGGCCTTTGTCCAACTCGATGTGCGCGGCGCGAATCAGCGGTGGCAGCGGGTCTTTTCAGGCTGGCTGTACAAGGAGCGCCCGGCGCTCAACGTCGTGCTCCACCCGGTCTATGACGTCTGGACCAAGAGCTGCACGATGTCCTGGCCCGAAACGGGGCCGGATACGGTCCCGGCGTCGCTGCCCGGTGCCGCCCCCAAACGGTCGAGCGCGCCGAAGTCGCCCGAGGCGGACAGCCCCGCGGCGGACGCACCCGGCGCCACCACGCCCGCCAATGCGTCGGAGAGCAGCGCGACATAATCGTCGCGTCCGATCTCGACCGCGCCCATGGTCGCCAGATGCGCGGTCTGGAACTGGCAGTCGAGCAGGCTGTAGCCTCCGGCCCGCAGGCGCGCGACCAGCCAGACCAGCGCCACCTTCGACGCATCGGTCCGGCGGCTGACCATCGACTCGCCGAAAAAGGCACGGCCCAGTGCCAAGCCATACAGCCCGCCGACCAGCTCGTCGCCGTCCCAGCATTCGATCGAATGCGCAAAGCCCATGTCGAACAGGTCGATGAAGACCCGTTCGATCGCATAGTTGATCCAGGTTTCCGGTCGGTCGGGGACACTCTCCGCACAGAGGCGGATGATCGATTCGAAGGCGGTGTCGGCGGTGACGCGGAAACGGTCCTTCGCCACCGTCTTGCGCAGCGAGCGCGACAGGTGAAAGCCGTCGAGCGGCAGGACGGCGCGCTTGCGCGGCTCTACCCAATAGACATGATCGGTGTCGCGCGTATCGGCCATCGGGAACACGCCGACCGCATAGGCCCCCAGCACCAGATGCGGGGTCAGCCGTTCGACGGCGCCGGGTTCCTCGCGGCGGCTCATCCCCCCGCCAGCCGCCCTTCAATCGCCCGCCACAGATCGGCATAAGCGCGGGCGGCGGCGCTGCGCGGGGCAAAGGCGCCGACGGGCGCGCGGTGCTGGCCCATCGCCTCGACCAGACTGGCCATCGGGACGACCGGCCAGTCGGGATGCGCGGCCAAGGCCTCGGCATGGAGGCGGCGGCGGCGATCGACCATGACATGGACCGGCAACAGGGGCACGCGCCCGCGGACATGGCCGTCCACCACCGCCAGCGCCCGGGTGGCGAGCGCCGAGGGCACGACCGGCACGACGATCAGGTCGGCCGCCCGCAGCACCTGCTCGGTCGTCTCGGTCAGGCCGGGCGGGCAATCGAGGATGACGCTGTCATAATCGTCCAGCCCCTCGATCAGCTTGCCCAGCCGCTTCTTCTTCTCGATCGTGTGGAACAGCAGGTCGAGCCCGCGCAGCGAATCGTCCGCACCCAGCAGCGACAGGCGGGGGAAGTCGGTGCAGCGCACCAGCCGGTCGACGGGGATGTCGCGGGAAAAGACCGCCTGCGCCCGGTCGCCATGCGCCGCGCCGCCCAACAGCCAGGTCGAGGCGGCCTGGGGATCGAGGTCCCATAACAGGGTCCGGCGTGCACACAGGGCCGATGCGCACCACGCCAGATTGACCGCCATGCTGGTCTTTCCGACACCTCCCTTGAGGCTGTAGATCGCGATCGCGGCCACGGCTGTTCGTCCGACCTCCCGGTTTAGGCCCAAGAAAAAGGCCGACGGAGATATCCCCGCCGGCCGGTATTCGATCAAGTCCTTATCGTCGGTTAATCGACGCCAAGGATGATGGGATCAGATGTGGCAGACCTGCGCCGCCTTTTTCGGGGTGGTCAGGGTGATCGCCTTTTCGTCGCCGGTCATCTTCCAACCGCCCTCGGCGGTCAGCGGCTCACCGGCTGCCGGGGCCTTGAGGATCACGGGAGCCTCGCCCTGCTTCAGGCGGACATTGGCCTGCTTGTCGCCCTGGAAGAAGGTGACGAAGACGAGGCTGTTGTCCTTGCAGCGGAAGCTCTTGTCCGCCTTGATCGCAGGCGGCAGTTCGACCGGCGCGCGGTTGGCGAGGATGTTGGCCATGGGGTCGGGATTGGTATCGACGACCTCGGGCTGGCTGGGCTTGGAATTGCACGCTGCCAGGGCGAGCAGCGGTGCGGCGACGAAAACGGGGAGGAGGCTTTTCATAGCGGGGCGGTGCTTCGCAAATGCAGCAACCCGGCGTCAAGCATGACCTTCGCGTCAGGGTCCCATTGTCCAACAATTCCTGTGTCCGAACAGGCCCCTCCTTATCCTTGATAGGGGCCAAGCAAGGCTTTGCTTGCCGGAAAGCGGGGCAGGGGCCATCTAGGCGCCATGCATGTGACCTCCGACACGCTGGCCCTGATTGGCAATACCCCGCTCGTCCGTCTGAAGGGGCCGAGCGAGGCCACGGGATGCGATATCTTCGGCAAGTGCGAATTCGCCAATCCGGGCGCCAGCGTGAAGGACCGCGCCGCGCTGTTCATCGTCGAGGATGCCGAGGCGCGGGGGCTGTTGCGCCCCGGTGGTACGATCGTCGAGGGGACGGCGGGCAATACCGGTATCGGCCTGGCGCTGGTCGCCAATGCCAAGGGCTATCGCACGATCATCGTGATGCCCGAGACGCAGAGCCGCGAGAAGATGGACACGCTGCGCGCGCTGGGGGCCGAACTGGTGCTGGTGCCCGCCGCGCCCTATTCCAGCCCCTGCCATTTCGTCCACACCTCGCGCCGGATCGCCGAGGAGACGGACAATGCGGTCTGGGCCAATCAGTTCGACAATATCGCCAATCGGCGCGCACATATTGTCGGCACCGCCGAGGAAATCTGGAACCAGATGGAGGGGCGGATCGACGGCTTCACCTGTGCGGCGGGGACCGGCGGCACCTTTGCGGGCGTCGGGCTGGGGTTGAAGGCGCATGACGAATCGGTGGTGATCGCGCTCAGCGATCCGCATGGCGCGGCGCTCTACGACTATTACGCACATGGCGAGTTGAAGTCCGACGGCTCTTCGGTCGCCGAGGGGATCGGGCAGGGGCGGATCACCGCCAATCTGGAAGGCGCGCCGGTCGATACCCAGTTCCGGATTTCCGATGCCGAGGGATGGTATTGGGTGCAGCGGCTGCTCAGCGAAGAAGGGCTGTGCCTGGGCCTGTCCTCGGGCATCAACGTCGCGGGCGCGGTGGCGCTGGCGCGGGCGCTGGGTCCCGATAAGCGCATCGCAACCATTTTGTGCGATACCGGGTTTCGCTACCTCTCCACGCTCCATAATCCGGCGTGGCGGGCGGAAAAGGGACTATAGCCGCCACCCTTTCGCGCCGGAGGTCGACAGAATGCGGCGTAAGAGATAGTATAACCGAATTCCATGAAGTCACCCGACCATCATCATATCATGCAGCGCGTGAAAGTCGGCATGATCGGCCTGGCCGCCGTCATCCTGCTCATCGCGATCGCCAGCACGATCCTGGGCTCCCTCAACCGTGACGAGCCACCGGCGGTCTCGACCGGTGCGGCGCAGAGCAACATGGTTGCCGACGCAGGCGTGACGAACAGCACCGCCCCGACAAGCAGCGAGCCCCTGGCCGAACTCGGCGTCGCGCCCGCTCCCGTCAACACCCAGGCCCCCGCCGAGCCCGTCCAGTAACGCCTCCGACTGCGTTCAAGGGCGGGGCGCATCCGTCATCTTGCCTGCTCACATGCCGCTGGGATTCGCTCCGGCGGAGCGGCGACTCATGGCCGGACCGGCCTTTTTGCTTAATAAAAGTTAAGCATAAGGTGATCGCTTTTGTCGTTCGATACTGCCGGGGAAATCCGGGGAAACCGGGCCACAAGCGCGGATTTCCGGGCTTTTCGGCCGCCCTCGGGATGCGTGCGATCCCGCGCCCCGCCTAGCCATTCGTCGCATATCACCGGTTTTGGCCATGATTTCCCCGTTCATCCCCAAAAATCCCGTTGCCTCCCGGTTCTGCTATAGGTAAACCCGTTCCAACAGAGGGGCAGGCTCACTGTGATCCAGAAATGGTCGGGATTCGGCGAGGGCCGTTTTTCGAAACGGTGAGGCCGTGCGCGCCATGTGCGAGGTTGGCGTGTCCGAAAGGGGTTTGTATCAGGGAAGTGGCATTGGCCTTGTCGACGACAAGGGCCGCGTCGCCATCCCCAATGCACTCCGCTCCACGCTGGCTCAAAATGCGCCGCGCCCCGACGGAAAGGATGGCGGGACCATCATCATTGCGGTCCATGAAACCGAGCGCTGTCTGATCGCCTATGATCCGGGTTATGTTGCCGTGCTGAAGAAGGAACTGGACGCGCGGACCGAGATGTCGCGTGGCCCCGATGGCCGGATCGATTACAATATCAAGCGCGACCTGGCGAATGGCGAGGCGGTGCCCTTTGACGGGTCGGGTCGCTTCATCATGCCGGGCTTTCCCCGCTTCCATGCCGGGATCACCGGCCATGCCTTTTTCTGGGGTACGTTCGACTATATCGAAATCTGGGACCCCAAGACGCTGGTCGAGACGCCGGGCCTGCCGCCCAAGATGATCTCCGCGGCGCGCTTCCATTGCCAGGAAAAGGGGATCGTCCTGTGAACGACGCGCCCCACATCCCCGTCCTGCTCGACGAAGTCCTCGACGCGCTCGCCATCGCCCCCGGCGAGACGCATGTCGACGGCACGTTCGGCGCGGGCGGCTATACCCGTGCGATGCTCGCGCGGGGGGCGAAGGTCATCGCCTTCGACCGCGATCCCGATGCGATCGCGAATGGTCAGGCGCTGGTCGCCGCCGAGCCGGGTCTGACCCTGATCCACCGGGAGTTTTCCGGGCTGGATCAGGCGCTGGAGGCGCGCGTTGACGGTGTGGTCCTCGATATCGGCGTGTCCTCGATGCAGCTCGACCAGGCGGCGCGTGGCTTCTCGTTCCAGGGCGATGGCCCGCTCGACATGCGCATGGCGCAGGCGGGCGAGTCGGCGGCCGATTTCCTCAACACCGCCGACGAAGCCGCGATCGCCGACGTCCTCTATCATTATGGCGAGGAGCCGCGTTCGCGCCGTGTCGCCCAGGCGATCGTCGCAGCGCGCCCGCTGACCCGCACCGGCGAACTGGCCGCCGTGGTGCGCCGCGCGCTCGGCTATCGCCCGCATGACAAGAAGGACCCGGCGACCCGGACCTTCCAGGCGATCCGCATCCATGTGAACCGCGAACTGGACGAGCTGGCCGACGGGCTGGCGGCGGCCGAGCGTGCGTTGAAGCCGGGTGGTCGCCTGGTGGTAGTCACGTTCCACAGTCTGGAAGATCGCATGGTCAAGCGCTTCTTCCGCGAGCGCGCCGGGCAGATGCCGGGCGGATCGCGCCATCTGCCCGAACAGGCGGCGGCGCGGGCCCCGAGCTTTGCCCAGGTCGGCAAGGCGGTGCGCGCGGGTGAGGCGGAACTGGCCCGCAATCCGCGCGCGCGCTCTGCGACGCTGCGCTTTGCGACGCGGACAGATGCACCCGCCTGGTCGGCGGGTTTGGGTAATTTGCCGGGGGGCGAGTTGAGTCAGGAGTTGGGCATATGACGGCGGCGTATCGGTTGAAGGGGATAGGGTGGTTCGGGAGCTGCGTCGCAGTCGTCCTGGGCTTTTACCTCGTCTCGTTGCAGGTGGCGGCCGAGCGCAAGAAGCTCGACGACGTCAACGCCCGCATCGCCGCCGCCCAGCGTGACATCCGCGCGCTGGAGACCGAGTTCGACACCCGCGCCAATCTGGTCCAGTTGGAAAAGTGGAATGGCGACACGCTGGCACTGACCGCGCCGGTGGCGGGGCAGTTCGTCGGTGACGAGGCGCAGCTCGCCTCGCTCGATGTGACGCGTGGGCCCGCCAATGGCGCGGTCCAGACCGCCGCCCTGCTCGTGCCCTCGCAGCCCGCTCCGGTCGCCCCGCTGGATGCCACGGCTGTCGCTGCCGTTTCTGCCCCCGCCGCCAAGCCCAACGCGCCCGCCCCCGTCGTTCGCCTCGCCAAGGTCGCGCTGCCCAAGCCCCAGATCGTCCAGGCCGTGTCCGAGCGGGTCGTCAGCTCCAAAAAGGCCAAGACCGCCCCGATCGCCACCGTCCGCACCGCCGCTGCCGTGGCGAAGGTCCGGCCGGAGGCGGTGGCGATGCTCGACCGCCAGCTGCTGTCCGACACGACGCTGGGTGACATTCTGAAGGGCGCCAAGACCGAATCGCGGCGGCGGCGTTGAGCGTTCTGGTCGCGCGTCCCGCCGGAACGCAGCGTACCGCCGGCCAGCGCCACGCGCTGGTCGCGACGACGCATATGCGTCTGATGATGCTGATGATGCTGTTCGGCGCGGCGGTGCTCGTCGTGATCGGGCGGCTGATGCTGCTAGCGGTGTTCGCCGGACCCGCCGATGCGGCGGCGCGAACCGCCACGCTGGCGGCGCGCGGTGATATCGTCGACCGTAACGGGGCGCCGCTTGCCCGCACGATCGACAGCTGGACGATCGCGGTCCACCCCAAGAAACTGATCGGCGATCCGATGGAGATCGCCGCGCGCCTCGCCGCGCTGATGCCCGATCGCGGCGATCAGGCCTGGTTCTACAACCAGCTGACCCGCAAGGCGAATTTCGTCTATCTGCAACGCCGCGCCAGCCCGACGCTGGTCGAGCAGGTCAATGCCATCGGCGAGCCGGGCCTGGTCTTCGACCGCGAGACGCAGCGCCTGTACCCGCAATCGACGCTCGCCGCCCATGCGCTGGGCTTCCTGTCGACCGACGGGCACGGCATGAGCGGCATGGAGCGCGTGCTCGACCACCGGCTGCTCGACCCGGCCCAGGCGGGCAAGCCCGTCGCGCTGTCGATCGACACCCGTGCCCAGGCCGCGCTGGAAAGCGAACTCGGCCGGGCGATGAACACCTTCGCGGCGCGTGGCGGCGGCGGCATCATCCTGGACGTGCATACGGGTGAGGTCATCGCGATGGTCTCGCTGCCCACCTTCAACCCCAACCGGGTCGGGATGGCGGGCTCCGACGAGTTGCGCAACATCACCACGCAGAGCGTGTTCGAGTTGGGGTCGACCTTCAAGCCGATCACCATGGCGACCGCGATGGAGAATGGCGTCGTCACCTCGATGGCGCGGCGTTTCGATGCGACCCATCCGCTGAAGGTCGGCGGCTATACCATCCATGACGAACAGGGCGATCCGAAGCGCTGGCTGAACATGGCCGAGACGCTGATCTATTCGTCCAATATCGCCACCGCGCGGATCGCCGACGAGATCGGGCCGCAGCGGATGCAGACCATGTTCAAGAAGCTGGGTTTCGACACCAAGCCCGATATCGAGCTGCGCGAAAAGGGGCGTCCGCTGCTGCCGACCTATTGGGCGCGCACGACGACGATGACGACCGCATACGGGCACGGCATCGCGGTTACGCCGCTGCACCTGGCATCGGCCTATGCGGCTTTGGTCAATGGCGGCATCTGGCGGCCTGCGACCCTGTTGAAGGTCGCGCCGGGCCATGCGGCGGCCGGACGGCGGGTGATCAGCGAGGCGACCAGCTACAAGATGCGGCAGATGTTGCGTCTGATCGTGATGCGCGGCACGGGGCGCAAGGGCGATGCGCCCGGCTACCGCGTCGGCGGCAAGACGGGCACCGCCGAGGCGGCGGTCGCGGGCGGCTATGATCGGTCGCGCAACGTGGCTACCTTTGCAGCGGCGTTCCCGATGGATGCGCCGCGCTATGTGGTGCTGGCGATGCTCGACTCGCCAAAGGGTACGAAGGAGACCGGAGGGTGGAAGACCGCAGCCTGGAACGCCGCGCCCGTGGTCGGGCGGACGATCACGCGGGTCGGCGCGATGCTGGGCGTCGTGCCGGATGCGACCAAGGATATCGACGAGTCGGACATCCTGCCCACCCTGTGGCAGGACCCCAAGGCACCGCCGGTGGACGGGCGATGAGGGGCACGGCATGAAGTTGCATCAACTGGACCAGAGCATCACGGGCGAGGGCGGCGACGCCCTCGTTTCCGGTTTCGCGATCGACCATCGCAAGGTCGCGCCCGGCACCATTTTCGGCGCATTCCAGGGCGCGCGGGTCAATGGCGAGGATTTCATCGCCGATGCCGTGCGCAGCGGCGCGGTGGCGGTGGTCGCGCGGCCGGACGTGACGGTCGAGGGCGCGGTCCATATCGCCTCCGACGAACCGCGTGCGACCTTCGCCCGGCTGGCGGCGGCGTTCTTCGCGCCATTCCCGGCGATGGCGGTGGCGGTGACGGGGACCAACGGCAAGACCTCCACGGTCGAGATGACGCGCCAGCTCTGGCGCATGGCGGGGCATCACGCCGCCTCGATCGGCACGCTGGGCGTCACCACCGCCGACGAGCGAACCTATACCGGGCTGACCACGCCGGATGTCGTCACCTTCCTGTCGAACGTCGCCGGATTGGCGCGCGAAGGCGTGACCCATCTGGCGTTCGAGGCGTCGAGCCACGGCCTGACCCAGTACCGCACTGAGGGGCTGGCGGTGTCGGCGGCGGCCTTCACCAATTTGTCGCGCGATCACCTCGATTATCACGGCGACATGGGCGCCTATCTCGCGGCGAAGATGCGGCTTTTCTCCGAAGTCCTGTCGCCGGGCGGTACGGCGGTCGTCTGGGCCGATGACGTGCAGAGCGGCCGGGTGATCGATCTGGCCCGCGCGCGCGGCGACAAGCTGGTGACGGTCGGCGAGCGCGGATCGACGCTGAAGCTGGTCGAGCGGCATCCGACCCTGCTGGGGCAGGGGCTGGTGATCGAGGACGAGCATGGGCAGGTGCACAAGGTCCAGCTGCCGTTGATCGGTGCCTATCAGGCCGCCAATGCGCTGGTCGCGGCGGGCCTGGTGCTGGCGACGGGTGGCGACATTGCCACGACGATCGCCAATCTGGGCCGCTTGCAGCCGGTGCGCGGACGGCTGGAGCGTGCCGCCATCGCAAAGAGCGGTGCGCCGGTCTATGTCGACTATGCCCATACCCCCGACGCGATCGAGGCGGCGATCGCCGCGCTCAAGCCCCATGCGGGCGGGCGGCTGATCGTCGTGCTGGGCGCGGGCGGCGACCGCGATCCGGGCAAGCGCGAAGTCATGGGGCAGGTGGCCTCGATGCACGCCGACCGGGTGATCGTCACCGACGACAATCCCCGCACCGAAGACCCCGCCGCGATCCGCGCGCAGGTGATGCGGGGGGCGACCGGCGCGATCGAGATCGGCGACCGCCGTGCGGCCATCGCTGCCGCCATCGCCGAAGCGGGCGAGCAGGATATCGTACTGATCGCGGGCAAGGGGCATGAACAGGGCCAGATCGTCGGCGACCTCGTCCTGCCGTTCGACGACGTGACCGTCGCGCGGGAATGTGCGGCATGACCGCGCAAGCCCCGACCAAGACGCCTCCGACGGAAAAGACCGATGCCGCGCAGGCGGAGGTGCCCGTACGGGTGCGCCCTAAGCTGTCGCTGCACTATGGCGCCAAGACGGGCGAGGAGCGCAAATGACCCTCTGGACCGCGCAGGACATTGCCGCTGCGACCGGCGGCACCGCGTCCGCCGACTTCGCCGTTTCGGGTGTCGCGTTCGATAGCCGCGAGGTTGGTCCCGGCGACCTGTTCGTCGCGATGCTGGGCGAGGCGACCGATGGCCATCGCTTTCTCGACCAGGCGTTCGCCCAAGGGGCGGCGGGAGCTCTGGTTAGCAACCCGACCGACCACCCGCATGTTCGTGTCGCTGACAGCTTCCATGCGCTGGAAGACCTCGCCCGCGCCAGCCGTGCCCGGACGGAGGCAACCATCATCGGCGTCACCGGATCAGTCGGCAAGACCAGCGCAAAGGAAGCACTCTATGCCGCGCTCGAACGTGGCTGGCGAGGAGCGGTGCACCGCTCGGTCAAGAGCTACAACAACCATACCGGCGTGCCGCTGAGCCTTGCGCGGATGCCCCGCGATTGCCACGCGGGCGTGTTCGAGATGGGCATGAACCATGCGGGCGAACTGTCCGCGCTGACCGCGATGGTGCGCCCGCATATCGCGATCGTCACCGCCATCGCGCCTGCGCACACCGAATTCTTCGCGGACGAATCCGCCATCGCCGATGCCAAGGGCGAGATTTTCCGGGGGCTTCAGCCCGGCGGCACGGCGATCATTCCCTATGACAGCCCGCACCGCGATCGCCTGATCGCCGCCGCCAAGCCCTATGCCGACCGAATTGTGACCTTCGGCTTCGATGCGGCCGCCGATGTTCGCGCGGTCGAGGCGATGCGCGGGGCGACCGGCGGCAGCTTCGTCACTGCCAAGCTGGGCGACAAGGAACTGAACTTCACCCTGTCGCAGCCGGGGCGGCATTGGGTGTCCAACGCACTGGCGGTGCTCGCCGCCGTCGATGCGGCGGGTGGCGATCTGGGGCTGGCGGGGCTGGCGCTGGCCGAACTGGGTGGCCTGGCCGGGCGTGGCGCGCGATTCCGGGCCGCCAATGGCGCGCTGGTCATCGACGAAAGCTACAACGCCAATCCCGCCTCGATGCGCGCGACGCTGGCCGTGCTGGCCGAGGAACCGGGCCGCCATGTCGCAGTGCTGGGTGAGATGCGCGAGCTGGGCGAAGACTCCGCCGACTATCACGCTGGGCTGGCTGAGCCGATCCTCGCCGCGCGCGTCGAACGGGCGCTGTTGGTCGGCGAATCGATGGCGCCGCTGGCCGCCGCGCTTGAGGGGCGGGTCGATTTCGTTCATGTGGCGGATGCGAAGGCCGCGCGCGAGGCGCTGGCCGCTATCATCGCACCCGATGACGTGGTGCTGATCAAGGGGTCGAACGGGGTCGGGCTGTCGCGTGTCGTGGCGGCCCTGCGCGGCGACATCCCAACGGGCGGGGCGTGAGTTAATGCTGTACTGGATCGCGGAGCATCTCGGTTTTCCGGGGCTTCTCAATCTCATCCGTTACCAGTCGTTCCGCACCGGCGCGACGGTGGCGACCGCCTTGTTCATCGGCCTGATTATCGGGCCGCGCTTCATCGGCTGGCTGCGCGTCCGCCAGGGCAAGGGGCAGCCGATCCGTGCCGACGGGCCGCAGACCCACCTCGCCAAGCGCGGCACGCCGACCATGGGTGGGCTGATGATCCTGACCAGCATGACGCTGTCCATCCTGATCTGGATGAACGTGTTCAATCCGTTCGTCTGGGCGTGCCTGTTCGTGACGCTCGGCTTCGGCGCGATCGGGTTCCTCGACGATTACGACAAGGTGCGGAAGGCCTCGACGGCGGGCGTGTCGGGCAAGACGCGGCTGCTGCTCGAGTTCGCGATTGCGGGCGTCGCGGCGTGGATCATCATGGGGCAGAACGGGCCGCACCTGTATCTGCCCTTCACGTCGCGCATGTATCTCGATCTGGGCTATTTCTATCCGCTGTTCGCCGCCTTCACGATCGTGGCGTTCGGCAATGCGGTGAACCTGACCGACGGGCTCGATGGCCTCGCAACCATGCCGGTCATCATCGCCAGCGTCGCGTTCATGGTCATCGTCTATCTGGCGGGTAACGTGAAGTTTGCCGATTACCTGGGCATCCCGCACGTACCCGGCGCGGGTGAACTCGCCATCTTCTGCGGCGCGGTGGTGGGGGCAGGGCTCGCGTTCCTGTGGTTCAACGCGCCCCCGGCGGCGGTCTTCATGGGCGACACCGGCAGCTTGGCGCTGGGCGGGGCGCTCGGCACCATCGCGGTGGTCGCACATCACGAGATCGTGCTGGGCATCATCGGCGGCCTGTTCGTGGTCGAGGCGATGTCGGTCATCATCCAGGTCTTCTTCTACAAACGGACCGGCAAGCGGGTGTTTCGCATGGCGCCGATCCACCATCATTTCGAACAGCTCGGCTGGTCGGAGCCGACGGTGGTGATCCGCTTCTGGATCATCGCCTTCGTGCTGGCGCTGGCGGGCCTGTCGACGTTGAAGCTGCGATGATCGTTTCGCGCGACTGGGCGGGGAAACGGTACGCGGTGCTGGGGCTCGCACGCTCCGGCGCCGCGACCGTTTCGGCGCTGCTGGCGGGCGGGGCGCGTGTCGTCGCGTGGGACAGCGATCCGGCGAAGCGCGAGGCCTTTGCCCCGCATGACCGGCTGAGTATCGCGCCGCTCGATGATCTGTCGGGCTTCGACGCGCTGGTCGTGTCGCCGGGGGTGCCGCTCAACACCCATCCGCTCGCCGCTGCCGCGCGGGCGGCTGGGGTGCCGGTGATCGGCGACATCGAACTCTTCGCCCAAGCCCGCAAGGACCTGCCGCAGCACAAGGTCGTCGGCATCACCGGCACCAACGGCAAGTCCACCACCACCGCGCTGGTTCACCATATCCTGAAGACGGCGGGCGTGCCGACGCTGATGGGCGGCAATATCGGCCTGCCGATCCTGGGGCAGGAGCCTCTGACCGAGGGCGGGGTCTATGTGCTGGAGCTGTCCAGCTATCAGATCGACCTGACACAGAGCCTGGATTGCGACGTGGCGGTGCTGCTCAACATCACGCCCGATCATCTCGACCGTTATGACGGGTTCGCGGGCTATGCTGCATCCAAGGCGCGGCTGTTCGCGATGCAGTCGGCTGGGCATGTCGCCGTCGTGGGCACGGGCGACGAAGCCTCGGCCAATATCGCGCAAGGGCTGGCCGGGCGGGCTGACGATCTCGTCACCATCGCAGCCAGCGCCATCGATCAGAGCCGCTGGCCCGCGCTGCAAGGCCCGCACAATGCCCAGAACGCGTTGGCGGCGATTGCCGTCGCCCGTGCGCTGGGCCTTGCCGAGGATGTGATCGAAGCGGGCCTACGCACCTACGCGAGCCTGCCGCACCGGATGCAGCATGTCACGACCCGGAACGGTGTGGCGTTCGTCAACGACTCCAAGGCGACGAACCCGGAGTCGACCGCGCCCGCACTGGCGGCTTTCCCGCG
This sequence comes from Sphingomonas fuzhouensis, assembly GCF_034659795.1. Lineage (NCBI taxonomy): Bacteria > Pseudomonadati > Pseudomonadota > Alphaproteobacteria > Sphingomonadales > Sphingomonadaceae > Sphingomonas > Sphingomonas fuzhouensis. The sequence continues at coordinate 320,742 of NZ_JAXSQY010000001.1, forward strand.
CGTCCACTGGATCGTCGGCGGCAAGCGCAAGGGTGACGACCTCGACGCCTGCGCCGCGCATCTGGATCACGTCGTCGCGGCTTATACGATCGGCGAGGCCGCGCCGCTGTTCTTCGATCTGTTGAAGGGCAAGGTGCCCGTGGTCGAGCAATCCGGCACGCTGGAGGCAGCGGTCGCCCATGCGGCGGCGGCGGCGCGGCCCGGTGACACGGTCCTCCTGTCCCCCGCCTGCGCCAGCTTTGACCAGTTTCGCGATTACGAAGCGCGTGGCGACGCTTTCCGCGCAGCGGTGGAGGCCCTGGCATGAGCGAACGCACGCCCAAGACCCCGCGCCCCGGCCTAATCGGGTCGATGAAGGGCCGTGGCGGGCGCGGCGACCGCTCGCCGCTGGGCACCTGGTTCTGGGACATCGATCGGGTGCTGCTGCTGCTCACCCTGTTCCTGATCGCGATCGGGCTGATCGCCGTCGCCGCCGCCAGCCCCGCCACCGCGATCCGCTATTCGGGCGAGCATCGCAAATTCGCGCCGCTCTATTATTTCTGGCGGCAGGTGATGTGGGTCGGCGTCTCGCTGCCCGTGTTGTTCGCCGTCTCGATGCTGCCCGTCGTCACCGCGCGCCGCATGGCGGTGCTGGGCACGGCGATCCTGATTGGGGTCCTGGCGCTGACGCCCTTTATCGGCGTGTCGATCAACGGCGCGCGGCGCTGGGTCGGCTTCGGCATCGCGCAGTTCCAGCCTTCCGAGTTTCTGAAGCCGATGTTCATCGTGACGACGGCCTGGATATTGTCGCTACGGGCCAAGGAGAAGGATCTGCCCGCCACGCTCATCACCATGGGCATGACGGCGCTGGTCGCGGGGCTGCTCATGCTGCAACCTGATTTCGGGCAGACGATCGTCTTCTGTCTCGTGTGGATCGCTCTGCTGATGATCTCGGGCACGCCGATACGGGTGATGCTGGCGATCGGATCGCTGGCGCCGATCGGGCTGGTCACGGCCTATATGTTCTATGGCGTCGCGCGCAGCCGCATCAACGCCTTCCTCTTCCCCGATGTCGATGGCGAGGGCGCGGCCGACCATTTTCAGGTCAACGCCGCGCATAATACGCTGACCGCGGGCGGCTGGACCGGGACCGGGCCGGGCGGGGGGACCGCCAAGTTCGGCCTGCCGGAGGCGCATACCGACTATATCTTTTCGGTGATCGGCGAGGAGTTCGGGCTGATCGCCTGTTCGATCATCGCGCTCGTCTTTCTGGCGATCGTGGTGCGCGTGTTCGTGAAGCTGCTTGACGAACAGGATGAGTTCAAGCTCTACGCCGCCTCCGGGCTGGCGGTGCAGTTCGGCGCGCAGGCGCTGATCTCGATGGCGGTGAATACGGGTCTGGCTCCGTCGAAGGGGATGACCCTGCCGTTCATCAGCTATGGTGGCTCGTCGATGATCGCGCTGTCGATCGGGATGGGGTTGTTGCTGGCGTTCACCCGGCGCAACCCGTTCCTGACGCGCAGCCCCTATGTAGTCAGGTGGAGCGGGCAATGAGCCGTCACTTCGTCCTCGCCGCCGGGGGTACCGGCGGCCATATGGTTCCCGCCGCGGCCCTTGCGGCCGAACTGACCCGGCGCGGCCACCGCGTGGCGCTGGTGTCGGACGCGCGCGGCGTGCGCTTTCCGGGACTGTTCGAGGATATCCAGACGCATGTCCTTCCCGCCGGGCGCTTTGCGGGCGGGCCGGTCGGCTGGGCCAAGGCGCTGCGCGAGATGTGGCGCGGCCGGGCGATGGCGCGCGAACTCTACAAGACGTTCCGCCCGGCGGCGGTGATCGGCTTCGGCGGCTATCCGGCGATGCCAGCCCTGTTGGCGGCGTTCGCGGAAGGCATCCCGACCGCGATCCATGAGCAGAATGCCGTGCTGGGCCGGGTCAACCGGCTGGTCGCAGGGAAAGTCGACGCGATTGCTTTGTCCTATGAGGATACGCAACGGCTGAGCGCCAAGCATGCCGACAAGACCCGGCTGATCGGCAATCCGGTGCGCGACCAGGTGTTGGCGCTGCGGGCGCGGCCCTATCCGCTGCTGGAGGAAGACGGCATCTTCCGCGTCCTCGTCACCGGCGGCAGCCAGGGGGCGAGCATCCTCAGCCAAGTCGTGCCCGACGGCCTCGCCATGCTGCCCGTCACCTTCCGGCGGCGGTTGCAGGTGACGCATCAGGCGCGGATCGAGGATATCGACGCGGTGCGCGCCAAATATGCCGAGCATGAGATTCCGGCCGAACTCGCCACCTATCTGCCCGACCTGCCCGAGCAGCTGGCCTGGGCGCATCTCGTGATCGCGCGCGCCGGGGCCTCGACGCTGGCCGAGCTGACGGTCGCGGGTCGCCCGGCGATCCTGGTGCCGCTGCCTTCCGCGACCGACGATCACCAGACGGTGAACGCGCGCGAGATGACGAAGGCGGGCGGCGCGCGGACCATCCCGCAAAAGGACTTCACGCCGGTCGAACTCGCCAAGCAGATGCAGAAGCTGGGCCTCGACCCGGCGGCGCTGGAGAATGCGGCGGGCCGTGCGCGCGCCTGCGGACGGCCCGAGGCGGCGAGCGATCTCGCCGATCTGGTCGAAAGCCTGGATGCGCCGCGTATGGTGCTGCCGGTGGGCAAATCGCAAAGGAACAGGAATTTGGCGGGAGCAGGCGCATGAAGGGCGTCGCGACGGATATCGGCACGATCCACTTTGTCGGGATCGGCGGCATCGGCATGTCGGGCATTGCCGAGGTGATGAAGAATCTCGGCTACCGCGTGCAGGGCTCCGACGTGGCCGAGGGCTATGTGGTCCAGGGCCTGCGCGACAAGGGGATTCCGGTCGCCATCGGGCACGGCGCCGACAATCTGGGCGATGCGGCGGTGGTCGTCACCTCGACCGCGATCACCCGCTCCAACCCCGAAGTCGAAGCCGCGCTCGAACGCCGCATTCCCGTGGTGCGCCGGGCGGAGATGTTGGCCGAGCTGATGCGGCTGAAGTCCACCGTCGCGGTGGCGGGCACGCATGGCAAGACCACGACCACCTCCATGGTCGCCGCGTTGCTGGATGCAGGCGGCGTCGACCCGACCGTCATCAATGGCGGCATCATCAACAGCTATGGCTCGAATGCGCGTCTGGGCGCCAGCGACTGGATGGTCGTGGAGGCGGATGAGAGCGACGGCAGCTTCCTGCGCCTGGACGGCACGATCGCGGTCGTGACCAACATCGATCCCGAACATCTGGATCACTACGGCTCGTTCGACCGGGTGAAGGACGCATTCGTCGAGTTCGTCGAGAATGTGCCCTTCTATGGCGCGGCGCTGCTCTGCCTCGACCACCCGGAGGTGCAGAACATCCTGCCGCGCGTCCGCGACCGGCGCGTCGTGACCTATGGCTTCTCGGCACAGGCCGATGTGCGCGGCGTCAACGTCACGCCGATCCCCGGCGGCAACCGGTTCGAGGCGATCATCCGCCACCGCGACGGCTCCAGCCGCTCGATCGAGGGGATCGAACTGCCCATGCCCGGCCGCCATAACGTCCAGAACGCGCTGGCCGCGATCGGCGTGGCGCTGGAGCTGGGCATCGACGATGCGACCATCCAGCAGGGCTTCAGCCAGTTCGGTGGCGTGAAGCGGCGCTTCACCAAGGTCGGCGAGATCGCGGTCGATGGTGGCACCGCGACCGTCATCGACGATTACGGCCACCATCCGGTCGAGATCCGCGCGGTGCTGGCCGCCGCCCGTGAGGGCGCGCGCGGTCGCGTGATCGCGGTGGTACAGCCACATCGCTTCACCCGGCTCGGCAATTTGATGGAGGAGTTCCAGACCGCCTTCAACGACGCCGACCGCGTGCTGGTCACGCCGGTCTATGCAGCGGGGGAGCAGCCCATCGAAGGCGTCGATGCCTCCGCGCTGGTCGAGGGACTGAAGCGGCGCGGGCATCGCTCGACCGCGACGGTCGCCGACGCCGATGCGCTGGCCGAGGAACTGGCGGGCTCGATTCGCGCGGACGATATGATCGTCTGCCTGGGCGCGGGCGACATCACCAAATGGGCGGCGGGTCTGGCGAGCGCCATCGAGGCGCGCCGATGACCCTGCCCGACACCGCTGGCCGATTGACCCCGGCTGCGCCGCTGGCGCCGCTCGTGTGGTTCAAGGCGGGCGGACCGGCCGAATATCTGCTGGAGCCGAAGGATGTCGACGATCTGTCGGCATTCCTGAAGGCGCTTGAGGGCGATGTGCCGGTCATGGCGCTGGGTCTCGGCTCGAACCTGATCGTGCGTGACGGCGGCGTGCCGGGGGTCGTGATCCGGCTTGGCAAGCCATTCAGCTATGCGCGGGCAGGCGAGGGGCACCGCATCACCTGCGGCGGCGGCACCTCGGGCATCCTGGTTTCGTCCAATGCGCGCGATGCCGGGATCGGCGGGCTCGAGTTCCTGCGCTCGATCCCCGGCACGGTCGGTGGCTTCGTGCGGATGAATGGCGGGGCTTATGGGCGCGAGGTCGCCGATGTGCTGGTCTCCGCCACCATCGTCCGCCGCGACGGCACGGTCGAGACGCTGGGCGTGGCGGACCTCGACTATACCTATCGCCACTCCAACCTGACCGACGGGACGGTGGTGGTCGAGGCGACCTTCCAAGGCCACGCCGCCGAACCTGCCGACATCCAGGCGGAGATGGACCGCATCGCCGCCGCGCGCGAGGCGTCGCAGCCGCTGCGCTCCAAGACCGGCGGTTCGACCTTCAAGAACCCGGACGGGCACAAGGCCTGGGCGCTGGTCGATGCGGCGGGCTGTCGCGGGCTGACGCTGGGCGACGCGCAGGTGTCGGAAAAGCATTGCAATTTCCTGCTCAACCTCGGCAACGCCACGGCGGCGGAGATCGAGGCGCTGGGCGAGGAAGTCCGGACGAAGGTCAAGGCGCAGTCGGGCGTTTGCCTCGAATGGGAAATTCAGCGGGTGGGAGTGGCGAAGTGAAGGTCGCCCGCCCAGTCCTCCCCATCTCCGATGGGGAGGGGGACCGCCGCGAAGCGGTGGTGGAGGGGCGAGGGGCGTGGGGCCCCCCCCCGCCGCGCGGGGTCGCCCCCCCCCCCCCAACAAGGGGGGGGATTGAAGAAGACTCCACGCAAACAACAAGGATCGCGTGATGCATATCGTCGTACTGATGGGCGGCTGGTCGGCGGAGCGGCCGGTGTCGCTGATGTCGGGCGCGGGCGTCGCCGATGCGTTGGAGCGGAACGGCCACCGCGTCACCCGGATCGACATGGACCGCGACCTCGCGGCCAAACTCACCGAGGCCAAGCCCGATCTCGTCTTCAACGCGCTGCACGGCTCGCCCGGCGAGGACGGTACGGTGCAGGGGATGCTCGACCTGATGGGCGTGCCCTATACCCATTCGGGCCTCGCCACCTCGGTCATCGCGATCGACAAGGTGCTGACCAAGCAGGCGCTGGTCCCGCACGGCATCCCCATGCCCGGTGGCCGCATCGTCAAGTCGGAAGACCTGTTCGCTGCCGACCCGCTGCCGCGCCCCTATGTGCTCAAGCCGGTCAATGAAGGCTCGTCGGTCGGCGTCGCGATTGTCACCGACACTAGCAACCATGGCAGCCCGATCGCACGTGACGCGGCGGGGCCATGGGCCGAGTTCGAGGAACTGCTCGCCGAACCCTATATCCGGGGCCGCGAGCTGACCACGGCGGTCCTTGGCAACCGTGCCCTTGGCGTGACCGAACTCAAGCCCAAAAATGGCTGGTACGACTTCGATGCGAAGTACACCGACGGCCTGACCGAACATGTCTGCCCCGCGCAGATCCCCGACGAGATCGCCGAGGCGTGCAAGTCGCTGGCGCTGGAGGCGCACCGTATCCTGGGCTGTCGTGGCGCCTCGCGCTCCGACTTCCGCTGGGATGACGAGCGCGGTGTCGACGGGCTGTTCCTGCTGGAGGTCAACACCCAGCCGGGCATGACCCCGCTCAGCCTGGTGCCCGAACAGGGTCGCCATGTCGGCATGGATTACGACACGCTCGTCCAGGCGATCGTCGACGAGGCTATCGCCTGGTACAAGGATCAGGCGGGATGAGCCGCACGATCAAGCGCGGCCCGCCGCCGCGCCGTCCGGCGCCTCGTCGCCGCCAGCCGGTCAAGCGCGTCACCTTGACCGAGCGGCTGCTGGCCAAGGTGCCGATCAGCGAAGAGACGATCAAGAAGGCCGTGACCTGGACGATCCTGGGCGGCGCGGGTGCGGCTGCTCTGGCGGTCGCGACCTATGTCGGCGTGCCCGGCATGATCGGCACCGCGATCGCCGAACAGGCGGGCCATGCCGGTTTCCGCGTCCAGCAAATTGAGGTCACGGGCCTGAAGCGCATGGACCGGATGACCGTCTATGCCGTCGCGCTCGATCAGCAGAGCCGGGCGATGCCGCTGGTCAATCTGGAGGAAGTGCGCGCCAAGCTGTTGCGGTACGGCTGGATCAAGGATGCGCATGTCTCGCGCCGTCTGCCCGACACGCTGCTCGTCGATATCGAAGAGCGCACCCCGGCGGCGGTGTGGCAGGACAATGGCCAGCTGACCCTGATCGACGCGAGCGGCGTCCTGTTGGAGCCCGTGCGGCCCGAGGCGATGCCCGACCTGCCGCTCATCATCGGGCCGGGCGCGAATTTGCAGGAGCCGGCCTATCAGGCGCTGCTCTCTGCCGCGCCCGCCCTCAAGCCCCGCGTGAAGGCGGCGACCTGGATCGGCAATCGCCGCTGGGACCTGACCTTCGACAGCGGCGAGACGCTGGCGCTGCCCGAGGACGGCGCGGGGGCGGCGCTGATGAAGTTCGCGGCGATGGACGGCTCGCGGCCGCTGCTCGGACGGGGCTGGTTGCGCTTCGACATGCGCGATCCCACGAAGCTGGTTGCGCGAAAGCCCGGTTTGAATCAGAATCATGCGCTGGCCGAACCGGCGCAGGCCGGGGCGGCGGCCACCGGCCAACCCGCCGCGGAGGACGCCGTCAACGACGGGGAAAATCAGGGATAACCAGACAGGGGTAACAGGGGCATGGCAAAGATTGCACCCGAAGGATTGATTACCGCGCTGGATATCGGGTCGTCCAAGGTCTCCGCGCTGATCGCGCGCAAGGGCGATGGCGGCGAGTTGATCGTGCTCGGCACGGGCCAGCGCGAAAGCCGGGGCGTCAAGCGCGGCTATATCGCGGATATGGGCGCGACCGAGGCGGCAGTGCGCGAGGCGGTCGAACAGGCCGAGCGGATCGCAGGGCTCAATATCGAGAATGTCTGGGTCGGCTTTTCGGCCGGTGGCCTGGTGTCCGACGTCGCCGAGGTCGAGTTCGAACTGGGCGGCCACCGGGTCGAGCAGGGCGATATCGACGCGCTGCTGGCGGCCGGGCGCAACTCGATCGACCCGCAAGGCCGCATGGTGCTGCACGCGCAGCCTGCGCTCTATACGCTCGACGGGCTGACCGGGGTGAAGAAGCCGCTCGGGCTCCACGCCGACCGGCTGGGCGTGCATATCCATGTCGTTGCCGCCGATGGGTCGCCGGTGCGCAATCTCGATCTGTGCGTTCGTTCGGCCCATCTGGAGGTTAAGTCGATCATCGCCGCGCCGGTCGCGACGGGGCTGGCCTGTCTGTCCGACGAAGAGCGCGAACTGGGCGTCGCGCTGGTCGAGATGGGGGCGGGGATCACCAATGTCTCGCTGTTCGCCGGGGGGATGCTGGTCGGGCTGTGTTCGCTGCCCATGGGGGCGGCGGACATTACCGATGATGTCGCCTCGGCCTTCGGCACGCGGCGGCAGATGGCCGAGCGGATGAAGTGCTTCCATGGCTCGGCCAATGCGTCCCCGCGCGACAATCACGACATGCTCCAGGTCACGCCGATCTCGGCCGAGGATGGCGGCGACACGATGCAGATCACCAAGGCGCAGCTGATCGGTGTGATCCGCCAGCGGCTGGAGCATCAGATGGGTGAGATTCGCAAGGCGCTGCAACAGCTGAAGTTCGAGGGGCCGGTCGGGCGTCAGGTCGTGCTGACCGGCGGCGGTGCGGAGCTGAAGGGCATCGCCGATTATGCGCAGCAGGCGCTGGGCCGTTCGGTGCGGATCGGCCGACCGCGCGGGCTGACCGGCCTGCCCGATGCGCATGGCGGCCCGGCTTTCGCGACGCTGGCGGGTCTGGCTTTCTATGCCGCGACCGACCCGATCGACCTGCGCAGCATCCCGGCGGTGAACCAGACGGTGCACCGGCCAAGCGGCATGGGGCTGTTCCGGCGGCTGATTCAGGCCGCGAAGGCAAATTATTAGAGAAAAGCGTCATACGCTTGACGCTTTTGGGTTGGCACTTGGCACAGGTCTGGTGCACTAACGGTTAATTCAGGGGCCCGGTCTTTGCGTACCGATCGGGAACGGTGGAGTAGAATTGGGATGAGCATCGAATTCATCGCACCCGAGGTCGACGAACTGACGCCGCGTATCGCGGTGATCGGTGTCGGCGGTGCCGGCGGCAATGCGATCGCGAACATGATGCGTGCCGAGGTGCAGGGCGTGGATTTCCTCGTCGCCAATACCGACGCGCAGGCGTTGAAGCAGTCGATCGCGCCGCAGCGTATCCAGCTGGGTGCCAAGATCACGCAAGGGTTGGGCGCGGGCAGCCGTCCGGAAATCGGTCGCGCCGCGGCCGAGGAGACGATCGAGGATCTGTCGCGTCTGCTCGAGGGCAGCCATATGTGCTTCATCGCGGCGGGCATGGGCGGTGGCACCGGCACCGGTGCGGCCCCGGTCATCGCCAAGGCGGCGCGTGACATGGGCATCCTGACGGTCGGCGTGGTGACCAAGCCCTTCGCATTCGAAGGCAATCGTCGCGCCAAGTCGGCCGATGGCGGCATCGAGGAGCTTCAGAAGTACGTCGATACCCTGATCGTCATCCCCAACCAGAATCTCTTCCTGATCGCGAACGCCAACACGACGTTCAAGGAAGCCTTCTCGATGGCGGACGAGGTGCTGCAACAGGGCGTGCGCGGCATCACCGACCTGATGGTCATGCCGGGCCTCATCAACCTCGACTTCGCCGACGTCCGTTCGGTGATGCAGGAAATGGGCAAGGCGATGATGGGCACCGGTGAAGCCACCGGCGACAATCGCGCGATCGAGGCGGCGCAGAAGGCGATCGCCAACCCGCTGCTCGACGGCGTGTCGATGCAGGGGGCCAAGGGCGTCATCATCTCGATCACCGGCGGCGATGACATGCGCCTGCTGGAGGTGGACGAAGCGGCGAATCACATTCGCGAGCTGGTCGATCCGGAAGCCAACATCATCTGGGGTTCGGCATTCAATCCCGAACTCGAAGGCCGCATTCGCGTGTCGGTCGTCGCGACCGGTATCGATGCGGACGTGAAGCCCGGTGCGACCGCCCCGGTCGAGGCGCAGCGCAGCAGCTTCAGCATGGGCGGCATGGCGCGCAAGTCGGACGACACGCCCAGCTATCGCCCGAGCGAGCCTGCCGCTGCGGCGCCGCAGGCCCAGGCCGCGCCTGCGGCCCCCGTCGAACCGATGGTGGCGGCGCCTGCGCCCGCACCGACCCCGGCCGCACCGGTGGCGGCTCCGGTCGCATCGACCGCGGCCGCGCCGGTGGCCAAGCCCGCTCCGGCCCCGACGCCCGCTCCGGCAGATGACGAGCTGGTGCTGGGGGCCGACACGATCCTTCCCACCGCGACCACCCCGTCGCAGCCCGCCGCCGTCGAACCTGCGCCGGGTAGCGAAGAGGCGCGCCGCCGCTGGCTCGCTCCCGGCAGCGAAGCAGGCGAGGTGCCCGCACAGCCTGCGCCGCGCGTGAAGCTGGGTGGTACGCTGTTCGAGCGTATGTCGAACGCGGCGCGTGGTGCGCAGCGTGATGACAATGCGCAGGGCGGCTCGGACTCGTCGCTCGACATTCCGCGCTTCCTGCATCGTCAGAACAACCAGTAATCGCTCGCCCGGCGTGCCGGGTGACATCTGGGGAAAGGAGCCCGTGCGATTCGATCGCGCGGGCTTTTTTCTGTCCGGCCATCTTACAGGAAGTTCACTCGCCAGCGGTCCCCGGTGATGCGATCTGCCCGGTCCGGGACGCGCCGATCATGACCGGCGCTGCTGTGACGAGGAGACATGCGATGAACCCCGATTTCCTGCCATTCTGCCGCAAGCTGACCCCGGCACTGACCCCGGCACTGGCCCTTGCGACGCTGGTGCTGGCGACGGGCCCGGCGAGCGCGGAGCAGGCCCCCGGCCATGACCGCATCCACGCCTTTCGCCTGTTCACTGGTCCCGACGGCAATTCGCATGTCGAGGAAGGGACGGTGACCCCCGGCGTTCCCAGCGCGGTCGACAAGATCCACTTCAAGACCACCGCGCCGCATTCCAGCTTCGACTGGCACAATGATCCCGAGCCGCAATATGTGCTGACCCTGGCGGGCACGCTGAAATTCGTGACCAAAACGGGCGAGAACTTTACCCTGCGCCCCGGCGATGTGCTGGTCGCGGAGGATCATACCGGCACCGGCCATCGCTGGACCATGCTGGGCGACCAGCCGTGGAACCGGGCCTATGTGGTGCTGGCGAAGGCGGCCAAGACCGCATTCGTGGCCAACCCGCATCGCTGATCGGGCCGGATGGGGGCGGGGCGGTCGCCTGTTGGTCGACCGTCCGGAGCGGTCGGGCGCGTCGGTGAAGGGTTAGCCATTGCCGCGGCCCGCGAAACACGCTTTATGGGCGATGGTCCCATGACGTTCGCATTTTTTCCCCGCGCTTCGCTCGCGCTCGCGTTGGCCCTCGCCGCCGCGCCCGTGCCCCTCTTCGCGCAGGAAGTGGTTCAGCCGCTTCCCGGCACCACCGATGCCGACAAGCTGGGGGACGTGATGCGCCGTGTCGCGCAGAACCCCCGCAATGTCGACGCGCTGATCGAGGCGGCGGATCTGTCGATCCATCTCGACGACCTGTCCGGTGCCGCCTCGCTGCTGGCGCGGGCCGAGAAGGTCGATCCGCGCGACCCGCGGGTGAAGGCGGGCATGGCATCGATCCTGGTCCGCTCCGAACGGCCGGGCGAGGCGTTGCGCTATTTCGCGCAGGCCGAGGCGGCGGGGCTGCCCGTCGCCCGGTTCGCGGGCGATCGGGGGCTGGCCTATGACCTGATCGGCGATCAGGCGCGAGCGCAGCGCGACTATCGCCTGGCGCTGGCCAACGCACCGAGCGACGAGATCGTGCGCCGCTATGCGCTGTCGCTGGGCATTTCCGGGCAGCGGGACCAGGCGCTCGAACAGCTCGATCCGCTGCTTCGCAAGACCGACCGTGCGGCCTGGCGGGCCCGCGCCTTCATCCTGGCGATGGGCGGCGACCTGCCCGAGGCGACGCGAATCGCCACCACGATGATGCCGCCGCAATTGGCGCAGGGGCTGCAACCCTTTTTCCAGCGGCTGCCGACCTTGCCGGCGATCGACCGCGCCTTTGCGGTCCATTTCGGTGAAACGCGCGCCACGCCCGAACGGCTCGCCGATGCGCGTCTGGCCCCCAGCCTGCCGCCGCTAACCCCGGATGCGCCGGTCGCGCTGGCTTCGGCGCCCGTCACCGCACCCGTTCCGGCGACGACACGGGATGACCGGCGGCGCGGCGGGCGGAACACGCGTGGGGTAGCCGTGGCGGCCGTGACGCCGCAACCGGCGACGCGCACACCTGTCGCGACTACGCCGATCCAGATGGCGGCGGCATCGCCGATGAAGACGGTTCCGCCGCAGCCGGGCTTCAGCGGCGCGCTGCCGACGGCGTCCGAAACGCGTACGCCGGCCGAAACCGCGTCGAACACGGCGCGTCCGATGATCCAGCCGCTTCCTGCCGCGCCGGTGACGACGCCGACCACCACGACCTCGGCGCCGTCGACGATGGTCATGGTGCAGCCGCTGCCCGCTTCGCCTGCGCCGAACCCTGCGCCGCCCGTTCAGATGGTGCAGGCCGTACCGGCCGAGACGCCCGCCTCGCCAACCCCCGTCGCGACCGCGATGGTGCAACCGCTGCCCAAAAAGGTCGAGGAACCGGCTGCACCGCGTCCGACCCGCGCGTCGGCCCGTCGTCCGTCGCTGGCATCGGCACGGGCGGTCCGCGAGGATTCGGTGCTCGCGCGCATCGTCGCCAATCTGTCGATCCCCGCCTCCGAACTGGGCGTGGAAGGCCCCGAGCGTCCCGTCGCGATCGCCGCCAACACGCCGAACAGCGGTGCGCAGCGGGTGGTGGCCGAGGCCCGCGCCAAGACCCAGCGCGATCGCGAAGCCCGCGAAAAGGCCGCCGAGGCGGTCGAGTCGCCGCCGCGTGCGCCCACCGCCGCGGAACGCAAGGCCGCCGCCGCCAAGGCCGCTGCCGAGAAGAAGGCGCTTGCCGCGAAAAAGGCCGAGGCCGAAAAAAAGGCGCTCGCCGCCAAAGAAGAGGCCGAGGAAAAGAAGCGCGCCCGCGCGAACCCCGAGCGTATCTGGGTACAGGTCGCGGGCGGCGCGAACGAGGACGATCTGCCCAAGGCCTGGGCCGCGACCAAATCCAAGGCGCCCGAGCTGTTCGCCGCTCGCAAGGGGTATAAGACGCCGAACCGCGCGACCCACCGCGTCCTGACCGGCCCCTTCAAGACCGAGGCGGAGGCCCGCGCCTTCGTCAACCAGCTCGCCAAGAAGGGGGTTTCGGCCTTCCCCGTGACCAGCGATGCGGGGCAGGCGGTAACGCGGCTCGACGCCAAGTGAGCCGCTTCGCCCCCTGGGCGTCCTTTCCCGAGCATAGCCGGGGCCGTCGCCATGACGAGGCCACGGCCCTGGCGCGGGGACCGCGCGATGCGTTCCAGCGCGACCGCGACCGGATCATCCATTCGATCAGCTTCCGGCGGTTGCGGCACAAGACTCAGGTCTTCATGGCGCCCGATGGCGACCATTTTCGCGTCCGCCTGACCCACAGCCTGGAGGTCGCGCAGATCGGCCGCACCATCGCGCGCACGCTGGGGCTGAACGAGGACCTGACCGAGGCGCTGTGCCTGGCGCATGATATCGGCCATCCGCCCTTCGGCCATGCGGGGGAGGATGCGCTGAAGGCTGCGCTCGCCGATCATGGCGGCTTCGACCATAACGGCCATACGCTGCGCACCTTGACCGAAATCGAGCGACCCTATCCCCGCTGGGACGGGCTGAACCTCAGTTGGGAGACGCTGGAGGGGCTGGCCAAGCATAACGGCCCGGTACGTCACCCCGGCTGGGCGCTGCGCGAGGCGGATGCGGGCTTTCCGCTCGATCTGGACAGCCATGCCTCGCTGGAGGCGCAGGTCGCCGCGCTGGCGGACGACATCGCCTATGACAATCACGATATCGATGACGGCCTGCGTGCCGGGCTGCTGACGCTCGACCAGTTGCTGGCGGTGCCGCTGGTCGCGCGCGGCTGGGACGCGGCGCGGGCGCAGTTTCCCGATGTCGCGCCCAAGCGGCTGGCGAGCGAACTGATCCGCTCGCAGATCGGTGTGATGGTCAACGATCTGGTCGCCGAAACCCGGACCCGCATCGCCGAGAGCGGGGTAGGGGATGTGGCCGATGTCCGCGCGGCGGGCCGGGCGCTGGTCGGCTTTTCCGACGCGATGCGGATCGAGGAGCGCGAGCTGAAGCGCTTCATGTACGCCAATCTTTATCACCACCCGCTGCAACTGGCGGCGGCGGACGCGGCGCATGGCATCGTCAAAGGCCTGTTCGCGGCCTATCATGCCGACCCTGCGCAACTGCCCGAGGAATGGCGCGAGCGCCTGCCGAGTGAAGAACCGGCGCGCAGTCGGCATATCGCGGACTTCATCGCGGGTATGACCGATCGCTATGCGGTGCGCTGCTATCGCGAAAGGGTGGGGGACATCGACCTGCCCGAGGGGTTTTGACCGAACGGGCCTGCCGGGATGGATTTCCCGGCTGGTGGCCGCTGCAACCGTCATGCCACCCCGACTAAGCTGCGGTGTAATCTGATCGGCCTCCAGGCCCGCTATTTCGCGAGCGGGGTACCCGCTTTCATCTTCGTCAGACGCTCTTCCTGCTTCGCCTGGGATGGAACGCCCAGCGCGGCGCGCAGCGAATCCGGTATCAGCTTGCGGTCATAAGGCTCCATCGTGGGGCCGGTTTCACGGCTGCTCAGATATTGGGTTCCGTAAATCTGCTTCTGGCCGATGGTCTGGAGATAGCGGTCCAGTGTCGCCGCTGCGATCCAGGCAGCCTCCTTGTTGCCCTTGGTCGCGGATGCCAGAGCCAGACTATGGGCCAGCAGGTAATTGTCCGGCGTATTTCCATGCTGGAAGATGAACGCGGCGCGATAAAAGTCATTGGCCGTTTGCAGCTGGCCTTCCTGCAGAAGAACCTGGGTACGCTCACGCCGCATGCGATCCTGGTCGATCATTCGCGTAACGAAGGCCCGGTCCTTGATCTGTTCGGGCTTGATATTCTTCCGCACCGACTGGTCTGCGGTGAAGAGGTTTGCGATTTCGGGATTGTCACCCGCCGCAAGATTCTGCGCTGAGGCCGGGACCGATAAGATGGTTGCGGTCGCCAACAGCGATAGTCCGGTCAGACATTTCATGGCTATTCCCCCGAATGCGAACCCGCCGCAGCATCGCACTGGGAAGCAAGTTAGTAAATCGAAGGCGGGCACGCGTTTTCCGCAAAATCCAAAGAAAAAAGGCCCGCTCCTCCCATCGGAGGAACGAGCCGTTTTCCTTCAAGCCGTCAGGCCGCGATCAGCGAGCGCTGGTCTCGACGCCCGCGCCCAGGGCGCCGCGCGCTTCGTCGGTGGTGAAGGCGACTTCGGTGTTGCCGGTCGTGCCGGTCACGCGGTGGCCCTTCACGACGAAGCGGAACGGCTCGCCACCCGGATAGCGACGGCCCTGGATCACCGAACGGCCGTTCTCGGTCGAACGGGTATAGACATAGGTGCTGCCCTCGTGGACGAAACGCTGCTCGCCCTCGGCGGCGATCGCACCGATGGTGGGGACGGCGGCGGCGACGGTGGCGGCCAGGATCAGAATGGTCTTGCGCATGATCGAAACTCCCGCATGTGCGTTGAGCCGGATCAGGTCCTCTCGCGCTTTGTTAGCGCTTCTACTTTCGCCGTCCGAAATATTGCGATGCAGCATTGTCGGCAACTGCAAAGGGATTCCGCCTGATTGCACTCGGCGCAATCGTCCCACGACCCGGCACGCCATGATTTGAAGCGGGCGCGCGATTTCGCTAGAGCGCAACGCTTTGCTACCCCGATCGGACGATGTGATGACCCTCTACACCCGCTTTGCCGCGCATATCGACGCGGCGCTGGACACGCTGGTCGCCGCCGGCACGCTGCCCGGCGGGCTGGATCGCCGCAACGTGACCGTGGAGCCGCCGCGCGACGCGAGCCATGGCGACCTCGCCACCAACGCCGCGATGGTGCTGGCCAAGCCCGCAGGCACCAATCCGCGCGCGCTGGCCGAGGCGATCGCGGCCGAACTGGGCAAGCTGGACGAAGTGGACAGCGTGTCGGTCGCGGGGCCGGGCTTCCTCAACATGCGGTTGACCGATGCGGCATGGCGCGACGAGCTGGCTGCGATCCCGCAGGCGGGCGGCGATTATGGCCGTTCGACGCGCGGGAAGGGCGTGACCGTCAATATCGAATATGTCTCGGCCAATCCGACGGGGCCGATGCATATGGGCCATTGTCGCGGCGCGGTGGTGGGCGATGCGCTCGCCACGCTGCTGGAGTTTGCGGGTCACAAAGTCATCCGCGAATATTATGTTAACGATGCAGGGGGGCAGGTCGACGTCCTCGCCCGCTCGGCGCACTTGCGCTACCGCGAGGCGCTGGGCGAGACGATCGAAATCCCGGAAGGCCTGTATCCGGGCGAGTATCTGAAGCCGATCGGTGCCGAACTGGCGGCCGAATATGGCGACAAGTTCGTGGATGCGCCCGAGAACGAATGGCTGGTCCAGTTCCGTACCCGCGCGGTCGCGGCGATGATGGCGATGATCCGCGAGGACCTCGCGCTGCTGGGCATCCATCACGACATCTTCTCCTCGGAGGCCGAACTCCAGGCGGCGGGCAAGCCCGAGGCGGCCGAGGCCGAGCTGCGTTCGCGCGGCCTGGTCTATGACGGCGTGCTGGAGGCTCCCAAGGGCGAGACGCCCGAGGATTGGGAGCCGGTCGAGCTGCCGCTGTTCCGTTCCAGCCAGTTCGGTGACGATCAAGACCGCCCGATCAAGAAGTCGAACGGCGCCTGGACCTATTTCGGCGCCGATCTGGCCTATCATTATCAGAAGGCGCAGACCGCCGACCAGCTGATCGACATCTGGGGCGCCGACCATGCGGGCACCGTCAAGCGGATCGTCGCGGCGGTCGAGGCGCTGACCGGCGGCAAGACCAAGTTCGACGTGAAGCTCGTCCAGATGGTCCGCCTGCTGCGCGGCGGCGAGCCGGTGAAGATGTCCAAGCGCGCGGGCAACTTCGTGACGCTGGCCGATGTCGTGCGCGAGGTCGGCAAGGATGTGGTGCGCTTCACCATGCTGACCCGCCGTGCCGATGCGCAGATGGACTTCGACTTCGCCAAGGTGGTCGAGGCGTCGAAGGACAATCCCGTCTTCTACGTCCAATATGCCCATGCCCGCATCGCCTCGCTGAAGCGCCGCGCGGCCGAGGCGGGGATCGAAGGGGGCACCGCCGACCTGTCGCTGCTCGACGCCGAGGACCTCGCGCTGGTGAAGCTTGCCGCCCAGTTTCCGCGCATCGTCGAGACGGCGGCGACCGCGCGTGAGCCGCACCGTATCGCCTTCTATCTCTATGACCTGGCCGCCGCCTTCCATGCCGCCTGGAATGTCGGCAACGACCGCGTCGATCGCCGCTTCCTGATTGCGGAAGACGCCGAACTGACCCGCGCGCGTCTTTTCCTCAGCGACGGGATCGGGCAGATCATACGCAACGGCCTGGCGCTGATGGGCGTCGAAGCCGTGTCGGAGATGAAGTGATGGCGAACGAAACGGACGGTCGTGCCCTGGATCTGGACGAGGCGGATCGCCTGCCCTGGCTGGAAACCGTCGAGGCCGATGAGCCCGAGGGCGTCGGCATCGGCAAGGTCGTGGCGCTGGTCATTATCGGCCTCGCCATCCTGGCGGCGATCGGCTTCGGCTTCTACAAATGGCAGGCGCATCAGGCCGCCGCAGACGGCGACGGAGCGGTGATCGCCGCGCCCGAAGGCGATTATAAGGTCCGTCCGGCCGATCCCGGCGGGTTGAAGGTCAAGGGCGAGGGCAACACGGCGATCGCGACCAGCGCGGGCAAGCCCGGCGGCACCGGCGCGATCGACCTGCGCGCCGTGCCGGAAGCGCCGATGAACGGCACCCGCGTCGTTCAGAAGCCCGCCGAGCCCAATGGCGGTCGCAATGCCGTGGCGCAGGTGCCGGAATCGGGTGGCAAGCTGGTCGCGCCTGCGCCCGTCGCTGCCGCGCGCGCGCCCGCCGCCGCGCCGACCGGCAGCGGTGCGATGGTCCAGCTGGGTGCCTATCCCAGCGAGTCCTCGGCCAATGCCGCCTGGGACCGCTTCTCCAAGCGCTTCTCCTATGTCGCGGCGCTCGGCAAGGTGGTGCAGCCGGTCGCGTCGAACGGCAAGACCCTCTACCGCCTGCGCGTGAATGCCGGTTCGGCCAACCAGGCCGCCGACATTTGCGGTCGCCTGCGCGTGGCGGGCGAAAGCTGCTTCGTCGCCAGCTGATCGCCCGGCCATGATCCCCGTCATTTTCGGCCTGTCCGGCCCGGTGCTGACCTCCGACGAGCGCGCGTTCTTCGCCTCGGTCGAACCGGCGGGCTATATCCTGTTCAAGCGCAACATCGTCGACCGGGCGCAGGTCCGCGCGCTGACGGACAGCTTGCGGGACCTGGCGGGGCGCGACGATCTGGCGATCCTGATCGATCAGGAAGGCGGTCGGGTCGCGCGCATGGGGCCGCCCGAATGGCCCGCTTTCCCGGCCGGACCGGTCTTTGCCGGGCTGTATGACAAAGCGCCGATGTCGGCGATCCAGGCGATGCGCGCCAACGGCCAGGCTTTGGGCGCGATGCTGCGTGAGGTCGGGATCACCGTCGACTGCGCGCCGCTGCTCGACGTGGCGCAACCCGACACGACCGAGGCGATCGCCTGCCGCGCTTATGGCAGCGCGCCGATGCCGGTCGCCGCACTGGGCCGCGCGATGCTGGAAGGGCTGGCGGCGGCGGGCGTCGTCGGGGTGGTCAAACATATGCCGGGCCATGGCCGCGCGCTGGTCGACTCGCACCATCTGCTGCCGACCGTCACCGCCAGTGAGGCGGAGTTGGAAGTCGACCTCGAACCCTTCATCACCCTGTCGGGCGCGGCGATGGGCATGACCAGCCATATCGTGTTCGAGGCTTGGGACGCCGAGCGGCCTGCGACCCTGTCCCCGACTGTGATCGAGCGGATCATCCGGGGGCGGATCGGCTTTGACGGGCTGCTGATGACCGACGATATCGACATGAAGGCGCTGTCCGGCACCGCGGGCGAGAAGGCGGCGGGTGCGCTGGCGGCGGGATGCGATCTCGTCCTCGATTGCTGGGCGCGGATGGACGAGATGGTCGAGATCGCCGGGCGCGTGCCTCCGATCACGGACACCGCGCGTTCGCGCCTCGACCGGGCGATGGCGAGCGTCGGCGCGGGCGAAGGCGACTTTGCTGAGCTGATCGCCCGCCGCGACGCATTGCTGGCGTTGGTGGACTGACGATCAGTCACGCACGAACAGCGCCAGGACATTCTGGACGAACGCCTCCCGCCGCGTCGGGTCGTCCAGATCGTCCAGCGTCACCGACCGCATCATCAACGGCATCGCCACGGCCCCCAACAACAACCCGATATAGAGTTCCGGGTCGCTGCCCGAACGCTCCCGCCCCCGCGCCGCAGCGACGACGGGCAGCATGGCGTCGCGATACACGCGCCACATCCGCGCGATCACATAATCCCGGCGCAGTCCCGGCCGTGACACCTGGTCGATAAAGAACCGGCCGAGATCGGGCAGTGCGAGGTTGAGCCGGACAAAGGCCTCGACCGTCACCGCCAATCGATCCTGCGGGCCCGCATCGGCTGCGATGGCGCTGGCCGTGAACATCTCTTCCAGTCGTCGTGACACATCGTCGACGATCGCCTGCCACAGGCCCATCTTGCCGTCATAGCGTCGGGCGATGAGCGCGGTATCGACGCCCGCCGCCTCGGCCACCTGCCGCAAATGGGTGCCCTCCCAGCCATGCCGGGCAAAGGCAGTGACGGCCGCGTCGAGGATATGGCGCGGGGAGGGGCCTTCATCCTTGCGCGGGCGTCCGCGCTGGCGGCGTATGTCTGGGGTCGAAGCGATCATCGTCATGACGTGGCAATAAATCAACGTTTGATGATTTAAAAGGGGTTCGGCGATGGCTGCGTACTGCCGCGTCTCGCTATCGTGGCGGATCGCCGCTAAGCTGATGCCGATGACGGGGGAACAACTGACGCTCGATCTGGACGGATGGGAGGGGCCGCTCGACCTGTTGCTGTCGCTTGCCCGTTCGCAAAAGGTCGATCTGCGGCAGATTTCGATCCTGGCGCTCGTCGAACAATATCTGCGCTTCGTCGACAAGGCCGGGCGGATGCAGTTGGAACTGGCCGCCGATTATCTGGTGATGGCCGCCTGGCTCGCCTATCTCAAATCCTCGCTGCTCTTGCCCCGCCCGCCCGAGGAAGAGCCGGACCCCGAGGAAATGGCGCTGCGCCTGCAACTCCGGCTGGAGCGGCTGGCGGCGATGCGCGAATGCGGTGCGCGGCTGATGGCCCGCGACCGGCTGGGCCGCGACGTGTTCCCGCGCGGCGCGCCCGAGGGGCTGGCGGTGCAGCGCAAGGCGATGTGGCAGGCCGAGCTGTACGACCTGATCTCCGCCTATGGCCGGATCAACGCGCGGACCCGCCCAGTCATGCATGTCGTCGCCGATCGACAGGTCATGACGCTGGAAGCCGCGCTGGAACGGGTGTCGATGCTGGTCGGCAGCCGGGTCGACTGGTCCGCGATCGAGACCTTCCTGCCCGAGGGCAGCGAAAGGCTGCGGCGATCGGCGCTGGCGTCGAGCTTCCTGGCGGTGCTGGAACTGGCGCGTCAGGGTAAGGTGGAACTCCGCCAGGCCGCCCCCTTCGCGCCGCTGCTGATCCGCCAGCCCGCATGACCGAGATCGACCCGACCGTCCGCGCCGTGGAAGCGGTGCTGTTCGCCTCGCCCGAGCCGATGGCGATCGATTCGATCCGGGCCCATGTCGGCGTCGGCAAGGGCGGGGCGGATATCCGCGCCGCGCTGGAACGGCTGGAGGCCGATTATCGCGGGCGGGGCATCGTTCTCGTTCGCCGCGGCGACCGCTGGCATTTCCAGACCGCGCCCGACCTTGCTCACCTGCTGCGCCGTGATCGCGAGGAGGCGCGCCGCCTGTCGCGGGCCGCGATCGAGACGCTGGCGATCATCGCCTATCACGAACCCGTCAGCCGCGCCGAGATCGAGGCGATTCGCGGCGTCGCCATCTCCAAGGGCACGCTCGACGTGCTGATGGAGGCGGGCTGGGTCCGCCCCGCCGGGCGGCGCGAGGTGCCGGGGCGGCCGCTCATCTATGCGACCACGCCCGCCTTTCTCCAGCATTTCGGGCTGACCAGCCGGCGCGACCTGCCGGGGTTGGAGGATCTGCGGGCTGCCGGGCTGCTCGACCCCGTCGATCTGGCGCTGGAGCGGATGGGGGATGACGATATGCCCGATGCCGCAACGGATTCGACCGAGGCCCAGCCCGATTGAGCGCTTTTCTTTGCGTCATGGCCGCGTCACAATGCTCGGCCACGGCCTCCGCATCCCCGGATCGGGGCCATTCCCACCGGTCGACCATTGCCGCTGGCGATGCCAAGCCCTAGATAGAACATAAATTCCAGGAGACGTGCCATGGGCAGCTTTAGCCCGATCCACCTTCTCGTTCTCGCGGTCGTCGCGATCCTTCTGCTCGGCGGCGGGCGTTTCTCCAACCTGATGGGCGACGTCGCCAAGGGTGTGAAGAATTTCAAGAAGGGCATGGCCGAGGAAGACGAGACGTCCGCCAAGCCATCGGCGCGGATCGAAGCGCAGAAGTCGGCCGAGCCCGCCTTCGACCGCGACGGCGAGCGCGTGCGCGACGATCGCTGATCCGGTCCGCTTAGACCCAGCACCGGACGTCCATGTTCAACATCGATTCCAGCGAGTTTTTGCTGGTCGCCATCGTCGCGCTCGTCGTGATCGGCCCCAAGGACCTGCCCAAGGCGATGCGGGTCGTCGGCTATTGGGTGGGCAAGGCGCGTGGCGTCACGCGCCAGTTCCGCCAGGGCTTCGACAATATGGTTCGCGAGGCCGAGCTGGAGGAAATGGAAAAGCGCTGGGCGGCGGAAAATGAGCGCATCATGCGCGAGCATGCCGCCGAGACACCCAGCGTGACGCATGTCGATACCGACGCCGCTGTCCCGGCGGCGCCGTCTGCCTTGGCCGATACGACGCATCCGACGATGACGTCCGACGCGCCGCATCACGATTCTCATCAGGATCATAGCGACAAGCCGGTGATGGTCGAAAAGCCCGTCGTCGCGCCCGCGCCCGCCAGCGAGCATCCCCCGCGCGGGACCGAAGGGGCGGCATCGTGAGCGATCATGACGAGATCGACGCAAGCCGTGCGCCCTTGCTTGAACATCTGATCGAACTGCGGCGGCGGCTGCTCTACTGCATCATCGCCATCGGCCTGGCTTTTGCCGTGTCGATGTATTTCTCCGAGGCGATCTTTGGTTTTCTGGCCAAGCCGCTGCTCAAGGCGGGGCAGGGGACGCTAGTCTATACCCAGATTTTCGAGGCGTTCTTCGTTCAGGTGAAGGTGTCGTTCTTCGCCGCGATGATGATCTCGTTCCCGGTGATCGCCAATCAGCTGTGGCAGTTCGTCGCGCCGGGGCTGTACCGCAAGGAAAAGAAGGCGCTGCTGCCCTTCCTGCTGGCGACACCGGTGCTGTTCCTGATGGGGGCGGCGATGGCCTATTATATCGCCATCCCGATGGCGCTGCACTTCCTGCTGGGCTTCGACGGCATGGTCGGCGGCGTGAAGCGCGAGGCGCTGCCCGCGATCGGCAATTACCTGTCCTTCGTGATGCAGTTCCTGTTCGCCTTCGGCCTGGCCTTCCTGTTGCCGGTCCTGCTGATGCTGCTGGAGCGGGCGGGGATCGTCACGCGCAAGCAGCTGATTGGGGCACGGCGCTATGCCATCGTTGCCGCCACGGCGGTCGCGGCGGTGCTGACCCCGCCCGACCTGATGTCGCAGGTGCTGCTCGCGGTGCCGCTCATCATTCTCTACGAACTGGCGATCATCGGCATCTGGTTCACCGAACGCGCCCGGTCCAAGCAGGTGGCCGTGGACGAGGATGCCGACGCGACGGCGTAATTGCCGCAGATTTGGGTTTGGAAAGGGTTCCGGTGAAAGCCGGGGCCCTTTTCTTTTGGACGACGCGGCGGCGTGGATGATCGGTGCCGATCGCCGGAACGCGATATCCTTGGTGCCGATACGAAGCCTGCCGCGGCACCCAGGTTTTTGCCGGGATGGTGCGTTAGGGCGCGATGACATTGCATTGAAGCGATGCGAGCCCCTCCCCTTCAGGGGAGGAGTTGGGGTGGGGCATTGCCACGAGCGACAAGCTTGCGGACGCGCCCCACCCCCGGCCCCTCCCCTGAAGGGGAGGGGTGAGTCCATCTCATGTCATCCGCCTCTATGGAAAGGAAATCACCTTTCGTAGCGACGCGCGGCAAGGGTTGGCCGTTTGGGGCCATATGTGCCCCTTGGCCCGGTTCCATCCCCGCATTCCAGCCGGAAACGGAAAGGGCCCCGGCGGGATACCGCCGGAGCCCTTTCGCCTTGTCAGCCGGGTGAAGGGCTTACTTGGCGTCGTTCGCCGTCTTGGCGACGGTGTTGCCCGCCGAGCTCACGTCGCGGCCGACGCCCTCGACGGTGTTGCATGCGCTGACCATCAGCGCACCGGCGACGATCGCCAGACCCATGAGCTTCCGCATTCTTTGTCTCCTCGGTGAATTCCGTCGCCGATCAATGCGCCACGCGCCCATTCGTTCCGCGTTCGTCACGGATCAGGCCTTGGAAGAAGGAAGCGGGAAGAAAGGAAGGCCCCAAAAAGGTTAAGGCCTGGAAGCGTCACCGGGGGGGGGGAGGGTGGAC
The DNA here is from genome assembly GCF_034659795.1 of Sphingomonas fuzhouensis. Classification (NCBI taxonomy): domain Bacteria; kingdom Pseudomonadati; phylum Pseudomonadota; class Alphaproteobacteria; order Sphingomonadales; family Sphingomonadaceae; genus Sphingomonas; species Sphingomonas fuzhouensis. Next base: position 344,013 of record NZ_JAXSQY010000001.1, read on the forward strand.
GCTTCCAGGCCTATGGCTTGGACAGCGAGAGCGGGGGGGCATAAGTTCGCTATCCGAAGAGCAGAACCCACTGGCGGATCAAGGGTTCCCGACTTTCTTCGCGCCAGCCAATCTTTTTTGCGGATCAGTCGCGCCCGACGATCGGGATGGCGATTTCATAGGCGCCGGTCAGCGGATCATGGTGCAGCGGCGCGCGAAGCTGGCGCGCAAGACCCTCCATCACCCGGCCATAACGCTTGCCGATCAGGTGGCGCAGCTCGTCCGTTTCGACCAGCGCGCGGGAGACGACGCGGACCACGGCCCGGCCTTCCTGCTCGGCAGGCTTGATCGCGACGCGGATCTGCGCGGCAGGATCGCAATTCATCGCCAGCTCGATCGTCTCGGTGACGAGGAAGGCGACCGCGACCGCCACGTCCTGATTGACCAGCAGTGGCGCGACGTCGAGCGAGATGCCGATCCCGGCGGCATTTTCCGGCGCGGTGGCGCGGATATTGGCGGCCAATTCCCCGATCATCGTGCGCAGGTTCAGCCCGCGATTCTCCTCCAGTTCGGCGAAATGATGGCGGTGGACCACCGCCAGCGCGTCGACCCGCCGCTGGATCGAGGAATAGGCGGCCATCGCCTCCGGTCCCGTTGCGCCGCGCGCATGGAAATTGATGAGGCTGGAGATGACCTGAAGGTTGTTCTTGACCCGGTGATGGACCTCGCGCGTCAGCTTGGTCTGGCGCACCAGCCCTTCGGCCAGCCCGGCCTCATGGGTCGCGACGGTCCGGGTGATCGCCTCGAACGTGTCGGCCAGGTCGCGGATTTCCTGCGCGGGCGCGGCCTCGACCTGCGAGATGTCGAGGACTTCGCCCGGCTGATAGGTGGCGACGATGGCGCGCAACCGCCGCAGCGGCCGGATCAGCAGCCGGTCGACGATGAACCAGCCCAGTACCACCGCCGCCAGCCACATCAGCAGGGGGAGCGCAAGCGCGACGATCAGCGACGAGGTGATCGGCGCGCTGGGCGTCGAGGTGCGCAGGGCCAGCCCGGCAATGCCCAGCTCGGTGCGCATCGACTTCATCCGTTCCAGCGTACCCGGCCGGGCGATCTGATGGATCGGCAACGCCTCACCGTCCAGCTCCAGCACCGATTCGACCGGGCTCGACGGCGTACTCTGGTCGACCAGCGAACGGAGGAAAGGCAGCGGGAAGAAGGCGCGCGCCTGGGCGCGACCGTCCTGGCTCTGTACCGACAGCACCAGGCCCTTGCCGGGCAGCAGGTCGGCCCCGATCGGCGATCCGTTGGCCGGCGTCGGCAGCGCGGCGGGCAGGGGATCGCCGCACAAGGTGCGACCCGAACGATCGGTGATGAGGAAACGGGCGCCGCTCAGCGATTGTTGCGCGAACACGCCCTGGGCGCGGGCGCAACTGGGCATGTCGAGCGGGTCCTGCCCCATGGCCCGCACCGCGACACGCAGCGCAGTCATGTCGCCCATCAGTTCGGCGGCGATGGCGCGGGCATCTTCGTTCGCCGAGATACGCAGGCGACCGGCAACCTCGCTATCGGCGAGGCGTGTCGTCTGGAGCGTGGCGAAGACGGCGATCGCGGCCAGGATGAACAGGGTGCTGCCGAGCACCAGAACGAGCTTCGCTCCCGTGGTCAGACGGGGCGGGGCGGGGCGGAGGCGTTCTTGGGCCTCGATATCTTGGGGAGGAGCGCTGGCCATTCAGCGGGACGTTCAGTCCAGCTTGCTGAGAAGGTCAAGCATCTCGTCTGGGATCTTTTCGTCGACCGCGCGCTGATACGCCTGGCGAAGGGCCTGGCCCGCATCTTTCTCACCACCCTTTTGGGGCGGAGAGGACGGCGTTTTCTTCGTCTTGTTGCCCAAACTCAAAATATCCCCCTGCACGACCCACTAGCGGGGCAACCGACGCAATGGCGGCCCGTGGCACCGCCGGTTGGCGTCATGCCAGGGCCATAGTTGATGTGGCGATGAAACCAAATTCGATCTTGTTGGTTCCCGATGCGATACGAAAAAACCGAAAGGCGTGCCGATATGGCATGGCGGGCGGGGTTTTCGGGAAACGGCATTGAAAACACGCGCGGGGGCCAGCACATCAGGCTTTCGCGAATACCTCAGGGAGTGATCATTACCCATGTCGCTTGGACAGCAGCTTGCGCCCCATCTTCCCTTCCTGCGGCGCTATGGCCGGGCCCTGACCGGCAGCCAGATGCACGGCGACAAATATGTCCGCGCCACGCTGGAGGCGATCGTCGCGGCCCCGGACCAGTTCCCGCGTGACGTCGATCCGCGTCTTGGTCTCTACCGGATGTTCCAGGGCATCTGGTCGTCGGCCAATTATGACGAACTGGACAATGACGGTGTCGATACCGACGGCAATGAAGGCGTGGCGCGGGCCCGTCTGGCCCGGATGACGCCGCTGTCGCGCCAGGCGCTGCTGTTGACCGCGATGGAGGGCTTCACGCCCGAAGACGCGGCCTATCTGATCGATGTCGAACCCAGCGAGGTCGAGGCCCTGGTGTCCGAGGCGCTGGCCGAGATCGAGAAGCAGACCCGCGCCCGCGTCCTCATTATCGAGGACGAACCGATCATCGCGATGGATATCGAGACGATCGTGCGCGACCTGGGTCATGAAGTGACCGGCGTCGCCGTGACCCGTGACGAGGCGGTCGCGCTGGCGATGGAGGATCGTCCGGGCCTGGTGCTGGCCGACATCCAGCTGGCCGACGACAGCTCGGGCATCGATGCGGTCAAGGACATCCTGGCCGAGTTCGAGGTGCCGGTGATCTTCATCACCGCCTTCCCCGAGCGTCTGCTGACCGGTGAGCGGCCCGAGCCGACCTTCCTGATCACCAAGCCGTTCCAGCGCTCGACCGTGAAGGCCGCGATCAGCCAGGCGCTGTTCTTCGACCAGAGCACCGTTCCCGCCGAATAAGAAAGACGATCAGTTACGGACCCAAAACGGTCGAGAGGCGTTAAGGCAGACATGGTTGATCCCAATGAACCCATTCATGTCGCCAAAGAGGACGCTCGGGCAGGATCGACGCCGCATGTCACGCGGTATGTCCTGCCCATCTCGCTGGTGCTCGTGATCGTCATCTTCGCCTTTCTGGTGTTGCGCTGACGCGGGTCTGGGCGATTAGGCCCTTGGGACGGCTGGCTATTTCAGGGTCGGCCCCTTATATTTCGAAATGGTCGCACCGGCGGCCGTTTCCGACGATCGGATTTTCATGACGCAGCCACTGACGCGGGACGAATTCGAGGACGACGCACCCGCTGCGCCCGTCGAGCACGTCGCGCTGCCCGATTCCGAGTTCAAGGCGGAACTGGCCCGCGTGATTCCCCATCTCCGCGCCTTTGGCCGGTCGCTGTCGGGCAGCCGCGATCTGGCCGACGATCTGGTGCAGGAAACGCTGCTCAAGGCCTGGGCGGCGCGCAAGCGTTTCCAGGCGGGCACCAATATGCGCGCCTGGACCTTCATCATCCTGCGCAATCTCTATCTCTCCCAGATGCGCCGGGCGCGCTTCAAGGGCGAGTGGGACGATCTGGTTGCCGACCGTATCCTGGCGGCGCCCGCCAGCCAGGATCGCCATGTCGAGCTGGGCGATATGCAGCGTGCGCTGATGCACCTGCCGCAGCCGCAGCGCGAGGCGTTGATCTTGGTCGGTGCAGGCGGCTTTGCTTACGAAGAAGCGGCCGAAATCTGCAACGTCGCGGTCGGCACGATCAAGAGCCGTGTCGCGCGTGGCCGGGTCGCGCTGGAGGCGATTCTGACCGAAGGCTCGCTGCCGTCGCGGCGTGAGCATGAGACGGATAGCAGCAAGACCGCGCTCGACAGCATCATGGGTGATGTCGACCAGTTGAGCGGCGGGCGGTAAACGCTTTTTATTGTCGGAAAGAAATAGCCGTCCCGGTTTCTATCGGGGCGGCTTTTTGTGTCGGGCGTGATTTTCTTGACAGCGATCGCGTAACTTTGTCCGATCCGTCAATGCGCGTCCTGACCCTGATCTTTTCGCTCTTTCTATTGACCGCTGCTACGCCGCCGGTCCCGGATGTCGTGAAGCCCTATATCGACGGTGGTCGTTTTAATCCGGGCGATTACAAATGGATGAAGGGGCGGTTCGCGGATGCGACCGCCGCCGAGAAGGCACAGGCCAAGCAAGTTCAGGCATGGCTGATGGCCTGTTACGAATCGGATTTGGCGCAGGTCCGTACCGAACTTCGGGCCTTGGGCGTGGTCGATCCCAAGATGAACAACAATGCCGGTCGCGATCCCCTGTGCGCCCAGGTCGGCTTTGCGCCTGATCCGACCCGCTGGCCCAGTTTCGAAGCATTCCAGCGCTCGGTCCAAGAGGCGACGCCGATCGCCGACACATATCTGATGGCGGTCAACGTCGCCAAGACCATGGGGGCGGCCCATACGCCGAAGCTGCATGACATTCTGGTGGCGCGTCCGCTCGCCGAACAGATGTTGCGTGTGGGTGCGGGCTGGGGCGAGGGGGATATGGCCAAGGCGCCGCCGGTATCCGAGGATGTCAAAGCCGTGATCGTCTCACGCATCGGTACGGCGAATGCGCTTGAAGATCATGAAAATACCGAATGGCTCAAGGCGCTGGTTGCCAGGAACGGCTGGCCGAAGCGGTCGGAGGTCGGCGAGGATGCCGCCGAGCAGGCTTGGTTGCTCGCGCAACATGCCGATGCCGATCCGGCCTTTCAGCTGAGCGTATTGCGCGCGATGGAGCCGCTCGTGCCGAGCGGCGAGGTGTCGAAGAGCGATTACGCCTATCTATACGACCGCGTGATGCTGAAGATCGCTGGCAAACAGCGTTACGGGACCCAGGCCATGTGCCTGAAGGGCAGGCGTTTGGCGCAGCCGCTGGAGGATGAAACGGCGGTGGACCGGTTGCGGGCGGGGGTAGGGCTCGATCCGTTGGCCAGCTATCTGAAGAATATGGACGCCAGCTACGGCCATTGCCCGCCGGACAGGCAATAGCGGCATCAGGACGGCCGGGACCGCCGATCCAGCCGCGCCAGCAACCGCACCCAATGATTCGGCAACCGCATCGGCTCCGAATAGGCCGAGCGCAGCGCGCAGCCGACATCGTCGGTGCGCTGCGGTGCGCGGACGATGCGGATGTCGCTGGTCCCAGGTTCGGTGCTCATCATGGCAACATAACCGATCACTGCTTGACAAGTTGCAAATCCTCTGAAGCGATCCTGTTAACCTTGTTGAAAGTCGTTTGTCGGCGAGGACAGGCGGCGTAGAAGCAGGTCTATGAACCCTCCGTCCTTGTCCACCTTGCCCGATGCCGTGGCGCGTGCGCGTCGGCATTCGTCGTTTCTGGCCATGCTGCTCGACCGGGAGCCGGAGATCGAGGCCAGGGCGCGGGAGGGCGTGCTGCTCGAACCCTCGCCGCTCACCGCCGATTTGCCCATCGGCATCGCGCTGCGCCGGGAGCGGCGGGCCCTGGCGCTGACCTTGGCGCTGGGCGATCTGGCGGGGCTCTATGACCTGACCGACGTCACCCACCGGCTGACCGATTTCGCCGATCGCGCGCTGACTCGGGCGATCCGCGCCGCGATCGAGGAGCGCACGCCGGGGGCGGAGCCGGTCGGTTTCGCCGCCATCGCGCTCGGCAAGCAGGGAAGCCGCGAACTGAATTATTCGTCGGATATCGACCCGATCCTGATCTTCGATCCGCAGACGCTCCCCCGCCGCCCGCGCGAGGAGCCCGAGGATGCGGCGGTGCGGATCGGCAAGCGGGTGGTCGAACTGCTCCAGGCGCGCGATGGCGAGGGTTATGTGCTGCGCGTCGACCTGCGGCTGCGCCCCTCGCCCGAGGCGACGCCGATCGCGATTCCGGTGGAGGGCGCGATCGCCTATTATGAAAGCCAGGCGCTGACCTGGGAGCGGGCGGCGTTCATCCGGGCGCGGGCGGCGGCGGGCGATCTGGCACTGGGGCAGCGGTTCCTTGACGCCATCCGCCCGTTCGTCTGGCGGCGTGCGCTGGACTTCGGCGCCGTGGGCGAGATTCGCGACCTGACGCGCCGCATCCGCGATCACCATGCGCAGGGGCAGGCGATGGGGCCGGGCTATGACCTGAAGCGCGGGCGCGGGGGCATTCGCGAGATCGAGTTCTTCGCGCAAATCCACCAGCTGATCCATGGCGGGCGCGATCTGGCGCTGCGGGCGCCCGCGACCCGCGATGCGCTGGCGAGGCTGGCGGAGGCGGGGCGGATCGATGCGGGCGATGCGGCGATCCTGACCGACGCCTATGTCCTGCTGCGCACTATCGAGCACCGGGTGCAGATGATCGACGACCGCCAGACTCATCAATTGCCGATCGGCGACGGGTTGCCCCGTGTCGCGCAACTCCATGGGCTGGCGGATGGCGAGGCACTGGTGGCAATGCTGGCGCCGGTGACGGCACAGGTCGGGCGGCTCTATGATGCGTTGGATGCCGACGAACGGCCGCGCCTGCCGCACGATCCGGTCCTGCTGAACGCGCGGCTGGTGGCGGCGGGCCTGCGCGACCCGGAGGCGGCGGCGCGGCGGATCGCGGCTTGGCGGGGCGGGGACTATGCGGCGCTGCGCAGCCCGGCGGCGCGCGAGGCGCTGGACGCGGTGCTGCCGACCCTGGTCGAGGCGCTGGGCGAGGCCCCCGATCCCGACGCCGCGTTGCTCAAGCTCGATTCGCTGTTCGAGCGGATGACGAGCGCGATCAACATCTTCCGTCTGCTGGAAGCACGACCGGCACTCGCCAGTCTGACCGTCGCGATTCTCAGCCATGCGACACCACTGGCCGCCGAACTGGCGCGGCGTCCGGCCCTGCTCGACGGGCTGATCGACGCCTCTGCCTTTGAGCCGTTGCCCGCCGTCAAATTCCTCGAACGCGCGATGCGCGGCGGCGAGAGCGGCCAGGATTATCAGGATCGGCTGGACCATGTCCGCCGCGTGGTCGGCGAATTGCGCTTCGCCCTGGGCGCACAGATCGTCGCCGGGCGGGCCGATCCGTTGGAGGTGGCGGGCGGCTATGCCCGCGTCGCCGAAGCGGCGGTGGGGGTCCTGGCGCAGGCGACGGTGGACGAATTCGTTGCCACGCATGGTCGGGTGCCGGGCAGCGAGCTGGTGATTCTGGCGCTGGGCCGGATGGGTGGCGCGGCACTCACCCATGCCTCGGACCTCGACCTCGTCTATCTGTTCACCGGCGATTTCGCCGCCGAGTCGGATGGGCCAAAGCCGCTGGGCGCGACCCTCTATTATAACAGGCTGGCGCAGCGGGTGACGGCGGCGCTGTCGGTGCCGACCCAGGCGGGGCCGCTCTATCCGGTGGACACCAGGCTGCGGCCGTCGGGCACGCAGGGCCCGCTGGTCGTCTCGGTCGAAAGCTTCGCGCGCTATCAACGCGAAGACGCCTGGACCTGGGAGCATATGGCCCTGACCCGCGCGCGGCCGATCTTCGGCTCGACGGAGGCGCGCGTAGAGGTGTCCGCGATCATCGCCGATGTGCTGAACGGCAACCGACCCGCCCGCGACGTGGCGACCGAGGCGGGCGAGATGCGCGCCGAGATGGCACGCCACAAACCGCCGCAGGGGCCGCTCGACATCAAGCTGCTGCCCGGCGGACTGGTCGATCTGGAGTTCGCGGTGCACCGGGCGCAGCTGATCCATCGGAGCGGCTTCGACCCCGATCTGGGCGTGGCGATCGCGGCATTGGTCGCAGGCGGCTTGATGCCGCCGTCCATGGTCCAGGCGCATGACGTGCTGACTCGTGCGCTGGTCGCGTTCCGCCTGCTGGTGCCCGATGGGCAGGAGCCGCCCGAGCCCACCCGCCCGCTGATCGCGCGCGCCATGGGCCTGTCCGACTGGGCGGCGGTGGTTGCCACGCTGGAGGCGACGCGGCAGGAGGTGGCCCAGGTCTGGCAAGGAGGCAATGATGCAGCAGGGTGACGCAATTCCGCCGGTGACGGTCAAGACCGCGAACGACGAACCGCTCGCACTGGGCGATCAGACCGGGCCGTTGGTGGTCTATTTCTATCCCAAGGACGACACGAGCGGCTGCACGCGCGAGGCACAAGACTTCACCGCCCTGGCCAGGGCGTTCGAACAGGCGGGCGTGCGGGTGATCGGCATCTCCAAGGACAGCCCGGCCAAGCACCGCAAATTCGCCGAGAAACATGCGCTGACCATCGAACTCGCCAGTGACGAGGACGGCACCGCCTGCGAGGCGTTCGGCGTGTGGGGCGAGAAGAAGCTCTACGGCAAGACCTATATGGGGATCGAGCGCGCGACCTTCCTGTTCGGCCGTGACGGCAAGCTCACGCAGAGCTGGCGCAAGGTGACGGTGCCTGGCCATGCCGAGGCCGTGCTGGAGGCGGCGCGCGCGCTTTGACGACGATCGCCCAGGCCTGCGCAGCCGTCCTGCGCGAAAGTGACCCGCTCGCCAAGGTTCGGGCCGCGCGGGCGGTGGCGCGCGGCTGGCGTCGGGGAGCGCTGGCGCATGCGTTCGACGTAGCCATGCCCGATGCGCCGGGGCGGCCCGACCGGCCCGAATTGCTGCCGCCCAACCGGATGCCCAAGCGCGGGCGGGGTGGGTCGGAAAAGGGGCGGATCGCGTTGCTCCACGCGCTGGCGCATATCGAGTTCGCGGCGATCGACCTGGCCTTCGACGCGGCGGGGCGGTTTGGCGGGCAGTTTCCACGTACCTTCGTCGACGACTGGATTTCGGTGGGCGCGGACGAGGCGATGCATTTCGCGGTGCTGCATCGCCGGTTGAAGACTTTGGGCTCGGGTTACGGCGAGCTGCCGGCCCATGCCGGGCTCTGGGAAGCGGCGGAGGAAACGGCGCACGATGCCATGGCGCGGCTCGCCGTCGTGCCGATGGTGCTGGAGGCGAGGGGGCTGGATGTCACGCCGGAGACGGTCGCCCGCTTCCGCGCCGGGGGTGACGAGCCGTCCGCGCGCATCCTCAACCGCATCTATACCGACGAAATCCGGCATGTCGGATTCGGCGCCAAGTGGTTCGGATATCTGGCCGCCGGGCATGACATCGCGCCCGCCGAACACTGGCGGATGCTGGTCCGCCGCCATTTTCGCGGGGTCGTTAAGCCACCGTTCAACGTTTCGGCGCGCGATACAGCCGGTCTGACGCGCGATTTCTATGCGCCCCTTGCGGACGAGGAACCCATAAAGGCACAAGCTGACCGACTGTAACGCGGTGGGGCTGCGCAACAGCATAGGATGAACGAAGCCGGGCTATTCCGACTGCGGGATCGTGCGGCGACAAGGGTTCGGGGATCGATGAGTCAGTTTCTATTCTCGGGTAAATCGATTGCATCGCGCGTCCGGTCTGTGTTCGTTGTCGCTGTGACGATCGGCCTGTCGGGCCAGATGGCGATGGCGGCACCGGTTCCGGCGCACAGCGCGCCGCATGCCCCTGCCGCCCCCAAGGCCTCGACCGCTGTGGGCGGCGAGTTCATCCCCGCCAATAGCGCCGAAGCCTCGGCCGACCTTCGTACCGACCAGCAGTTCCGCACTCTGTTCCAGACCTGGAAGAAGATGGATGCGCGGCCGAACGGCGTAATCGCCATCCCCTCGGTCCACCCGGTCGAAAAGCTTCAGTTCACCAGCAATTTCGGTATCCGTTCCGACCCGTTCCGCGGCACCGCCGCGATGCATGCCGGGGTCGATATTCCGGGTCCGGTCGGCACCCCGATCTACGCGACCGCCGACGGCATCGTCGATCATGCCAGCTGGCAGGGTGGCTATGGCAACATGGTCGAGATCAACCATGGCAAGGGCATTGCGACCCGCTATGGCCACCTCTCGAAGATTCTCGTCGCCGATGGCGCGCACGTCACGCGCGGCCAACTGATCGCACTGATGGGCTCGACCGGCCGTTCGACCGGTCCGCACCTTCATTACGAAGTCCGCATGGACGGTCATGCCGTCAATCCGGTGCCCTTCCTGACCACCGGCGACTATCTGACCGCGTCGCAGGATCATGCGATCCATCAGATTCCCGTCTCGACCGACGGCCCCGCCGCGCAGGACTAAATTCTTCAATTCCTCCCCAAGCTGTGCTTGGGGAGGGGGACCATCGCAACGCGATGGTGGAGGGGCATGGGCGGTCGCGGTATATTTCCCGCCACCGTGACACCCCTCCGTCAGACCTTCGGTCTGCCACCTCCCCTTGCAGGGGAGGAATAGCGCGATCGGGATTGCCCCAGTCGGCCCCCGCGCCTATCTCACCCCCATGGCCACCAGCATTTCCGAAATCGCGCTGACCCCGGCCGCCGCGGCTCGCGTCGCGACGATCGCCGAGCGGCAGAACAAGCCCGCCATCCTGCGTCTGTCGGTCGAAGGCGGCGGTTGTTCGGGCTTCCAGTACAAGTTCGGCTTGGCCGATGCGCCAGCCGAAGACGATGCCGTTGCCCAGACCGATGGCGTCACGCTGGTTGTCGACAGCATCAGCCTGGACCTGGTCCGGGGGGCGCAGGTCGATTATGTCGAATCGCTCGGCGGCGCGGCGTTTCAGGTGAAGAACCCCAACGCGGCCTCGGGCTGCGGTTGCGGCACCAGCTTCTCGGTCTGACGTGAAGATCACCACCTATAACGTCAACGGGATCAAGGCCCGTCTGCCGCGCCTGCTCGAATATCTGGCCGAGGCGGATGCGGACATCGTCTGTCTTCAGGAGCTGAAGGCCAGCGACGAGACCTTTCCGATCAAGGACATCGAGGCCGCCGGATATGGCGCGGTCTGGCATGGCCAGAAGAGCTGGAACGGCGTCGCCGTCCTCGCGCGTGGCACCCAGCCGGTCGAGCGGCAGCGCGGGCTGGCGGGCGAGGATGAGGACGAGCATAGCCGCTACCTCGAATGCGCGGTGAATGGGCTGGTCGTCGCATCGCTCTATCTGCCCAACGGCAATCCGCAGCCGGGGCCGAAATTCGATTACAAGCTGCGCTGGATGGAGCGGCTGGCGACCCGTGCGCGCGTATTGCTGGCGGAGGAAGTGCCCGCGGTGCTGGCCGGGGATTACAACGTCATCCCCAATGACGACGATACCTTCTCGGTCCCTGCCATGGCGAGCGACGCGCTGATGCAGCCGGAGAGCCGCCAGGCCTATCGCCGGTTGCTGGCGCAAGGCTGGACAGACTCGCTGCGGACACGCGCGCCCAAGGGCGGGGTTTGGACCTTTTGGGACTATCAGGCCGGGTCGTGGCAGCGCGATGCGGGGTTCCGCATCGACCATCTGCTGCTCAGCCCGCAGGCCGCCGACCGGCTGGTCGATGCGGGTGTCGACAAAAGCTATCGCGGACGCGAAAAGGCCAGCGATCATGCCCCGACCTGGGTAAAGTTGCGGGACTGATAATTCCTCCCCTGTAAGGGGAGGTGGCAGGCCGAAGGCCTGACGGAGGGGTGTCACGGCCGATGGCGTGAACCATCGCTGGCGGTTACACCCCTCCACCACCGCTTCGCGGCGGTCCCCCTCCCCTTCCAGGGGAGGAATTACTGGAACAGAAACCGTCTATGCGCCGTGCCGCTTTCCTGTTGCTCCTCAGCCTCTCGCTGGCCGCGTGCCAGCAAAATAGCCGTGCCGACGACCGTCTGGCGGATGCCGACGCGCAGGAACGCGCGCGCCAGGAAAAGGCGGCCAAGGACATGGTCGCGCAGACCGAGGATCAGGTGCGGGTAAAAATGCTGGAACAGCGCGTCGCCGCGCTGGAGGCACAGGTGGCTGCGATGCAGGGGGATCGCAAGCTGCTGGATGCCCAACTGGTCGAGCAAAGGCTGAACCAGATTGAGGCGAGCCGTGTGGGGGCGGACAATCCGGCACCCTCGGCAACACCGACGCCATCGCCATCGCGACCGAAGGATCGCGCGCCGTCTCCGGCCGCGACACCGCCCGCGCGCAAGCCGCTGGTCCTGGACCTGCGGTAACCGGCAGCGCGAGCGGGGAAGGGTGTGCCCCGGCATGGCGGCCGGGGCGGAAGAAGGCTTACTTCTTCAGGTGCGCCGAGATGAACTTGTTCATCTCGAACATGGTGCACTTGTCCTTGCCGAACACCTTCTTCAGCTTGTCGTCGGCCAGGATTTCCCGCTTGTTTTCCGGGTTCTGCAGGTTGTTGGCCTTGATATAGTCCCACACCTTGCTGATGACCTGGCTGCGCGGCAGCTTATCGTTGCCGACGATCGCGCCCAGTTCCTCGGACGGCTGGACCGGGGCGTGGATGCCGGTGCCCGTGGTTGCGGTGGCCATGATGTTCCTTCCTATAATCCTTCAGCATCCCGGCCCTTTGGCGGGACGCGCGTGAATCACGCTTTCTTCAGCGCGTCCGCCTTGTGCGCTGCCTTTCCGCCATTGTCACTCTCTACTATGTATTGCGGCGCATCCTTCGATGCGCGGACGGTGTGGCCCTTGATGGTCGTGTCGCTGGTCTGCTTCTTGACGACCTTGCCCTCGGCGGTGCTGCCATGGCTGTTCCATTCGACATGGTCGCCCTTTTTGAACTTGGTCATCGTCGCTCTCCTGACTGGTGATCCGCATCAATCCGCCGGGGCGTTCGTTGGTTGCACATGCGCGCCGGTCGGGGCATCAGGGCGACCAGCCAAGGAGACCGTGACCCCATGAAAACCCGCGCAGCCGTCGCCTTCGAGGCCAAGAAGCCGCTCGAAATCGTCGAACTCGATCTGGAAGGCCCCAAGGCCGGTGAAGTCCTGGTCGAGATCATGGCGACAGGCATCTGCCATACCGATGCCTATACGCTCGACGGCTTCGACAGCGAAGGCATCTTCCCCAGCGTGCTGGGCCATGAAGGCTGCGGCATCGTGCGCGAGGTCGGTGCGGGCGTGACCAGCGTGGTGCCGGGCGACCATGTCATCCCGCTCTACACGCCCGAATGCCGTCAGTGTAAGTCGTGCCTGTCGGGCAAGACGAACCTGTGCACCGCGATCCGTGCGACGCAAGGCAAGGGCCTGATGCCCGACGGCACGACCCGGTTCAGCTATAAGGGCCAGCCGATCTTCCATTATATGGGCTGCTCGACCTTCTCGAACTTCACCGTCCTGCCCGAGATTGCGGTCGCCAAGATCCGCGAGGACGCGCCGTTCGACACCAGCTGTTATATCGGTTGCGGCGTGACGACGGGCGTGGGCGCGGTGGTCAACACCGCCAAGGTCCAGCCGGGCGAGAATATCGTCGTCTTCGGGCTGGGCGGCATCGGCCTGAACGTGATCCAGGGCGCCAAGCTGGCGGGCGCGGGCCGGATCATCGGCGTCGACATCAACCCCGGCCGTGAGGAATGGGGCCGCCGTTTCGGCATGACCCACTTCCTCAACTCCAAGGGGCTGAGCCGCGAAGAGACGATCGCCAAGATTCTCGAACTCACCGATGGCGGCGCGGACTATAGCTTCGACGCGACCGGCAATACCGAGGTGATGCGCACCGCGCTGGAATCCTGTCACCGGGGCTGGGGCACCTCGATCATCATCGGCGTGGCCGAGGCGGGCAAGGAGATCAGCACCCGGCCGTTCCAGCTGGTCACGGGCCGCAACTGGCGCGGCACCGCGTTCGGCGGCGCGCGGGGGCGCACCGACACGCCCAAGATCGTCGACTGGTATATGAACGGCAAGATCGAGATCGACCCGATGATTACCCACCGCCTGACCCTGGAGGAGATCAACAAGGGCTTCGACCTGATGCATGCGGGCGAGAGCATCCGCAGCGTGGTGATCTTCTGATGTTCAGCCATGTCATGCTGGGGGCCGACGACATCGCCGCGGCCAAGCGCTTCTATGACGCGACCCTGGGTGTGCTGGGCGCGCCGGAGGGTGTGATCGATGCGGCGGGGCGGCTGGTCTATAGCCATAAGGGCGCGCGCTTCCTGATCTCGAAGCCGATCAATGGCGAGCCTGCCACCTATGCCAACGGTGCGACGCTGGGCTTTGCGATGGAATCGCCGGAGCAGGCCGATGCCTGGTATGCCGCAGGCCTCGCGCATGGCGGCACCGCGATCGAGGACCCGCCCGGCATCCGCAACGTGCCCGTCGGCAAGGTCTATCTGGCTTACTTGCGCGATCCGACCGGCAACAAGCTGTGCGCGCGGCACCTGGTGGAGGCGAACTGATGTATACGCATGTCATGGTCGGATCGAACGACATCGCGCGATCCAAGGCGTTCTATGACGCGCTGTTCGGCGCGCTGGGCGGTGAGCCGGGGATGCAGATGGGCGAGCGCATTCTGTATCGGCACAATGGCGCGGCCTTCATGGTGACGCGGCCGATCGATGGAGAGGCGGCGACCTTCGCCAATGGCGGCACGATCGGGCTGGGCGCGGCCGATCCGGCGCAGCTCGATGCCGCGCATGCGGCGGGTGTGGCGCATGGCGGCACCGCGATCGAAGCGCCGGTGGGCGAGCGTCAGACGCCGATGGGCCGCGCCTATCTTGGCTATCTGCGTGACCCGGACGGCAACAAGTTGTGTCTGGGCTGTCGCCTCCCTGCCGCATGAGCGACGGCTATATCCTGACGCTGGCGTGTCAGGACCGGGTCGGCATCGTCGCCGCCGTGTCGGGGGCGCTTGCCGGGATCGACGGGTTCATCCTCGACAGCCAGCAATATGCCGATCTGGAGACGGGGCGCTTCTTCCTGCGCATCGTCTTTACCGGGCAGGGGGAGCGGTTCCCCGTGTCAGTCGAAGGGGTGCGGGACGCGCTGGCCAAACCGGCGGCGCGGTTCGGCTTCGACTGGCATGTCGCGCCCGCCACAGAGCGGCCCCGGATGCTGATCGCGGTGTCGAAGGGCTCGCATTGCCTGAACGACCTGCTGCATCGCTGGCGGACCAACACGCTGCCGGTGGAGATCGTCGGCGTCGTCTCCAACCACGATAATTTGCGTCCGCTGGTCGAGTGGCATGGGCTGCCCTGGCATCACCTGCCGGTAAGCGATGTGAACCGGGCCGAGCAGGAGGCGGCGATGCTCGCCCTGATGGAGAGCACGCGGGCCGATTATCTCGTCCTCGCCCGCTATATGCAGGTGCTGGGCGAGCGGCTGGTCGCCGCGCTGCCGGGCAGGTGCATCAACATCCATCACAGCTTCCTGCCCGGCTTCAAGGGCGCGCAGCCCTATCACCGGGCGCACGCACGCGGGGTGAAGTTGATCGGTGCGACCGCACATTTCGTGACCGCCGACCTCGACGAAGGGCCGATCATCGAACAGGCGGTGGAGCGGGTCGATCATCGCGCCAGCGTCGACGACCTGATCCGCATCGGCCGCGATATCGAGGCGCAGGTGCTGGCCCGCGCGGTCGCCTGGGTGGGCGAGCGGCGGGTCTTCCTCAATGACAACCGGACGGTGGTGTTCCGATGACGATCGAGACGATTTCGACCTCCAGGGCGCATGGCGGCGTGCAGGGCGTGTATGCGCATGACAGCGCGGCAACGGGCACGCGCATGACCTTCTCGGTCTTCGTGCCCGAGCATGAGGCGGGTGAAACGCTGCCCGTCCTCTGGTATCTGTCGGGCCTCACCTGCACCCATGCCAATGTCACCGACAAGGGCGAGTTCCGGGCGCCTTGCGCCGAACACCGGGTGATCTTCATCGCGCCCGACACCTCGCCGCGTGGTGAGGGCGTGGCGAATGACGACGCCTATGACATGGGGCAGGGCGCGGGCTTCTATGTCGATGCGACGCAAGATCCCTGGGCGAAGCATTTCCAGATGCGGACCTATATCGAGCAGGAATTGCCCGCGCTGATCGCCGAGCATTTCCCGGTTGCGGACATGGGGGCGCAAGGGATCACCGGCCATTCGATGGGTGGGCATGGTGCACTGACCATTGGCCTGCGCAACCCGGCCCGTTTCCGCAGCGTGTCGGCCTTCGCCCCCATCGTCGCGCCAAGCCAAGTGCCGTGGGGCGAGAAGGCGCTGGGCGGCTATCTGGGGCCGGACCGCGCCGCGTGGCGACAGGCGGATGCGGTCGCGTTGATCGAGGACGGGGCGCGGCTGCCCGACCTGCTGGTCGATCAGGGCGATGCCGACCCGTTCCTGACCGAGCAGTTGCGCCCGGAACTGCTGGCGGCGGCCTGTGACAAGGCCGGGATCGCGCTGACCCTGCGGATGCAGCCGGGCTATGACCATAGCTATAACTTCATCTCGACCTTCATGGCGGACCATGTCGCCTGGGCGGCGGCGCGGTTGCGGTAGGGGCTGTCGCAGGCGAGGCGGAGCGATACGGGGCTGCCGGTTTTGCACCGCGGCAATCGATCCGCTATCGCACCGACTTTGGCATGAAGGACGGAATATGAGCTGCGCGCACGGCGACCCGGACGATGGCGACCTGATGGGCGAGGACGGCAAGATCGCGGTCCCCGATCATGTGGCAGAGGCCATCCGCACGCTGATCGCCTGGGCGGGCGACGATCCCACCCGCGAAGGACTGGTCGACACGCCCAAGCGCGTCGCACGGGCATGGCGCGAATATTGCGCAGGCTATGGCGACGATCCCGCTGTCCATCTGTCGCGGGTGTTCGAGGAAGTCGGCGGCTATGACGAGATCGTGCTGCTGAAGGACATTCCGTTCCAGTCGCATTGCGAGCACCACATGGCCCCGATCATCGGCCGTGCGCATATCGCCTATCTGCCGCGCAACCATGTCGTCGGCATCTCCAAGCTCGCCCGCGTGCTGCACGGCTTTGCCCGCCGGTTGCAGGTGCAGGAGCGGCTGACCGCCGAGGTCGCCGACTGCATCTGGGAGAATCTCAAGCCGCTGGGCGTCGCGGTGGTGATCGAGGCGACGCATGGCTGCATGACGTCGCGCGGGGTCCGCACGCCGGGCGTGTCGATGGTGACCAGCCGGATGATGGGCGTGTTCCGCGAGGATGACCGCAGCCGCAAGGAAGTCCTGTCGCTGATGGGGCTGGACGGATGACGCGCCGCACCGTGCTGGTGACCGGCGCGGCCAGGCGGCTGGGCGCAAGCATCGCCCGGCGGCTGGCGGCGGACGGGCATCGGCCGGTGATCCATTATAACGGCTCGGCCGATGAAGCGGCGGCGCTCGCGGTCGAACTGAATGCGCCGATGGTGCAGGGCGACCTGTCCGTACCGGACGGGATCGATACCCTTTTCGCCCGTGCCCGCGCGGCGGCGGGCGGGCCGATCGACGGGCTGGTCAACAGCGCCTCGGCCTTTCTGTTCGATCGCCCACCCCATACCGACCCGGATTTGATGGCGAAGCTGTACGCGATCAACGCGGCCACGCCTGCCTTGCTCGCCTCTGCGCTGGCGCGCCAGGACGATGTGGCGGACGGCGCGGTGGTCGATATCCTTGACCAGAAGATCGCCAATCCGAACCCCGATTTCTTCGCCTATAGCTGCGCCAAGTTCGCCTTGGCCGGGGCGAACATCATGCTGGCGCAGGCGCTGGGGCCCCGCATCGCGGTCAATGCGGTCGCGCCGGGCCTGACCCTGCAAAGTGGCGACCAGAGCGACGAAGAGTTCGCCGAGGCCGCGACCAAGAACCTGCTCGGCCGCCCGATCGGCGCGACGGCCGTGGCGGAGGCGGTATCCTTCCTGCTGACCGCGCATGATATTCGCGGCCAGACGCTATACGTCGATTGCGGTCAGCGTTTCTGTCGCCGCGACGGCGATGTCATGTTCGAGGGGCGGGGATGAGCGCGACCTATACGATCCTGCTCGACGAGCTGAGCTTCGCGATGCGTCTGGGCATCCACCCGCATGAGGTCGAGCCCCAGCCGATCACGCTGTCGGTGGCGATGACCATCACCTATCCTGCCGCGCCCAGTGCCGACCGGATCGAGGACGTGCTGGATTACGACTTCCTGCGCGACGGCATTTTGGCGATGGCGAAAGGCCCCGGCTTCGCGCTGCAGGAAAGCCTGTGCGAGTCGGTGGCGGCACTGTGCCTGGCCGACCCGCGTGTGACGAAGGTCAAGGTCCGGTCGATGAAGACCGGCATCTATCCCGATGCGTGCGTCGGCTGCGAGATCGAACGGCACCGTTGACGCCTCCGGCGCTGTCACGGAAATATCATCGCACTGTCATCAATCTGTTGCGAAAGGGGCCGGAGCCGTCCTAAGTCGCCGCCGCAAACAGGGCGGAAAAACAGTACGGTGATCATGTCGAGACCCCAGCGGGCCCATTACTGGGTCGCCGTCGCCATGTTGCTGGCAAGCTGTCCGGTGCCCGCCGCCGCACAGACCGTGCAGGAATTGCAGCGCCAGATCGACGAGCTGAAGGCGCAGATCAAGGCACTGACCGAGGCGCAAAAGGGGGTGGCGACCGCCGCCGCTTCGACGCCCGCCGTTGCGCCCGTCTCTGCACCCACGCCGCAGGTCACCGCTTCGACGCCCGCGCCATCTCCGGCTGCATCCCCACGCGTGGCGGCCGTTGCCAAGCCGCCTTCCGCCCATGCGCCTTGGTATGAGCGGATGCGGCTGCGCGGCTATACCCAGCTTCGCTACAACGCCGTGCTGGACGAGCATGAGCCGCTGTCCGACACCGGATCGCGATTGCGCTCGGTCCATGATGCCTCGATCAACGACGATGGCGGCTTTCTGCTGCGTCGGGTCCGGCTGGTGTTGCAGGGCGACATTACCGACCGGCTGCAACTCTATTTCCAGCATGATTTCGGCGCGGCGGTGAACAACCAGTCGAGCACCGAGCGGCGCGAGAATTTCGGCCAGTTGCGCGACGTCTATGTGGACTGGTTCCTCGACCCCGAACGCCGCCTGCGCTTGCGCTTCGGCCAGTCCAAGGTGCCGTTCGGCTGGGAGAATCTGCAAAGCTCGTCCAACCGCCTGCCGCTCGATCGATCCGATGCGATCAACAGCGGCGTACCCGGCGAGCGCGATGTCGGGATCAACGCCTATTACACCCCGGCGCCGGTCCAGGCGATCTGGGACCGGCTGACCAAGAACAAGCAGAAGCTGTTCGGCAATTACGGCGCGTTCGGCGTCGCGCTGTATAACGGTCAGGGGACCAACCGGACCGAGCGCAACGACAGTCTGATGAAGGTCGCCATGGCCACCTGGCCCTTTGCGCTCGACGGGCTGGGGCCGTTGTTCGAAGGACAGGTGCTGGAGCTTGGCGGCTCGGCCATTTTCAACCGCTATCGCCCGGAATTGCGCAGCGGCGGCATCAGTCCGATCAGCTACCGGGACGACCGGGTCGGCTTCCACGCGATCCTCTATCCGCAGCCCTTCGGCATCCAGACCGAATGGACCACCGGCTGGGGACCGCAATATGACAGCGGCCTGCGCATGGTGCGCAGCCAGCGGCTGGGCGGCGGCTATGTCCAGCTGATGACCGATCTGGGCCCGACTCCGATCGGCCGCGCCATCCCCTATGTCCGGTGGCAACGCTATCGCGGCGGGTGGAAACCCAATGTCGATGCGCCGCGCCTGGAAACCGACGAATGGGAATTGGGCACGGAAATCCAGTTGGTCGAGGCGCTGGAACTGACACTGGCCTATGCGCGAATGGAGCGGGGTGAAGCGGATTCGCGGCGGACCGGCCGCGCGACGGGCGATTTGATCCGGACCCAGCTGCAATTCACCTATTAGGGCCGGGTCGACGACATGGTCCGGACCGATGCATGGGCGCGGCTGCGGAATTCTGCGGTTACATGCGATACTTAGGTTAGGAAACCATCAGGCTTTGAAATGGCCCATCGCGTACCCATCCCCGACGGGTGCGGACATATTTCCCGACATATGCGGCTCCACAAAGGCCCGTGCATGAATAGCCCAAACTGACTGTGGCATGTCGCCCGTCAGCGGACAGTTTCGGAATACCCACCGAATAGATTGCTGCGGGCAGCCGCGGAACCTCGCCCATCATTGGTTCGACCCCACTGGCGCGCTCGCGCGCATCGTCATCGGCTGGCGAGTAGCCGTGCGGAATCGCCAGTCTCAACTTCGGGCATATTGTCAAAAGATTGGGCCTGTCGGGCTTTAATTCGCCGAAATAGGCGGGAATTTTCGGATTGTGGTTGATCGATGGCAGGTCGCGCATTGCCGCGGCCCCGGCCGCGCAAATGGCGCCAGAGCGCGGCGGCGTTGTGGCGTGCGACATGATGACGAGGGTGGCGATTATCATCAACACGGCCATTCTCCCTTGAAACAATGATCGACGGTGCCAGACCGGACTTAATTCTTAGTCACCGCCGCTCTTGGTGGTGAAGTCGATGCGGATACGCACCCATTCGCCGATCATCTCCTTGCCGTTGATGCGCGGAGCCCGGATGCGGAATTGCCACGCGGCCTCGCGCATCGCCCGGCCCAGGCCGGAGCCGAGTGGCGACTCGCCCAGGACCTGGCAATTCTCGACGCGGTAGTCTGGGATGGTGCGGCAGGCGATCAGGGCCCAGCCGCCATCGGGTGGCGGGCTGCGCAGATAGCCATTCAGTTCGGCATTGGACGGGCGGCGCGGGAACCATTCGGCATTGTAGAGCCGCCTGCCGCCCGGACCTTCGCCGGGGCCATAGGCCGATGCGCTGTCCTGGCCCCGGTCGTCCCCCATGCTCGACCCGACGCCCTTGCCTTCCCCCTTGGGGAGGGCCCCGATATCGCCCGCCGCGAACAGCGACTTGTCCCCCCATTGCCACGGCGTCGGCGCGGAGGTGTCGGCCTGTTTCTCGGTCGGCGGGGTGGGGGTGTCGGGGCGCTTTGCCGTCACCGGCGCCTTGGAGCCACCCGCCGCCGCGGGCTTCTTGGTCGCGGTGCGGGTCTTTGGCACCGGCGCGCCCGACTGCTTGTCGTCGGGCGAGACGGAGAAGGTGTTGAGCGCCGAGGATTTCTCCGGGTCGATCAGCTTGGGGGCCAGATGGAAGAGCAGCGAGGCGAGCAGCAGATGCGCCAGCACGGTGAGCGTGATCGACGCACCCCGCTCACGCAGTTTCTCGCGGTAGCGTTCGGGGATGAACGCCCAGCGTGACGGAGGGGCGGCGACGCTCATGATGCGGGCGCCCCTCCATCTGCGACCTTGCCCTTCCGGGTAAGAAAAAACGACGCTCCGATGGCCAGCATGGCGCGTCGTCTTAGCCGAGAAGGACGGGGCGCATCAGGCCCGGTTGGCGGCGGACAGCACCGCCCGGACGCTGGCGGTGGCGATGTCGGTGTCGAGGCCGACGCCGAAGACGATGCGGCCATCGGCGGTACGCGCCTCGACATAGGCGGCGGCCTGCGCATCCGCGCCGTGGCCGATGGCGTGTTCGTTATAGTCGATGACTTCCAAATTCGGCCCCGTCGTGTCGGCCAGCGCCGCGATCACGCTGGAGATCAGGCCGTTGCCACGCCCCGAGATCGAACGCTCCTCGCCATCCACCTGCACGCGGCCGATAAAGGTCCGCTGCCCCGCCGAGCCGCTCTCCTCATAGTCGCGCAGCACGAAACGGTCGCCTTCGCGCGGCAGATAGGTCGCCTCGAACCCGCCCCATATATCGGCGGCGTTGAGTTCGCGGCTGGTGGCGTCGGCCATCGCCTGGACATGGCGGCTGAAATCGGCCTGGAGCCGCTTGGGCAGCTTGAGCCCCTTGTCCTGCTCGATCACCCAGGCGACGCCGCCCTTGCCCGACTGCGAATTGACGCGGATCACCGCTTCGTAGCTGCGGCCCAGATCGGCGGGGTCGATGGGGAGGTAGGGGACTTCCCACAGATCGTCGTTGCGTGCGGCTTGGGCTGCGAAGCCCTTCTTGATCGCATCCTGATGGCTGCCCGAAAAGGCGGTGAAGACCAGATCACCCGCATAGGGGGTGCGCGGATGGACGGGCAGATTGGTGCAATAGTTGACCGTGTTCACCACCTCGTCGATGTCCGACAGGTCGAGCTTGGGGTCGACGCCTTGGGTGTACATGTTGAGCGCGACGGTCACGAGGTCGCAATTGCCGGTCCGCTCGCCATTGCCGAGCAGGCAACCCTCGACCCTGTCGGCCCCCGCCATCACGCCCAGTTCGGCGGCGGCGACGCCGGTGCCCCGGTCGTTATGGGTGTGGAGCGAGATGACCACCGACTCGCGGTTGGGGATGTTGCGCCCGAACCATTCGATCTGGTCGGCATAGACATTGGGCGTCGCGCATTCGACGGTGGCGGGCAGGTTCAGGATCAGCGGATGGTCGGGCGTCGGCTTCAGCACGTCCATGACGGCGGCGCAGACCTCGACCGAGAAATCCAGCTCGGCGGTCGAGAAGGTTTCGGGGCTGTATTCGAAGAACCAGTCGGTGTTCGGGCGCTTGGCCGCCTCGTCGCGCAGGATCTTGGCGCCCTCGACCGCGATCTGGCGCACCTCGTCGCGGGTCATGCCGAAGACGATCTTGCGCCAGGCTGGGCTGACCGCGTTGTAGAGATGGACGATCGCGGTGCGCGCACCCTCCAGGCTTTCGAAGCTGCGTTCGATCAGGTCGCGGCGCGACTGGGTGAGGACCTGGATCGTCACGTCCTCGGGGATGCGGTCGTCGCGGATCAGGCCGGAGATGAAGTCGAACTCGGTCGCGCCCGCGCTCGGAAAGCCGACCTCGATTTCCTTCAGCCCGACCTTGACCAGCAGGTCGAACATGCGGGTCTTCTTTTCCGCATCCATCGGGTCGATCAGCGCCTGGTTGCCGTCGCGCAAATCGGTCGACAGCCAGCGCGGTGCCTTGGTGATCGTGCGGTTCGGCCATTGCCGGTCGGGCAGGGCGATGGTCGGGAAGGGGCGGTATTTGGTCGAGGGGTCGCGGAGCATGATCGGGTCTTCCAGCATTCTCGGCCGCGTCTGGCCAGGGGCGCGGCGGGGACAGGCTTATCGGTTCATTCAGCCCTTAGGGAAGTCGCGCATGGCCACGCCGATCCTCCCCTAAGGGCGGATAAGTCGAAGCGAACGAAGCGGCAGCGCGGCGATCATGGTGCGCGGTTCATGCCGTGTCGGTGCGCGCTTGTCCATATCGAGATTGATGACGCGTGATTGCGCCTGGCCGTCACCCACGAGCGCAGCGAAGCCATGACGGAAAAAAGGCGGAGCCGCAGACCTGCGACCCCGCCTTTCGCGGATGGGAGATAAAGAAGGGAATTACTGCGCGGTGAAGGCGGCGTTGATGGTCAGGTCGACCTCGTCACCGACGACCGGGACATAGGCACCCAGGCCGAACTCCGAACGCTTGATCTTGGCGGTCGCGCGGAAGCCGATGTTCAGCTTCTTCGACATCGGGTTGATGCCCGCACCGACGAAGGTGGCGTTCAGCGTTACCGGCTTGGTCTGGTCCTTGATGGTCAGGTTGCCGGTGATGACCGCCTTGTTGCCCATGACCTTGACGTTCGTCGAGACGAAACGCGCGGTCGGATAGGTCGCGGCGTCAAAGAAATCCTTCGACTTCAGGTGATTGGCGAAGGGTGCGGCGGTGACCGACAAGTCGTTGATGTTAAAAGTAACGTCGACCTTGTCGTTCTGCGGCTTGGCCGGATCGATGGTCAACGAGCCGCTGGCGGCACCGAACTGCCCCTCCAGCATCGAGAAGCCCATATGGTTCACCGACCAGGTGACCTGGGTGTGGGCGGGGTCGACGGCATAGGTGCCCGCAACGACGCGCGCGGCGACGGGCGCGCCCGGCTGGGTCTGGGCGATGGCGGCGGGGGCGGCGAGGACGAGCGCCAGAGCGGCGGGAACGGCGAAACGCATGGGTGGTAACTCCCTGTTGAACGGTAGCCTTTTGGGGCGTGCGGTTAACGCACGTCAAAGGCCAAGGTCGCAACGATGCGTTTCCGGGTTGGGGGTGGGGAGGGTGGTCTCTGCGAGGCTCCGTGGCCCTCCCCCATCCCCTCCCGCTTGCGGGAGGGGAGAGGTTTGGGTCGGCCGTTCTGCTCCTTCTAAAAGCTATCGGCGAGCGAATAGGCCGATAGAAGGGCAAAACATGTCCCCAAGCACGCCCCTCCCGCAAGCGGGAGGGGATGGGGGAGGGGCGGGTGTCTCACCGAGCCCACCCCAACAAATCAGTTCTTCGCCTTGTCCACCAGCTTGTTCGCGCCGATCCACGGCATCATCGCGCGCAGTTCGCTGCCGACCTGTTCGATCGGGTGGCGCTTGGCGGCGATGCGGCTGGCCTTGAGTTCGGGCTGGCCGGCGCGGTTGTCGAGCACGAAGTCCTTCACGAAGCGGCCCGACTGGATGTCGGCGAGGACGCGCTTCATTTCCTTCTTCGTCTCTTCGGTGATGATGCGCGGGCCGGTCTTGATGTCGCCATATTCGGCGGTGTTCGAGATCGAGTAGCGCATGTTGGCGATGCCGCCCTCATACATCAGGTCGACGATCAGCTTCAGCTCGTGAAGGCATTCGAAATAGGCCATTTCGGGGGCATAGCCCGCCTCGACCAGCGTCTCGAAGCCCGCCTGGACCAGCGCGGTCGCGCCGCCGCACAGCACGGCCTGCTCGCCGAACAGGTCGGTTTCGCACTCTTCGCGGAAGTTGGTCTCGATGATGCCCGAGCGACCGCCGCCGACGCCGCTGGCATAGGCCAGCGCGACGTCATGCGCGTTGCCGCTGGCGTCCTGATGGATCGCGATCAGGCAGGGCACGCCGCCGCCACGCACATATTCGCTGCGCACGGTGTGGCCGGGGCCCTTGGGCGCGATCATGATGACGTCGATGTCCGCGGGCGGCTCGATCAGGCCGAAATGCACGTTCAGGCCGTGGGCGAAGGCGAGGGCGGCGCCGGGCTTCAGATTGCCCTTCAGGTCGGCGTCATAGATCGCGGCCTGATGCTCGTCGGGGGCCAGGATCATCAGGATGTCGGCCCAGGCGGCGGCTTCCTTGTTCGACAGGACCTTGAAGCCCGCCGCTTCCGCCTTGGCGGCCGAGGCCGAACCGGGGCGCAGCGCGATCGCGACATTCTTGACGCCCGAATCGCGCAGGTTCTGCGCATGGGCGTGACCCTGCGAGCCGTAACCCAGGATGGCGATGTTCTTCTCGGAGATCAGGTTCAGATCGGCGTCGCGATCGTAATACACACGCATTGGACTTCCCTTTCGAAATGGTTGGGCCGCTTGCGGCCTCGGATCGTTGGAATGGGGTGGCTCAGGCCGCTTCGGCACCGCGCGAGATGGCGGCGATGCCGGTGCGGGCGACCTCGACCAGGCCGACTTCGCCCATCAGCTCGACGAACTTGTCGATCTTGGCGATGCCGCCGGTGACCTCGAACACGAAGCTGGAGATGGTCGCGTCGACCACGCGAGCGCGATAGACCTCGGCCAGGCGCAGCGCCTCGATCCGGCGATCGCCGGTGCCCGCCACCTTCACCAGCGCCAGCTCGCGCTCGACATGGTCGCCCAGCACGGTCAGGTCGGTGACCGAGTGGACGGGGACCAGCCGGTCGAGCTGGGCGATGATCTGTTCCATCACCGGCGGCGAGGCGCTGGTGACGATGGTGATGCGGCTGACGGCCTTGTCGGCGGTGATCTCCGACACGGTCAGGCTCTCGATATTATAGCCGCGCGCGGTGAACAGCCCGGCGATCCGCGCGAGGATGCCCGGTTCGTTGTCGACGATCACCGCCAGCGTGTGGCGTTCCACCTGTTCGGTCTTGATGTGCATCGGTCTTCTTTCTGCGCACCCGCGATGACGGGCCATATATCCTCTCCCCTCCCGCAGGCGGGAGGGGCCGGGGGAGGGAAGGCGAGGGAGGACTAAGCCCCCTTTGACCCCTCGAAGGTCAAACCAGCGCCTTGGCCTCGTCGTCCATGGTGCCCGATACCTCATTGGCCTGCAGGATCATGTCGGTATGCGCCGCGCCTGACGGGATCATCGGGAAGCAGTTGGCGAGCTTGGCCACGCGGCAGTCGACGATCACCGGCCCGTCATGGTCCAGCATCGCGGCGATGCCGTCCTCCAGCTCGTGCCGATGCTCGATCAGGATGCCCTTCCAGCCATAGGCCTCACCCAGCTTCACGAAATCGGGCAGCGAGTCCGAATAGCTCTCGGCATAGCGGCTCTCATAGGTTAGTTCCTGCCACTGGCGAACCATGCCCATATATTCGTTGTTCAGGATGAAGATCTTGACCGGCAGGCGATATTGCGTCGCCGTCGCCAGTTCCTGGATATTCATCTGGATCGAGGCTTCACCGGCGATGTCGATCACCAGCGCACCCGGATTGCCGAGCTGCGCGCCGATCGCGGCGGGCAGGCCGTAGCCCATGGTGCCAAGACCGCCCGAGGTGAGCCACTTGTTCGGCTTCTCGAAGCCGAAATGCTGCGCGGCCCACATCTGGTGCTGGCCGACCTCGGTGGTGATGATCGGCTGGCGCGCCTTGGTCGCGTCGTACAGCGCACGGATCGCACGCTGCGGCATGATCGCGTCGCCGGTCTCCGGGAAGGAGAGACAGCCGACCGCGCGCCACCCTGCGATGCGGCGCTGCCACTCGGTGGTGTCGGGCTTGGGATGCTGGCGCGACTTCCAGATGCGCACCGCATCCTCCAGCGCGTGGCCGACATCGGCGATGATCGCCAGGTCGACGCGGACATTCTTGTTCACGCTCGACCGATCGATATCGACATGGACCTTGCGGCTGTTGGGGCTGAACGCATCCAGACGCCCGGTCACGCGGTCGTCGAAACGGCTGCCCAGCGCGACCACCAGATCGGCCTGGTTCATCGCCATATTGGCTTCGTAGGTGCCGTGCATGCCCAGCATGCCCAGCCATTGCGGGTCGCTGGCCGGAAACGCCCCCAGACCCATCAGGGTCGAGGTGACGGGCGCGCCGGTGATGCGGGCCAATTCGCGCAGCAGCTGCGACGCGGCCGGGCCCGAATTGATGATGCCGCCGCCGGTATAGAGGATCGGGCGTTCGGCGGCGGCCAGCATGTCGACCAGCTGCTCGATCTGGGTCTGGTCGGCCTTCACCTGCGGGCGATAGGTCTTGTGACGGATCGGACCCGGCTTCTGATAGCGGGCGGTGGCGACCTGCACGTCCTTGGGGATATCGATCACGACCGGACCGGGGCGGCCCTGGGTCGCGATGTGGAACGCCTCATGCACCACCTCGCCCAGACGCGCGGGGTCCTTCACCAGGTAATTATGCTTGGAACAGTGGCGCGTGATGCCGACCGTATCGGCTTCCTGGAACGCGTCGGTGCCGATCAGCGCGGTCGGCACCTGGCCGGTGATGACCACCATCGGGATCGAATCGAGCAGCGCGTCGGTGATGCCGGTAACCGCATTGGTCGCGCCCGGCCCGGAGGTGACGAGCACCACGCCGGGCTTGCCGGTCGAGCGGGCATAGCCCTCCGCCGCATGGGTCGCCGCCTGTTCGTGGCGGACGAGAATGTGGCGGATGCGCCCCCCGTTCTTGCTCGCCCGGAACATGGCGTCATAGATCGGCAGCACCGCACCACCCGGATAACCGAAGACGACCTCCACGCCGAGATCGCACAGCGCCTCGACCAGGATATCGGCTCCGCTTTTCTCGGTCATCGTCTTCGTCCTTCTGCGTCCGTGCCCACTGACGGGGCGTGTCGGGAATGGCGCGGCTACAAGTTTAAAAAGTGCGCGTCAACCGTCAGATGCGCAATAAAGTTTCTATTATATTGCGACGCACATTGGCATCGGTATCGGGAATCACCGTCCAGCCGGGGCCGGGCTGGTGACGGAACCAGGTAAATTGTCTTTTGGCATAACGTCGTGTCGCGAGCGCCCCAGCCGCCTCGGCCTCGGCACGGGTCATGCGACCCTCGAGCAGCGCCGCCGCTTCGGGTACGCCGATCGCACGGCGGATCGGCGCGTCGGCGGGCAGGTCCGCCCTTGCGAGCAGCGCGGCGGCCTCGTCCAATCCTTCGTCCAGCATCTCGCCGAAACGCCGGTCGATCCGGGCGTTCAGCCAGTCCCGGTCAGGGAGCAGGATGACGGCGGACAGGGCGATCCGGTCGCCGATGCCGCCCTCCTTATGAGCCTGCCAGTCGTGCAGCGGGCGCCCGGTCGCGCGCACCACCTCCAGCGCGCGGGCGACCCGAGTGGTGTCGGCGGGGTTCAGTCGCGCGGCGGCCTGTGGGTCTTCGCGCGACAGGGCGGCGTGCGCTTCGGGGACGGGCAGGGCGCGGACGTCCGCGCGGATGGCGGGATCGATCGCGGGCACCGGTGCGATGCCGTCGAGCAGGGTGCGCATATAAAGGCCGGTGCCGCCGACCAGGATCGGCAGCGATCCCGCCGCCACGCTGTCTTCGATCGCCGCGCGCGCCTCGGCCGCCCAGCGCGCCGCCGAATAGCCGGTGTCGGCCCCGTCGACATGGCCGAACAGCCGGTGCGGGGCCTGAGCCTCTTCGCCGGGCGAGGGGCGGGCGGTCAGGATCGACAGGTCGCGATAAACCTGTGCCGAATCGGCATTGATGATGGTGCCGCCGGTCGCCTTGGCCAGATCGAGCGCCAATGCGGACTTGCCGCTGGCGGTCGGCCCTGCAATGAGCGCGACCTTTGGCCGGTCAGAGGAGTTCGCCATGTTCATCGCCACGCTGATAGCAGCCGAATCGATCGCCGAGCGCGATATTTCGGAGGCGGTGGCGCAGATGACGCCGCTGTGCGAGGTCGCGGACTGGAACTGGATCGACGAGGGCCGCGCGGCAGACATCTGTTTCGCCGCAGACCCGGACTTTGCGAGCGGCATCCTGCACGGCCGGTTTCACCGGACCGATGTGGTCATCCAGCCCGCCGCGCACCGCGAGAAGCGGCTGCTGGTCGCCGACATGGATTCGACCATGATTACCGTCGAGTGCATCGACGAACTGGCCGATTATGCCGGGATCAAGGAGCAGGTGGCCGAGGTGACCGAGCGGGCCATGCGCGGCGAACTCGACTTTGCCGCCGCACTCGACGCCCGCGTCGCGCTGCTCGATGGACTGGACGAAAACGTCATCGAGCGCTGCCTGGCCGAGCGAGTGACGTTGATGGCGGGGGCCCGCGCGCTCGTTCGCACGATGAAGGCGCGCGGCGGTCACGCGATCCTGGTCTCGGGCGGCTTCACCCGCTTCGCCGAGCCGGTCGCAGCCGAAATCGGCTTCGACCGCGCCATCGCCAATTATCTGGAGATCGCGCACGGCAAGCTGACCGGTACGGTGCGGAAACCCATCGTCGGATCGGACACCAAGGAAAAGACGTTGCTCGCCGCGCTCGACGAACTAGGCATCGGCGCGGCCGAGAGCATGGCGGTGGGCGATGGGGCCAACGACCTGGCGATGATCCGCCGCGCCGGGCTGGGCGTCGCGTACCGCGCCAAGCCGATCGTCGCGGGCGCGGCAGCGGCGCGGATCGATTATAACGATCTGACCGCGCTTCTTTATGCCCAGGGCATTCCGCGCGCGGAGTGGGCGGTCGCTTAAGGACAAGGTGAATGAGACGGACTCACCCCTCCCCTGAAGGGGAGGGGCTCATGATCGTCCGATACGATGTCATCATGGTCTAAGAGCTGCCCAACCATTCCTCCCCTGTAAGGGGAGGGGGACCAGCGAAGCTGGTGGAGGGGTGTCGCCCCTGTGGAGAGCGCGGACATCCCTCCGTCAGGCCTGCGGCCTGCCACCTCCCCTGCGAGGGGAGGAATGGGACTTTTACGGCGCGACCACGACGCAGGGCTGGCCGGAGCGGCTGCACGCCGCTTGTGCGGCTCCATGATTGGCATATCCACCCGCCTGGAGCCGGGTCACGCCGCTCGACGTGACGAAGAAGGGGTGCGCACCGCTCAGGCGACCACGCACCCGCTGCCAGAGCGCATCGGCATTGCCGCGATCGCGAAACGCACCAAGCTGGATGCGCCAGGCCCCGCCGCTGGCATGGGGCGTGGGGGCGGGTTTGGCGTTGCGCGCGGGTGGGGTGGGGCGCTCCGTCCGATCGGAGGCTTCTTCACGAATGGCAGGCGTTCGGGGTGACGCGGTCGTGCCCGGCACCGGATAGCTGGCGCCATATCCCGATACGGCGGGGCGTGACGGGGCGACCGGCACCGGCTGTACCGCCGGTCGCGACGGCGGCGTCGTGCTGGTCGGCGCGACTTGGCCGGTCACGGGGTCGGGGCCGACCATCACCCGTTTCGGCCCATTGGCGGCGGGGACAGGGAGCGCGGCCAGTTGGGCGCGATATTGCTGGGCCAGTTCGACGCCGCGCTGGCGGTCGGGCGGGGTGATATACTGGTCCATCTGCGCCAGCGTCTGCGAAGCCGCTTGCAGTCCGGTCTGCGACGCGAGCGTCATCAGGGCATAGGCGCGTGGAAAGTTGCGGGTGACGCCATCACCGTTGAACAGCATCGTGCCCAGCACCAGCTGCGCCCGCGGCTCGCCGCGCGCGACCGACTTTTCCAGCCAGGGTGCGGCCTCCGCCTTCTTGCCCGCCTGGAACAGCGCCAGGCCATAATTGTCGGCGGCCTGGACATGGCCCTGCACCGCGGCCTTGCGGAACCAGCTTTCGGCGAGCGCAGGGTCGAGCGGCACGCCGCGTCCCAGCTTATAGGCCTGGGCAAGATTGAACTGCGCATCGGCATCGCCCGCCACGGCGGGTCCGCGCCATTCCTCGACCGCCTTGCGATAATCGCCCTGCGCCCAGGCATCGACCCCGGCCTTCACGTCCGGGATCGGAGGAGCGGGGGCCGCGAAAGCGGGCGCGGCGGCCAGAAGCAGGGCGGGCACGATCATGCCGCCGATCGGGAATCTGCGCATCATCCTTCGTCCTTCCGCCATTGCCTCACGCCCCATCCATGCCTCGGCTGCAAAGGCGGGTAAAGCGGGCAGTTGAGCGCTTAACCGTTCCTTATAGGCTTAACCCCTAGCACGGGGTCCGATCGGGGAAATGGGGTCAGGCGTGCATCGCCCGTTACGCGTTGCGCCATGGCATATCGGCCACCTTCCCCTTGGGCAGAACCGGATGACCAGGATGACCATGTTCCGCACTCTCCTTTCTTGCAGCGTCGGCGCATTGATTCTGGGCGGCTGTACCGCGACCGGCCCCCGCACTGCGCATCTTCGCGAGGGGGCGGGCCGCGCGACCGAACCGCAGGGCACCGCCGCGCTTGCCGATCGGACGCGCCGCGTGCTGGCGCAGCGGGACGGGGAGGGGGCCGTCGCGCTTGCCGAGCGACTGGTCGCCGCCGATCCGCATCAGGCCGCTTACCGCGCGCTGCTGGGCCAGGGTTATTTGCAGGCGGGGCGCTTCGCCTCGGCGCGGCAGGCCTTTACCGATGCGTTGCAACTCGATCCGGCGGATGGCCGCTCCGCGCTGAACCTGGCGCTGGTGATGATCGCGGGCGGCAATGGTACGGGCGCACGGGCGCTGCTGGAGCAGCATGCCAGCGTTATTCCCACCGCCGATTTCGGGCTTGCAATGGCGTTGTCCGGGGCGCCGGATGAAGGCATCCGCATCCTGACCGTCGCTGCGCGCGAGCCGGGTGCGAGTGTCAAGACGCGTCAGAATCTCGCCCTGTCGCTGGCGTTGTCGGGCCGATGGGACATGGCACGCATGGCTGCCTCGGCCGATATGGCACCCGCCGATGTCGAGGGGCGGATGCGCGAATGGGCCGCATTCACCAACGATACCAACCCGGCCAATCTGGTCGCCATGCTGCTGGGCGTGCGGCCATCGGTGGACAGCGGACAGCCGGTGACGCTGGCGCTGAACGCGGCCCCTTCGGCGGCGGTGGTGCAGGACATGGTCCAGGCTCTGCCGCAGCCCGAGCCCGCGGCACCCGCTGCCGATCCGGCGGCGGCGCGGATCGTCTTTGCCGCGCGGCGGGACGTCGTCCAGCCGCTACCCCTGTCATCCGAGCAGCATGACAATGCGCCTGCCGCGACGCCGCAGGCCCGGATGCAGCGCATGGCCGCAGGCCTTGTCACCACGCCGGCCCTGTTGCGCCGCGCCGAGGAACGCCGCCCCCGTGCGCATCGCACCGGTGACTGGAACGTCCAGATCGGCGCTTTCGGCAAGGCGGACGGCGCGCAAAAGGCCTGGGCCGCGCTGACCCGCCGTTTTCAGGGACTGTCGGGCTATGTGCCGCAGAGCGGCACCGTGCGCCATTCCGGCGAGCAGCTTCATCGCCTGTCGGTCGGTGGGCTCAGCCGAGGCGACGCCGATGCGCTGTGCCGCCGTTATCGCGGCACGGGCGGTGCATGTTTCGTGCGGCGGCAGGCCGACGACCATATGGCGCAATGGGCGCGGCCCGGCATCGGCATCGGCTGATCCGATCAGACGGCCTCGCCCGCCGCGCGACCGCTGGCCCAGGCCCATTGGAAATTATAGCCGCCCAGCCAGCCGGTGACGTCCACCGCCTCGCCGACGAAATGCAGGCCCGGCACCGCCTTGGCCTCCATCGTGCGCGACGACAATCCGGCGGTGGAGACGCCGCCGACCGTCACCTCGGCCTTGGCATAGCCCTCGCTGCCATTGGGGTGGAAGGTCCAGTCGGCGAGCCGCGCTTGCGCCGCTGTCAGCGCCTTGTCGGTCGCCGCGCCCAGTTCGCCGGGCAGCGCCAGCCGTTCCGCCAGCGTCTCCGCCAGTCGGTCGGGCAGATATTGTCCCAGGGCGCGGCGCGGGCTGGTGCGCGGGGCGCTGCGTTTCAGCGCGACCAGCCAGTCGGGCGCGCAATCGGGCAGGAAATCGATGCCTACGCCCTCGCCATGTCGCCAATAGGACGACACTTGCAGGATCGCCGGGCCCGACAGGCCGCGATGGGTGAACAGCGCCGCCTCGCGGAACCGGGTCTTGCCTGCGCGTGCCACGACCTCCGACGCGACGCCCGACAGTGAGCGGAACAGCGTCTCCTCACCGCCCAGCGTCAGGGGAACGAGGGCAGGGCGGGGCTCGACCACCTTCAACCCGAACTGGCGCGCGAGGTCATAGGCATAGCCGGTCGCGCCCATTTTCGGAATGCTCGGCCCGCCGGTCGCGACGATCAGGCGGGGGGCGGTGAAGGCCTGGCCGCGGCGCGTCACCCGGAAGTCGGTGCCGTCATGCGCGACGCTCTCGACCGGCTGGCCGAGTGCGATGTCGACCACGCCACCCGCGCGCGTCGCCCGGTCGCATTCGTCGAGCAGCATCTCCACGATCTGCCGCGCCGAGCCGTCGCAAAAGAGTTGGCCCAGCGTCTTTTCGTGCCAGGCGATGCCATGGGCCTCGACCAGTGCCAGGAAATCGGCCGCCGTATAGCGGCCCAGCGCCGACTTGGCGAAATGCGGATTGGCCGACAGGAAGCGATCGGGCGCGGTGCCGATATTGGTGAAGTTGCACCGCCCCCCGCCCGAGATCAGGATTTTCTTGCCCGGCGCATCGGCATGATCGACGACCAGCACGCGGCGCCCCCGCTGCCCGGCGGTGGCGGCGGCCATGAGCCCCGCCGCCCCGGCACCGAGGATGATCGCGTCATAGTTTTGCATGGGTGGGGTTTAGGGGGATTTGGCGGGGGGCGATAGGGTGGGGTTGAGGCGACCGGCTCATACTTGGCAGGTCCCTCCCGTAAACGGGAGGGGAGGGGGGAGGGCAGGCCGCGAGCGATGGTCTCGGTGAGACTCCTTTCCCTCCCCTCGGTCCCCTCCCGCCTGCGGGAGGGGATGCAGAAGGTCAGGCGGTCGCTACATCCAGAATTTCCACCGCATCGGCTTTCCCGCCGAACGCCACCGTCTCACCCGCCATCGCGCCCATCAGCGCGCGCGCCAGCGGCGCGGCATAGGCGATGCGGTCGTGCGCCGGATCGGCCTCGTCATGGCCGACGATGGTGAGCGTCCGGGTCTGGCCGTTGAGCCGGATCGTCACAACGCTGCCGATCCCGACCTCATCCTCGGCGGGTGCAGGGGCCAGTTCGGCGGTGGCGGCGCGGGTGTTCCAGTAGCGGAGTTCGCGCTGGAGCCGGGTGCGGTCCTCTTCCGTCTCTGCCGCCGCGACCGCCGTCTCCACCTCGGCGACCTTGGCGCGGGTCAACTCCAGCCCGCGTGGCGTGACCAGATTGGGGCCGGGCGGGATCGGCAGCTCGAATTTGGGTTCGAGATGTTCCTCATCGGATTCGCGGCGAAAGGCGACACTCATCGGGGATCAACGCATAGGGTCATGGCGCGGCTCCATGCCGGGCGCTTCGGTTCGCCGCAAGCATGGGTTGAGTTTTCCCTGCAATCGTGTAAAGGGCCACGCTTTCACGGAACGCAAACATTCACCCGTGCCGCATGGGTGTATCCGCCAACTAAGAGGGATGGGTCCCTTGGTTCGGCGGTACGCGCTCCTTTTTTTGTTGGAGTCCCCATGCCTTTCTCTGCTCTGCCGCCGGTCCTGTCGGCTGCCCTTTCCGCGCGCGGCTATACGGCGCCCACCCCCGTCCAGGCCGCCGTTATCGAGGATGATGCGCAGGGCCGCGACCTGATCGTGTCCGCCCAGACCGGTTCGGGCAAGACCGTCGCCTTCGGCCTCGCCATGGCGAGCGAGCTGCTGAACGGCGGCGATCACCTGCCCCAGCCGGGCGCGCCGATGGCGCTGGTTATCGCACCGACCCGCGAGCTGGCGCTGCAGGTCAGCCGCGAGCTGGAATGGCTCTATGCCGGTGCCCGCGCGCGTATCGCCACCTGCGTCGGCGGCATGGACGCCTCGCGCGAGCGTCGCGCGCTCAGCCATGGCACGCACATCGTCGTCGGCACGCCGGGCCGTCTGCGCGACCATCTGGAGCGCGGTGCGCTCGACCTGTCGTCGCTGAAGTTCGTCGTCCTGGACGAAGCCGACGAGATGCTCGACATGGGCTTCCGCGAGGATCTGGAGCAGATTCTCGACGGCACGCCCTCCGAGCGCCGCACCCTGCTGTTCTCGGCGACCATGCCGCGCCCGATCGTGCAACTCGCCAAGCGTTACCAGACCAACGCCAAGCGGATCGAGACGATCAGCGAGGACAAGGGCCATGCCGACATCGCCTATCAGGCGGTGACGGTAGCACCTGCCGATATCGAGGCGGCGGTGGTCAACCTGCTGCGCCTGCACGAGGCCGAGGTCGCGATCCTGTTCTGCGCCACCCGCGACAATGTCCGCCATCTCCACGCCAGCCTGGTCGAGCGTGGCTTCTCGGCGGTCGCGCTGTCGGGCGAGCATTCGCAGAACGAGCGTAACCATGCGCTCCAGGCGCTGCGTGACGGTCGCGCGCGTGTCTGCGTCGCGACCGACGTCGCCGCGCGCGGCATCGATCTGCCCGGCCTGACCCTGGTCATCCATGTCGAAATCCCCCGCGATGCCGAGGCGCTCCAGCACCGTTCGGGCCGCACCGGCCGCGCGGGCCGCAAGGGCACCGCGATCCTGATCGTGCCCTATCCGCGCCGCCGCCGGGTCGAGGGCATGCTGCGCGGTGCGCGCATCGACGCCGAATGGCGTCGTGCGCCGACGCTGGAGGAAATCCGGGCGCAGGACCGCGAGCGTCTGCTCGCCGCGCTGCTCGCGCCGGTCGAGGTGGACGAGGGCGATCGCGAGCTGGCGACCCGCCTGCTCGCCGAAAAGTCGCCTGAGGACATCGCCGCCGCCTTGGTCCGCGCGCACCGCGCCGCGCTGCCCCAGGCCGAGGAACTGGTCGAGGGCGATGCTCCCGCCCCGCGCGAGCGTCGCGAAGGGTTCGACGACACCGCCTGGTTCCGCATGAGCGTCGGTCGCAGCCAGAATGCCGATCCGCGTTGGTTGCTGCCGCTGATCTGCCGTCGCGGGCACATCACCCGCAACGAGATCGGTGCGATCCGCATCCAGCCGAACGAGACCTTGTTCGAAATCCCGTCGGCGCTGGCGTCGCGCTTTATCGCTGCTTTGAAGCGGACCGAGGCGGACCATGCCGAGGACGATATCGCGATCGAGCAGGCCGATGGCCCGCCCGCCGGTGGCTCGGGCCATGGCGGTCCGCGTCGCGGTCCCGGTGGCAACCGTCCGATGGGCGGCCGCCCGGCCGGTGGCCCCGGCGGCCCGCGCCGCTACTCGCCGCGCCCCACCCAGGGTGGCCCGCGCGGCCCGCGTCGGGGCTAACCCTTAATTCCTCCCCAAGCTCGCTTGGGGAGGGGGACCGCCGGGCGTAAGCCCGGTGGTGGAGGGGTGTGGTCCCTCGCTGGCGTTGCCCGCCCCTCCACCACGCCCTGGCGGGCGTGGTCCCCCTCCCCATCAATAGATGGGGAGGATTTTCAGTGGATCTCTCGCCCAGCTTTCCACAGCCGCAGCGCGCGGCCCTGGACCGGGAAGCCGTCGAACGGCGTATTCCCCGCCGAAGCGAAAGCATCGCCCGATACCATCCATGGCGTGTCGGCATCGAACAGCATCAGGTCTGCGGGCTTGCCCGGTTCCAGCGTGCCGGTATCGAGACCCAGCACCTTGGCCGGATTGGCCGCCAGCAATGCGAACAGCCGGGGCAGGCTGATCCGCTCGTCCCGCACCAGCATCAGCGCCAGCGGTAGCAGCGTCTCCGCCCCCGCCATACCCGCTTCGGCATCGACGAAGGGCAGGCGCTTGGACTCGGGCCCATGCGGATCGTGGCCCGATCCGAT
This sequence comes from Sphingomonas fuzhouensis, assembly GCF_034659795.1. NCBI lineage: Bacteria > Pseudomonadati > Pseudomonadota > Alphaproteobacteria > Sphingomonadales > Sphingomonadaceae > Sphingomonas > Sphingomonas fuzhouensis. The sequence goes on from NZ_JAXSQY010000001.1 coordinate 380,504, forward strand.
CACGTCGACCGTCCCGTCCGCTACCGCCGCGAGTGCGGCCTGCCGATCACTTTCGTCGCGTAAAGGTGGCGAAAGGCGGGCGAAGGTGCGGAAATCGGTGATCGCGATGTCGGACAGGTGAAGATGCGCAGGTGTTATGCCGCACGTCACTTTCACCCCGCGCCGCTTGGCCGCGCGGATCAGGTCGAAGCCCGCCGCCGTCGTGACCTGACGGATGTGCAGCTTCGCGCCGGTCTCCTCGGCCAGCATCAGGTCGCGCGCGATGGCGAGTGCTTCGGCGATGGCGGAGGCGGAGGGCAGGCCCAGACGGCTGGCCGTCTCGCCCTCGGTCGCGACCGCATCGGCCACGAGGCCACCGTCTTCGGCGTGGGCGATGACGGTCAGGCCCAGATCGCCCGCATAGGCCAGCACCCGGTGCATCACGCCCGAATCGGCGATCCAGCCACGCCCGGTGCCCACCGCCTTCGCGCCTGCCGATACGCAGACCGCCATCTCGGCCAGGTCGGTCCCGGCTAGCGAACGCGTCGCCGCCGCGATCGGGTGAATCCACAGGTCCGGCCGCCCGATCAGCGCGGCGCGCTGCACCACGCCCGGATCGTCGAGCACCGGCGACTGGTCGGGCATCAGGCCGATCCGCACGATGCCCCCTGCGCGGCAGGCGGCGCGGTCGACCTTGAACACGCCCAGATCGACGATGCCGGGCGCCAGCATCTTGCCGCCGCAGTCGATGACGGTCGCGCCTTCGGGGGCGTCCCCGGTGCCGGTGATGACACCGTTCTCGACCAGCAGGGTCTGGCCCCGGATCTCGCCGCCGACCGGGCAGATCAGCGTCGCGTTGGTGAAGGCAGTGATGCTCATGCCCAGCCCTCCAGCTTGCGGGCTCTGCGGGTGAGGACATCCAGGCACGCCATGCGCACCGCGACGCCCATCGCCACCTGCTCGGTGATCGCCGATTGCGGGCCGTCCGCCACCTCCGAGTCGATCTCGACCCCCCGGTTCATCGGGCCGGGATGCATGACGAGGGCGCCGGGCTTGGCGCGCTTCAGGCGTTCGGCGGTCAGGCCATAGCGCATCCGGTACTCACGCGTGGAGGGGATATAGCCGCCCGCCATCCGCTCGTTCTGGACGCGCAGCATCATGACGACATCGGCATCCTCGATCGCTTCGTCGAAATCGGTAAAGGGGGTGACGAACATCCGCTCGATCCCCTTGGGCATCAGGGTCGAGGGCGCGCAGACCCGCACCTCGGCCGCCAGCGCGGTGAGGGCGAGAATGTCCGAGCGTGCGACCCGGCTGTGGAGAATGTCGCCGCAGATGACGACCTTCTGCCCCGCGACGCTGCCCCGACGGCGGCGGATGGTCAGCATGTCGAGCAGCGCCTGGGTCGGATGCTCGTGTCGCCCGTCGCCCGCGTTCAGCACCGGGCAGTCGACCTTGTCGGCGATCAGGCGGACCGCGCCCGATGCCATATGGCGGATCACGATCACATCGGCGCGCATCGCGTTCAGCGTCATCGCCGTGTCAATCAGCGTCTCGCCCTTCTTCACGCTCGACTGGGCGGCGTGCATGTTGACCACGTCCGCACCGAGGCGTTTCCCTGCGATCTCGAAGGACAGCAAAGTCCGTGTCGAGTTCTCGAAGAACGCATTGATCTGGGTGAGGCCCGCCAGCCGCGTGTCCGGCGTGTCGGTCGCGCCGCGATCGAGCCAGTGTTCCGCCTCGTCGAGCAGGAACATGATCTCATGCGGCTGAAGGCCGTCGATTCCGGTCAGATGCCGGTGCGGGAAAACGGCGCCACCCTGAATGAGCGTGCCGGGGCGATGATCCGAGGTCTGCATTAAAGCCGCCGGGTAGCGAGCGAGGCGGCATTCGGCAAGGCTCGTCTGCACCTCGCTCAGCGCGTCGGGCGCGTCACCAGCACATAGCCGTCATCGACCCGCATCAATCGCGCCCGACCGATCGGGAAACCCTGCGCCCGCAATGCCGCCGCCAGGCCTTGGGTCGTACCCGCATGGCCCGGTACATGCTCGGTCCAGAACAGGGTCGGGCAATCGCGGGGCATGGTGTGGTCGCCCGCCGCATTGAGGGGGAAGCCGAAACGAGCGGCGACGATATGATAGGCGAAGGGGAAGACCGCCCGGTTTTCGACCGGCGGGGCGGCGATGGTCGATTGGTTGCCGCTCCAGTCGATATGGACCCGCGTCGTCGGGCAGGCCCGCCGGATCGCCGCAATGGTGCGCGCGGTGCCGTACCAACTCGGCTGCATCCAGGTCCGCGTCATATTCTCGCGGATCGTGGCCAGCGCCGACAGGGTCATGACGGCGCATAACAGGCCCGCGAACAGCGGCCGTATCCGGTCGAGCAGCGCCGCCACCCCGAGCGCGAGGATCATCGCCAGCGGCGGATGCAGCGTGACGAGATAGCGGTCGATGACGAACGGCCGCCACAGATGGATCGCGATCATTACGACGCAGCCCAGCGCCAGCCCGGCCGCCAGCGTCATCGCCAGATCGATCATCGGGGCAAGGCGACGCTCGCGCCAGCTTCGATAGGCCAGCAGGGCGAAGCCGATGATCGCCAGAATGGTAATCGGCAGATTCGCGGACAGATTGCGTTCGAGCTCGGTCTGGATCGCCCAGCGTGCCGCCCTGAAGCCGCCCTTGATCCAGAAGTCGCGGGTATTGGACTCGATCCGCTCGAACGAACAGGCGATATGGATCATCATCGGAATGGCGGCCAGGGTGGCGGCCGCGAATAGCCGAGCAGCGCCCGGTCCATCGCGGGCGAGCAGGCGGCGCAGGATCATCGCGGCGGCGAGCGAGCCCACCACCATACTGGCCGCCAGATGCACGTTGAACGCGACCAGCAGGGCGAGGGTCAGCATGACCCATTCCGCCCGCCGCTGCGCCCGATATCCCCGGTCGAAAGCGACCAGCGCGGCGACCGCCACGGCGGCGGCGGCGAAGGCGAGATAGTTGGACCGCAACTCCGCCGCCCTGTCGATCGCGGGCCATGCGCAGGACAGCCCAACGGCGAAGACCCAGCCGATCCGACGAAGCCCGTGCGGGATCAGCCACCACGCAATCTGGACCGCGGCGGCGATCAGAATGAACAGATTGAGGAGCCGCCGCTCTTCCACCGCCGCCCCCAGCCATGTGGTCGCGCGCGAAAGGGCGTAGAAGAGTGGCGGATGATTGTCGGCAAGCCAGCGGCTGAAGGCATAGGGCAGGGGAATACCCGGCCGGGTGACGTAGAGCGTATAGAACTCGTCATACCATGGCCCGCGCCACCGCATCGCCGTGACCATCGCGCAGACCAGTGCAACGAAGACGCTTGCCAACATCGCACCCGTCCAGACGGACGATATCCGCCAGCGGCGATCATGTGGCGGCGTTGCGGAATGGCCCATGGTCATGGGGGCAAGGGTCTGCCGTACCGGTCCGACCGTAGCAATCGGTTGCTCCGGCGTGGGGCGGTAGGACTATCCCCATTTGACACGCCCTTTGGTTAACGGCTGCCGGTCCGGCGAATGCGCCGATATCGGGCCTATGCCATGACCAGCGCGTCGATCGCGGCCTGCAGGATATGCGCGGCGGCGAGGTTGTCGATCCGCTCGGCGCGCTTGGCGCGGCTCATATCCTGTTCGATCATCGTACGTTCGACCGCGACCGTCGACCAGCGTTCGTCCCAGAGCAGGATAGGCCCCAGATCGGCACAATTGCGGGCGAAGGCGCGGGTCGATTGCGAGCGGGGGCTCTCGCTGCCGTCGAGGTTCAGCGGCAGGCCGATGACCAGGCCCTTGCACCCCTGCTGCGCGATCATCGCGATCAACTGTTCCTTGTCATGGGTAAACTTGGTCCGGCGGATCAGCGTGGCGGGGCTGGCGAAGCTCCACCCGGCGTCGCACAAGGCGGTGCCGACCGTCTTGGTGCCGACGTCCAGCCCGATCAGCCGCCCGCCCGAAGGCAGGGCGGCGCGGAACTCACTACGGTCGGTGGTGATCAGGCTCATCGAAAGGCTTTCAAACGGCGATCCGCATCGGCGCGGACATTCGCCCAGAACAGGCTATAGTCATAGACATGATAATTGTTGCCCGGCAGCACATAGGGCCCGACGCTCGGCCCCTCGCCGATGGTCAGGATACCGCGCCCCTCGCACTTGGCGGGGACCTTGCCAGCCGCGATGGCGGCGGTCTTCAGGTCGGCGGAAGGGTAGAGCGTGCCCAGATTGGCGGTGGCAGGCGCTTCGCCGCCGGGGGCGCCGGTCAGCGGGTTGGTGCACAGCATCGCGGTGTCCTTGCGGGGGGCGCCGGTATAGCCGCCCGTCTGGTCGAACACGTCGAAGATCAGTGACGGATCGGCAGGCTCGCCGAAGCTCTGCCAGCTCAGGATGCAGCCCGTCTGGTCGGGCTTGGCACAGGCGGGCAGGCCCATCGCAGGCAGGTCGGCGGTCATCGAGATCGGCCAGCCGACGACATAGGCCGCGACGATCCGCCGTTTCAGGCCTGCGTCCTTCGCCACCCGGTCGGTCAGCAGCCGCGACAGGTGCAGTGCGCCCTGGCTATGCCCGGCCAGGATCAGCGGGCGGTTGGGATCGACCTGTTCCAGAAAGGCGGTGAAAGCGGCATCGACGTCTTTGTACGCCAGGTCCAGCGCGCGCTCGGCATCCGCCATGCTGGTCAGGAACGCGCCGAAGGTCGCCTGGCGATAGCGCGGCGCCCAGATATCGCCCGCGCCGTTGAAGGCGCTCGCTTGGCCGCGCAGGAACAGTTCGGCGCGGCCATTGGTCTCGGGATCGTCGAGCGGGGCGTTCCAATGCGCCTTGCTGATGTACGAGGTCGGATGGATGAAGAAGACCGCCGCACCCTGACCCGGCTGGCCGGGGGTATAGCCGGTCGGCGTCCAGAGCGCGGGATTGCCCGGCAGGTCGGGGCGCGCCAGCCACATCGTGCGGTCGCGATATTCCTCGGCCCGCGTCGCCGCCTGGGTCTGGAACGACTCGGAGGGCACCGTCGACCAGCGGAGCAGCTGGTTGCCGAACAGGCGGTAAGCAAAGGCGGCGGCGATCGTCAGCACGATGAGTGCCGCCACGACATACAGGAATTTGCGCGCCACATCATCACTCCATTGTGCAGTGCGGCAGGAAGCGTCCCGCCGCAACTGCATATCCCGATGCTCCGCTTGCCCCCATTGCAATCGCCATAATGGCAAAAGCGTTGCGCGAAGCCGCGCGGCGATGCTAGCCGCAAATCCATGTCCGTAGATACCGCAACCGTGAAGAAGATCGCGAGCCTTGCCCGCATCGCGATCACCGAGGAGGACGCGACGCGCCTCGCCCCCGAGCTTGGGAATATCCTGGGCTGGATCGAGCAACTCGGCGAGGTCGATACCCAAGGGGTCGAGCCGATGACCGCAGTGATCCCGAACCAGCTTCGCCTGCGCGACGACGTCGTCAACGACGGCGGCATCCGCGACCTCCTCATGCAGAACGCGCCGCAGGCCGAACATGGCTTCTTCACGGTGCCCAAGGTGATCGAATAATGACCGACCTGACAACGCTCGGCATTGCCGCCATCCGCGACGGCGTGCGCGACGGCCAGTTCAAGGCGCGCGAAGTCGCCGAGGCCTTCAACGCCAAGGTCGCGGGCGCCAAGGCGCTCAACGCTTTCCTGGTCGAGACGCCGGAGCACGCCCTTGCCGCCGCAGACGCGGCCGACGCGGCGCGTGCGGCGGGTGAAACCCTGAAGCCGCTGGCCGGTGTGCCGATCGGCATGAAGGACCTGTTCGCGACCAAGGGCGTCGCGACCACTGCCGCCAGCAAGATCCTCGAAGGCTTCGTGCCGCCTTACGAATCGACGGTTTCGCAGAATCTGTGGAATGCGGGTGCGGGGATGCTCGGCAAGCTGAACCTCGACCAGTTCGCCATGGGCTCGTCCAACGAAACCAGCGCGTTCGGCAACGTCATCTCGCCCTGGCGGCGTCCGAATGACACCGCTCCGCTCGCCCCCGGCGGCTCGTCGGGCGGGTCGTCGACGGCGGTGTCGGCGGGGCTGGCGCCGGGCGCGACGGGCACCGACACGGGCGGCTCGATCCGCCAGCCCGCCGCCTTTACCGGCATTTCGGGCATCAAGCCGACCTATGGCCGCTGCTCGCGCTGGGGTACGATCGCCTTCGCCTCCTCGCTCGATCAGGCGGGGCCGATGGCGCGTGACGTGCGCGACTGCGCGATCATGCTGGAGGCGATGGCGGGCTTCGACGCCAAGGATGCGACCTCGCTGAAGCTGGACGTGCCCAACTGGGAAGCCGCGCTGTCGGCGGACCTGAAGGGCAAGCGCGTCGGCGTGCCCAAGGAATACCGTGTCGACGGCATGCCCGCCGAGATCGAGGCACTGTGGCAGCAGGGCATCGACTGGATGCGTGATGCGGGGGCCGAAATCGTCGAGGTCTCGCTGCCGCACACCAAGTACGCGCTGCCCGCTTATTACATCATCGCGCCTGCCGAGGCGTCGTCCAACCTCGCCCGCTATGACGGCGTGCGCTATGGCCTGCGCGACTTGCCGGAGGGCGCGGGGTTGCAGGACATGTATGCCGCGACCCGCGCCGCCGGGTTCGGCGACGAGGTGAAGCGCCGCATCCTGATTGGCACCTATGTCCTGTCGGCGGGCTTCTACGACGCTTACTATACGCAGGCGCAGAAGGTCCGCACGCTGATCGCCCGCGATTTCGAGCGGGCCTTCGAGCAATGCGACGTGCTCCTGACCCCGACCGCGCCCTCGGCGGCGTTCGCGCTGGGCGAGAAGCAGGCCGATCCGCTGGCCATGTACCTCAACGACGTGTTCACGGTGCCCGCCTCGCTGGCTGGGCTTCCGGCCATGTCGGTGCCGGGCGGTCTGGACAAGGACGGGCTGCCGCTGGGCCTTCAGATCATCGGCAAGCCGCTGGACGAACAGGGCGTGCTGAACGCCGGGCTGGCCATCGAGCAACGGGCGGGCTTCACCGCCCGTCCGCAGGCCTGGTGGTAAGCGACCGAGCCTTTACGGCCCGCAACATCGCCGTGTTGCGGGAGGCGCAGGGCGCCCTGAACGTCGCGTTCGGGGCGATCCTGAGCGCCTATGTCGGCGTGTCGCTGAGTCATATGGAGAGCCAGCCCTTCGACCATCACACGCTGGCACGCTTCTTTCTGGGCGTGGCGGGCTTCATCCTGTGCCTGTGCGTGGGCAACAGCGTGATCCTGCGTGGCGAGATCCGGCTGGGTCTGCTCTTCCTGACATTGGGCGCGGGCGCGGCCTATATCGGGTTGATGGAGGCGCGCCATCTCGGCTTCGAGACATCGGTCCTGCGCATATTGTCGACCTGCTGGATCGTCGCCTTGTTGGCCAGCAACGCCGTCCTGACGGCGATCATCTATCTTCATCATCGAGATCGAACATGAGCGAATATCGCATCCAGGGCGCGACAGGGGAATGGGAGGTCGTGATCGGCCTGGAAGTCCATGCCCAGGTCACCTCCAGCGCCAAGCTGTTCTCCGGCGCGGCCACCGCCTTCGGCGCGGAGCCCAACACCCAGGTCTCGCTGGTCGATGCCGCGATGCCCGGCATGCTGCCCGTGCCCAACATGGAGTGCATCCGCCAGGCGGTGCGCACCGGCATGGCGATCGACGCGCAGATCAATAAGTGGTCGCGCTTCGACCGGAAGAACTATTTCTACGCTGATCTGCCGCAGGGCTATCAGATCAGCCAGCTCTACCATCCGCTGGTGGGTGAGGGCGCGATCGAGATCAGCCTGGACGAGAAGAACCCCGATGGCCCGACCAAGTCGATCGGCGTCGAGCGTATCCATGTCGAGCAGGATGCGGGCAAGCTGATGCACGACCAGCATCCGACGCGCTCCTATGTCGACCTCAACCGCTCGGGCGTGGCGCTGATGGAAATCGTCAGCCGCCCCGACATGCGTTCGCCCGCCGAAGCAGGGGCTTATCTCCGCAAGCTGCGGGCTATTCTCCGTTATGTCGGCAGCTGTGACGGCAATATGGAAGAAGGCTCGATGCGCGCCGACGTGAACGTGTCGGTGCGCAAGCCCGGCGACGAATTCGGCACGCGTACCGAGACGAAGAACGTCAACTCGGTCCGCTTCGTGATGGCCGCGATCGAATATGAGGCCAAGCGTCAGGTTGCGGTGCTGGAGGATGGCGGCAAGATCGTCCAGGAAACGCGCCTCTTCAATGTCGAGAGCGGCACCACCCGCTCGATGCGGTCGAAGGAGGATGCGCATGATTACCGCTACTTCCCCGATCCCGACCTGCTGCCGCTGGAGCTCACCGACGCATTCCTCGAGGAATGCCGCGCCAGCCTGCCCGAACTGCCCGACGCCAAGCGTCGTCGTTACGAGGCTTTGGGCCTGACGCCGTATAATGCGGGCGTGTTGACCGCCGAGGTCGAGACGGCGCGCTGGTTCGACGGCTTGCTCGATGCGCTTGAGGGCACGAGTGCCAAGCCCGCACAGGCGGCGAACTGGGTCGCGGCCGAGCTGTTCGGCGCGCTCAACCGGCTGGGCAAGGACATCACCGAAAGCCCGGTCAGCCCTGCGCAGGCGGCCGAACTGCTGGCGTTGGTGGCGGACGGTACGCTGTCGGGCAGCCTGTCGAAGCAGGTGTTCGAGATCATGCTGGAAACCGGCGATGGTCCGTCCAAGATCGTCGAGGAGCGCGGCCTCAAGCAGACGAGCGACACCGGCGCGATCGAGGCGGTGATCGCCGAGGTTCTGGAGAAGAATCCGAACCAGCTGGGTCAGTATCGTGGCGGTAAGGAAGCGTTGTTCGGGTTCTTCGTCGGTCAGACGATGAAGGCGATGGGCGGCAAGGCCAACCCGGCGGTGGTCAATGACCTGCTGAAGAAGGCGCTGGCGGGGTGATCGCTTGCTCCCCCTCCCGCAAGCGGGAGGGGGCTGGGGGGAGGGCAGGGAGCCTCGCAGAGACGATCGCCCGTGGCGTTCCCTCCCCCACCCCCTCCCGCTTGCGGGAGGGGCGTGCTTGGGGCGAGCAGTTCGCGCTGTCGTGAGCCTTGTGCCTGTTGAGCGGCCTGCGATAATCATCGCGCCTCGCCGCAAACCTCTCCCCTCCCGCAGGCGGGAGGGGCTGGGGGAGGGCAACGGTGTCTCACCGAGACCACCCCCTCAATTATTGCGCATCCAAGTCCTGATTGCGCACCACGCCGCCGGTCCCCCCGACGCCGTCATGCTCGCCGGTATCGGTAAACGTCACCGGCTCCTCGCCGCCTTCGCCACGCTTCACCGCGTCGGAGCGCGCTTCGACGGCCTGCTCGATATCGCTGCGTTCATCCTCTCGCGGGGGGCTGTCCGGGTTGCTCTCCGGGGCCTCGCTGGGCGGGCTGTCGTGATGGTTCTCGGGGTCGGCCGCCATGGGAGGCTCCTCAAATCTGCAAGGGTTGCTGCGTACCGGGATCGCCCGGACCGACGCCGGGGGCGGGCTGGTCGATGTCCGGGCCGGGCGGCACGATTTCGGGCGGCGGCGTGTCGGGCTGGGCCGGTTGGGTCGGCTGCGGGCTTTCGGGCGGGGGCTGGGTTGCCATTCTCGCTCTCCGTAAATGAGCCGTTTTTCCGGCTGGGGAGGGCATAAACGCACCGGACACGCCGATGTTGCCTGTTGTCCCTTGCCGAAGCCGCCCATGGTGATATAGACGCGCGCCCATCGGCGGTGTCCTCGTGCGGGCGTGGCGGAACTGGTAGACGCGCTGGATTTAGGTTCCAGTATCGTAAGATGTGGGGGTTCGAGTCCCTTCGCCCGCACCAGTCCCCGGTCACAACGGGGCGACAGCCACACGGAATTTCTCCAGATTGAAGGCCTTTAGATGCAGACTGTCGAGACGCTGAACGAGGGGCTGAAGCGCGCCTACACGCTCACCATCACTGCCAAGGACATCGAGGGTAAGGTCGATGCCGAGCTGAAGCGGATCGCTCCGCAGATGAAGATGCCCGGCTTCCGCCCTGGCAAGGTGCCCGCGAACCTGGTTCGCAAGATGCACGGCCCGGCGCTGCTGCAGGACGCGCTGAACACCGCGCTGCAGGAAGGCGTGCAGTCGCTGATCGCCGAAAAGAACCTGCGCCCCGCGATGCAGCCGCAGGTCGAGCTGGTCGGCGACTATGAAGAGGGCAAGGACGCCACGCTGAACGTCACGCTCGAGGTTCTGCCGACCGTCCCGACGCCTGCGATCGACGCGCTGAAGCTCGACCGCCTGACCGTGCCGGTCGCCGACGAGGCGATCGACGAGCAGCTCCAGAAGTTCGCCGACCAGCAGAAGCGCTGGGACGATGCGGGCGACAAGGCCGCCGAGCAGGGCGACCAGGTCACCGTCGACTTCGTCGGCAAGACCATGGACGGCGTCGCCTTCGAGGGTGGCTCGGGCGAGGACATGGCCGTCGAGATCGGCGGCGGTCGCCTGATCCCCGGTTTCGAGGACCAGCTGGTCGGCGTGAAGGCCGGTGAAGAGAAGCAGATCTCGGTCACCTTCCCCGAGGACTATCCCGCCAAGGACCTGGCCGGTCAGCCCGCGACCTTCGACCTGACGATCAAGTCGGTGAAGACCGCCGGTGAAGCCAAGATCGACGACGAGATGGCGAAGAATCTGGGCCTCGAGAGCCTGGAGCAGCTGCGCGGCCTGCTGAAGGGGCAGATCGAGCAGGAGCATAACGGCCTGACCCGCACGTACATGAAGCGCAAGCTGCTCGACCAGCTGGCCGACGGTCATGACTTCGAAGTGCCGCCGTCGATGGTCGAGGCCGAGTTCTCGCAGATCTGGGCGCAGCTCGAGCATGAAGCGACCCATGAGGAAGACCCCGAGGCCGCCAAGGCCGAGATGGAGAAGGAGCGCGACGATTATAAGAAGATCGCCGAGCGCCGCGTCCGTCTGGGCCTGCTCCTCTCGGAGATCGGTCAGGCGAACGGCGTCGAAGTGACCGCGCAGGAAATGAACCGCCTGATCGCCCAGGCCGCACAGCAGTACGGCTCGGAAGATCGCCAGCGCTTCATCCAGTATGTCCAGCAGGAGCCGATGGCCGCCGCCCAGCTGCGCGCCCCGCTCTATGAGGACAAGGTCGTCGACTTCCTGTTCGGCAAGGCCGAGATCACCGACCGCGAAACCACCCGTGAGGAGCTGGAAGCCGCGATCGAGAGCGAAGACGGCTTCGCCACTGGCACCCATGTCCACAATCATGACCACGACCATGATCATGACCACGGCGCCAAGAAGTCGAAGGCGAAGGCCAAGAAGGCCGACGTGACCGAGGACGCCGCTTCGGACGAAGCGACCGCCGAGAAGAAGCCGGCCCGCGCCAAGAAGGCGGCGGCGCCTGCCGAGGGCGAAGCGGAAGCGACCGAGGAAGCCCCCGCGAAGAAGCCGCGCGCCAAGAAGGCCGCTGCTCCGGCGGAAGGCGAGGCGGAAGCCGCCGAAGCCCCTGCCAAGAAGCCGCGCGCGAAGAAGGCCGCGCCGACCGAGTAATCGGACGATGCCAGGCGGGCCTTGGTCGGCCTGGAGGCAAAAAAGGGGCGGTCGCGCAAGCGGTCGCCCCTTTGTCGTTCAGGCGGGGCGGGCTTGCGAAGAGCGACGCCGGAAAGTGTCGACCGTGAAACAGGCGGCGAACAGGGGAAGCAGCCACAGCACGCGGCTCTGGTAGCGATCGTCGGGGCCGGACAGGGCGCCGGTGACCGCCGCGTTGAGCAGGATCGTCGCGACGACCAGCCCGGCAAGGCCCAGCAGCGACCATTGTCGCCGACGCACCGCCCGGACCAGCATCAAAGGCAGCAGCAGGACGACCCCCATCGCGACCGCGACGTCCGGCGCGAATTTGAGGGGATCGAGCGCCCCGCGCTGTTGCCGCGACCGGGAAAAGCTCTGGAAGTCTCCCCGTAGTCGCGCCTTCAGGATGCGCGAAATCTGCATGTCGGCGGAATAGGGCGGCAGCATGCCCTTGCGGACGGTCTGCAACTGCTCGGCAAAGCCCTGCCACGTCAGCGCGGTAACCTTGGCCGGATCGTCGCGCAGGACGGCACGGATAATGCGCCGCTGTTCGCCGATCGCAGCGGCCCGATCCCGATGCATCATGGCACCGATCGGCGAGCGCGGGTCCCAGAGATAGGCTTGGCCCGGCTTGGCGATCGCGGGGTCCGCGACCAGCGGCAGCGCCGCGCAATGGGCAAGCGGCTGTTCCCGGCAAAGCCGTGCCAGGCTGGGCTGGGCCAGATGGCCATCGAACAGCCGCGCGAGCAGGAAGCTGTCCGAGGATAGGGCGGGCTTGAACGCATAGCCCGCCGCCCGGTTCAGGCTGCTCAAGCCCAACAGCGTGAGGAGGATGGCCAGCGCGGCGGGCAGGGACCGCCGGAACGCCTCCCGTCGCCCCATGCCGGTCAGCAGCATCGCGGCGGCGGCCAGCACTAACAGCCCCGCCGCCAGCAGGACATGGCTGAGATGCGTGCCGATGAGGAGCGCCAGCAGGGCGGCCAGCCCGACTCGCTGCCACAGCGGCGTATCGGCGGGGCGGGCGAGCAGGGCGAACAGGACCAGCGGCACGAAGCCGGTGGCGAGGTCGGGCATGATCTGTCCGACGAACCAGGGCAGGCTGCTGCTCAGTGCCAGAAAGGCACAGGTCGCGATCACATCCACGGTGCGAAGGCGCGCCTGGCCGATGGAAAGCGTCATCGCGATCATCAGCGCGCTGCCGATCGCCTGGACGACGACGATCCCCCACAGGCCCGTCAGCCACAGCGGCACCCCGATCGCAAGGCCATAAAGCGGCGGTCGATCGAGCGGATAATAGAGTTCGAGCGGTATGCGCAGATACGTCCCTGAATCAGCGAAGACCAATGGGAAGCCGTTGGCCAGCGCGACCCAGGACAGCAACGCCCCACCCAGCAGGACGGCGCCGATCAGCGGCCATGATATTCCGATGCCCGGTCGATCCGGCTTTGCATAGTTCATGGCCCAGCTTAGGGATATGGCCGATCCGGGGGCAAGCGCGCATACGAAGCCGCCGCATGGCAATGAGTCTCGACAGACACCGTCTCGCTTTAGGTCGCGATCCTCCATAAAGGGCGACGCATCGGCTGACGGTACAGCCGCACGAGGGAAGAATGATGGATCATCAGGGGGCTGCGCCAAGCATCGCGGTGCTGTTGCCATGCTATAACGAAGAAGCGGCGATCGCGCAGACGATTGCGGGCTTTCGCGCAGCGCTGCCGACGGCGACCATCTATGTCTATGACAATAACAGCAAGGACCGCACCGTCGAGGTGGCGCGCGCCGCGGGGGCGGTCGTGCGGTCGGAGCGTATCCAGGGCAAGGGCGCGGTCGTGCGGCGGATGTTCGCCGATATCGACGCCGACATCTATGTCATGGCGGATGGCGATGCGACCTATGATGCCGCCTCAGCGCCCAGCCTGGTCGCGCGCATGGTCGAGGAACAGCTCGACATGGTGGTCGGCCAGCGGGTGAGCGAGGCCGAACTCGCCTATCGCCGTGGCCACCGCTTCGGCAACGCCATGCTGACGGGGATGCTCGCCAAGCTGTTCGGGCGCAGCTTCACCGACATCCTGTCGGGCTACCGCGTCTTTTCGCGTCGTTTCGTCAAGAGCTTCCCCGTATTGTCGGTGGGTTTCGAGATCGAGACCGAGATCAGCGTTCATGCGCTGGAACTCAAAATGCCCTGCGCCGAAATCGCGACCCCCTATTATGCGCGACCCGAGGGATCGGCGTCGAAGCTGTCCACCTATTCTGATGGTTGGCGCATCCTGCGCACCATCCTGAAGCTCTATCGGATCGAACGGCCGATGTGGTTCTTCGGCGCGATCGCGGGGGTGTTCGCCGCGATCGCCCTGCTGCTCGCCGCGCCGTTGATCCTGACCTATCTGGAGACGCATCAGGTGCCGCGTTTCCCCACCGCGATCCTGTCGACCGGGCTGATGCTGCTGGCCGGGCTGAACCTGTTCACCGGGCTTATTCTCGACACCGTGGTCCGCGGGCGGCAGGAGGTGCGGCGGCTGGCCTATCTGGCGCTGCCCGCGCCGGGCAACCTGCGCTAATCGGATTTTCACCCCTGCGCCGGATAAACGAAGCAGGCGGCGCGCCGATGCGCCGCCGGGGCTTGAATATGCGCGACCATCACGCGACATAGGGGCTCTTCTGGGCATAAGAGAGAATTCCATGCACAATCCGTTCGAGACCGGCGATTTCGCGAGCCCGCTGGCCCATGCTGGCGTCGGGCTGCGGCAGACGCAGGCCGGGCTGGTTCCGATCGTCATCGAACAGTCGAACCGCGGCGAACGGTCGTTCGACATTTTCAGCCGCCTGCTTCGCGAGCGTATCATCTTCGTCACCGGCGGTGTCGAGGATGGCATGGCCTCGCTGATCTGCGCGCAGCTGCTGTTCCTTGAGTCGGAAAATCCGAAGAAGGACATCTACATGTACATCAACTCGCCGGGCGGTGTCGTCACGGCGGGCATGGCGATCCATGACACGATGCAGTATATCCGGCCGCGCGTCGGCACGCTGTGCATCGGCCAGGCCGCCTCGATGGGCAGCTTCCTGCTCGCCGCCGGTGAGCCGGGGATGCGCGTGGCGACCACGAACAGCCGCATCATGATCCACCAGCCTTCGGGCGGGGCGCAGGGCATGGCCGCGGACATCGAGATCCAGGCGCGCGAAATCCTGCGGATGCGGCATTTCCTGAACACGCTGTACGCCAAGTACACCGGCAAGCCGCTCGAGGAGATCGAGCGCGCGATGGATCGCGACAAGTTCATGAGTTCCGAGGAGGCCAAGGAATTCGGCCTGATCGACCAGGTGTTCGACAAGCGTCCGACCCCGGCCGACGATGCGTCGACCGCGGCATAAGACGGGTCGTTCAGCGTGAACGGTTTATTTCGATTGTGACTTTATCGGGGTGCGGTACGATGCGCACCCCGGCAACGGTAGCGCACCGCTTCACAGGTGCGAGAGGTGATTGATGGACAAGGTGAGCGGTGGCAACTCGAAAAGCACCCTCTATTGCTCGTTCTGCGGCAAGTCGCAGCACGAGGTACGCAAGCTGATCGCGGGGCCGACCGTCTTCATTTGCGACGAGTGCGTGGAGCTGTGCAACGACATCATCCGTGAGGAGACCAAGTCCGCGCTTGTCTCCAAGAAGGATGGTGGCGTCCCGACGCCGCAGGAAATCTGCAACGTCCTCGACGATTATGTCATCGGGCAGAAGCAGGCCAAGCGTGTCCTGTCGGTCGCGGTGCACAACCACTATAAGCGCCTGAACCACGGTGCGAAGGGTGCCGATGTCGAACTCGCCAAGTCGAACATCCTGCTCGTCGGCCCGACCGGCTGCGGCAAGACGTTGCTCGCGCAGACGCTGGCGCGCATCCTCGACGTGCCGTTCACGATGGCGGACGCGACGACGCTGACCGAAGCCGGTTATGTCGGCGAGGATGTCGAGAACATCATCCTCAAGCTGCTCCAGGCGTCGGATTACAATGTCGAGCGGGCGCAGCGCGGCATCGTCTATATCGACGAGATCGACAAGATCAGCCGCAAGGCCGAGAATCCTTCGATCACCCGCGACGTGTCGGGCGAGGGCGTTCAGCAGGCGCTGCTCAAGCTGATGGAAGGCACGACCGCCAGCGTGCCGCCGCAGGGTGGCCGCAAGCATCCGCAGCAGGAATTCCTGCAGGTCGACACGACGAACATCCTGTTCATCTGCGGCGGTGCGTTTGCGGGGCTCGAGAAGATCATCGGCGACCGTCTGCAGGGCAAGTCGATCGGCTTCGGCGCCTATGTCGCGGCACCGGAAGAAAAGCGGACCGGCGAGTATCTGCGCCAGACCGAGCCGGAGGATCTCCTCAAGTTCGGCCTGATCCCCGAATTCGTCGGCCGTTTGCCGGTCATCGCGACGCTGGAAGACCTCGACATCGCGGCGCTGGTCAAAATCCTGTCCGAGCCGAAGAACGCGCTGGTCAAACAGTATCAGAAGCTCTTCGAGATGGAGAATGTCGAACTCGACTTCACCGACGATGCACTGACCACGGTCGCCAAGAAGGCGATCGAGCGCAAGACGGGTGCACGCGGGCTTCGCTCGATCCTGGAGGGCATATTGCTCGACACCATGTTCGACCTGCCCGGCATGGACGGTGTCGACGAGGTGATGGTCGACAAGGATGTGGTCGAGGGCCGCAAGGAACCGATCCGCGTCTATGCCGAAAAGGCCAAGAAGACGGACGGCGCGGCGGCCTGATCGCCTTCGTGACGTTTGGAAACTGAGAGCGGGCGCTTCCCCAAGGGAGGCGCCCGTTTTCGTGTGAGGGATGGGATGGTGACGATGCGTGAGGCGGTGGCCAGCGACAGGACGGCGGTGGCGGCGATGCTGGGCCGCGCCTTCGCCGACGATCCGGCCATGTCCTATATCTTTCCCCATCCCACCGACCGGGCAAAGCGCCTGCCGCGCCTGTTCGCGCTGTTGTTCGACAGCGATTCGGTCGGAATGCGGTTGGTCAGCCAGGACGCGGACGCGGGGACTTTCTGGCGACCGCCGGGGCAGGCCCATGTGCCGACGATGGTCTTTGTCCGGCGGCTGATCCCGGTGCTGCACGCGCTGGGACCGTCGCTGGGGCGTGCGATGCGGCTGGGCGATGCGATCGAGGCGCATTTCCCCAGCGAGCCCTTCTGGTATCTCCATATCGCCGGGGTCGATCCGGCGCGACAGGGGCAGGGGCTGGGCGGTGCTTCGATCCGGGCGGGGCTGGCCAAATGCGATATGGACGGCGTGCCCGCCTATCTCGAAACCGCGACCGAGAGCAATGTCGGGCTTTATGCGCGCCTGGGGTTCGCGCTGACCGGAGAATGGTCGGTGCCGAAAGGCGGCCCGCGTTTCTGGTCGATGATGCGGCCGGTCGGCGGGCCTAAAACTTTTCCTCCCCTGTAAGGGGAGGGGACCAGCGAAGCTGGTGGAGGGGTGCCCCTATCGATAGCGGGACACGCCTCCGTCAGGCCTTTGGCCTGCCACCTCCCCTTACAGGGGAGGAATAGGACCACTGCAGAACCCTATTTTGCCCCGCGCCTTGCTGCTCTGGACAGGAGATGCGCTGATGAAGCCCCATATGATCTGCCAGAGGATTTGCAGCCTGGACGGTCGCATCCTGCAAAGCCCGTGGCGGCCCTACCGCGTGGAGAATGACGCGGTTGATTGCACAATCGCAACGATCTTCCTCATCTGCGGGAGCCAATCGGGCGGTTGGCGCATTGGCATCTGTAAGAATGACAATGCTGTCATGTCGTGCAGAGGAGGCCAGACCAGGGATGAGCGAACCCGACGCCATCGTAACCGCCGGACAGAAGCGCGCGCTGCTCCAGCGTCTGACCCTGCCGTGGTGGACCCTGGTCTTCCCGCTGCTGGGGCTGCTCGCCATCGCGGTGTCGCTGTACAAGATGGGCACGGTCGGGGTCCTGTTGGCGTCGTTCATCCTGATCGGTTGCGTCCTGTCGGCGGTCCATCAGGCGGAGGTCGTTGCGCACCGCGTCGGCGAGCCCTTCGGTACGCTGGTCCTGGCGGTTGCGGTGACGGTGATCGAGGTGTCGCTGATCGTCAGCCTGATGTTATCCGATGCGGGCGACGCCTCCAGCCTGGCGCGCGATACGGTGTTCGCGGCGATCATGATTATCCTGAACGGCATTGTCGGCCTTTGCCTGCTGGCGGGCGGGGCGCAGCATGGCGAGCAGCGCTTTTCGCTGCGCGGGGCCAGCGCGTCGCTCAACGTCCTGACCGCGATGGTCGTGCTGTCGCTGGTCCTGCCCAATTACGTGTCGTCGGCGCCGGGGCCGACCTATGCGCCGTCGCAACTGATCTTCGTCGCGCTGGTCAGCGTCATTCTCTACGGTACGTTCGTCATGGTCCAGACGGTTCGGCACCGTGAATATTTCCTGCCCGCCGATGAAGATATGCCCGCCGATGCCCATGCCGAGCCACCCACCAACGCGGCGGCCTGGGCCGCGCTGGGCATGTTGCTGGTCGCGCTGGTCGGGGTGGTCCTGCTCGCCAAGGGGCTGTCGGGGATCGTCGAGGCGGCGATCCTGAATGCCGGGCTGCCGCTGGCGATCGTCGGCGTGGTGATCGCGGCGCTGGTGCTGGCGCCCGAAAGCCTGGCGGCCTACCGCGCCGCCAAGCGGAACCGGTTGCAGACCAGCCTCAACCTCGCGCTCGGCTCGGCGCTGGCGACGATCGGGTTGACGATCCCGGCGGTGGCGATCGTGTCGCTGACCTTGGGCTTGCCGCTGGCGCTGGGGATCGGGGCCAAGCAGATGATCCTGCTGGTCCTGTCGCTGTTCACCATCACGCTGACGCTGGGCAATGGGCGGACCACCGTGCTGGGCGGCGCGGTGCATCTGGTGATCTTTGCCGCCTATCTGTTCGTGACGGTGGTGCCGTAGCGGTTGCCACCCGTCGCCCCAGCGTAAACCGGGGCGACGGTTTGTCAGTTCTTCTTCGCCTTCGCCGCCTGTTCGGCCTTCCATGCCCGGAATTGCTCGATCGCGACCGAGCGCTTCAGGATTTTGGCCCAAGGGTCGATCACGACATGCGCGTCGGCGGGCACGGTCAGCATGCCGGTGCCATCCGTCATCGGCAGCGTCTGAACCTTGTCGCCGACCTGGACCTCGACCGGCAGCGGGAAGGGCCCGCCGCCCGGCACTTTCCAGGCCAGGGTCAACTGGTCCCCGACCCGCGTCTCGACGATTTCGGGCAGCGCCGCCTGACGGAGATAGACGTTGAAGAACCAGCCATAATCCTTGCCCGTCACCTGTTTGACGAAGCCTTCATATTCCTTGGTCGAGCCATAGCGGGGCGTGAAATTGCCGGGCTTGGGATCGGTGCGGCCATAGACGGCCAGCCGCGTCACGTCCCAGAACGCCTTGTCACCGATCAGATTGCGCAGGGTGTGGAGCATCCACGACCCCTTCATATAGATGTCCAGGCCGGGGCCGCCCTTGGCCTCCTCGTAGACGTCCTGCTCGGTCATGCTGCGGTCATGGACGATGGGCGCCTTGTTGGCGATCTGCCCGCGCTGTGCGTCCATCATCACCGCATAGCGCGCCTCGCCCTCGCGCCAGCGGCCGTAGCTGGGCTGCATGTAGCTGCCATAGCCTTCGTGCAGCCAGAAATCGTCCCAGTCGACATTGGTCAACTGGTTGCCGAACCATTCATGGCTGAACTCATGCTGGAACAGCCAGTCGAACCCCTCGGGTGCCTTGGCATATTCATTGCCATAGGCGTTGATCGTTTGGTGCTCCATGCCCTTGTGCGGGGTTTCCACGACGCCCAGCTTCTCGTCGCCAAAGGGGAAGGGGCCGACGGTCGATTCGAAGAAATCCAGCGTCGGTGCGAACTCGGCGAACAGCCCTTCCGCCTTTGCCTTCTCGCCCGGCAGATACCAGTAGAACATCGGGATGGTGTTGCCGAAGCGGCTCTTATACTTGCCCTCGATCACCTCATAGGGGCCGACGTTCAGCGAAATGGCATAGGTGTTGGGGTGCTTGGTCCGCCAGTTCCAGCGGGTCCGCCCGTCGGGCAGCGTATCGACGCCCAGCAGCATGCCGTTCGAGGGCGCCTTCAACCCCTTGGGCACCGTGATATGCAGCGTCACGAGCCCCGGCTCGCCCATCGGATAGTCGAGGCAGGGCCAGAGCAGGTCGCAGCCATAGCCCTGATCGGTCGTGGCGAACCATGTCTGCCCATCCGGCGTCTTGGACCAGACCACGCCGGTATCCCATGGCGCGCGCACCGCGACATGCGGCGTGCCGCCATAGGTGATCTTCGCGCGGACCGACTGCCCGGTACGAAGCGGGCGGGGCAGGGTGATGACCAGCTGCCCTTCCGGGTTGCTCCACTGCGCGGGCTTGAGCGGCTTGCCGTCGATCGCGATCGCCTTGACCGGCAGATTCTTGTCGAGATCGATCACCAGCCGGGCGAGCGGCGCCTTTGCGGTAAAGTCCAGCACCGCGATGCCGTTCAACTCTTCGGTATCGGGCAGCACCTCGAACGACAGGTCGGCGCTATCGAAGCGCATGGCCAGTTGCTCGGCGGGGCGAACCCCGCCCGATATCATCGTCTGCGCGGTCAGCGGCGGCTCGCCCTTGGCGGGAAGCGGTTTGGGCGTCTGCGCGCCGAGCGGAGCGGCACAGAGAAACGAGGAGGTGAGCAGCGCGGCAGCGGCAATCCGTATACGATCCATGGATGAGGGTGTCGCGCAACCGGCCGGACTTGGCAAGCCGTGCCGATGCGTCTTGTCGCACCGGGAATTGATGGATCGGCAACCCTCCCCATATATAGTGACGAAGAGGCCCCGATCAGGGCCACCGGAGTTTGCATGAACCAGTCCTATCCCGTCCTCCCGCTGCGTGACATCGTCGTCTTCCCGCACATGATCGTGCCCCTGTTCGTCGGCCGCGACAAATCGGTCGCGGCGCTGGAAGCGGCAATGGCGGCGGACAAGGAAATTTTCCTGGTCGCTCAGCTCGATCCCGCCGAGGACGATCCCGCGCGCGAGGATCTGTATGAGATCGGCGTGACCGCCAGCGTCCTGCAATTGCTCAAGCTGCCCGACGGCACGGTCCGTGTGCTGGTCGAGGGCAAGACGCGCGGCCGTCTGGTCGAACTGGACGAATCGGGCACGCACCTGACCGCCACGATCGACGCCACACCGGTCGAGGCAGACGAAGCCGCGCTCGAAGAGCAGGAGCATGACGTCAAGGCGCAGCTCGCCGCGCTGATGCGCTCGGTGGTCGACCAGTTCGAGAATTACGCCAAGCTCAACCGCAAGCTGCCCGCCGAAACGGCCGTGCAGCTGGCCGAGATCGAGGATGCCTCGCAGCTGGCCGATGCGGTCGCCGCGAACATCTCGGTCAAGGTCGCCGACAAGCAGGCGCTGCTGGTCGAGACCGATCCGGCCAAGCGGCTGGAAATGGCCTATGCCCTGATGGAGGGCGAACTCGGCGTCCTGCAGGTCGAGAAGAAGATCAAGAGCCGCGTCAAGCGCCAGATGGAGAAGACGCAGCGCGAATATTATCTCAACGAACAGCTGAAAGCGATCCAGCGCGAGCTGGGCAATGAGGGCGAGGACGGCGATGGCGACGAGATCGCCGAGCTGACCCAGAAGATCGCGACGCTGAAGCTGTCGAAGGAAGCGCGGACCAAGGCGACGGCCGAGCTGAAGAAGCTGAAGACCATGGCGCCGATGAGCGCCGAGGCGACGGTCGTGCGCAATTACCTCGACGTGCTGCTGGGCCTGCCCTGGGGCAAGAAGTCCAAGGTCAAGAAGGACATCGCCGCCGCACAGGCGATCCTCGACCAGGATCATTATGCGCTGGAAAAGGTGAAGGACCGGATCGTCGAATATCTGGGCGTGCAGGCGCGCACCAACAAGCTGAAGGGGCCGATCCTGTGCCTCGTCGGCCCGCCGGGCGTCGGCAAGACCTCGCTGGGCCAGTCGATTGCCAAGGCGTGCGGGCGCGAGTTCATCCGCCAGAGCTTGGGCGGTGTGCGGGACGAGGCCGAGATTCGCGGCCACCGCCGCACCTATATCGGCTCGCTGCCGGGCAAGATCGTGACCAACCTGAAAAAGGCCGGCACGTCCAACCCGCTGTTCCTGCTCGACGAGATCGACAAGCTGGGCCAGGATTTCCGCGGCGACCCCGCCTCGGCGCTGCTGGAGGTGCTCGATCCCGAACAGAATGCCAAGTTCAACGATCACTATCTGGAGATCGACATCGATCTGTCGGACGTGATGTTCGTGTGTACCGCGAACACGCTGAACCTGCCGCAGCCGCTGCTCGACCGCATGGAGATCATCCGTCTGGAGGGCTATACCGAGGACGAGAAGGTCGAGATCGCCGAGCGCCACCTGATCGCCAAGCAGGTCGAGACGCATGGCCTGAAGGACGGCGAGTTCACGCTGACGCAAGGTGGCCTGCGCGCGCTGATCCAGCGCTACACCCGCGAGGCGGGCGTGCGTACGCTGGAGCGGGAGATCGCACGTCTCGCCCGCAAGGCGCTGCGCCAGATTCTGGAAGGCAAGGCGACGTCGGTGACGATCACGCCGGAAAACCTCCACGAGTTCGCGGGCGTCCAGAAATATCGCCACGGCCTGTCCGAACAGGAGGATCAGATCGGTGCAGTCACGGGTCTGGCCTGGACCGAGGTCGGCGGCGAACTGCTGACCATCGAATCGGTGACGGTGCCGGGCAAGGGCCAGGTGAAGACCACCGGCAAGCTGGGCGACGTGATGAAGGAATCGGTGCAGGCCGCCTTCAGCTTCGTCCAGGCGCGCAGCCCCAGCTTCGGGATCAAGCCGTCGCTGTTCCACCGCAAGGACATCCATATCCACCTGCCCGAAGGCGCGGTGCCCAAGGATGGTCCGTCGGCGGGGATCGGCCTCGTCACCTCGATCGTGTCGACGCTGACCGGCATTGCGGTGCGCAAGGATGTGGCGATGACCGGCGAGGTCACGCTGCGTGGCCGCGTGCTGCCGATCGGTGGCCTGAAGGAAAAGCTGCTGGCGGCGCTGCGGGGCGGGATCACCACCGTCCTCATCCCGCAGGAGAATGAGAAGGATCTGGCGGACATCCCTGCCAATATCCTGAACGGGCTGAAGATCGTGCCGGTCGCGCATGTCGACGAAGTGCTGCGGCTGGCGCTGGTCGGGCCGCTGGAGGCGATCGACTGGACCGATGCGGATGAGCTGGCGGCGCTCCCGCCCGCGCCCATCCCGGCGGTGGGCGGCGAACGCCACCACTGATCGTCGCGGAGAAGAGGCCGCCGGTCGTAGGACCGGCGGCCTTTTTCAAACGATGTCATGAGGATGACACGCGCCTCTGTTTGCGTCATCGTTCGCTTTGGGTAACGACGGGGTTTGACAGCACGGTCTGCCGCGTCATTATCGTTCCTTTAATATTTGGGCGGCACCGAGTCCGTCTTTATCGTCGAGATCATAGGGGGTTATGGAATGAACAAGCAGGAGCTGATCGCCACCGTCGCCGACTCCTCGGGCCTCGCGCGCGGCGATGCGGTCAAGGCGGTCGATGCCGTGTTCGAATCGATCACCGCCGCGCTGAAGAAGGGCGACGAAGTCCGTCTGGTCGGCTTCGGCACCTTCTCGGTGTCCAAGCGCAAGGCCTCGACCGGCCGTAACCCGCGCACCGGCGAGCCGATGACGATCAAGGCGTCGTCGCAGCCCAAGTTCAAGCCGGGCAAGCTCCTGAAGGACTCGGTCAACTAAATCCGCTTTTTGGGGCTGGACAGGCGGCGAGTCGCCGCCTAAAGGCCCGTCTCCCGGTTACGGGCGCGTAGCTCAGCGGTAGAGCACACCCTTCACACGGGTGGGGTCACAGGTTCAATCCCTGTCGCGCCCACCATTTTTTCCAATGGCCTGGCGGTCTGGAGAAAATGGTGAACTGCCTGATCGGCCAGCCTTTTCTCTCCTTTTGGCCGCCGTCTGGCAAGATTCGGCAATAATTTGCCGAATGCCTGACAATTTAACGTGCCTTTAGCGGCCACTCCTTATGCTCGCCGGCAAAGGAGAATGACATGCAGCCTGGGTATCGCAGCTTCTGTCCCGAGCATCCGGCCTTCGCCATCGCGATGGCGTTTCAGCCGATCATGGATGTCGAGACCGGTCGCCCCATCGCCTATGAGGCGCTCGTGCGGGGGCGCAAGGGCGAGGGCGCGGCGGATATCCTGGCGAGCGTGAAGCCCGAGGAACGCTATGATTTCGACCAGCAATGCCGGGTCGCCGCGATCGAGGGGGCGGTGGCGGCGGGGCTGCTGGATTCGGATGCGCGGCTGTCGATCAACTTCTTCCCCGACACCGTCTATTCGCCGCTCGCCTGCCTGGAGCCGACGCTGGACGCCGCCCGGCGTCTGAACCTGCCCTATGAGCGGTTGATCTTCGAATTTTCCGAACAGGCGGATATGGGCGATGGCGAGCATCTGAAGACCATCCTCGATACCTATCACCATATGGGCTTCGGCACCGCGATCGATGATTTCGGTGCGGGTCATGCCGGACTGACGCTATTGGGGCAGGTCAGGACCGACTATATCAAGCTCGACATGGCGCTGATCCGGGGGATCAACCAGGCCATGCCCCGGCGGATGATCGTCGAGGGCGTGATCCGGATCGCCGAGAAGATGGGCATCGCGATCATCGCCGAAGGGGTGGAGACGATCGGCGAATATGACACGCTCCATGCGCTGGGGGTACGGTACATGCAGGGCTATCTGATCGCCCGGCCGGGCTTCCGCTGCCTGCCGCCGGGGCACTTGCCCGAGGAACCGTCCTGGGCGGTGAGTGCCTGAGGGGCAGGAGCCGATCGGCGTCCATGCAATTCCTCCCCTGTAAGGGGAGGGGTGTCGCGCTCTCGATAGCGTGTACCCCTCCGTCAGGCCTGCAGCTGCCACTTCCCCTGCCAGGGGAGGAATGCGTTATCATGTCGTGCTTGAAAGCGTCAGCGGTCAGCGCCCCATGCCTGCTCCGCCTGCCAGATAGCGGGCGATGGGATCGATCATATCCTTCGGGATACGCCGTGCGATGACGGGCATGGTCGCATGGCTCTTGCGCGCGTCGACGACATTCTTGTCGCCCTGCCACTGGCGCAGCCGCGCGGCGATGTAGCTCGCCCGCTGTCCGGCGAGGACGGGGTAGGGCTTGCCCGGTGCGTGACAACTGACACAGGCGGGAAGCTGCTTGTCGGGCAGGCCATGCTCGACGATCCGCGCCGCCGCCGGATCGCCCGAAGGCGTGCCCCCCAGCCCTGGCATCGCGGCGAAGCGGCGCGCGGCGGCCTCCATCGCGGCGGGCTCCATCCGCATCGCCACCTGCTGCATGACCGCGCTCGACCGGGTGCCGTTGGCATAGCCCTGTAGTGCGGCAAGCAGATAGTCCGGGCGCTGGCCGCCCAGAATCGGGATGTCGGGCGCGCCGCGCCCCCGGCCGTCGGTGCCATGGCACCCGGTGCAGTTGTCGGGATCGACCGAAGGCGAAGCCTCGGCGACCAGCGCGCGATATTGGGCGGGCGTCATGCCCGGCAGGCGGCGGACAAAGGCGACCATGCGCCGAACCTCGTCGGGGCGGTCCTGCACGGCCCAGGCGGGCATGCCGGTATATTTGACGCCGTGCTGGAGAATCCAGAAGAGCTGCTTGTCGGCCCATTCACGTGCGTTGATCGACAGATCGGGCGCGGGCGGGGTGGCGGCCTGCATCACGGGGGATGGCTTCTGCCCCGGCGCCCCGTGGCACATGGCGCAGCTATTGGCGAAATGCCCCGCGGCGCTGACCATGCCGGTACGGTCGGCCGGGTCCTTGGGCGCGGTAAGGGCGGCATGGGTGCGTACCGAATTGCGCATCGCCCAGTGGAGGAACCAGTCGGTGATCGCCCAATGTCCGCTGGAGGCGGCAAGGTTGATGACGCCCGACCAGGCCAGCCCCATGCCGAGCAGGGCCAGGCCGAGCAGCGTCGCCAGCACCCGCTTCCAGGTGATGCGGATCGTCATGCGTGCGCCTCCTCTCGCGCCTGGAGCAGCCGCGCAAGCATCGCGAGCCCGCCGCAGAGATAGGCGATGCCGCCGACCAGTAACATGACGACGCCCGCCACCTGCTGATCGGCCAGCGCCCCCATGTCGTGATGGCTGTAGAGCGGCCGCGGCGCGAGGCCGATCAGCGCGCCGAGCAGGGTCATATGCATCGAGGTGACGAGCAGGGCCGCCACGCCCGCCGCGCGGTGTCGAGGGGCGAGCACGGCGGCCCAGAGCAGCAGGCCGACCGCCAGGAAACTCACCTGCTCCGCCACCAGCCAGCCGGGCGCATGATCCGCCAGACGGCGGAGCGCGGGCACATGCCAGCCCCACACCACCACCGCCTCGATCAGCGCGGCGGTCAGCGGGGTGGCCAGCCGGGGCATTCGCACCGCCGGGTCGGCCCATGTCCCCTGCACCCCCAGCGCGATCAGCGGCGCGGCGACCGCCACCGCGATCATGTGCGCGACCATATGCCCGGTCATGCCCCAGCCGCTAAAGCCCCAGCCCAGCGGCAACAGCGCCAGCCCCGCGATCAGCCAGCTGCGCTTCACCGACAGTCCCCCAGCATCAGCACCGGCAAAGCGGTGAAGATGACCGCGACGAAGCTCAATCCCGACAACAGCATCGTCGAATAGGCCAGAAAGCGCAGGCGATCGATATCGGTGCCTTCGTTATGTGGCGGCGGATCGCCGGGCGTGCGCGACTGCTGCCATGCGATGACGCCCGATGCGACGATCACGATCAGCGCGACGACCGTTCCGATCGCGAAGGCGGTCGGGAACAGCGCCCATTCGCCGATTCGCTCGCACGAGATGGCGGCCCATAGGTAGGAGAAGAGGAAATGCACCGCCCAGGTCGTCGGCGGCACGATCAGCGTCCACAGCGTGACGCGCAGGCGGTGCGCATTCTTCAGCCAGCGCTTCACAGCCCCGTCTCCGGAAACAGGCCGATGGTCAGATAGGCGACGAGCGCGGTCAGCGCGAAGAAGTGCAGATAGACAGTGATGTTGCGGATGTCGGCGTCATGGGTCGGCGTCATCTTGCCCGCAATGCTGCGCGTCAGCGTGTAGAGCTGCATGATCACGGCGACGGCGGCGTGGACGACGGTCCAGACGACCAGCACCCAAACGATGGCGGGATAGACATTGGCCTCCGGGTCCAGCCCCTCCAGGCAGCGCAGCCCGGCAAACACACTGGCGATGGCGGCGATCGCTCCCCCGATCAGCAGCGCCCGCGCGGCATGGACCGAGCCCCAGCCATGAAATTCGCGCGCGCTGAGCGTCGCGGCCCAACTGGCGAGCGACAGGGCCAGCGCCATCAACGGCCCGCCGCTGCCCGGCCCGTCAAACCCGTCGCCGAAATCGGGATGGATCGTCCAGAAGAAATAATAGCCGAAGACGAGGCCGGAAAAGGCGGTCGCATCCGCCATCATCGTGATGAACATCGCCCACCAGCCGGGCGCGGCTGGCCCTGCGATATAGAGCGGCAGGCGCATGCCGTGGCCGATCGGCTTTTCGGGCTTTTCGGGGATTTCGGCGGTGTCCCACAGCCACCACAGGATGCAGCCCAGCGTCACCACGCCGCCCAAAGCCGCGATCAGATAGAGGTGATAGGTGGTCAGGATGAACACACTGCCCAGCGCGACGGCGGTCAGCATCGGTTTGACGCTGGGCGTGCCCAGCCGGATCACCGAGACGGGCTTTGCGTCCAGGACCGAAGTGATGATCGTCTCGCGACGGCCTTCCTCGGCGTCGGGCAGGAAGAAGCGGCCTTCATCGACCTTGGCGACGAAATTCTTCTGGTCCCAGATCGGATAGCGGCTCTCGACCAGCGGTACCGAGCGGATGCCCCAATCCTCGTCATCCGGATGTGCCAGCCATTCCAGTGTGCCCGCATTCCACGGATTGCGCGGCGACTTGGCGCGCGTTGGCGAGAGCATCAGGTCGACGACCAGCACCGCGACCCCGGCTGCGAACATGTACGACCCGGCGGTTGAGGCAAGGTTCAGCCAGCCGATGCCCAGTTCTTCGGGATAGGTGAAGACGCGACGCGGCATCCCTTCCAGCCCCGACAGGTGCATCGGGAAGAAGGTCAGGTTGATCCCGACGAACATGATCCAGAAGGCGATCCGCCCCAGCCGATCGGACAGCTTCTTGCCGGTGATGAGCGGCCAGTAATAATAGAGCCCGCCGAACAGCGGCAGCAGGGTTCCGCCGATCAGCACGTAATGGAGATGCGCGACGATGAAATAGGTGTCGTGCGCCTGCCAGTCGAACGGCGCGACTGCGACCATCACGCCGGTCAGCCCGCCGATGACGAAGATGGCCAGGCTTCCCGACGCATAGAGCAGCGGCGTCGACCACTTCACCTTGCCCGCCCACAGCGTGGCGATGAAGGCAAAGATCTGCACGCCGGTCGGGATGGCGACGGCTTCGGAGGCGGCGGAGAAGAAGGCTAGGCTGATCCTCGGCAGGCCGGTCGCGAACATGTGGTGGACCCACAGCCCGAACGACAGGAAGGCGGTGCCGACGGCGGCCAGCACGATCCAGGGATAGCCGAGCAGATGCCGCTGCGCGAAGGTGGGGATCATCATCGCGAACAGGGCGATGGAGGGCAGGAAGACGATATAGACTTCCGGATGGCCGAAAATCCAGAACAGGTGCTGCCACAGCAGCGGATCGCCCCCGCGCGCAGCATCGAAGAAGGGCCAGTTGAGCAGCCGTTCCATCTCGAACAACAGGTCGCCCGCAATCAGCGGCGGGAAGGCGAACAGGATCATCACCGCCACGACCAGGATATACCAGGCGTAGAGCGGCATCAGGTTCAGCCGCATCCCCGGCGGACGGCATTTCAGCACGCCGACGATCAGCTCTACGGCGGCGGCCACCGACGACACCTCGATGAAGGACAGGCCCAGCATCCAGATGTCGGCACCCAGCCCGCTCAGGTCGGTGCGGGTGGTCAGCGGCGGGTACATGAACCAGCCGCCATCGGGCGCGGCGTTAAAGAAGATCGAGCCGCCGACGAACACGCCGCCGATCAGGAAGCTCCAATAGCCAAAGGCCGACAGGCGCGGAAAGGGCAGGTCGCGCGCGCCCAGCAGCTGAGGCAGCAGGATGATCGACACCGCCTCGAACATCGGCACGGCGAACAGGAACATCATCATCGAGCCGTGCAGCGTAAACAGCTGGTTGAAGGTGTTCGCCGAGACGAGGTCATTGTCCGGCACCGCCAGCTGGGTGCGCATGATGAGCGCCAGCACGCCCGCAAACAGCATGAAGCCGAACGCGGTCAGTGTGTACCAGACGCCGACCCGGTTGTTGTTCGTATCGGTCCAGCGCAGGAACAGGCCGCTGGGCGGCTTCCACACCGCGCGCAGGCGTTCCTCCTGCGCGGCGCGAAGCTGAAGATCGTCCTGGGCGTGGAGGCTCATTTCAGGCCCTGAAGATAGCGGGCGAGGGCGGCGGCCTCGTCATCCGACAATTGGGGGAAGGACGGCATGCGGACGCCCGGCTTGGCTTTTTCGGGATGGCGGATGAAGCCGGCGACGTTGGCCGGGGTCATGGGCAGGATGCCCGCCGCCAGCGTCCGGCGCGACCCGAAATGGGTGAGGTCGGGGCCGATCCGGCTGGGCGCGGTGACGCCCGCAATGCCGTGGCAGCCGCCGCAGCCATTGGCCGCGAACAGGCGCGCGCCGGGGGTGTCGCTCGGCCGGGCGGGGCGGGCCTGTTCGACCAGCCAGGCGTCGAAGGCCGCCGGGGGCATGGCGATGACGTCGAACGCCATCAGGGCATGGGACAGCCCGCAAAACTCGGCGCATTGCCCGCGATAGCGGCCCGGTTTCTCGGCGCGGACGACCAGGCTGTTGATGCGGCCGGGGATCATGTCCATCTTGCCCGCCAGTCCCGGTATCCAGAAGCTGTGCACGACATCGCCGCCGCTCAGGCGAAAGGCGACGGTGCGGCCGGTGGGAATACGGATTTCATTGGCGCTGAGGACGGGCGGGCGGCCGGGCGGCGCATAGGCGACGCGCCACCAGAATTGCTCGCCATCGACCGCGATGGTCAGGTCGGCGGGCGAGGTCGGGCGGGGCCGCATATAGGGCAGTGAATAGGCGAGCAGCCCGAGCAGGATGATGGTCGGGATGATCCCGCCCAACCACAGGACGATCCGCATCCCCTTGCGATGGTCGATCGATCCCTCGGGCGCGCGGACGGCATGGCGCATCAGCAGCGCGACTCCGCCCGCAATCACCACCGCGCCGATCAGCATGATGATGAAAAGGTGGCGAATATCGGCCGCATCCGCCCCGAATGGCGCCAGCGTGGATTGATGCGTGTTGCATCCCGCCAGCAAACCGGCCGTCAGAATCAGAGTGGCGCTGCTTTTCCCCCGCATGGCCCCCGAACGTTTCCTTGGCGGAATAGTTCATGTGGGCTTCATCTAAAATTCATGTTTGCGGCATTTCTGCTATCGATTGTCGTTGCGGCGCCACACCTCCCCGGCCAGCAGGGTCGCAAAGCCCAGCCAGGCCGCCAGCGGCATGACGCTGACCGAGGCCGGGCGATCGACTTTCCATGCAGTCGCCGCGAGCGCCGTGGTGCCGAGCGCCATCGCGCCAGCGGCGGCAGTGCTGGCGCCGGTGCGGCGTTCGCGGAAGAACAACTCGGTCCAGCCGCCGATCATCGCGCTGTTGCCCAGCCATAAAGCGACCGAGGCATTGCGGGCGGACGATGCTGGCTGGCGGAGCAGGCGATAGCCGCCGACCGCCGCCAGCGTCTCCAGCACGGGCCACACCGCGCCGAACACTTTGTCGGGCGGGGTGAAGCCGGGCTTGTCGAGCCGCGCATACCAGCGGCGGATGCGTGGGTGCGACGGGTCGGGGGCGTTGCGCCGCCCGATCACCGCGCTCAACCCCAGCACACCCGCTGCGATGCCGCCCGCCACCAGCGGTGAGAATCCCTGCTTCTTCATGGCCTTCGTCCCTTCCGAATGTCGGGGGGATAACGGCCATCGCTCAAGCCTGTTCAACAGCGATGCGGCGGCGGCTCCACAGCAGGACACGGTCGAGCAGGCCGATGACGATCAGCGACAGGCCGAACAGCGGCAGTGCGATGCCCGCTGCCACCAGCGATACGAGCAGCCCGCCGACCCGCGCGCCTGACAGCTTGGGCGGTGCGCCGACGCGTCCGGCCGGGCGTCGTTTCCACCACATGGCGACGCCGCTGAACGTCAGCACCCAGATGGCGATGCAGGGGATCAGCATCAGCAACTGGTTCGCACGGCCGAAATAATTGCCCATGTGAAGCTGGACACCGGATTCCACCGCACGGCCCAGGATGCCGTAATCGGCATAGCGGACCTCAGGCCCGATGGGTTTGAAGCTATAGCGGTCGATATAGAGCGTCTTCTGCCCCACCGGCCGGTCGGGATAGGTGAAGACGGTATAGACCCCGTCTGCTCCCTTGGGCAGGAACAGTCGGTAGCTGCCCGTCCAGCCATGTGCGCGCAGGATGTCGGTCACCCGGTCGGTGCCGCGAATAACGGCGGGGTCGTGGGTCGCGCCGGGCATTTCGGGACCGTGATCGGCATGCTCGCCGCCCATGGCAGGCATCGCCGAGTGGGGCATGGGGGCGTCTTCGAGCGTCCAGGGCGCATCGCCCAACGCGGCCTTCATCGGCACGCTATGGGGAATGTTGTACTGGCGGAAGGAAGGAGGATAACCCACGCCGAGGGCTGCACCGACCCGGTGGACCATCGGCCCGCTGATCCCGGCCCAGGGCAGGCCGGTGACGATCAGGAAGCCGATCAGCGCGACGGTCCATACGCCGAACGGCCCATGCAGGTCGCGCCAGAAACGCCGCCCGCGCCCGCGCAATCTGGGCCAGAGCGTCCCCGCCGCCGTGAACCGCCCGCGCGGCCACCACAGAATGACACCGGTGACGAGCAGCACCAGCGCCCAACTGACCGCCAGTTCGACCAGCCGCTCGCCGAACACACCCATCAGCATCGACCGGTGCATGGCATCCGCCCAGCCGACCAGCGTGCGGTCATAGACGACGCTGCCCAGCACCTTGCCCGTGCCGGGATCGACTGCGACCCGGCGCGGCGGTCCCTCGGTCGGCTGGACGAACACCACCGCCGAGCGGTCGTTCGTTTGGGGCATATCGACGCGCGATGCGCTGCCCGGATAGGCGGCGAGCGCGGCCCCGATCATCCGCGACATGGGCACATCGGCGCGGTGCGGCGCGACGAAGCGGAGTTCCGGGTAAAGTGCATCGTTCAACTCGTCGTTGAACAGATAGATGGCCCCGGTCAGGCTGAGCATCAGCAGGACCGGCGCGACCAGCAGCCCGGCCCAGAAATGCCAGCGCCAGATAGTCCGGTGAAAGGCGGCGTGGCGGGATGCGGGTGTCATGACATGCTCCTCACAACCGGGCCGTCAGCGCGATGTCGAAGGATCGCGGCGCGCCGATATAGATGTTGGTCGACGGATAACCGGAATATTCGCCGTAGAAGCGATTGGTCAGGTTCCGCCCGCGCAAGGTCAGGGTGGTGCGCTGACCGACCGGCAGCGACAGGCTGGCGTCAAGCAATGTGTGACCCGCGACATGAATGCTGTTCGCGGTATCGGTATAAAAGCCACCCGCCTGTCGCAGAATGCCGCCCAAGGTGACGTCGTGCGGCAGGGTGTAGAAGGCCGAGGCGAACAGCGTCGTGTCGGGCACGTTGATCGGCCGGTTGCCGCTGCGATCGATCCGCACACCGCCGACCAGCTCCGACAATGCGTCATAGCGCGCATCGACATAGGATGCCCCCGCCGTCAGCCGCAGCGACGGGACCGGGCGAAGCTCGCCGGTCAGCTCAACCCCGCGCGATGATTGCCGCCCGCCCTGCACGCTCAAGGCCGGGTTGGTCGGATCGCGGGTCAATATGTCCGACTGGGCGATGCGATAGACCGCACCGGTCAGCGTCGCGCGATTGCCCCAGCCGCTCGCCTTGAACCCCGCCTCGACCGCATGACCCTTGGTCAGGCGGAAGCGGCTATTGGCGATCGAGGCGAGCAGGATGGTCGACACCGGCGAGACGGCGGTGGTGTATTGCGCATAGAGCGTCACACCCCGCACCGCGTCCCAGGTCGTGCCCGCCCGCCACGACACCGGATCGAAGCGCGGCGCATTGCGATCGGTCGCACCGCCGACATTCTGGATCGTCGCCCGGTCGAGCGCGATATGGTCCCAGCGGACGCCGCCGACGAGCAGCCAGCGCGCGGTCAGATTGACTGCATCCTCGGCAAAGACCGATGCCTGTTTCAACCGCGAGCGGAAGGTCACATTGCCGCTGGTGAATACGGCCGCTGCGGTCGGCGCGACGATCAGCGCGGGGGTGCGCAGATCGACATCGAGCAGGGTGCCGAGCGGCGCCTGCTGGCG
This sequence comes from Sphingomonas fuzhouensis, assembly GCF_034659795.1. Taxonomy (NCBI): domain Bacteria; kingdom Pseudomonadati; phylum Pseudomonadota; class Alphaproteobacteria; order Sphingomonadales; family Sphingomonadaceae; genus Sphingomonas; species Sphingomonas fuzhouensis. The sequence goes on from NZ_JAXSQY010000001.1 coordinate 413,546, forward strand.
AAGGCTGGTGAAGTCGGTGGCGTTATACTCCGCACCCAGGCTGAAACGGTGGCGGAAGCCAGCGATCCGCCCGTCGCGCCCGATCACCGCGCGCGCGTTCCAGAAATGATGGTCGTGACGGAAATCCTGATAGCTTTGCCGGATGCTGCCATCGGGGAAGGTGGCGCTCGGCGCGACGAAGCTCTGCGTATCGGCGAGCAGGAAGGCGCGGCCGGCGGTATAGCCGGTCAGGTCCAGCGCGGCGGCCCAGCCGTCGCCCATCGCCCAGTCCAGCCGTGATCGGATCGTCGTCTCGTCCGCGCCGGACCAGCTCCCTTGCGGGTTATAGTTGCGCTGCCTCAGGCTCCGGTCGGCGACCAGCCCGCTGGTCGTGCGCACCGCATCGCTGGGGTCGAGCGCATAGCGCGTCGGGATCAGCGGCAGGCCCTGATAGGTCGCGTCATAGCGATCCTCGAAATGATCGACCGCGACCAGCAGCGACAGGCGGTCGCTCGGCCGGAACAGCGCGCTCGCGGTCAGCCCGGTGGACATGGTGGCATTATGGTCGACATCGTATAGGCTGTCGGATCGCTGATAGCTGGCATCGGCGCGCACGGCGATGTTGGACGATACCGGCAGGTTGACGCCGCCACCGGCAAAGACGGTGCCGAAGCTGCCGCCCGACACCATGAGGTCCAAAGTGCGTTCGCCGATCACGGGCTTGCGCGTCACCTTGTTGATGACACCCGCCAATGCGCCTTCGCCGTACAGGACGGAGGCGGGGCCCTTCAGCACCTCGATCCGGTCATAATGCCAGATATTGGTGTCGCGCTGGGCAACGGTGGAGGCCGCGATCCGCACGCCGTCTTGCAACACCGCGACGGTGTTGCCCGCAAAGCCGCGCATCGTGACGACCGCTGGATTGCCCGGCACATTGCCGGATATGGCACCGACGACCTGGTCGAACGCCTCGCGTGCGGTGCGGACGCCGCGCTTCTGCAGCTCATCCTGGGTCAGGATTTCGATGCTGGCGGGGGTTTCGCGGATCGACAGGGGCAACCGACTGGCGGCTTCGGCCCGATCGTCCAGCGTGTTGCCGGGCCGCTCCGCCGTCACGACGATCAGGGGCGACGAAGGCGGCGGCAGAGGCGGCGGTGCCGCCTGACCGGACAGGACCATGTCCGGCATCGCAAGGGGAAGAATCATGGAGGATGCTTTCGACCGACCCCCCGGCAGGGCGGGGGGGCAAGGTTCATGAGGACGCCGCGCGGAACCGCGACACCGGATGAAACGGGGTCAGGAAAGCGTCGGTGGCCCTCGCAAGGGCGGCCGCAGATAGGGCGTAGCGCGCGGTCGGGGCGCGACCGGCATCGCCAGCCCGATCGCCATGACGAAGGCGATGAACAGCGCCAGCTGGATCGGATCGGTCGCGGCCAGGCTCGGCGCGGCGAGCCCGGCAAAGGCGCAGGGCATGTCGTGCCCATGGCTCTTGTCGGAATGCCCCGCCGGATGACCGGCCGGGTCATGATGCATGACCATGGGGCCCATCGCCATGCCCGCGCCGTGCGGCATCGCTGCGGCCTCGGGCGCGGGCGTCGTGCTGGGGCACAGGATGATCGCCGCATGGCCATCGACCTGGCCGATCATATAGCCCGCAGGAATCAACAGCTTGAGCAACAGGGCCGCCGCGCAGAGCAGCACGGCCAGATGGCGTTGCGCGAACAGGCTGCGGATCGCCGTCACGGGGGCGAGGGGTAATGGAGGCGATCGGCCTTGTCACTCGGCCAGATCAGTTTTTGCCGAAAACCGGGAAGCAGACTGGGAATTTAACGGAAAATTCCTATTTCTCGTTTTGATACAGTTGGATAACAGGCGCTGGCGCTCGGCCGTGCTCTGTTGCAGAATTGAACCATGGTGCATTCCTCCGCTTTTGATTTCCTCGACGGCGTCGCGGGTCAGGTCGTCGACGAGATCGTCGCGTTCGACTGGACGACGACCAGCCTCGGCACGCCCGAGGCATGGCCGGTCGCATTGCGGAGCCAGTTGGCGACGATGATCGCCTGTCCGGTGCCGATGTATCTGGTCTGGGGGCCGGACCTCATCTCCTTCTATAACGACGCCTATCGCCCGATCCTGGGCTATCGCGCCGCCACCGCGATGGGCACGCCGTTCCGCATCCTGTGGGGCAGCATCTGGGACGAGATCGCGCCCCTGGTCGACATCGCCCTGTCGGGCCGGGTCGCGCAGATGACCGACATGCGCCTCGACCTGGCGCGTGAGGGGCGGCCGGAGGAGAGCTTCTGGACATTTTCCTATTCGCCGGTCTTTGACGATCACGGTGCGATCGCCGGCATGGTTTGCGTCACCGGCGAGACGACCGCGCGCGTGCTGGCCGAGCGGCGGCAGCGCGAGGCGGACGAGCGGCTGGAACTGGCGCTGAGTTCCGGCGCGCATGTCGGCATGTGGGACTGGGACGTGTTGAACGACTCCGTCCGCTCGGATCGGCGCTTCGCGTCCATGTACGGCGTCGATCCGACCGCTGCCGAGACGGGGATGCCGATTGCCGAGTTCTTCCGGGGAATCCACCCCGAAGACCGCGACCGGGTGGAGCGGGAAGTCGCCGAGGCGATGGCCGGAACCGGCGACGAGGCAGGGCGCTTCGTGTCCGAATATCGGCTGGTCCAGCCCGACGGCACGATCCATTGGGTCTCGGCGCGGGGTCGCTGCATCACCGACGACAGCGGACGCTGCGTGCGCTTTCCGGGCGTCAGCTTCGACATCACCGACCGTATCCGTATCGAGCAGCAGTTGCGGGAGAGCGAGGCACGCGCCCGGCTGAATGCCGAGCGGGTGCAGCTGGCGCTGGAAGCGGGCGCGATCATTGGCACCTGGTTCTGGGACCTGCCCTCCGACCGGTTCACGGTGGACGAGCCGTTCGCGCGCAATTTCGGGCTGGACCCGGCACTTGGCCATGACGGGTTGACCCTGGCCCAGGTGGTCGAGACGGTGCATCCGGACGATCAGGCGGGGCTGGCCGAGGCGATCGAAGAGGCGATCGCGCGCGGCGGCCCCTATGCGCATCAATATCGCGTGCGGCGGCATGACGGCCGCTATCACTGGCTGGAGGCCAATGGCCGGGTGGATCATGCGGCCGACGGTACGCCGCTGCACTTTCCCGGCGTGTTGATCGATGTCGGCGTCCGCCGGGCGCTGGAGGCCGAGCGCGACACGGCCATCGCCGAGCTGCGCGCCCTGACCGACCAGCTGGAACAGCGCGTCGCCGATCGCACCGCCGAACTGATGCGCGCCGAGGAGGCACTGCGCCAGAGCCAGAAGATGGAGGCGGTCGGCCAGCTGACCGGTGGTCTGGCGCACGACTTCAACAATCTGCTGGCGGGGATTTCGGGCTCGCTGGAACTGATGGCGCTGCGATTGTCGCAGGGACGGGTGAACGATCTCGACCGTTATATGGACGCGGCGCAGGGGGCGACCCGGCGCGCGGCGGCGCTGACCCACCGGCTGCTCGCCTTTTCCAGGCGGCAGACGCTGGCGCCCCGGCCGACCGATATCGGGGCGCTGGTCGCTGGTATGACTGACTTGATCCGCCGCACCGTCGGGCCGAGCATCATGCTGGAGACCGAGAGCGCGGGCGATCTGTGGACCGTGCTGGTCGATGCGCCGCAGCTGGAAAATGCGCTGCTCAACCTGTGCATCAACGCGCGGGACGCGATGCCGGGCGGCGGGCGGATCACGATCGAGATGGTCAATCGTCGCCTGCGTGACGGCAATGCGCGTGACGGGGCGCGCTTCGCCGACATCCCGGACGGCGAATATCTGGCGCTGTGCGTGACCGACACCGGCACCGGCATGACCCCCGACGTGATCGAGAAGGCGTTCGACCCCTTCTTCACCACCAAGCCGCTGGGGCAGGGGACGGGGCTGGGGCTCAGCATGATCTATGGCTTTGCCCAGCAATCGGGCGGGCAGGTGCGCATCCACTCGACGCCGGGCGAGGGGACGACGGTCTTCCTCTATCTACCCCGCCACCATGGTCCGGCCGAACGGGACAGCGACGACGCGACCGGCGTGACGGCCAACCCGTCGGGCGCGGGCGAGACGGTGCTGGTCGTCGATGACGAGGCGACCGTCCGCATGATGATCGCCGATGTGCTGCGCGACATGGGATATCGGGTGATCGAGGCGGCGGACAGCGTCGAGGGGTTGGCGGCGTTGCGGTCGGATGCGCGGATCGATCTGCTGATCACCGATGTCGGCCTGCCGGGTGGCATGAACGGGCGGCAACTGGCCGAAGCGGCACGGGAATTACGACATGAATTGAATGTCATGTTCGTCACGGGCTATGCGGAGAATGCGGTGCTGAACAGCGGGCATCTGTCGCCGGGCATGCAGTTGCTGACCAAGCCCTTCACGGTGGATGCGCTGGTCATGGGGATTCAGGCGGCAATGGGCGCGGGTGCGCGGCGGTACGAACCCCACGCCACCTGATCCCATCAGCGGCGATGGCTCCCCGGCACCGCGGTACTGCGTAACGCCTGGGAGTTTCACGATGTTCATGACCAGCCGCCTGGCCCTTTCCTCCTTGGGGCTGCTGTTCTTCAGCGTGTCCGCCGCCGCCCAGTCCGGCCCCGACATCCCCGAGCCGATGGTGTTCGACATGGTCCGCCCGCTGACCGCCAAGGCGGGCGAGATCGAGGTCAACACGCTGGCGCAGCGCGATCTGACCGGCCCGCGCGGCGAGCTGGAATGGGCCCCCGAGGTCGAAGTGGCGGTGGCGGACGGCTTTGCGGTCGAGCTGGAACTGCCGCTCATCAACAACCGCGTCGTCCAGTACAAGATGGGGCTTCAGAAGCGGCTCGGCACCTTCCGGGGCGGGCGGAGCATCCACGGCGTCCAGTATCTGGGGTTGCACGATCGCGCGGAGGGCGGCTGGACTTCGACCCTGTTATGGCTGCTCGGCAATCGCTTTGGCGAGCGGTGGAGCACGATGACGATGCTGGGCGTCGGCGATGTGACCTTACGCGATGGCAACGAGACCGGCACGATCATCAACCATTCGACCTTTTACGATGTGAACCCCGACACGGTGCTGGGGTTGGAGGTCAATCGGCAGAATGGCCAGGGCGCCTATTGGCTGCTGATGCCGCAGGTCCACCGCGCGTTCGGCAAGCTGGGGGTGCAGGGCGGCGTCGGCGCTGAAAAGGGGCGGGCCGAGCGGTTCCGGCCGCGTTTGGGCTTGCGCCTCATCCGCGAGCTGTGATGGAAACGCCGCCGCCACATGGGAGATACTCGATGACCATCGCGCTGATCTGCCTGGATGCGGACGATACGCTCTGGCACAATATGCGCCATTTCGCGGCGACCGAGGAAGCCCTGGTCGGCCTGCTCGCCCCCTTTGCCGAGGCGCGGGTGGCGCGGGCCACGCTGGAGGCGTGCGAGGCGCGCAACCTGCGGCTCTATGGCTATGGCGCCAAGGGCTTTACCCTGTCGATGATCGAGACGGCGGTGGAGCTGGCGGGGCCGACGCTACCCACTGACCTGATCGCGCGGCTGCTGGAGGCGGGGCGGCAGTTGCTGGCACATCCGGTCGAACTGCTCGACGGTATCGCCGAGACGATCGAGGCCTTGCGCGAGCGGGGCAGGCTGGTGCTGGTGACGAAGGGCGACCTGCTGCACCAGGAAGCCAAGCTCGCCGCATCCGGGCTGGGCCAGTATTTCGACGATGTCGCGATCGTCAGCGACAAGACGCCGGACACCTTCGCGCGAATTTTCGAGCGCCACGGCGTCGCCCCCGAAGCGGCGGTGATGGCAGGGGATTCGATGCGCTCCGACATTCTGCCCGCGCTCAAGGCGGGTGGCTGGGCCGCCTATATCCCGCAGCCGCTGGCGTGGAGCCATGAGGCGGGCGAGGTGCCGCTCGACCATCCCCGCTTCCGCCAGCTGGAGCGGTTGGGCGACCTGCCCGAATGGATCGACACGATCGGCTAATCTTTCCTCCCCTGTAAGGGGAGGTGGCAGGCCGAAGGCCTGACGGAGGGGGGGCACCGTGGGCGCGCGCGGGATACCCTCGGCACCGGAGATACCCCTCCACCACCGGGCTGCCGCCCGGCGGTCCCCCTCCCCCTATGGGGGAGGAATGGATTGGCCCGATCAGCCTGGATCGCTTTCCTCGCCGACGATCACGCCGGAGGGGGCTTCCTCGCCGCCATGGGCGAAACCGTTGCGATGGATGCGGACCCCCGCCGTCGATACCGGCGCGGTATTGGCCTCCGCCCGCTGCTCGCCGCGATGGATGGCGACGCCATAGGCCGTCTCCGCCATCGGTGCAGCCGCAGCGGCCCCGACCGGCGAGGGCAAGGGGATATTCGGCTCCACGCCTGCATAATTCTGGCGGAACGACAGGTCGCGTTCCAGCGCCCCGCGCCAGCGATAGAAGATATGGGTGCCGACCGCTCCGATCCGGCTGAGGCTGGAGGCCCACCAGGGGAGCACGTAATTGGCATGGTAGAAGGTCGCCGCCCCGACCGGCGCATAGACCAGTCCGGCCAGCGCGGCTTGCGCGACGGCGGCGGCACGGCCCCAGGCGGCGGGGTCGCGCGGTTGCAGCATCGATCCGTCACAGGTGAAGCTGAATTGGCAACCCGTCGACCGCTCCGACCCCTGATAGACGACGCCGCAGATGCTCTTGGGAAAGGCCCGGTCGCGGACGCGGTTGAGCACCACCTGCGCCACCGCGCGTTGACCGTCCACCGGCTCGGACCGCGCTTCGTAATAGATGGCGGCGGTCAGGCATTCGGCGGCGCGTGCCGCGTCGGTCGCGGTGCGGGCGATGCCGCTAAAGGCGGGGGCGGCGGCCATTTCGATGGGCGTGTTGCCGATCAGCGTGTCGGGCAGATCCTTGTCGGGTACGTCGAGCGCGAGCTGGCGCAGCAGCGTCCGTGCGGTCGGCGGCGGTAAGTCCAGCGTCAGATGCGCAGGCGCATGCCGGGTCGGCGTGCAGGAGGTGGCGATCGCCAGGGTCGCCACCAACATCAACCAGCGCAGCACGATATCCGCTTCCCAACCCATGGTCCCATCGCACAGCGCCTAGCGGACCGGGGTTAGAAAGCGGTTAAGTGCCGATAACCGTGGGGGCGATGGCACGTCGTTCGCTCAGCGCCGACGAGCCCCTCCCCAGACGGGAGGGGAAAGATCTTTACCTCGCTTAGAAGCGTGCGCCCAACTCCACGCCATAGAAACGCGGCTCGCCCGCGATATAGGTGGGCGTGCCGAACATGCCGCCGGTATTGCCCGCATCGATCAGATAGCGCTTGTTGGTCAGGTTGCGCGCGAAGGCGCCGACATGGAAACGGCTCTGGTCACCGAATTCGACCCCGGCGCGCAGGTTGACGAGCGTATAGCCGCCCTGCGAGATCGCCTCGCTATTGGGCAGTTCGAAATACACCTTCGAGCGATAGGTGGCGCTGGGCGTCGCATAGAAGGTCGCCGACGAGCCGACCGGTACGCGCAGGGTCGCGCCGCCCGAAGCGGTGGTGTCGGGTTGCAGGCGGAAGCGGTTGCCCGCGAACACGCCGTTCGACGGATCATTGGCGATGCCGCCGTCGATATAGGCGAAGGTGCCGAACAGGCTGAGCCAGCGATGGACCGCCAGATTGCCCTCCAGCTCGACGCCGAGATTGTTCGCCGACCCGGCGCTGCGCGTCACGGTCAGGCCGTTTTCGAACACGGAGACCTGAAAGCCCTTATACCGCTGATAGAAGACCGAGGCCGCGCCGGTGAAGGCGCCGATCCGCCCCTTGATACCGCCTTCGTAATTCCAGACATTTTCCGCCGGTATGATCTGAAGCCGGGGAACGGCGCCCGAATTGGCGACCGAAAGCGGCACCACGCGCTGCGCATCGAGCTGGACGACCGGCGAGCGGCGACCCTTGCTGATCGTCGCATAGACGTTCACGTCGTCGCTCAGGCGGTAGAGCGCATTGAAGCGCGGCAGCAGCGCGGCATAGCTGCGCTCGGCGGTGAATTTCTGGCCCTTGGTATTGGCCGCGCCGAGCAGGCTGGTGAACAGCCCGGCGCCCGCCAGCAACCGGCTGTCGGGCATGACCGAACTATAGCCCGACTGGCGATCCTCGATCAGCACGCGCGCGCCTGCGGTCAGTTCCAGCGCGGTGGTGGGAAGCCAGGTGGCGTCCGCGAAGACCGAATAGGTGTCGGTATTGCCGTAATTGGCGAAGCTGGCGCTATAGGGCAGCACGGTCGCCGCGCCGCGCGACAGGATCGCGGTCGCCCGCGCGCCCGGCACGGTGCCGTCGGGCGCGACACACGACGTACCGGTGGGCACGCCCGCCGCGTTCAGCAGCTGGCGGACGGGCGCGAAATCGCGCGCCACCGAACAGGCGAGATAGGTGCCTTCCTCGGTCGAGAAGGGCACGCGCTGCTGCCCGTTTTCGAAAAAGGCGTTCCAGCCGAACGAGGCGCGGTATTTCGGCCCGTCAAAGGCAAAGCGGCCCTCATGGCTCCACTGATCGCCCTTGGCGTCCTCGCCGAACTCGAGATACCAGGCCGGGCCGCCGTCCGCGTCGAAGATTTCCAGCGCGTCGAACCGGCGATAGCCGTTGACCGTGGTGAAGGTGATGCCCGGCGCGACATCGACCGCCACCGTCAGGTTTGCATCATAGACGTTGCGGGTCAGGCCCAGCTTGCGCTTGCCCAGGACCTCGGCCGAGAAGGGCGAGCCCGACAGCTCGGCATAGCCATAATCGCCGGTCTGGCCGCCGGTGGGGGCGAAGACGCGGCTCTTGAACGCGGTGCCGGGATTGCGCTGTCCGTCATAGGTCAGGACCAGATCGGCGGTGACCGAGGAATTGGGTGTCCAGCGCAGCGAGCCGCGAAGCCCACGCTGATCCTGGCCATTCAGATCGTCCTGATCGACCCGCCCCTGATTCTGGTTCGCCACCTTCGGATCGCCCGCGATATTGCGGACATAGCCGTCGCGATATTTATAGGCGAAGGCGATCCGGCCGGCGAGCGTGTCGTTGCCCGCGTTCAGATAGCCCGACACCTGGGTCCGGTCGAAATTGCCATAGGACGCCAGGATGCCGCCCTCGGTCCCGGCGCGGGGCTTGGCGGAGATGATGTTGATCGCGCCGACCGCGGCGGCGGTGCCGAACAACGTCGCCTGCGGACCCTTCACGACCTCGATCCGCTCGATATCGTACAGGTCCTGATAGGCGCCGCGCGTCCGGCTGATGTCGACGCCGTTATAGTATAGCGTGACGCGTGCACCCTGCTGCGCCGAGCCCGAGTCCGAGGTGATGCCCCGGATCACGAAGCCGGGGTTGTTCGCGCTCTGCTCCTGGATTTGAAGGCCGGGGATGTACTGCGCCACCTCCGACAGCGAATTGACGCCCAGATCGGCCATGCGCGCGCCCGAAATGGCGGTGACCGTCAGGGGCACGTCCTCGATCCGCTGTTCGCGCTTCTGGGCGGTGACGATGACCTCGGGATTGTCCTGCGCATCGCGCGGATCGGCCTGGGGCTGGATCATGGCCTGCGCCGCTGCGGCCTGGGTGAAGGCGACCTGCGACAGGCCAGCCAGCAAGGTGGCCAGCGTCACGCGGCCAAGGATCGAATTCATGAAAAGCCCCCCGGTATTACCTTATTCTCGGGGGCACTTAGGGGGCAGGGATTACCAGTTGGTGTCCGGCATGTGTCACTTCCATGACGGACGCGGCGTGTCGCCAAACCGTCACGCCGCCGCCATCGCGCTGTCGTCAGCACGGCATAACGCCTTGGTTCGAAAGGACCGATACGATGACGATGATGAACCGACGCCGCGCGATCGCGCTGATGGGAAGCGGGGCGAGCCTGGCCCTGCCGACGACCCTGGCGGAGGCGGCGGCCCCGGCGGTTCGCTTCGAACACGGCGTGGCGAGCGGCGATCCGTCGCCGGTCGGCGCGATCTTGTGGACCCGCGCAACGCCGCCCGAAGGGCAGGCGGGTGATATCGCGCTGACCTGGCATGTCGCGCCGGTCGGCGGCGGCGATGCGGTCGGGCTCCATACCGGGCGGGTGTCGGCGCGTGCCGCCCGCGACTTCACCGCCAAGGTCGAGGTGACCGGCCTGCAACCGGGCCGCGACTATCGCTACTGGTTCGAGACGGCGGGCAGCCAGCGCTCGCCCGAGGGGCAGTTCCGCACCCTGCCGCGCGGGCGCGTCGACGAACTGGCGTTGGCGGTGGTGTCGTGCCAGCTTTATCCCGGCGGCCTCTTCAACGCCTATGACGCGATCGCCAAGACCGATCGGCTCGACGCGGTGGTCCATCTGGGCGACTATATCTATGAATATGGCGCGGACGGCTATGGCGCGCCGATCGGGCAGAAGCTGGGCCGCCTGCCCGAGCCCGCGCATGAGATCGTGACCCTGACCGACTATCGCCAGCGTCATGCCCAGGTGAAGCGCGATCCGGATATGCAGGCCGCGCACGCCCGCGCCGCCTTTATCTGCGTGTGGGACGATCACGAGGTCGCCAATGACGACTGGATCGGCGGCGCGGAAAACCATCAGCCCGCCGTCGAGGGCGACTGGGGCAAGCGCAAGGCGGCCGCCATGCAGGCCTATTTCGAATGGATGCCGATCCGCGATCCGCAACCGGGCCAGCCCTGGGAAGCGATCAACCGCAGCTTCGACTTCGGCGATCTGGCGACGCTCGTCATGCTGGAGACGCGGCTGCTCGCCCGGTCGAAGCAGGTGGTGACCGCCAAGGGTGGAGCGCCTGAGCCCAAGGAATATGCCGCGATGATGGCCGAACGCGCGCGGCCCGACCGCGAATTGCTGGGTGCGGGGCAGTTGAACTGGATCGAGCGGACGCTGACCGCCTCGGTCAGGGCGGGGACGCCGTGGCAGGTGATCGGCAACCAGGTGGTCATGGCGCGGATCGACGGCCCCGACCTCGAAAAGCAGATGGGGCCGCAAGGCTATGCCAGGCTGACCGCCCGCCTGTCGGAGGGTGAGCGCGCGCAGCTTGGCGAGGCGCAGGCGTCGTACCGCGCCGGTCTGCCGCTCAATTTCGACAGCTGGGACGGCTATCCGGCGGCGCGCGAGCGGCTTTATGCCGCTTTCCAGCGCGCGGGCAGTCGCCCCGTCGTCATCTCCGGTGACAGCCATGCCGCCTGGGCCAACGACCTGTATGATGCGGGCGGCAAGCTGGTCGCGGCGGAGTTCGGCGGCACCTCGATCACCAGCCCGTCCTGGGGCGACCTGATGCCCGGCATCGGGCGCGAGATCGCGGCGGCCAATCCCAAGGTGGTCCGCTTCTGCGATCAGGATGCCAAGGGCTATCTGCACCTGACGCTGACCCGCGACAGTGCGACCGCGCGCTACATGACGGTGTCGACCGTGCTGGCCAAGCCCTATGCGCTGGGCTGTGCCGCGATATGGCGGACGAAGCGGGGGGCCGATACGCCGATCGAGCCGGTCACCGCCTGACCGCGATCCCCCCTCCTTCCGCTACCGGGCGGGGGAGGGGGCGTGGCGCACCGCCGCCCGGACATGGGCGACCAGCGTGGCATCGTCATGGTTCATGTAATGGCCGCCGGGCAGGGCGACGACATGGACATTGGGCTTTCTCCACAACGGGCATAGGCTGTCCGGCTCGCGCACGCCGTAGATGCAGGTCACGGGTGCCCAGTCGATCTGCCGCGCGGTGGTGATCGCCAGGCTGTCGGGCCGCCCCATATAGGCGAGGCCCGACGGGTCGGAGCGGAAGAAGACCGTCTCGCCCGGCACGACCAGCACGATGGCCGACACCTTGGCGCGCAGATCGGTGGGTAGATGCGCAAGCCCCGTCTGGAGCATGTCGGCGCCATAGGATTGGCCGAGCAGCACCAGCTTGCGGTCGCCCATCTCGTCCTCGGCGCGGCGGACCATATCGGCGATGACCGCATCGACCTGTTCGCGGGTGCGCCGCTTGCGGAACAATACGGGCGAGTTGACGCCCATCACGGCGATCCCGTCCGCGCTCAACGCTCGCGCGATCACCCCGCCCATGCCGTAGCGCAGGCCCATGTCACCCGACAGCGACAGCACCAGGATCGGCTGAGCCTTGCCCTTGGCCGGAAAGCGCGTGAACGGGTCCTTGTCGAAATAACTGCCCGAATACAGAAGGATGGCAGCGATGCCGACAAGTAGAGTCAGGATGCCGCCCAGGATATGGGGCCATCGGGAGCGCAGGCGGGCGGGTAGATCGGCCATGGCATGTCCTAATGCGGGGGCGCGAGCATTGTCACGTATCGGATGAAGAAGACGCGGGGGCGACATGAAAAATCTGTAATGTTGCGATCACGCGCTCTATGTCCATGATCTGCCATCGGCTGGGCGATGGAAACGTGGGGTTAAGCGGCCGGGGGTAACTGGGGCCGCCCTTTCGTTCACGTATGAGACCAAGGATCGACATCGTTGACCAACCCGATCTTCTTTGACCCGACGGGCCGTCGGGGCGCGTGGGCGCGGCGTGCCGTTGCGGTGACGATCCTGGCGGTGGTCTTTGCCGCGATCGCCTTTGCCACGACGCTGGTCGCGGTGCCCAATTCGGGCGTGCTGCCCTTGCCCTTCGCGCGGCGCCAGGCGATGACGCTGGAGCCGACTGCGCAGTTGAAGGGGCGGCGCGGCGCCTGGTTGCCGCGCAAGGCGGTGGCGCAGGATCATACCCCGCTGACCATCGCCTTCTATACGCCGGGCAATGATTCCGCGCTGGCCTCGCTGCACGCGCATATGGGCCAGATCGACTGGCTGGTGCCCTCGCTGATGAACGTGACGGGGCCCAAGGGCGTGCTGACGATCGCTAACGATGCCAAGCTCGCCACCCTGTTGTCGCGCGTGGCCAAGCCGCCCCGGCTGCTGCCGATGGTCCAGAACCTGTCGGACGATGAGTGGGACGGCCAGACCATCGCGCGGATCATCGCCAGCCCGGCCGCTTCCGAAAAGCTGGCGACCCAGCTGGGTCAGTCGGTGACGGTCAACCGCCAGTCGGGCCTGGTCGTCGACTTCGAGAATTTGCCCGCCAGCGCGATGGCGGGCTATCCCCGGCTGCTCCAGCGGATCAAGGCGCATCTGCCCAAGGGCACCGTTCTGGCCGTCACCGTGCCCGCCGAGGATGATGCGTGGCAGTTGCAGCGGCTGGCCAAGGTCGTCGATCGCATCATCCTGATGGCCTATGACCAGCATTGGCAGACCGGCACGCCCGGGCCGATCGCGGCGCAGCCCTGGTTCCTGCAATCGTCGGAAAAGGCGCTGCGCGATGTCGGTCGCGACAAGCTGATCGTGGCGCTGGGCAGCTATGCCTATGACTGGCCCGCCAAGGGCCCGGCGGAGGCCAAGTCGATCGAGGAAAGCTGGCTGATGGCGCATGACAGCCATGCCAAGGTGTCGTTCGATCCGGCCAGCGGCAATGCGGGCTTTGCCTATGACGAGAATGGCGAGCATCATATCGTCTGGATGCTGGACGCCGCGACGAGCTGGAACCAGCTTCAGGCGCTCAAGCGGCTGGGGATCGACGATGTCGCCTTCTGGCAACTGGGATCGGAAGACCCCGGCCTTTGGGCCGACTTTGCCGCGTTTCGCAGCACGGGCAGCCGGGTTATTCCCCGGTTGGACACCATCACCTCGCCGTTGAACACCGATGTTGAAGGGCCGGGGGAAATCCTGCGCATCACGGCGGAGCCGACCGACGGGCGGCGGGTCGTGAAATATGACAAGGACGGCATCATCCGAAGCGAGGTCTATCAGGCCTATCCGACCCCCTATGTCGTCCAGCGCGCTGGGGCGCTGCCCAAGACGGTCGCGCTGACCTTCGACGATGGCCCCGATCCGGAGTGGACACCCAAGATCCTGGACGTGCTGGAGCGCGAGCATGTGCCCGCGACCTTCTTCGTCATCGGCGAGAACGCGCTGCAACATCCCCAGTTGCTGCGCCGGATCGTCGCGGACGGCAGCGAGCTGGGCAATCACAGCTACACCCATCCCAATATGGCGACGACCAGCGACCGGACGATCAAGCTGGAACTGAACGCGACCAAGCGTCTGATCCAGGCCTATACCGGCCGTTCGACCACGCTGTTCCGCGCACCCTATTTCGGTGACGCCGAACCGACCACCGGCGACGAAATCGGCCCGGCACTGGTCGCGCAGAATCTGGGCTATACGGTGGTCGGGCTGCACGTCGATCCCAATGACTGGCAGACGCCTGGCACCGATAAGATCGTCCAGCAGACGATCGATCAGGTCCACGGCGCGACGCCGGAGAATTCGGCGAATGTCGTGCTGTTGCACGACGGCGGCGGCGACCGGGAACAGACGGTCGAGGCGCTGCCGCGTATCATCAACACGCTGCGTGCCGAGGGCTATCGCTTCGTGCCCGCCTCGCAACTGGTGGGTATCAGCCGGGATCAGGCGATGCCGCTGGTCGAGGGGCATGACCTGCTGGCGGTGCGCACCGATGTCGCGATCTTCGTCGTGCTGGCCTTTCTATCGGCGGGGCTGGCCTGGCTCTTCTACCTCGCCATCGCCCTCGGCATTGCGCGGGCGGTGGTGATGGCCGGGCTCGCCTGGTTCCAGGGGCGCAAGTCGAAGCCGGTGCCGCCCGCCTTCACCCCCAGCGTTTCGGTGATCATCCCGGCCTTCAACGAAGAGCGCGTGATCGTCCAGTCGGTCGAGCGGGTCTTGGCCAGCGATTATCCGGGGCTTCAGGTGATCGTCGCCGATGACGGATCGAAGGACGGCACCAGCGCGGTGGTGCGCGAGGCGTTTGCGAACGAACCGCGTGTCCGTCTGCTGACCCTGGCCAATAGCGGCAAGGCGGCGGCGCTGAACCGGGCGCTTCAGGATGCGACCGGCGAAGTGCTGATTGCGCTCGACGCCGATACCCAGTTCGAGCCGGAGACGATCGCCAAGCTCGCCCGCTGGTTCGCCGATCCCACGCTGGGCGCGGTGGCGGGCGATGCGCGGGTGGGCAACCGGGTCAACCTCGTCACGCGCTGGCAGGCGGTCGAATATATCACCGCGCAGAATCTGGAGCGCCGTGCGCTCGCCGGGTTCGATGCGATGACGGTGGTGCCGGGCGCGGTCGGCGCCTGGCGTCGCGCCGCGCTCGATGCGGTGGGCGGCTATCCGGAAAATACGCTGGCCGAGGATCAGGACCTGACCATCGCGATCCAGCGGGCCGGGTGGCGCGTGACCTATGACCCGCGCGCCGTCGCCTGGACCGAGGCGCCCGAAAGCTTCCGCGCGCTCGCCAAGCAGCGGTATCGCTGGGCGTTCGGGACGCTGCAATGTCTGTGGAAGCATCGCGCCATTCTGCGGACCGGCAAGCCTGCCGGGCTTGCCCGGATCGGCCTGCCCCAGGCCTGGGTGTTCCAGATCCTGTTCGCCGCCATCTCGCCGCTGATCGACCTGGCGCTGATCCTGTCGATCATCGGGACGGCGGTGCGCGTCGGCCAGCATGGCTGGGCGCAGACCCATACCGATGTGTTCCAGATGGCGGCCTATTGGACCGTGTTCACCGCGGTCGATATCTGGTGCGGGTGGCTGGCATATCGGCTGGACGGCAACCGCGTGCGCTATCCGGCGCATCTGCTGGTCGCGCAGCGGCTGGTCTATCGCCAAATCATGTACTGGGTCGTCCTGCGCGCGATCGCCTCGGCCATCGGCGGGTGGATCGTCGGCTGGGGCAAGCTGGAGCGCACGGGGAATGTGGGGGCGTAAGGGCCTTGCCCCTCCACCACCCGGCTCCGCCGGGCGGTCCCCCTCCCCAAGCATAGCTTGGGGAGGAATGGGGCTTCGCAATCCTCCCCATCTCTGATGGGGAGGGGGACCGCCGGGCTTTAGCCCGGTGGTGGTGGGGCGAGGGGGGGCAGCTCATCGTCATTTTCGGCCCGTCATTGCATCGCTACGCTCGCAATGACGAAGCGATCATCCCAGCGTCAGGCGAACCCGTAATCCCGGCGCATTGTCCTCCAGCGCCACCGTGCCACCGTGGAGATGCGCGACCGCCGTGGCGAGCGAAAGGCCCAGGCCCGCGCCGCTTTCCGTGCGCGCGGCGTCCAGCCGACCGAAACGCTTCAGCGCCTCGTCGCGGCGCTCGGGCGGAATGCCGGGGCCGTCATCGGCGACGATCAGGACGGGTCCCGGCTCGACCCGGACGACGACAGCGCCCGCGCCATATTTCAGCGCATTGTCGATGAGGTTGGCGATCGCCTGACCCAGCAGCTCGCGGTGGACGCGGGCGACCAGCGTCTCGGGGGCATCGGCGCGGATCGTCATGCCGCGATCCTCGGCCAGCGGCTCGAACATGTCCGCCACGTCGCGCACCATCTCGGCCAGATCGGTATCGACAAACGCATCGCGACCCAGCCCGGCCTCGGCCCGGCTGATCCGCAGCGCGGTGTCGAGCATCGCGAGCAGCCGGTCGCCCTCGTCCAGCGCCCGGCTCACTGCGACGCGCGCATTCTCGTCATGGCTTTCCGCCAGCGCGCGGTCGAGCGTCGAGCGCAGCCGGGTCAGTGGCGAGCGTAGGTCATGCGCAAGGCCATCGGTCGCGACCTTCAACTCGGTCATCAGCAGCGCGATCCGGTCGAGCATCGCATTGACCGCCTTGGCCAGCGCGTCGAAGGCGTCGTCGCCGCCATTGGGGATGACCCGGCGCGACAGGTCCCCGGCGGCGACCGCATGGGCGGTCGCGACCGTGCCTTCCAGCCGCCGCTCGATCATCCGCGCGGCGATCCATGCGGCGAGCGCGGCGAGCACGATCGCCACCGCCATGCCGACCCCCATCGCCTCTTCCATGACAACGGCGATGCGCAGTTCGCTTTCGACGACATGGCCCGCCAGCATCCGCGATCCGTCGGGCAGGCGGGTCGCCATCACCCGCATCCGTTCGGGTGAGGAATGGCCGATACGGAAAATCTCGATCGTCGCCGCGCCGGGGGCGGGCACATTGGGCGGCCATTCGGCGATATTGCCCGCCACGAAGCGTCCATGCGCATCGGTCAGCAGGATGACCGACAAGGGCAGTCGGTCGGTGGTCAGCCGCCGGTCGACCGCAGCGCGCACCGCCGCCTGTCCGCCCGACAGCCACATGCCCGCCAGCTCATCGCGCAGTTCGCTGGCGGCATTTTCGGCCTGCGCCGCGATCTCTCCGCGGGTCAGATGGCGGACCGTGACGACCATCGCACCCGCGCCGATCAGTTGCAGCGCAAAGACCAGTAATGCGAACCGCAGCGTGGTCGAACGGAGCATCGCGGGTGCTATTTCTCGACCCCGAGCTTATAGCCCGAACCGCGGACCGTGTGCAGGAGCGGGCGGGCAAAGCCTTCGTCGATCTTCTTGCGCAACCGGCTGATATGGACGTCGGTGACGTTGGTGTTGGGGTCGAAATGGAAATCCCACACCCCCTCCAACAGCATGGTGCGGGTCACGACCTGATCGACATGTTGGAGCAGATATTCGAGCAGCCGATATTCGCGCGGCTGCAGGTCGATCGGCTTGCCCGCGCGCCGGACGCGGTGGGCGAGCAGGTCCATTTCCAGGTCGTCGCACACCAGCTTGGTCTGCGGCGCGCCGGTGGTCGTGGTGCCGCGCCGGATCAGCAGGCGAACCCGTGCCAGCAGCTCGGCAAAGACGAAGGGCTTGGTCAGATAATCGTCCGAGCCCGATGTCAGCCCCGCCACCCGGTCCTCCGGCGAGGTCAGGGCGGACAGGATCAGGACCGGTGATTCGATTCCCGCCGCGCGAATCGCCGCCAGCACCGCCATGCCGTCCATGCCGGGCAGCATCCGGTCGAGGATGATGCAATCGTAAGTGCCGTCGGTTGCATGAAAAAGGCCGTCGCGGCCATTGGCCGCATGATCGATCAGAAATCCCTCTTCCCGAAGCCCGTTGGCGATATAATCCGCCGTCGAGCGATCATCTTCGATCAGCAAAATCCTGTTGGCCACGCTGTCCTCCCGAGCCGCTCCTTAGCAGCGTGATCGTAAGGAGGCCATGGTCGCGCGCGACCTCGAGGCGAAGCGGCGACGCGGTGGGGAGCGAGGCTTCTTCGCGCAACATCGCGAAGGACGTGGCGGGGCGGCCATCGACCGACAGCACGGTGTCGCCGACCTGAAGCGGCGGCTTGGCCGACTTGGTCGCATCGCCGTCGACATCGCTGCGCAGGCTGGTGACGACCAGGCCGGGGCGACCGTCCGCGACGGGTGCGAAGGTCGCGCCATACAGGGTCGGGGGGCGATGCGGTCCGGCATGGAGCGGCATATGCCCGACCAGCAGCGCGACCGCCGCCCCGCCGGTCAGCGCGGCCATGCCCGCACCCCAGCCCACGATCCGCAACCCCTTCATCGGGGCAGCAGACCGGACATGCGGCACGCATCCACCGTAAGGGGCACGGCGTTGCGGATCACGGGCGGGGTCGATTCCTTCACCCTTTCGTCCTACGCGCTCAGACCTGAGGGAAGCGTGGGCGGTGCATGACGCTTCTGTCATGATTATGTGGAGGCGGTGATGACGAACTTGTCATGCCCCCGTAAGGCAGCCGGGGCGGCGACACTCCTATGCCGCGACGGACCCGCGCGAAACGGGATGAAATGCGAGTGAGATGAACGCGACTGGGGGCGGATATGACGAGCGGTCGAACAGGACCGATCGCAACGAAGACGCTGCGGTGACCGGCCATTCCGGCCCGTCGTCGATGATCGACCGGATCGTCGCCTATGCGCGGGCGCGGCGCGGCTATCTGGCGGTGGGCGCGGTCGTGCTGCTCGTCGCGCTGGGGCTGTCGGCGCTGCATCATCTGACCCGATCGGTCCGGTTCAGCGACGTACGCGCCGCCTTCTACGCGATCGACCCGCGCCAGATCATGCTGTCGGTCGGCTTCACCATCGCCAGCTATATCGCGCTGACCTTTTACGACGTCATCGCGCTGCGCGTCGTCGGCAAGCCGCTGCGCTGGCGGACGGCGGCGATGGCGTCGTTCACCAGCTATACGCTCAGTCATAATCTGGGGCTGGCGCTGCTGACCGGCGGGTCGGCGCGCTACCGTGTCTATGCCGCCGCCGGGCTGGACGGACCCGATATCGCGCGGGTGATCGCGATCGCCAGCGCGACCTTCTGGTTCGGGGTGTTCACCGTCACCGGCTTTGGCCTGTTGTTCCACGACGGGCCGATCACGGTCGAGACGCTGGTGCTGGCGCAAAGCCTGGTCCGCTGGATCGGCGGTGCGGTGATCGCGGGCGCGTTGTTGCTGATCCTGCTCTGCGCGCTGCGGCCCGGACAGCGGATCGGATGGCGGGCATGGAGCGTGCCGCTGCCCAGTCCTGCCCAGGCGGTGGCGCAGATCGGCATCGCCTCGCTCGAACTCGCCTGTGCCAGCGCGGCGTTGTTCGTCCTGCTGCCGGGCGCGTCGATCGACCTGCTCCCCGCCTTCCTGCTAGCCTATGCGCTGGCGATCATCGTCGCGCTGGTCAGCCATGTACCCGGCGGCATCGGCGTGTTCGAGGCGGTGGTGCTGGCGACGGTGCCGGTCGACCGGACCGACCTGTTCGCCGCGCTGCTCGCCTATCGCGTCCTCTATTATCTCGCGCCGCTGGCGCTGGGTATCGCGCTGCTCGCCTGGGACGAGGCGCGGCGGCGACCGATCAAGGCGTTGCGCGACCTGCGCCGGGTGCTGCTGGGCATCGCGCCGATGGTGCTGAGTGCCGCTTGTTTCGGTGGGGGGAGCATCCTGCTGCTGTCGGGATCGCTGCCCGCCATTCCGCAGCGCGTCCATCATCTCGTCCATATCCTGCCGCTGCCCTTTATTGAGGCGTCGCATTTCGCCGCCAGCCTGGTCGGCACCGGCCTGTTGCTGCTGGCGCCAGGGCTGTACCGTCGGCTCGACGGGGCGAGCCTGGCGGCGCGGGCGCTGCTGGTGGCGGGGGCCGTGTTCTCACTGGCCAAGGGCATCGATTATGAAGAGGCGGCGGTCTGCCTGAGCATCGCGCTGCTCCTTCAGATGAGCCGCCGCGCCTTTTACCGGCGCACCTCGCTGGTCGCGCGGCCCTTGTCGCCCGCCTGGCTGTTCAGCGTCGCGGTGGTGATCGTCGGCACGGGCTGGCTCGGCTTCTTCGCCTATAAGCATGTCGCCTATCAGGAGTCGCTGTGGTGGCGTTTTGCATTGTCCGACGACGCCTCGCGCTTCCTGCGCGCCGGGCTGGGGGTCGCGGTGATGCTGGCGGGGGCGGGGCTGTGGCGGCTGTTCCTGGCCGCGCCGCCGGGCGAGGCGGACCATCCGGCGATGGAGCAGGTGCTCGCCATCGTCCAGGAGGCCGAGCGGACCGACGCCGCGCTGGCGCTTCTGGGCGACAAGCGGTTCCTGTTCTCGCCGGAGGGCGACGCCTTCGTCATGTATCAGGTGCGCGGCACCAGTTGGATCGCGATGGGCGACCCCGTTGGCCCGCGTGCCGCCTGGGCCGATCTGTTGTGGCAGCTTCGCACCATGGCGGACGCGGGGCAGGGGCGGCTGATGCTCTATCAGATCACCCCCGACTGCCTCGAAATCGCGATCGAGATGGGGCTTCAGATCATCAAATATGGCGAGGAAGCGCTGATCGACCTCTCCACCTTCGCGCTAGAGGGCGGGCGGATGCGTGGGCTTCGCCAGACGCTCAACCGCTTCCGCACGCGCGAGAATGCGCGTTTCGCGATACTGCCCGCCGCCGAAGTGCCCGCGATCATGCCCGAGCTGAAGTCGGTGTCCGACGACTGGCTGCTCGCCAAGGGGCATGGCGAAAAGGGGTTCAGCCTGGGGCGGTTCGACCCGGCCTATCTGGCGCTGAACGATTGCGCGGTGGTGCGGGTGGAAGGGCGGATCGTCGCCTTCGCCAATATCTGGAAGGCGGGGGACAAGCGCGAACTGTCGGTCGACCTGATGCGCCATGTCGAGGACGCACCGGGCGGGGTGATGGACTATCTGTTCGTCGAACTGATGCTGTGGGGCCAGGCGGAGGGCTATGGCCGCTTCGCGCTCGGCCTGGCGCCTTTATCGGGTGTCGGCGGGCGGCGGATGGCGCCGACCTGGGCCAAGGTTGCGGCGCTCGTCTTCCGGCATGGCGAGCGTTTCTACGGCTTTCGGGGCCTGCGGGCCTATAAGGAGAAGTTCCAGCCGGAATGGGCACCGCGCTATATTGCGGGGCCGCGGGGACTGGGGCTGGTCAAGGCGCTGCGCGACCTGAACGCGCTGATCGCCGATGGGGGTGAGCCGGTCTAAATCCTCCCCTGCAAGGGGAGGAATAAGATGATTACGCCTTGAACAGGGACGGGGCCTTTTCCACCCGCGTCCGCCCCGCGGCATCGGTCACCGCATAGGTAAAGCCCGGCAACAGGCAGAAGGCCCCGATCCGGCCGCTGGTGTCCATCGCGAGAAAGCCGACCTGCACCCCCTTGATCGCATTGCCGCGCAAGGACGCGATATGGCGTGCGGCTTCCTCGCACGCCGCCTGCGGGCTCATCCCGTGCCGCATCGAGGCGACGACGCGCGCCGTGCCGACGGTGCGGGTGACTTCCTCGCCCAGACCCGTCGAGGTCGCGCCGCCCACGCCGCGCTCGACATACAGGCCCGATCCGACCTGCGGCGAGTCCCCGATCCGCCCGCGCATCTTGAACGCCATGCCGGAGGTGGTGCAGGCGCCCGCCATCCGCCCGCCGGCATCGCGCGCCAGCATCCCGATCGTGTCATGGTCCAGCGCTCCGCCCGGCGTGCCGGGCCGCCCTGCGCCATAGGTGCCCGTCTCGCTATTGGCGACGGGCTTGTAATCTTGCGTCTTCAGCCAGTCGCGCCAGGCCTTTTCCGCCTCCGGGGTCAGCAGGTTGACGCGCGGGAAACCCCGGTCGCGGGCAAAGCGGGTCGCGCCTTCGCCGACCAGGAAGGTGTGCGGGGTATGCTCCATCACCGCGCGCGCGACCGAGATGGCGTGGACCGTATCCTCCAGCGCGCCGACCGCGCCGACGCCGCCCGCATCGTCCATGATGACCGCATCAAGCGTCACATGCCCGTCGCGGTCGGGATAGCCGCCATAGCCGACCGAATGATTGTTGGGATCGGCCTCGGGCACCATCACCCCGGCTTCGACCATGTCGATCAGCGACCCGCCGCTGCGCCCCCGCGCAAAGGCGGCGTCATTGGCGGGTGCGCCGAAATCCCAAGTGGAGACGATCGTCGCGCGCGAGGGAGCGGCAGCCTGGGCAAAGGCGCGCGCGGGTGCGGCCGCCAGCCCCGCTAACGAGGCGATGCCGCCGAGAAAGGCGCGCCGTTGGTCCTGCATTCGTCTGCTCCATCCCGAAAGGGGCGGTCCGGCCCCGCTGATCCGGGATAGTGCGGGGGGAAAGCGAAAGCCGCAAGGGGTCGCGCAACCGATATGGGACCACTTTACGAATCAAGGCTTTGCCGGATCGATCGCTTCCCCTTCGGCACGTCATTGGCACTGTGTCGAAACATTGCTGATGCTCTAATCTAAAGCATTGAAATCGTTTTAATTTGTGTCTTTCCGGTGACAGTCGGCCTGCAATGTCCGGATGGGTGATGCATAGGTATGCATTAGGTATTGACGCTATGCGGCAAACATAATGTCCTTGCCCTCTACCCGGCATCCCATCGGCCGGGATGAAGGGGAGACCTCATGAAAATTCAGCAATCCGCATCATGGCTGGCGATATCCGCCGCGTCCCTGATGGTCGTCGCGCCCGCCGCCGCACAGCAGGTCGGAGCGACCGCGACCCAGGACGGCGCCGCCCAGGATCAGGCCAATGACAGCTCGATCAGCGCCGATGCCGCCCAGACCCGCGCCGCCGCGATCACCGGTACGCCGCAGGCCACCAGCGGTGGTGAGGTCATCGTCACCGGCACCCGCATCACCCGGCCCAACCTCGCCTCCGCCGCGCCGATCACCTCGGTGACCCGCCAGGACATTCAGGCGCAGGCGCCGCTCAATGTCGAGGAAGTCCTCAACCGCCTGCCGCAGGTCGCCCCCGATGCGCAGTCCAACTATGCCGATTCCGATGGTCGCCAGCGGATCAAGCTGCGCAATCTGGGCTTCGAGCGGACGCTGGTGCTGGTCGACGGCAAGCGTCTGGGCACCCAGAACGGGCAGGATACCGGCATCATTCCGGCAAGCCTGCTGGAGCGTGTCGACGTGCTGTCGGGCGGTGCCTCGTCGGTCTATGGTTCGGATGCGATCTCGGGCGTCGTCAACTTCATCCTGCGCAAGGATTTCGACGGCATCCGTCTCGATGCGAATTACAATTTCTACAACCATCTGAACAAGGACACGCTGGTCACGCCGATCGCCAATGCGGCCGGGTTCACCAGCCCCCGCGGCCTGACCAATGACGGCGGCCGTGCCGACCTGACGCTGACCGCGGGCAAGAAGCTGCTCGACGACCGTCTGAACGTCTCGGGCTTCTTCAACTATCGCCAGGCCAACCTGGTCCAGAACGGCGCGCGTTCCTATGCCGCCTGTCCGGTCGCGCAGTTGACCAAGGATTCGGCCCTTTCCTGCTCGCCGCTGTCCACCTATTCGCGCAGCGGCTTCGTCTCGCCCGTGTCGGGCCCGAACGCCAATGCGCAATATGTGAACAATCCGGACGGCTCGCGTACCTTCGTGCCCTGGGGGCCGGGTGCGGGCAATGCCGCCAACCCCTATGACGACGTATCCTTCCAGCGCGCCAATGAGCGGTATACGGCGGGTGGCTTCGTCAACTTCAAGATCGCGCCCGAGGTCGAGATCTACGGCGACGGCATCTGGTTCCGCGACACCTCCGAAAACCCGACGCCGCGCCGCGTCTATGCCTATTCGGTGCAGGGCACGACGCCCTATCAGGTGAATTGCGACAATCCCTTCCTGTCCGCCGGGCAGGCGGGTGCCCTGGGCTGCGCGCCGGGCAGCACCGGCTATGTGCCGCTGGACGTGCGCTATCGCTTCGATGGCCAGCCCGCCCAGGCGGACCGCTTCGTCAACATGGGCTTCCGCGCGAGCGGCGGCGTGCGTGGCAATATCGGCGACGCCTGGTCCTATGACGTGGGCGGCGTCTATGCGCGCAACCAACAGGATTGGTATCTCGGCCCGACGTCGCAGAACGACCGCGTCAACCGTGCGCTCGACGTCGTGTCGGTGAACGGCACGCCGACCTGCCGCTCGGTGGTCAACGGCACCGATCCGTCCTGTGTGCCCTTCGACGCATTCCGCGCCGGATCGGGCAGCAATGCGCTGACCAACTATCTGTTCTCCAGCGGCGCGACGGGCCAGCGGCGGACGATCACCCAGCTGTTCGACGCGATCGCGGTCGTGAACGGCGACCTGACCACCTATGGCATCAAGTCGCCTTGGGCCGACGAAGGCCTGGCCGTGTCGCTGGGCACCGAATATCGCAAGGACCGGTTGCTCTCGACCGCCGATGCGGGTTTCGTCCAGCAATATGGCAACCAGGATGCCCGTCTGTCTCAGGATGTCTGGGAATCGAACATCGAGCTTCAGGCGCCGCTGATCCAGAACAAGCCGTTCGCGCATCTGCTTCAGACCAATGGCGGCTTCCGCGTGTCGAAGTACAGCTCCAATCCCAAGAGCTTCTCGACCTGGAAGATCGAAGGGCTGTACGCGCCGGTTGCCGACCTGACCTTCCGCGCCTCGTACAACAAGGCGCAGCGCGCGCCGACGGTGATCGAGATCCGCCAGGCGACGCAGATCAACTATGGTCGCAACACCACGCTGACCGATTTCTGCGCGCCGGTGTCGCGTACGCTGCCGGACGGCACCGTGACGACGGCACCGCTCGCCTCACGCGAATTGTGCAGCAAGACGGGCCTCGCCGACAATCTGTACGGCAGCGCGTCGCTGCTCTGCCCGACCGAGGGCTGCACCACCCGCACCGGCGGCTTCACCGCCGATCCGGAGACCGCCTATACGCTGACCTATGGCCTGGTCGTGAAGCCCAGCTTCATTCCGGGCCTGGTCTTCTCGGCCGATCGTTATCAGATCCGTCTGGTCAACTCGCTCGGCTATAATGGCGCTGATTATTATCTGCAGGGCTGTCTGGCCTCGAACGGCGATCCGTTCTTCTGCAACGGCATCGTGCGCGATCCGACCACCGGTTCGATCGGCAATGCACCCGCGGGCAATCCGTCGGCTGGTTTCGTCCGGCAGGGCACGACCAACTATTACCGGTCGCTGGCCTATGGCTGGGATTTCCAGGGGCAGTATTCGCTCGACCTGAACAATGCCGGGCGGATCGACTGGGGCTTCAACGGTTCGCTGTCGACGCTGGCCGGTGGCCAGGATTCGCCGCTGCGCAGCCAGTATAACTGCGCGGGCTATTTCTCGAACGGCATCTCCTGCGGCCAGCTGATCCCCAAGTGGATGCACACGCTGCGCACCACCTGGACCTCGGCGGACCGTGTGTTCAATGTGTCGTTCAACTGGCGCTATACCGGCTCGCTGACGACCGCGAACAATTCGGGCAATCCGGACATCGGCGGCACGCCGGAGCGGTTCCAGAACACCTTTGCGCGCATCGCGCCGCAGAGCTTCTTCGACCTGGCGCTGAGCTGGAACATCGCCCGGAAATTCGCTTTCCGGGTCATCGCGAACAACCTGTTCGACAAGACGCCGCCGATCATCCCGAACTCGTACCAGGTCGCCCTTTCGCGCTCCAACACCGCGCCGCAGCGTTACGACGCGCTGGGTCGCCAGATCGCGATCGGGACGACGATCAACTTCTGATCCTCTTTTTCCAAGCCACGGAAAGGCCGATCCTCCCTATGGAGGATCGGCTTTTTTATTGCCGTGCCTGCCATCCCAGCCCCCAAAAAGGCCTTTATATGGCTGACCCGCAAAGCTCGTCGGAATGGCAGCAACAGTGATTGATGCACATCAACAGCGGCTTGTTAAGCCGTGTTGGATTTTGCTTTTGGTAAGGTATTGAAAAACGAAGGCAATGACGAATTTGGAAAATTGAAAAACGTATTTACTCACCATTTATCAAATACTTGGCAAAGCTTTGCCCTGTTGCGTATGGGCCACAATTGCGGACCAAATCGTAATTGATCTTAGATCGGTATACCTCTGGCTATTGACCACCCGCCCGGACTGTATTGTCTGTGCGATACGCCGATCAGCGCAATGACGCCGACGGCCAAATAGGGGGTTTATTCAATGAAGCTGCTTCACCCGATCTCATGGCTTGCTTTGTCGGCCGGTGCGCTGGTCGCCACGCCCGTTCTGGCTCAGCAGTCCGGCGCAAACGCACAGGCCGATACCCAGGACACTGTATCGTCCAGCGCGAATGCTGCGCAGACCCGCATGGCGGCGATTACCGGCACGCCACAGGCCAGCAACGACGGCGACGTGATCGTCACGGGCACCCGCATTGCCCGTCCGAACCTTGCCTCGGCCTCGCCGATCACCTCGGTCACCGCGCAGGACATCCAGGCGCAGGCGCCGCTGAACGTCGAGGAAGTGCTGAACCGCCTGCCGCAGATCGCACCCGACGCGCAGCAGAACTACCAGGATTCGGACGGCCGCCAGCGGATCAAGCTGCGCAGCCTGGGCTTCGAGCGCACGCTCGTTCTGCTCGACGGCAAGCGTCTCGGCACGATGAATGCCCAAGACACCGGCATCATTCCCGCCTCGCTCCTCCAGCGCGTCGACATCCTGTCGGGCGGTGCCTCGTCCGTCTATGGTTCGGACGCGGTTTCGGGCGTCGTCAACTTCATCCTGCGCAAGGATTTCGACGGCATCCGCGTGGATGCCAACTATAATTTCTACAACCATCTGAACCGCAGCAACATCGTCACCCCGCTGGCGCAGGGTGTCGGCTTCAAGACCCCGCTCGGCTGGACCAATGACGGCGGCCGTGCCGACGTCACGCTGACCGCAGGCAAGAAGCTGCTCGACGATCGGCTCAAGGTGTCGGGCTTCGTCAACTATCGCAATTCGGAACTGGTCCGTACTGGCGATCGCTCGATCGCGGCGTGTCCGCTCGCGCAGTTGAGCAAGGACGGCCCCCTGACCTGTTCGCCGGTGTCCACCTATTCGCCCGCCGGTTACATCTCGCCGCGCTCGGGTCCGAATTCGGGTACGGCCTATGTCAACAATCCGGACGGCTCGCGCAGCTTCGTTCCCTATGGCCCGCGCTCTGGTGTCGCGGCCAACCCTTATGATGATTATTCCTTCCAGCGTCAGGGCGAGCGTTACACGGCGGGCGGCTTCCTGAGCTTCCAGATCGCGCCCGAGTTCGAACTTTATGGCGACGCCATCTGGTTCCGCGACAAGTCGATCAATCCCAGCCCGCTCCGCGTCTACAGCTACACGGTCTATGGCTCGACGCCCTATCAGGTGAACTGCAACAATCCATTCCTGTCGGCAGGGCAGGCGGGCGCGCTGGGTTGCGCGTCGGGTGCCACCAACTCGGTCCCGCTCGAAGTCCGCTATCGTTTCGACGGGCAGCCCTATCTGGTCGATACCTATATCAACCAGGGTATCCGGGCGACCGGCGGCCTGCGCGGCAAGGTGGGTGATGCGTGGACCTATGACATTGGCGGCGTCTACGCGCGCAACCAGCAGGACCTGCGTAACTCTCCCTATGCCGATCCCGACCGGGTCAACCGCTCGCTGAACGTCGTCAACGTCAATGGCACGCCGACCTGCGTTTCCAACCTGAGCGGCGGCGACAGCGCCTGCGTACCGTTCGACGCCTTCCGCGCCGGATCGGGCAACACCGCGCTGACCAATTATCTGTTCAACGGTCCGGGTAGCCAGAGCGGGGTCAACGGCCAGATCGGTATCCTGTACGACGTCATCAGCACGGTGACGGGTGACTTGGGCAAATACGGCATCAAGACGCCTTGGGCGAATGACGGTCTGGCGATCGCGCTGGGTGCGGAATATCGCAAGGATCGCCTGATATCGACCGCGAATGACGTCTATATCAGCCAGAATGGTGACAGCCGTAGCGACCTGCGTCAGGACGCCCTGGAATCGAACATCGAACTCCAGGCACCGCTGATCCAGGACAAGCCGTTCGCGCATCTGCTTCAGACCAATGGCGGCTTCCGTCTCTCGAAATACAGCTCGAACCCCAAGAGCTTCTCGACCTGGAAGATCGAGGGGCTGTACGCGCCGGTATCGGACGTGACCTTCCGCGCCTCGTACAACAAGGCGCAGCGCGCGCCGACCGTGGTCGAAATCATGCAGGCGACGACCATCCGCTATGGTCGCAACGGTACGCTGACCGACTTCTGCGCCCCCGTTCAGCGCACCCAGGCCGACGGGACGGTCACGACCGCACCGCTCGCGTCGCGCGACCTGTGCCGCAAGACCGGTCTGGCCGATAATCTGTACGGCAGCACCTCGCTGCTCTGCCCGACCGAGGGCTGCACGGTGCGCACCGGCGGTTATACCGCGGACCCGGAGACGGCCTATACGCTGACCTATGGTCTGGTGGTGAAGCCCAGTTTCGTGCCCGGCCTGGTCTTCTCGGTCGACCGGTATCAGATCCGCATCGTCAACTCGCTGAGCTTCAACGGGGCCGACTATTTCCTGAACGGCTGTCTGGCATCGAACGGCGATCCTTATTTCTGTCAGGGGATCGTGCGCGATCCGACGACGGGCTCGATCGCCAATCCGCCTGCCAACAACCCGACCAGCGGCTTCATCCGCCAGGGCACGACGAACTTCTATCGTTCGCTGGCCTATGGTTGGGATTTCCAGGGCCAGTATACGCTGGGCCTGGGCGGCGCGGGTCGACTCGACTGGAACTTCAACGGTTCGCTCACGACGCTGGCCGGTGGTCAGGATTCGCCGCTGCGCAGCCAGTATAATTGCGCGGGCTATTTCTCGAACGGTATCGCCTGCGGTCAGCTGGTCCCGAAGTGGATGCACGGTCTGCGCACCACCTGGACGACGGCGGACAACACGTTCAACGCTTCGTTCAACTGGCGTTATACGGGGTCGCTCACCACGGCGTTCAATTCGGGCAATGCGGATATCGGCGGCACGCCTGCCAATTTCCGCAACACCTATGCCCGGATCGCGCCGCAGAGCTATTTCGACTTGGCGCTGACCTGGAATATCGCGCGGCAGTTCGCGTTCCGTATCATCGCGAACAATCTGTTCGACAAGAACCCGCCGATCATTCCGAACTCGTACACCGTGGCCCTGTCGCGGGCGAACACCGCGCCGCAGCGTTACGACGCACTGGGTCGCCAGATCGCGATCGGGACGACGATCAACTTCTGATGACGGGGGCGGGGTGCTTCGGCATCCCGCCGCTTTCCAAACGGAAAAGGCCGGTCACCCCTGGGGGCGACCGGCCTTTCTTTTTTCAGGTCGCCACTTTCGCGGCGGCCGGCTTCACTCCACGAAGTCTTCGACCTCACGCCGCTTGCCGCGCATGAAGGCATCCGCGACATGGCGCAGCGGGGCGATGTCGACGTCGGAGCGGCCGCCCTTCACCAGTTCGGCAAAGCGCGCATAGAGGCCCGGATATTCGCCGTGCAGCCCTTCCTCGTGATGCGGGGTCGAGCCGTCGGGCAGGGTCAGCACTGCGCCGCCCTCGGCCAGCTTCAGCGTGCCGTCGGTCGTCTCGACGACGATGTCCCAGCTCTGATGCCCTTCCTGCCGCCAGTCGAGGTCGAGCGTGACGGGGGTGCCGTCGGTCATGCGGAACGCCACGTCGGCGGCGATCGGCGCGTCGCGATTGGCCGGGAAGTCCAGCGTCGCGCGCTCGATGAAGAAGGGCTGCGGCATGATATGCGTCGCGATCGACAGCGCGTTGATGCCGGGATCGAACACGCCGAAGCCGCCCGCTTCCCAGATCCAGGCCTGGCCCGGATGCCATTGGCGCACATCCTCGCGCCAGGTGATCGCGGCCGACGTCACCTTGCGGGCGGACAGCCATTCCCGCGCAGGCTCGACGCCCAGCGCGTAACGCGAGTGCCAGCTGGCGAAGAGGGTGACGTTCGCCTTGGCCGCCAGCTCCTCCAGCACCGCCACCTCGGCCAGCGTCGCGCCCGGCGGCTTTTCGAGGAAGACGTGCCAGTTGTTCGCCAGCGCGGCGGCGGCGATGGCGTGGCGGACCTGGGGCGGGGTGCACAGCGCCACCGCATCGACCGTCACATCGCTCTTGGCGAGTTCGTCGATGTCGTGGAAATGCGGCACGCCCTCGACCCCACCCGGCGAGCGGCTGACGGTCGCGACCAGTTCGAAAGCCGGATTGCCTGCGATGGCGGGAACGTGCTGGTCATGGGCGATCTTGCCCATGCCGACCAGCGCGAGACGGATCGTGTCGGTCATCGGTATCAGCGTGCCTTTTCGACATAAGCGCGCGCCGACACGGCGACATCCGCCGCCGGCTTGCCCGCGCGATAAAGATTGGAGCCCAGGCCAAACCCGTCCGCGCCGTGCGCGCGCCATTCGGCCATATTGTCGGGGGTGATGCCGCCCACCGCCAGCACCGCGACATCGCGCGGCAGGACGGCGCGCTGCGCCTTGAGGAAGGTGGGCGAGGCGCCCTCGGCCGGGAACAGCTTCAGGCCATGCGCGCCCGCTTTCAAGGCGGCGAACGCCTCGGACGGGGTGAAATAGCCGGGGAGCGAGATCAGCCCTTGCGCGACACTGTACGCGATCACCTCGACATCGGTGTTGGGCGAGACGATCAGCGTGCCGCCCGCCGCCTTCACCCGGTCGACCTGCTCGGTGGTCAGCACGGTGCCCGCGCCGACGATCGCCTTGTCCCCGACATGGGCGGCGATGGCGGCGATGCTGTCATAGGGCTGGGGCGAGTTCAGCGGCACTTCGATCAGGGTGAAACCGGCGTCCACCAGCGCATCGGCGACGGGGATCGCTTCGTCCGGGGTCAGGCCGCGCAGGATGGCGACGAGCGGGCAGGCGGCAAAGGCCTTGGCAAAGCTATGGGCGGGGTCGGTCATGACAAATGCTCCCGAATGGCGTGAAGACCGGCGAGGAAACCGGCATGACTGTCGAGCGCGACGACGGTGCCCCCGCGTGCCTCGATCCCGATGGTGTAGAGGTCGGCGAGCAGCCCGCTCGACAGAAGATGGACGGTGCCGCCCGCCATATCCGGGACCGCGCCGATATCGCTGCCGATCAGCAGACCGCTGGCATAGGCCGCCGCGTCCTCGGCGGCGATCCGGCCGAGCAGGACCGAGGCGCGCACCCCGAACAGCGCCGCCGTCAGGTCGCACGCGCCGCTGCCGCGTGTCAGGCCGTCGCGAAAGGCGGGGCCGTCCGCGACCGGACCATCGAGCATTCCGGCGAGGATGCCGTGCCCCTTGACCAGTGCGAACAGCTCGCCGGTCATGGTCGTGGCGAAGTCGGTGATCCGGCCACCCGTCACATGGACCCATTTGTTGTGGGTGCCCGGCTGCGCGAACAGCGCATCGGCAGGGGCGAGGCCAGCGGCGACCGCGCCCAGCACCTGCACCTCTTCGCCGCGCATCACATCGGCGCGCGTATCGGTCAGCAGCGAGACGCCCGGAACGATCGTGACGTCCTGATCCTCGATCCGCGTCGTAGCCCTGGCAAGGGCGGGCAGATCGGCCGGGGCGGGGACATAGGCCGCCTCGCGCCAGCCGCGCGTCGAGCCGACCATGCCCGCCGCGATGATCGGAAGCGGTCCGAAGCGCGACCGGATCGCCGCGATCTCGGACGGATAATCCTCCGCTCGCATCGCCAGCACGCCGCGATCGTCGCGGACCGTGTCCAGCATCGTGCCATCGGCACCGATACGATAGATTCGCCGATTGGTCGTGCCCCAATCAATGGCGATATAGGCGGGCGTCACGTCTGATGGCACGGCTGGCACGCCCTCTCCGAAAAATTTTTCTAGGATGATTTGTAGGACAATAAAGGCGCTGGCGCAAGCGGAACGAATGAGGGGATCAGCCTGCGGAAACGGCGCGTTCCGGTCCAACATCGTCCAAAAACAAGTGGGTGATCCCAAACCTATCTATAATGCGATGCGTTATCTTTATTGGGCTGTGGTTGTGCGTGGCGCGACTTATGCTATTGCGCTGACAAAGGCATCGTCAGCGGGTGTCCGCGGATATGGACAGCCTGTTTCGGCTCGCTATGCGCAGGCGAAAATAAACCAGATCATAGCTTGGGAGGGATCGGAAGGCCGGGTTCGGCCGTGTTCCGCCGCCATGCGATGGTCATGATGGCGAAGGCGGTCCCCCGTCGGGACATATCACTGCCATGCCGTTCGCCACGACGATCGTTCGCGCGAAGGACGGGCATGAGCGATCATCGAGAAGGCGTCGAACATGCACAATGACGATCGGAACCAGGGCGTACGTTCCTCGGGCAGCGACCAGGGCGGGATCACGCGGCGCGCCATGATGGGCTCCGCGCTGGCGGCGAGCACGGCGGCGGTCGCGCCGTT
Organism: Sphingomonas fuzhouensis; assembly: GCF_034659795.1. Lineage (NCBI taxonomy): Bacteria > Pseudomonadati > Pseudomonadota > Alphaproteobacteria > Sphingomonadales > Sphingomonadaceae > Sphingomonas > Sphingomonas fuzhouensis. The sequence goes on from NZ_JAXSQY010000001.1 coordinate 446,021, forward strand.
CGCGGCAGAGGCGGCGGGTTCCGAGCACAAGGTCGACGTCCTGCTGATCGGTGGCGGCATCATGAGCGCGACGCTGGGCGTGCTGCTGCGCGAACTGGAGCCCAACTGGACGATCGAAATGGTCGAGCGGCTGGACAAGGTGGCCGAGGAAAGCTCGAACGGCTGGAACAATGCGGGCACCGGCCACTCGGCGCTGTGCGAGCTGAACTACACCCCGGTCAACGAGGCCGATGGGCGGGTCGAGATCAAGAAGGCGATCGAGATCAACGAACAGTTCCAGGTCACCCGCCAGTTCCTGAGCCATCAGGTCCGCACCGGCGTCCTGAAGAACCCGCGCAGCTTCATCAACTCGACGCCGCATATGAACCTGGTGTGGGGTGACGAGAATGTCGCCTTCCTGCAGAAGCGCCATGCCGCGCTGCTCGCCAGTCCGCTTTTCTCGGGCATGGAATTCACCACCGACCCACGCCAGATCGCGCAATGGGTGCCGGTGATGATGGAGGGGCGCAAGGCCGGGCAAAAGCTGGCCGCCACCCGCTCGACCCTGGGCACCGACTGCGACTGGGGTGAGGTGACGCGGCAATATATCCGCACGCTGCAGGCGCAGCCGGGCGTGACGCTGACCACCGGCCATGAGGTCCGCTCGCTGGAGCGCAATGCGGACGGCACCTGGCGGGTCACCGCGCGGGACCGCAAGACCGACGAGAAGCGGATCATCACCGCGCGCTTCGTCTTTGCGGGGGCTGGCGGCGGCGCGCTGCCCATCCTGCAGAAGTCAGGCATTCCCGAGGGCGACGACTATGCGGGTTTCCCGGTCGGCGGATCGTTCCTGGTCACCGAAAACCCCGCCATCGCCAAGCGCCATCTGGCCAAGGTCTATGGCAAGGCCGCGACCGGATCGCCGCCCATGTCGGTGCCGCATCTCGACACCCGCTATCTGAACGGCAAGCAGGTCCTGCTGTTCGGGCCCTTCGCCACCTTCTCGACCAAGTTCCTGAAGGAAGGGTCCTATTTCGATCTGCCCAAGTCGGTGACGCTGGACAATTTCCGCCCCATGCTGTCGGTCGGCTGGGACGAATTCGCGCTGGTCGAATATCTTGCCGGGCAGCTGATGCTCAGCCATGAGGACAAGATGAACGCGCTGCGGGAGTATTTCCCAGGCGCCAAGGACGGCGACTGGCGGCTGTGGCAGGCCGGACAGCGGGTGCAGATCATCAAGCGCGATCCCAAGAAGGGCGGCATATTGAAGCTGGGGACCGAGATCGTCGCGTCGAAGGACGGCTCGATCGCGGCGTTGCTGGGGGCTTCGCCGGGCGCGTCGACCGCGCCGTCGATCATGCTGAACCTCATCAAGAAGGTCTTCCCCGACCGGCTGGCGACCCCGGCCTGGCAGTCCAAGATCCGCGAGATCGTGCCCAGCTATGGCACCGCGCTGAACGAGGATCGCAACCTGCTGGCGCATGAATGGGCCGCGACCGCCGAGACGCTGCAACTCGCCATCGCCCCGCCGCAGGTGAGTGCCGCGTCGGTCACCGAGGCGCCGCGTCCGGAGGCGACGCGGGTCAGCCCCAACCGGCATCCCGATCTGGCGCTCTGATCCGGGCCTAGCCCTCCCCTTCAGGGGAGGGGTTGGGGTGGGGCCTCCCCATTGGCGCTACGCCTGTTGAAGCGCCCCACCCCCGGCCCCTCCCCTGAAGGGGAGGGGAGAAGAACTGTTCTCACGCTGAGTCGAAAGTGATCGCTCGGGGATGACGCAGGCGCCGCATCGCCCTACATCTCTGCCCATGTATCAGTTCGACATCGCCGCCGGATCGAAGGCGGAGCTTTACCGCGACCTCCATGCCGCGCTCGACGCGCTGACCGCCGGAGAGGCGGATGCGGTCGCCAACATGGCCAATGCCGCCGCGCTGATCTGGCAATATCTGCCCGATCTCAACTGGGCGGGTTTCTACCGGATGGTCGGCGGGGAATTGGTGCTCGGCCCGTTCCAGGGCAAGGCCGCGTGCATCCGCATCCCGGTCGGCAAGGGGGTGTGCGGCACCGCCGTCGCCGAGGCACGCACCCAGCGCGTCGCCGATGTCCATGCCTTTCCCGGCCATATCGCCTGCGATGCGGCCAGCCGGTCCGAACTGGTCGTGCCGATACTCATCGACGGTGCGGTGGTCGGCGTGCTCGATCTCGACAGCCCCGAGCCCGGCCGGTTCGATGACGCGGATCAGGCGGGCTGCGAGGCGCTGATGACGCTCCTGGCGCCGCGCCTTGCCGCCATGGCGGGTTGAGGTTCCCGACCGGGCCTGCCCCGATTCGGGACGTGTGCGGTCGCTTTCGATGCAGGCAGCGCGCTGATATCAAACCTTGTTTCGGCTTCGGCGTTGAGGGGGGCGTCGCTGCATTGAACAGGGGAAATTGTCCGTCATGCGAAGCTCTCCGCCGTTGATCGCCCTGACCCTCGCCATGGTGCTGAGCGCGCCTGCGCTGGGACAGGCCGGTGCCCGCTATCCACGCCCCGATGTCAATCCCGAGCCTTCGCCCGCGCCGGTCGCCAGCCGCGATCCGGTGGTCCGCACGACCATGGTCGGCGTGCCGCCCGCGCGGGCGGATCGCTGGGGCAGCCGGGTCGGCGGGCGCTGGTGGGGCGGGGCGAATGCGCCGGGCGGCTGGCGCGCCTATCGCCGTCCGGTACGCGGCATGACGGTGCCGTCCTATTGGACCGATCCACGTTTCAGAATCGAAGACTGGGCGGTCTATACCCTGCCGCAGCCACCGGTCGGCTATCACTGGTCGCGCTATTATGACGATGCGGTCCTGCTCGATGGGCGCGGATCGGTCTATGACAGCGTCTATGGCGTGAATTGGGACGGGACGCCGGATTATGCCGGAGCGCCTTATCCACCGCCGCCGCCACGGCGTGACGACGGATTGGGCGGTGCCGCGATCGGGGCGGTCGCGGGTGGCATCGCGGGCAATCTGATCGGTGGGCGGGACAACCGGCTGGGCGGCACGCTGATCGGCGCAGGCGTCGGCGCGGCGGCGGGCTATGCGATCGACCGGGCCGAGGATCGGCGGCGGTCGATGGCGCCGGGCTATGACGATTACAGCTATCAGGGCGATTATCCGCCGCCGCCACCGCCCGCCATGGGGCGGCGCATCGTGACGCGGGACGGGACGACCGTCACCACCACCACGACGGTCGGGACATTGGGCGCGGACCGGTCGGGTTATTATGACCAGGGTTATTATTATCCCGCTCCCACCGTGACGACGGTTGTGGTACAGGGGGCCCCAGTTGTTACCACGACGACGACCACCACGACCGAGGTCGTGCGTTCGGGCCCGCGCCGCGCGCGGGTGCGCAGCAAGCTGGTTCGTCGCTGACGCCTTCCCCCAGGGGGGATTTCCACCCGAGAGACGCCGGGCTGGAAATCGGGATGCCGCTCCGACTCTCCCGCGGGGCGGCATCCTTTTAATCCGCAATCGATCGCCGCTCAGCGCCCGCCAAAGGTGACGAGGCTTTCCGAACCATCCGCCGCGATCGCCGAGACGCCGACGAAATGATCGTCGACCGGGACTTGGGTCAGCACCGCCTTGGTCTCGGTCACGTCGCGCGACTGGGACCAGTCGGACTGGTCGTTGCGCCGCCAGTGGATGCGATAGCGGGCGGCACCGGGCACGGCCACCCATTCGACCTGGGTGTCACGCGACAGCGCGCCGCTGATCGTCACCTTGTCCGGTGCGGGCGGGGCGGCGGCGAGGCGGGCCAAGGTGGCGATATTGATCGCGGTGACCTTCGCCAGATAGGGGAAATCCATCTTGTCGATGGTGTCGCCATAGGCGACCGTCCCTTCCTTGCGCAGGTCCTGATGCTGCGCGTCCCAATCCTCGTTCGCGACCGAGAAACGAATGGCGGGATAGCCCAGCTTCAAAAAGGGTTCGTGATCGCCCCCGCGCCCGAACCGGTCGGGCCGCCGGTCTAGAAATACGTCGAGGCCACCCAGCTTGGTCGCGACGCCGTGGATCGCCTTGGCCAGCGCGCGACTGGGGCCGTCATCCTCGCCGCCATTGCCGCGCCGCTGCATCTGCTGCGGCAGGTCTTCCGACGCGCGGATGCCTTCGGAGAAGACGCGCACCCAGCGCGCCTCGCGCACGCCGCCCTGGCCCACCGTGTTGCCGACGATATCGTTGTTGAGCATCGCCGACACCCGCCAGTTGCGTGCTTTCGCCGTGTCGGCCAGCAGGGTGGAGCCCCACAGCCCCTGTTCCTCGCCAGAGAAGACGGCATAGACGATGGTCGCGTCGAACTGCTGCTTCGACAATTGCCGTGCCGCCTCCAGTACCAGCGCCACGCCCGAGGCGTCGTCATTGGCGCCGGGCGCGTCGGAGGTCGCGTCCATCACGTCGGTCACGCGACTGTCGATATGCGCGCCGACGATGACGACGCGGTTTGGGTCGCGCCCCCGTTGGATGCCCAGCACATCCTCGACCATCACGCCGTTCGGCGCGCGCGGGCCGGTGAAGCGGCGGTTGATCCGCTCGACGGTGATGCAGCCGTTACAGCCTTGGCCGATCGTCTCGAACTGCCGCGCCGCCCAGTCGCGGGCCGCGCCGATGCCGCGCTTGGGGTCGGTGGTGGTCGAGGCGGTGTGACGCGTGCCGAAGCCGACCAGCGCTTCGACATCGGCCTTCAGCCGGGCAGGGGACGGAGCGGTGGCAGGCGTCGCGGCGGCGGCGGCGAGCAGAATGGGAAGGATCATCACACCAGACTGGCCGAGCGGGCAAGGGGAGGCAAGTGGCGGATTTCACGGCCTAACCCGCCCCGCAATTGCGAGCGCAGCGACGCAATCCTGGGCGTCGTGGCGTGTGGCTCCTGGATTGCTTCGCTGCGCTCGCAATGACGGGGTCTGCTGTTAAGTGGTTGACGTAGATGGAATTATGGACCGTCGCTCGCGCGCTCACGTTGCTCCCTTACCCATGACAGCGATTAAGGAAGCATCATGAACGCCAAATCCGTCAGCCTGGGCCTCGGCCTGTTCTCGCTCGCACTCGGCGCGGCTGAGCTGTTCGCATCGCGCCGCATTGCCGAACGCCTCTCGGTGCCGGGCGGGGCCAGGACCGTCAAAGCGTATGGCGTGCGCGAAGTCGTCGCCGGGGTCGGTCTGGTCCAGGCGCCTGCCCATTCCGCCCGCGTCTGGAACCGGGTGGCGGGCGATCTGCTCGATCTGGGGACGTTGGCGCTGTCGGTGCGCCGGTCGCCAAAGGAGCGGGCGGTGTGGGGTGCGATCGGCTTCGTCGCTTTTGCCACTGCGCTCGACCTGCTGACTGCGCGGGCGCTGGACCGGACGACGGGCAAGACGATGCCGGTCGGCGCGTGATGCGAAACCGCCCCGAACCATGTGGTTCGGGGCGGTTCCTTATTTTCTCAGGTGCGGGGAGGATGTTCAGATCGCTGGCTTCTCTCCGATCTGTTCGGCCTGGGCGCTGCTGTCCGGGCGGGCCGGGCCGAGTACGGGTTCCTCGCCCATCGGCTCGTTGCGGAACACGGTGAATTCGCCACGACCGTCGACGCTTGGCCCCTGGGTCCAGCGCCCTTCCGGATAGGTGCCGTCGACCGAGGTGACGAAGAAGTCGTAATTATGGTCCTGGCTCTCCTTGGCTTGCGGGAAGGAGTTGGGGATGGGGAGTGCGGCCTCGGCGCCCAGTTCCTCGATCACGGCCAGCCATTGCTCCTGATGCATGGTGTCGCGCGCGATCATGAAGTGCAGCATGTCCTTCATGCCCTGATCGTGCGCGGCATTGTAGAGACGGGTCGCCAGCACGCGGCCGGTGCTTTCGGCCGCGACGTTGCAATACATGTCGGCGGCGATGTTCCCGCTGGCATAGATATGGCTCATGTCGAACGGGATGCCGTCCGAGTCCACCGGCTGCGCGGCGAGGCCGGTCGACAGGATATGCTTGTGCAGCGCGCCCTCGATCGCGTGGCGGGCACTGCCGCCGCCCATCACCGCGCCGACGATGCCGTCCGCCGCGCCCTCTTCCTGGAGCGAGGCGGGCGCCTTGTCGAGGTTGAGCGCGACGGCGGTCGCCAGCATCTCGATATGCCCGATCTCCTCCGTGGCGGTGTGGAGCAGCATGTCGCGATATTTGGGCGTCGGCGCGCGATTGCCCCAGGCCTGGAAGAAATATTGCATGCAGACGCGGATCTCACCCTCCACGCCGCCGATCGCCTGTTGCAACATACGTGCGAACAAGGGGTCGGGGCTTTCGCAGCGGACGGGATATTGCAGACGCTTGTCGTGATAATACATGATCGGTCTCGCTTGCTTGGGGGATCGGGGATCAGTGGCTGGCGGTCTCACCGGCCGCGCGACGTTCGAGATAGCGGCGGGTCAGCGCGGCATTGTTGTCGTCGACCCAGGCCGCCATCGACAGCTCTTCGTTCAGCGACTGGGTGAGCAGCGGCGTGGCGCTGCCAAAGCCGCCGACATCGGCGATGGTGATGAGCGATTTGTAAGCCGCCGCCTCGAAATTCTCGAAGGCGAAGTTCGCAAAGCTGTTCTTCAGGATTTCGTCGGGCGCGAAAATGTGGCCCAGCGCCGCCATATTGCCGGAGAAGCTCAGCGCCGCGTCCTTAAGCATCGAGCGGCTCTCGTTGAAGCCGTCCAATATGTCCTCCAGCCGGACGATCTGCTGCTCGGTCTCGCCCCGGTGCATCCGCAGATGGTCGGCCACGTCCGGATAGTTGGACAGGTGGTCGAGTTGCCGGTCGATCAGCGCCAGCGCCTGATGCTCGACCGCATGGGCGTTCTTCAGCCCGGCGATAAAGACCGCCGCGACGACGTCATTGGGTAGGGATGCCATGGATCATCGCTCCTTGGGTTAAGGATCAGAGGAAGGGGGTGCCGCCGGTTACGGGGATGGTCGCGCCGCTGATGTAGCTGGCCTCGCCGCTCGCCAGCAGGACGTAAGGGGGCGCGAGTTCGGCGGGTTGCGCGGCGCGGCCCATCGGCGTCTGCTCGCCGAAACTCTTCACCGCTTCCGGCGGCATGGTGGAGGGGATCAGCGGGGTCCAGACCGGTCCCGGTGCCACCGCATTGACGCGGATTTTGCGCTCGGCGAGCATTTGCGCCAGGCCAGCGGTGAAATTATGGATCGCGCCCTTGGTCGTCGCATAGGCGAGCAGTTGCTGGTTCGGCTTGTCGGCGTTGATCGAGGTCGTGTTGATGATCGACGCGCCCTCGCCCATGTGCGGCACGGCGGCCTTCACCAGATAGAACATCGCATGGATGTTGGTGGCGAAGGTGACCTCCCACTCTTCGTCGCTGATATCCTCGATCGCCTGAAAGCTCGCCTGATGCGCGGCGTTGTTGACCAATATGTCGACCCGGCCGAAGGTCTGGACCGCCCTTTCGACGATGGTGCGGCAATGCACCGGATCGCTGACGTCGCCGGGGATCAGCAACGCCTTGCGGCCCGCCTGTTCGACCAGCCGCTGGGTTTCGGCGGCATCCTCGTCCTCGGACAGGTAGGAGATCACCACATCCGCGCCTTCGCGGGCAAAGGCGATGGCGACCGCGCGGCCGATGCCGCTGTCCGCGCCGGTGATGATCGCCTTCTTGTCGGTCAGCCTGCCATGGCCGACATAGCTATGCTCGCCATGATCGGGGCGTGGGTCCATAGCCTCGGTCTGGCCGGGCATGTCCTGCTGCTGTTCGGGTTGGGGTGGGGTAGGGCGTTCGTTCATGGACCGTCTCTCCTTGCCCGGTCCAATGGGCAGGGCAGGGAGGCGTTCCGGAAAAAATCATGATCTTAAAACGCGTTAATCGCTATTTTTGAGTTCCCGTCCATCGTCGCGCAAAGCGCTCGCCCCGTCCGATGCGGTCGCTGCCAGATGGGTGAGGATGGCATGCTCCAGCATGTCCATCGCATCGGCATAGCTGTGGGAATCGGTCGGCAGCGTCTCCATCGCAAAGCCGTGTCCGCGCGCGGCGGCGCGGAAGGCGACACCGGTCGCATCCCCGCGTGCGACGATGATCGCGGCATCCTCGCCCCAGCCATGGATGGCGTGGAGCAGGGGCGCGGCGGTCGCGTCCAGCGGGGCGGGGGAGGCGGCGATCTTGGTCAGCCCCTGGCGCAGCTTGCCCAGGTCGACCGCACCGCGCGCCAGCCGCAACCACTCGGCCGGATTGACCAGCTTTCGCGCATAATGGCGACGGATCGCGGCGGCGGGGGGCAGGAGATCGGGTTCGTCCGACAGCCACGGATTGGACAGCAGGACGCGGGCAAACCCCGCCTCCGCGCCGAACGTCGCCAGCGCGGCGGCGGCGTCGCAATTGCCGAAGCCGATGACGCGGGTCAGGTTCGCCGCCTCGGCAAAGGCATCGATGGCGGCGGCGAGATCGGGGCCGCTCGACTCCCACCCGCCATTGGCGCCCTCGCTGTCGCCCACGCCGCGCCGGTCGAACCGGAATACCGGATAGCCCCGTGCGGCGATCCGCGCGGCCAGCATCGCCTGACCCCGATGCGCGCCCATGCGCGGCTCGTTGCCGCCGGAAACGATCATCAGACCGGTGTCGGACGCGCCTTCGTCCAGCGTGCCGATCAGCGTCGCGCCCTCGCAACGGAAGGAAATCAGCCTTCGCATGAGGCGATCCACTGCGCGATGTCCTCGGCCAGCAGGGCGGCGAGGTCGGGATCGTCCTGCGGCTCCGCCCGGCGCCAGGGTGGCACGGCGTCGATCAGGCGGTCGGCGGGTGCCCGGTCATGGCCCAGCCGCACGACCCGGCGCGGCACGCCCGGCTGGTCGAATGGTTCTGCCCCTGCCAGCCCGGCGAGGAAATGCGGCGAGACGCGGTTGCCCGCGACCCGGACCGGCGATTCCGCGCCGAACACGCCATGCTCGTCGCCGCGCAGGCCCGCCGCCGCGCGCACCCGGATCACGTCGCGCAACACCGCTTCGCCGGTCATCGGCGTCAGGTGCCAGCGTCCGGCCAGCAGTGCGAAACCATCGACCAGTGCGCCGCCCCGGATCGACACGGCATAACAGCGCCGGTCGCCCAGCGCCTCGGCCGCCGCCTGATGTGCGTCGCGCCATTGCAGCAGGCTGGCCTTTTCGGTGTCGATCAGGCTCTCGCCCGTGCCCGGCCAGTCGGGCAGCGCGCCGCCGATGCCGTGATCGGCCAGCCGCCGCAGCATCGCCACCGCCACGCTGCGCATCCGGTTCGCCTCTTCCCAAAAGGGCATCGCGACCAGCACGACCGGCCCCTGGGACGGCCCGAAGCGCAGCATCGCCTCGCGCCCGCCGGGCCAGTCATAATAGTCGATCAAGCGTGCGCCTTGGCGTTCGCGAAGGCCACGAGCTGGCCGAACGTCTCCAGCATCTCGCCATCGACTTCGTCATCCTCGATCAGGATGCCCAGCCGGTCCTCCAACTCGGTCAGCACGCCCGCCACCGCCATCGAGTCCAGTTCGGGCAGCGCGCCGAACAAAGGCGTATCGGCGTCGAAGCTGTCCACCCGCTCGGCCGACAAGCCCAGCACATCGGCCAGCACGCCGCGCACTGCCGCTTCCACTTGCCCGTTCGTCTGGAGTTCCAAACCCTGTCGCCCTGTTGTTGGTCTCTTTGCGACAGCGTTAGAGCGGCGGGGGGCGTTGGGCAACCAGCTGTCGACTTTGCCCCATGCTGCCCTGTAGATGGCGCGATGACCCTCGATCCGACCGCCTATCCGATCGACCATGCCTTGCGCGGGGCGGGTGATGCGCCTGCCTTGCTCGATCGCGAGGGCGGGCTGAACTTCGCCGAAGCCGAGGCGGCGGTGGCGCGGCTGGCGGGATGGCTGGCGGCGCGAGGGTTCGCGCCCGGCGCGCGGGTGGCGACGTGGTTGCCCAAGACGCGCACCGCCGCGCTGATGCCGCTCGCCGCGCCGCGTGCGGGGCTGGTCCATGTGCCGATCAATCCGCTGCTCAAGCGCGCCCAGGTCGCGCATATCCTGGCCGATAGCGGCGCGGCGATGCTGCTGACCCATGGCCCGCGCGCCGCGACGCTGGAGGAGGGCGATGTGCCGCAAGGCGTGCCGGTGATGACCGAGGCCGGGCAGGGCGATGCGCTGCCTCGATCGGCGGCGGATACCGATGCACTGGCGGCGATCCTCTATACCTCCGGTTCGACGGGGCGGCCCAAGGGGGTGATGCTGAGCCACGCCAATCTCTGGTACGGCGCGGTGTCGGTCGCCCATTACCTGAAGCTGACGCCCGACGACCGGGTGCTGGGCGTCCTGCCCTTCAGCTTCGACTATGGGCAGAACCAGCTTTTCTCGACCTGGGTGGCGGGGGGCGCGGTCGCGCCGCTTGACTATTTGACCCCGCGCGATGTGGTGAAGGCGGTCGCGCGTTACGGTGCGACGACGCTGGCGGGGGTGCCGCCGCTCTGGACGCAGTTGCTGGGCATCGACTGGCCGGACGAGGCGGTCGCGTCGATCCGGCGGCTGACCAATTCGGGGGGCGCGTTGACGCCGCGCCTAGTGCGGGGGCTGCGGGTGCTGTTCCCGGCCGCGGACCTCTATGCGATGTACGGCCTGACCGAGGCGTTCCGTTCGACCTATCTCGACCCCGCATTGATCGACGCGCACCCCGATGCGATCGGCCGCGCCATTCCCTTTGCCGAAGTGATGGTGCTGCGACCCAATGGCAGCCGCTCCGCGCCGGGGGAGCCGGGCGAATTGGTCCATGCCGGGCCGCTGGTGGCGCAAGGCTATTGGCGCGATGCCGAGCGGACGGCGCAGCGTTTCCGCCCGACGCCGGACCATGCGCGCGCGGTATGGTCGGGCGATACGGTGGTCGAGGGCGCGGACGGCCTGCTCCGCTTCGTCGGGCGCGATGACGAGATGATCAAGGTCGCCGGCAATAGGATCAGCCCGCAGGAGATCGAGGAGGCCGCGCTGGCCGGTGGCGAGGCGCGCGAGGCGGTGGCCTTCGGCATCGCCGACGCGGCTTTGGGGCAGGCGATCGTCCTGATCCTGGGCGGTGATCCGGCACAGGAGGCGGCACTGCGCGCACGGCTGAAGCGCGACCTTCCCAATTTCATGCAGCCGTCGCACGTCGTCTGGACGCACGCGCTGCCCCGCAATGCCAATGGCAAGCTGGACCGCGCCGCACTGCGCCGGGACTGGACCGACAAGGACAAGATGTCATGAAGCCGATGGGGCCGATCCCCCCCGAATTTGCCGCGCAGACCGGGGCATTGACCATCGCCGGGCGCCGTGCGGAGGATTGGATGGTGGGGAAGGACGGGCCGGTCTTCGTCTACGACCCGGCCATCGTCGCGGCCCGCATCGCACGGTTTCGCGTCGCCTTTCCATCGATCGACCTGCATTATGCGATCAAGGCCAATCCCTTCCCGCCGCTGCTTGCCGCGATGGCGGGCCTGGTCGACGGGTTCGATGTCGCTTCGGCGGGCGAACTCGGCAAGGTCATGGGGCTGGGCAAGCCGGTCAGCTTCGCGGGCCCCGGCAAGCGCGACGCCGAATTGACGGCTGCGATCGAAGCGGGCGTGACGATCAACTTGGAATCGGAAGGGGAGGCGCGCCGCGCCTTGGCTATTGCCGAGCGGCTTGGGCGGACCCCGCGCCTGGCCGTCCGCGTGAACCCCGATATCGAACTCCGTGGGTCGGGGATGAAGATGGGCGGGCGGCCGTCCCCCTTTGGCATCGATGCCGAGCGTGTGCCCGCGCTGGTCCGCGATCTGGTGGTGGCCGGGGCCGATTGGCGCGGCTTTCATATCTATGCGGGCAGCCAGGCACTCGATCCCCAAGCGATCATCGACACGCAGGCCGCCACCATTGCGCTGGCCGCGCGACTGGCCGACGAGGCCGGGCACGCGCCGCCGCTGGTCAATCTGGGCGGCGGGTTCGGCGTGCCCTATTTCGCCGGGGACACGCCGCTCCCGGTGGAGATGGTCGGTGCGGCGCTGGAACAGGCGATGGGCCAGCGCCCCGCGATCCTGACCGACAGCCGCTTCGCGATCGAGCTGGGTCGCTGGCTGGTCGCCGAGGCCGGAGTCTATCTGGCGCGGGTCGTCGATCGCAAGGAAAGCGGCGGCGAGACCTTCCTGATCCTCGACGGCGGACTGCACCATCAACTGGCGGCGAGCGGCAATTTCGGCACCGTCGTCCGGCGCAACTATCCGCTGGCGGTGGCGCATGCGATGGGCGGCGAGGCCGCCGAGACGGTGTCGGTGGTCGGCCCCTTGTGCACCCCGCTCGACCGGTTGGGCGACCGGGTCGCGCTGCCGCATGCCGAGGCCGGTGACATCGTCGCGGTGTTTCTTGCCGGGGCCTATGGAGCGACTGCCAGCCCTTCGGCGTTTCTGGGCCACCCGGCCGCCGAAGAGATTCTGGGCGGGGTCCGCGCGGCATAACGCTCTGTTCACCTCTTGGGTGGCATAGCGAGATTGCGCAATTTGCCTTTCGTCTCCGTACCCTGGGGGGCGAAGGGTTCAGGAGTAACGTTCGCATGGCATCGTTCGCCCGCCCTCTCTTGTTCGCAGGCCTTTGCGCCTCGACGCTGACCGCCTGTTCGACGGCGAGTCCCAAGGCCGAGCTGCCCTCGGCCGGGTATGTCGCGCGCAAGGAGCAGCCGGGCGAGGAATATGTCATCGGCCCGCTTGATACGCTGAACATCTTCGTGTGGCGCAACCCCGACCTGTCGGCCAAGGTCCAGGTGCGCCCCGACGGCCGCATCACCACGCCGCTGGTCAACGACATGCCCGCGGTCGGCAAGACGCCCGCGATGCTGGCCGAGGACATGAAGAAGGCGTTGTCGGAATATGTCTCGAACCCGATCGTGTCGGTGATCGTCGAGAATTTCTCCGGCACCTATAGCCAGCAGGTGCGGATCGTCGGCGCGACCGAGCGGCCCGCCTCCATCCCCTACCGTGCGAACATGACGCTGCTCGACGCGATGATCGCGGTCGGCGGGCTGAACCAGTTCGCGGCCGGTAACAAGGCCAAGCTGGTGCGCACCGATCGCGAAACCGGCAAGCAGCGCGAATATGCGCTTCAGATCAACGATTTGCTTCGCAAGGGCGATTCGAGCGCCAATGTCCGGCTGGAACCGGGTGACGTCATCATCATCCCCGAATCGATGTTCTGAGGCGGCCCGCGCGTGTCGAGTATTCAGGACGAGATCCGGATCGCGATCCATGCGATATGGATACGCCGCTGGCTGGCGCTGGCGGTGGCGTGGGCGGTGTGCATCGTCGGGTGGCTGTTCGTCGCCCAGATCCCCAGCCGATATGAATCGCGGGCCCGCATCGCGGTCCAGAATACCCAGATCCTGCCCGACGGCATGGGCGCTGGCCCGAACGGCCAGATGGGCTCGGTCGATCAGGTCCGCCAGACGCTGATCTCGGCGATCAACCTGCAAAAGGTGGTGCGCGGCACCGACTTGGCCAGCACCGTGTCGAGTGATGCCGATGTCGCCGCGCGGGTCGCGCAACTGGCGAGCGCGATCAAGATCGAGAACCAGCAGGACACGATCTTCCAGCTGACCGTCACCCAGTCCAGCCCCAAGCTGGCACAGCAGGTCGCGCAGAAGCTGATCGACATCTTCGTCGAATCCAATCTGGTCGGCGATCGCAACAACACCAACCAGAGCCTGGCCTTTCTCGACAAGCAACTGAACGAGCGGCAGAAACAGCTTCAGATCGCGGAGGCCAAGCGCGCCCAGTATCAGAACCAGTTCATGGGCGGCCTGCCCGGCAGCGGTTCGGTCGCGGACCGGATCGGGCTGGCGCGCTCGCAAATGGCGCAGGTCGACAGCGATCTGGCCGCCGCCCAGTCGAGCTTCGCGGCGGTCCAGGGCCAGCTTGCGGGTACGCCGCGCACGGTCAGCGAAGGCGGCGGCGTCGCGGTCAGCCCGGCCCGCGCCCGACTGGCGGCGATTCAGGGGCAGCTCGCCGATGCCCGAGCGCGCGGCTATACCGACAATCACCCCGATGTCGTCGCGCTGAAGAACCAGCTTTCCGCCGCCCAGGCGGCCGTCAAGGCCGAGCCTGCCGGGGGCGCGGCGGGGGGGCAGCCCAATCCGCTCTATATGTCGCTCCAGTCGATGGCGGCCGAGAAACAGGCGCAGCTCGCCAGCCTGAAGATCCGCAAGAGCCAGTTGCAGAACGATCTCGACCGGCTGAACGCCAGCCTGGCGAGCGATCCCGAGGCCGCCGCCGCACAGGGCGCGATCGACCGGGATTATCAGGTGCTGAAGGACAGTTACGACCAGTTGCTACGCCAGCGCGAACAGGTGGCGCTGCGCGGTCAGGCGCAGAACCAGACGGACTCGATGCGCTTCACCGTCATCGATCCGCCGACCTATCCGCGCGCGCCGAGCGCGCCGAACCGGATGCTGTTGCTCACCGGTGTGTTCGCCGCCGGACTGGGGCTGGGCGTCGGATCGGCCTTTGCCCTGTCGAAGCTGCGCCAGACCTTCACTACGCCCCAGTCGCTTCAGCGGGCGATGGATATGCCGGTGATCGGCGCGATCGGCGAAGTCGTCACGCGCGGCCAGGCGGCGGCGCGGGCGCGACGGATGAAACTGTTCCTGGGTGGGACGGCGGCGCTGGGTGCCGCCTATGGGATGGTCCTGGCAATCGAGCTATTGCAACGGGGAATGGCCGCGTGAACCGAAACGTGAAACCCCCAAAACCCCGCCGGGAGCCCTCGCTGCTCGAACGTGCTGCGAATGTCTATGACTTCCGGTCCTATATGCGCGCGCCGGACGCCGAGCCCGAGCCCGACGCCGATCCGGTGGTTGAGCAGACGCCCGTCGCGGAAACGCCGGTCGCGCCGTTCGCACCCCCGGTCCCCGAGGTCGCGTCGAGCCCGGTGCCCGATATCGACCCTTCGCTCAGCGCCATTCCGCCCGAGTTCCTGGCCAAGCCGGGCGATGAGGAGTTCTTGGCGAGCGAATATAATCCCGGTTTCTCCGACGTCGCGATGATCGACCGGGCGATGCTGGCGGAGAACGGGCTGATCGTGCCGGGCGCGCCGATCGGGCCGCTGGCTGAGGAGTTCCGGCTGGTCAAGCGCCAGCTCATCATCACCAGCCAGCGGCTGGTCGAGGGCGGCGACGACGACCGGGCGCGCGTCGTGCTGGTCTGTTCGGCGCGGCCGCAGGACGGCAAGACCTTCTGCTCGGTCAACCTCGCTTTGTCGCTGGCGGCCGAGCGGGATACCGAGGTGCTGCTGGTCGATGCCGATGTCGCCAAGCCCGATGTGCTGGCCCGGCTGGGGCTGCCCGATGGGCCGGGGCTGCTCGACGCGCTGATCGATAGCAGCATCGATGTCGAGTCGCTGGTGATGCGCACCGATATCCCGCATCTGTCGGTCCTGCCCTGCGGCACCAAGACGGCGAGCGATACCGAACTGCTCGCCTCGGCCCGGACCCGTGCGGTGTTGCAGCGGTTGCTGACCGCCAATCCGCGTCGCCTGGTGATCTTCGACTCGCCGCCCGCGCTCGCGGCGTCGCCTGCGGCTGTGCTGGCGATGCTGGCCGGGCAGGTGATGATGGTCGTTCGCGCGGATCGTACCCCGGAAAGCGAAGTGACCGCCGCGATCGCGCTGCTCGATGCGTGCGACCATATCCAGCTGGTGCTGAACAGCGTCGCCTTCGTGCCCGGCAGCCGCCGATTCGGTTACTACGGCAAATATGGCAAGGACGGCGCTGCGTGATCGCCGGGCGGCGCATCCTGTTGTGCGGCTTGGGGGTGGTGGCCGCCTGGCCGACCGCGCTGGCCGCGCAGATGCAGGGTGCGCCGTTCGCGTCCGGTGCCGGGCAGGGTGCGGGCGCCGGCTATCCTGCCCCCACCGATCCGGCGGGACAGCAGGGCAGTGGGCGGGCGGATCGGCCAGTGCAGCGGCGCGCGCAGATCAGCCCCTATGTCGAACTGGGGCAGGTGCTGGTCGCCGACCTGACCGGTGGTGATACGGTTACCTATACGACGCTGGCGGCGGGCGTGAACGCGCAGGTGCAGACCGCACGGGCGCAGGGGCAGGTCAGCTATCGCTATGAACACCGGATCGACTGGAGCGATCGCGGCGGCAGCGGGGATGTCCATAGCGGGCTGGCGCGGGCTTCCTATGCCCTGACGCCCGAATTGCGGCTCGACGGCGGTGCGCTGGCGACGCAAACGCGGGCCGATAACCGGGGTGCCGCGCCCGGCCTGTCGATCGGCAACGTCGCCAATATCTCGCAAATCTATTCGGTCTATCTCGGTCCGTCGCTGGCCACACGGGCCGGGCCGGTGCAGATCGGCGCCAATTACCGGCTGGGCTATACCCGTGCCGACACGCCGGGGATTGGCGGCCTGGCACCGGGCCAGCCCCGGCTCGACTATTTCAGCGACAGCTGGAACCAGTTGGCGACGGTCAGCGCGACGACGCGGCCCGGTACGATCCTGCCGGTCGGCCTGTCGCTCAACGCCGCCTATGACCGCGACGATGCCGGTCAATTGTCGCAGCGTTACGAGGGCATCTTCGCGCGCGGCGATGTGCTGAAGCCGATTTCACCCTATGTCGCGGTCACCGCCGGGGTCGGATATGAGCATATCCAATCCAGCCAGCGCGACCCGGCCGTCGATGCCGCCGGTCGCCCGCTGGTCGACAGCCGGGGCCGGTTCATCACCAACCCCAATGGCCCGCGTCGCATCGCCTATCGCACCGACGGCGTCTATTATGATGCGGGTGTGATCTGGCGCCCCGATCGTCGTACCTCGGTCGAGGGGCATGTCGGCCAGCGTTACGGATCGCTCAGCGTCACCGGCAGGGCCCATTACCAGGCGTCGCGTGATGTCGTGTTCTCGGCGGCGGTCTATGACGGTATCCAGACCTTTGGCCGCCAGCTGCGCAACGGCCTGTCCGACCTGCCCACCAATTTCGTCGAGACGCGCGACGTCTTTGCCCAGCAGTTCAACGGATGCGTCTTTTCGGCGGGGGGCACCTCACCGGGCGGATGCCTAAACGATGCGCTGCAATCGGTGCAGACCGCCGTCTACCGCGCACGCGGGCTGGATGCGGCGATGACGATGCAGCGGGGGCGTTCCACTCTGGGCGTCGGGCTGGGCTATACCAGCCGCCGCCTGTTCGCGCCGGACGAGGTGCCGGGCATTATCGTCCAAGGTGCGCAGGACGACAGCTATTACGGCCAGATTTTCCTGGGCAGGGCTTTTGGTCCCCATTCGGGACTTAATGTGAATGGCTTCGTTAACTATTACGTCTCTAGGTTGGCGGGGGCCGAGGACGTGGTATCGCTGGGAACGACCGCCAGCTATTACCGCAACTTCGGTCGGCTCGGAACAACCGCGTCGGTTGGATTGTACCACTTCTCGGTCGGTGACCTGACCAACGCGCTCTCGGCGCAGGCTCTGGTCGCCGCACGGTATCAATTCTGACCGGCCGAAAGGCACGATGATGTACGAGACCCATTTCGGGCTGGGCGAACGCCCGTTTCAACTGACGCCGGACCCGCGTTTCTGGTTCCAGACGGCCACCCACGGCAAGGCGATGGCCTATCTGGGCTATGGGCTGGCGCAGGGTGAGGGCTTCATCGTCATTACCGGCGATGTCGGCGCGGGCAAGACGACGCTGGTCGGGCATCTGGTCGAGACGCTGGATAGCAAGCGCCTGCGCGTCCTGCACATCGTGTCGACCGCGGTCGAGCCGCAGGATTTGCTGCGGGTCGTGGCCGGGCAACTGGGCGTCGATGCGCAGGGGCTGACCAAGGCCGCGCTGCTGGCCGCGATCGAACGCGCGCTGAACGGCGTCGCGCGCGAAGGGCGCCGCATCCTGCTGATCGTCGACGAGGCCCAGGCGCTGCCGCTCGCCTCGCTCGAGGAACTGCGCATGTTGTCCAATTTCCAGGCGGGCGGCCATGCGCTGCTTCAGATCCTGCTGGTCGGGCAGCCCGAATTTCGCGAGCGCCTGCTGGGCTCGGCCGCCGTCGAGCAGCTGCGCCAGCGGGTCATCGCCATCCATCATCTCGACCCGATGGAGCCCGAGGAAGTCCCCGATTACATCGCCCACCGCTTGGCGGTCGCGGGATGGACCGGACGTCCCGACTTCGCCGCCGATGCTTTCGACGCGTTGTACGATGCCTCGGGCGGGGTGCCGCGCCGGTTGAACGTGCTGGCGGGCCGCGTGCTGCTGCAGGCCGCGATCGAGGGTGTCGAGTTGATCGGCCGTCAGACGGTCGAAAGCGTCGCCGCCGACATGGCCGCCGATATGGGCGCGGGCCGGGACATGCCGATACAGGCGCAGCCGGAACCGGTCGCGCCGCTCTTCACCGCGACACGCGGCAACGACCTGTTGTTCGGGGTGGGCGCGCCGCTGACCGGATTGAATATGAACGGGCATCAGGCGGCTACTGCCCGGCCCGATCCGATCACCCGTGTCACGCCCGAGAACGAAGCGGCACCGCGCCCGACCCACCGCGTCGTCGCCCCGCCGCCCGCGCCCGAGCCGGTCTCGCTTCATCCAATCCCCGAACCCGCGCCCGTCATGGACGAAAAGCCCGCGTCCGAGCCTTCCGCCACGGCGTCGCAGACCACCGCGCTGGAGGACCGTGTCGCGCAGCTGGAAGCACGGCTGGAGCAGCAGGAGGCGGCGTTGCGGCGTGTCTTGACCCTGCTGGTCGACTGGTCCGAGATCGACAATCGCAGCGAAGTCCGTCGCGAAGCCGGTGCCACGATCCGACCGGGAGCCTGGGGCCATGCCGCCTGAACCTGCCGGGCCGCTGGATCGGCCGCTCAACGGCATGTCGGTCGATGTCGAGGAATGGTTTCAGGTCGGGGCGTTCGAGCGCACGATCGACAAGGGCGATTGGGACCGTCTGGACAGCCGGGTCGAGGCCAATACCGACGCCGTCCTGTCGCTGTTCGCCGAGACGGGGACGCGCGCGACCTTCTTCACGCTCGGCTGGGTGGCGCATCGTCACCCTGGGCTGATCCGCCGCATCGTCGCAGGCGGGCACGAGATGGCGAGTCATGGCTGGGACCATCAGCGGGTTTTCACCATGACCGCCGACCAGTTTCGCGCCGACCTCGCACGCGCCCAGGCGGCGATCGAGGATGCCAGCGGCCAGGCGGTGACCGGCTATCGCGCGCCGAGCTTTTCGATCGATCAGCGGACGCCCTGGGCACATCCGGTGCTGGCCGAGGCGGGCTATTGTTATTCCTCCAGCGTCGCACCGCTGCGGCACGATCATTATGGCTGGGCGGACTCGCCGCGCTATCCCTGGCGGCCGTTGGCGGATGGGGACCTGATCGAGTTGCCGGTGACGGTGGCCGAGTGGGGCCGCAGGCGGTTGGCGACCGGTGGCGGGTTCTTCCGGATGCTGCCCGCCAAGCTGACCGATATCGCGGTGGGGCAGGTCAATCGCGACCGGCACGGCGCGATCTTCTATTTCCACCCCTGGGAGGTCGATCCCGACCAGCCGCGCGTCGCCAACGCGCCGCTCCGCTCGCGCATCCGGCATTATAGCCGGTTGCGTGCCATGGCGGGCAAGCTGCGCGGATTGCTCGGCCGTCATGACTGGGGCCGGGTCGATCAGGTCGCGGCCGAGGAAGCGGCGCGGCTGGCATGACCCTATGCGCGCCGACGATCCGCGTCGCCGATCTGGCGCGCGACGACGTGTGCACGCGGATCGACGCCTTTGTTCGCACCCAAGCGGAGGGTACGCCCTTCCATCTGACCGGCTGGTTGAAGGCCGGGGCCGGGGGCTGCGGTCAGACGGCGCATTATCTGGTCGCCGAGGACGCGGACGGGGCGATCGTCGGCGTCCTGCCGCTGAGCGAGATACGCTCCCCCCTGTTCGGGGCGGCGATGGTATCGACCGGCTTCGGCGTCGATGGCGGCGTGCTGGGCGAAGGTGTCGCGGCGCTGGCCGAGGCGGCCTGGAGCCTGGCGGGCGAGAAGGGGATCGAGTCGGTCGAACTGCGCGGCGGACCGGTGCCCGACGGCTGGACGGCGGATGGGGAGAGCTATTTGGGCTTTGTCCGGCCGATCGCGGCGGATGACGAGGCCGAGATGAAGGCCATTCCTCGCAAGCAGCGCGCCGAACTGCGCAAGGCGCTGGCGCAGGATCTGGAGGTCGTCACCGGCCGTGACCCGGCAATGCTGGCCGAGCATTACCGCGTCTATGCCGAGTCCGTCCGCAATCTCGGTACGCCGGTCTTTCCGGCGAAGCTGTTTCGCGAGGCGGTTGCGCGGCTCGACGCCGATATCCTGACCGTCCGGCATCAGGGCCGTGCCGTGGCGAGTGTGCTCAACCTTTATCATGGCGGCACCGTCTATCCCTATTGGGGCGGGGGGACAAAGGCGGCGCGGGGCCTGCGCGCCAACGACCTGATGTATTTCGCGCTGATGCGCCATGCCCGCCAGCGCGGCTGCCACCATTTCGATTTCGGTCGGTCGAAGGTCGGGACGGGCGCGGCGGCCTTCAAGAAGAATTGGGGGTTCGAGGGGCAGCCGCTGGTCTATGCCAGCCGCAGCGTCCATGGGCCACGTGCGATCAACCCGCTCAACCCCAAATATGCGCTGATGATCGCGCTGTGGAAGCGCCTGCCGGTCCCGGTGGCGCGGATCGTCGGGCCGCCGATCGCACGGGGGCTGGGATGAAGGGGGCTGGGTTGAAGGACCTGCTGTTCCTCGCGCACCGGGCGCCCTTTCCCCCCGATCGCGGTGACAAGATCCGCAGCTATCATGTGCTGCGCCATCTGGCACGCCATTGGCGGGTCCATCTCTGCGCCTTTGCCGAGCAGGACGCCGAGGAGCAGCTTCCGCCCGAGCTTCAGGCCGAACTCGCCAGCCATCACATCCTGCGCCGTACCAAGCCGATGCCGCTTGCCGCGCTACAGGCGCTGGCGACGGGCAAGCCCATTTCGTTGACCGCCTTTGCCCATCCCGGCATGGCGCACGCGGTGGCACAGGTGCGGGCGCGCCACCGACCCGCGGTGACCTATATCTTCTCGGGTCAGATGGCGCAGTATCGGGGGGGCGAGCCGACGATCATGGATATGGTCGATGTCGACTCCGCCAAGTTCGCGAGCCTGGCGCTGACGGCCAAGGCCGGGATGCGATCCGTCCTGAACCACGAAGCCCGCCTGCTCGGCCGCTATGAACGGCAGGTCGCCCAGTCGGTCGCGGCGACCCTGTTCGTCAGCGAGGCGGAGGCGGCGCTGTTCCGCTCCGGCGGTGGACGGGGCAATATCCTGGCGGTCGAGAATGGCATCGATGCAAGCCGCTACGACCCCGCTGCCGTCGATCCGGATATGGGCGAGGGGCGGCTGATCGTCTTTACCGGGCAAATGGATTATCGCCCCAATATCGATGCGGTGACGCGCTTTGCCGAGCATATCCTGCCGCTCATTCGCAACGCCTGTCCGGCGGCCCGCTTCGCGATCGTCGGCCGCGCGCCGACCCCGGCGGTGCGGCGGCTGGCCAGCGAGGCGGTGATCGTGACCGGCGAAGTGCCCGACACCCGCATCTGGCTGGCCCGTGCCGCCGTCTGCGTCGCCCCGCTCGATCTGGCGCGCGGTATCCAGAACAAGCTGCTGGAGGCCATGGCCATGGCGCGGCCGGTCGTCGCGTCGGTTGCGGCGGCGGAAGGGATCGACCATGGCGGTACGATCATGGTGGCGGGCGACGACCGCGACTTTGCCAACCGGGTCATCGCTGCGCTGAACGGTCCGGCCGACAATCCGGCGGCGCGGGCGCGGGTGCTGGAACGCTATGACTGGGGGGCGCGACTGGCACCGCTCGACCGATTGCTGGGGGATATCACATCGTGACCGCAGGGGACATGCCGAACACCGGGGAACAGGCGGCGTCGGTTCCGGGGCAGGGGCGCTGGGCCTATCACCTGGCCTTGCTGGCGGGGGCGGGGCTGTTCATCCTGCTGCTGTTCCGCAGCGACGCCGCGCATCTGGCCGATATCTGGTGGACCAGCACCACCTATGGCCATTGCCTGTTCATCGGGCCGGTCGTCGGCTGGCTGATCTGGCAGCGCCGCGCAGAGCTTTCGCAACTGACCCCCACCGCCTGGTGGCCGGGGCTGTTCGTCGTGGGCGGGGGCGGCCTGCTCTGGCTGTTGGGCGAGTCGGCGACCGTGGCGTTGATTCGCCAGCTGGGCCTGATCGCGATGCTGGAGGGGGCGGTCATCGCGCTGCTGGGCCCGATGGTCGCACGGGGCATGTTGTTCCCGCTCGCCTATGCCTGGTTCCTGGTGCCGTTCGGGGCGGAGCTGGAAAAGCCGCTTCAGCAGATCACCGTATCGATCGTCATGCCGCTGCTCGACTGGAGCGGCATTCCCGCCTCGGCCGACGGCGTGCTGATCCATGCGGGACGTTACTGGTTCGAGGTGGCGGAGGCCTGTTCGGGGTCGAAGTTCGTGCTGGCCATGGTCGCCTTCGCCGCGCTCGTCGCCAATCTGTGTTTCCGTTCGCCCTGGCGGCGGGCGATCTTCATGATCGTCTCGCTGATCGTGCCGGTGCTCGCCAATGGCGTGCGCGCCTGGGGGACGATCTTCGCCGCCGACAAGACCTCAATCGAGGTGGCGGGCGGGTTCGACCATATCGTCTTCGGCTGGGTCTTCTTTGCGATCGTGATGGCGGCGGTGCTGGCGATCGGGTGGCAGTTCTTCGATCGCGCGCCTGACGATCCTGCCTTCGCCCCCGCCAGCCTCTCCGCCATGCCGCGCCGCCGGATCGATCCGTTGCTCGCCGCGATCCTGGCGGTGGCGATCTCGGCGCTGTTCCCCAGCTGGAGCAGCTTTGCCGGTTCGCGCGCGGCGAGCCTGCCCGCGCATATGACATTGCCCGATGTGCCGGGCTGGATGCCGACGCAGCAGGTGACGGCGTGGCAACCCCATTATCCGGGCGCGGATGCGGTGCTGTTGCGCAGCTATCGCGATGGGGACGGGCATCAGGTCGATCTGGCGGTCGGCGTCTTCGCCCGCCAGCGCGAGGGCGGCAAGCTGGGTGCGTTCGGAACCGGCGTGCTGCACGAGGATGATCGCTGGATTCGCGTCGCCGATCTCGGCCGCATCGCGGGCGGCGACGCCATGCGGATGACCACGGCCGGACCGAACGGCCAGCCGGTCGAGCGCGACGTTGCGACCTGGTATCGGATCGGCAATAGGTTGACCCCGGATATGCGGCGCGTGAAACTGGAAACGATGAAGGCCCGGTTGCTGGGACAGCGCCAGACGGCGGTGGCGGTGCACGTCTCGAGCGAAGGCGACGACCCGCGCGCGATCAAGGCCTTTGTCCGCGCGCTGGGCCCGATCGATGCCTTTGCCGATCGTCTGACGGGACAGCGCTGACCCCCCATGTGCGGTATTGCCGGTCTCTTCCATCCCGCCACGCCCAAGCCGGTCGACCCCGCACGGCTGCGTGCGATGATCGGTGCGCAGGCGCATCGCGGGCCGGACGGGCAGGGGGTATGGACCGCGCCCGGCGTCGGCTTCGCCCATGCCCGGCTGTCGATCATCGATGTGGCGGGCTCGCCCCAGCCGATGGTCGATGGCGAGGTGGCGGTCTGCTTCAACGGCGAAATCTATAATTATCGCGAGCTGCGGGAGGAATTGCGGGCCAAGGGCGCAGTGTTCCACACCGATGGCGATACCGAGGTGCTGCTGCATGGCTGGCGGCATTGGGGCCCTGCCATGCTCGATCGGCTGGTCGGCATGTTCGCCTTTGCCGTTCATGACGCCAAGGCGGGGGCGCTGTTCCTGGCGCGCGACCGGCTGGGGGTGAAGCCGCTGCACTGGGCGGAACTGCCCGATGGCGCGGTCGCCTTCGCGTCGGAGATGAAGGGCATCCTCGCGCACCCGCTGTTCCGGCGGCGGCCCGATATCCGCGCGGTCGAGGATTATCTGGCGTTCGGCTATGTCCCCGACGACGCCAGCATCGTCGCGGGCGTCCACAAGCTGCCCGCCGGGCATTTCCTGCTGATCGAGCGTGGGCGCCCCATCTCCCGGCCACGCCGATGGTGGGATGTCGACTTTTCGAACCGCGAAAGCGGATCGGCCGCGCAATTGGGCGAAGGACTGCTCGCCCGGATGCGCGAAGGCGTGGTCAGCCGTATGGTCGCCGACGTGCCGCTGGGCGCGTTCCTGTCGGGCGGGGTCGACAGCTCTGGCGTGGTCGCACTGATGGCGGAGGCTAGTCCACGCGCCGTGCGCACCTGCACCATCGGTTTCGAGGAAGCGGGGCATGACGAACGCGGCTATGCGCGCACCATCGCGCAGCGCTTCGCCACCGATCATAGCGAGCGGGTGGTCCGTGCCGACGACTTCACGCTGATCGACACGCTGGTCGCGCAGTTCGACGAGCCCTTTGCCGATGCCTCGGCGCTGGCGACCTATCGCTTGTGCGAAATGACCCGCGAGCATGTCACGGTCGCGCTGGCGGGCGACGGCGCGGATGAAATATTGGCGGGCTATCGCCGTCATGTCTTCCATGCGGGCGAGGAGCGGGTGCGCGGTCTGTTCCCGGGGGAGTTTCGCCGGGGCCTGTTCGGAACGCTCGGCCGCCTCTATCCTAAGGCCGACTGGGCCCCGCGTCCCCTGCGCGCCAAGACGACGCTGCTGGCGCTGGGGATGGACGGGGCGGAGGCCTATGCCCTTGCGGTCGGCGTGACCGGGCCCGAGGCGCGGGCGCGGCTCTTTTCGGCGGAGGCGAAGGCGGCGCTGGGCGGGCACCGGGCGGAGGATCGCTACATCGCCGCGATGCGCGACGCGCCCGCGCGCGATGCCATGGACCGGGTGCAATATGCCGATCTGAAGATCTGGCTGCCCGGCGATATCCTGACCAAGACCGACCGTATGTCGATGGCGGTCGGTCTGGAGGCGCGCGAGCCGTTGCTCGATCACCGGCTGGTCGAATATGCCGCGCGCCTGCCCGTTGCGATGCGGTTGCGCGGGGGGCAGGGCAAGTGGCTGATGAAGAAGGCGCTGGAGCCCTATCTGCCGCGCGATATTCTCTATCGCCCCAAAATGGGGTTCGTGACGCCGATCAGCGCCTGGTTCCGGGGGGCTTTGGCGGATGAGGCGGCCCGGCTGGAGAAATCCGGGCTGCTGCGCGAGACGGGCTGGTTCGACCTGGCCGAACTGGGCCGGATCGCGAGCGACCACCGCGGAAGCCGAGCCGAGCATGGCCGGACCCTGTGGCAGATGCTGATGCTGGAACGGAGCCTGAAGCGGCTCTTCGCATGATTCCTCCCCTGTAAGGGGAGGTGGCAGCCCGCAGGGCTGACGGAGGGATATTGCGGTTAGCGAGGACACCCCTCCACCAGCTTCGCTGGTCCCCCTCCCCTTGCAGGGGAGGATGTTACTACGACTTCAACGTCTGTGTGATCCAGCGATCGAACAGGTCGGGCCATAGCCGCTCGGGTGAGCCCTCGGGCGCGCTGAGTGCGCCGAAACCATGGCCGCCCTTTTCGAAGAAATGCGCCTCGACCGGCACCTTGGCGGCGCGCGCCTGGGTCAACACGTCGATCGACTGGTCGAGCGGCACCAGCCCGTCATCGACCGCATGGACCAGGAAGAGCGGCGGCGTATTCGCATTGATCCGGCGCGGCGTGTCGTAGCGCGCTTTGGTTGCGGGATCGGGATTGGGCCCGAGCAGATTGTCGCGCGAGCCGGGATGGGTATTCGGCGTCGACAGGCTCGCGACCGGATAGACCAGGCCAGAAAAGCGTGGGTGGGCCGATTGCCGGTCGGCGGCATCCACGGGCGTATAGACCTTGTCGTCATAACCCACGGTCAGCGAGGCGGCGAGATGCCCGCCTGCGGAGAAGCCGACGATGCCCAGATTGGCGGCGTCGATGCCATAGCGTCCCGCATGGGCGCGGATCAGCCGCATCGCACGCTGCGCATCCTGAAGCGGCACATTGGCCTGATCGTCCCACCCCTCGGACGGCAGGCGATAGGATAGCGCGAATACGGTGATGCCGTGCGGGTTGAGCGTCTTGGCGACATCGATCCCCTCATTCTGGATCGATACGAAGCCATAGCCGCCGCCGGGGATGGTCAGCACCGCTCGTCCATCGGGACGCTGGGGGCGAAAGACCGCGACGATCGGATTGGCGGTGCCGCGTAGCCACAATTCCTTGCGCCCGGCAGGGCCGTTCATCGACGGATTGGGCGTAGGCAGCGTGGCGCGCGCGCCGGGCGGACGGCCGGGCCAGAGCGGGAAATGCTCGGCGGGTGGCCAGGGCGTCATGGCTGCGGGCGTGGCGGGTGCGGCCTGTGCGGCAACGCGGGTGGCCAGCGGCACGGTCGCCATGGCCCCGATCAGGGAGCGTCGATCGATCACTTGCATCCTCTCATCCTCAGCGCCTGATAGCGCTATGCCGGACGAGGGTGCCGGGGCGGCGTGCGGCGATCAAGCGAAAAGCGGGTGCATGAAAAAGGGCGGGACCTATATGGTCCCGCCCCCGATCAGTGGCCGTATTTCTTGATCCCGCGCCGGCGCAGCTTTTCGCGCTTGCGTCGACGGCTATAGGGGATGGCGAAAGCCAGACCCGACAGCAGCACTGCCCCAATTATGATATAGGCAAGCTGCTCCCGTTCGAAGAATTCAAACATTAGTCGAAAATCGCTCCCCAACGACGCTTGGCGCGCTCACGCCAATGGCCGCGGTGATACGCGTCCGAGGCGAGGAGCGGCATGACCGAACCAGCTTCGGCGAATACCATCTGTTCGAGGGCCGTGTCCACCTTGCCCCAGCTTGCCGCTTCCTTCAGCGTCGAGGACGAGCAGGCGCCGTCGCGCACGTCGGCGACGGTGATCTGCACCGCGTACTTGTGCATCTCGACATCGTCATGGCCCAGGATTTCGGCGCAAACCACGGTATCCTGGATGAAATTCTTCGGCACGCCGCCGCCGATCATCAGCAGGCCGGTGGTGCCCGCCTTGATCTTGATGTCGGTCAGTTCGCGGAAGTCGGCAATGGCGTCGAGCACCATGTACGGCTTGCCTTCCTTGGCGCGCTCGACCTGATGCTTCACCAGACCGAAGCCCGCCGACGAATCGACGAAGGCCGGGCAGAAGATCGGCACGTCATGCTCATAGGCGAGCTTGACGAGGCTGTTCTCCTTCTTGCCGTGCTCGGCCAGATACTTGCCCATCTCGCGGATGAAGGCGCGGCTCGAATAGGGCTTCGGCTCCAGCGAGTCGGCGATCTTGCCGATCGTGTGGTCGCAGTCCTGCAGCTGCTCTTCGTCGATATAGGTGTCGTAGATGCGGTCGATGTAGAGCGAACGCAGCGTGTTGTCGTCCGGCACTTCCAGCGCCTGGTAATGCTTGTGGCCCAGGCCCTCGAAGAAATCCATGTCGACGATCGACGCGCCGGTCGCGACGACACCGTCGATCATGTTCGAGCGCAGCAGCTCGGCATAGAGGTCCATGCAGCCGCCCGCCGAGGTCGAACCCGCGATGACGAGGAAGATCGAGCAGTCCTTGTCGGCCAGCATCTGGTTGTAGATGCCGGTCGCGCGCGCCAGGTCGCGGCTGGTGAAGCTCATCTTGCCCATCGAATCGATGATCGGGCGGGCGTCGAACTTGGTGATGTCGATATGCTCGACCACGCTGGAGAGCAGCTCGGCCTTGCGGTTGTCGTTGATCGTGTCGGTCATGATGGTTCCATCATCATCGAGAAGCCGTCGTCGTTATTGGGGACGCGGTAACCCGGCTGGCCCGGTCCTGCGGCATGTGCGGGAACGGGTATGGGAAGGGGCCTTATCGCGGTCGAAACCGCAATGCCACCCCATTCCCCCCTCGCCGAAGCGAGAGGGGATAAAGGCGTGCTAGTGTCGCTGGGTTACAGCTTGACGACGTTGGCCGGAAGGACCTGCTCGACCTCGTCGCGGTACACCGAGAACATCGGCTCGTCGTCGGTCACGACGAACTCGTGACAGGTGAAGCCGTTGAACTGGGTGCGCATGGCCTGGCCATACGCGCCGAGCATCCCGATCTCGAAATAATCGCCGGTATTCGTGTCCGCGGGCAGCGGGAACGGACCCTGCATGAAATCGAGATCGTCGCAGGTCGGACCCCAGAAGCTGAAGTCCATGTCGCGCGCGTCCGAGCTCGGCTCGCGCAGCAGCTGGACCGGATACTTCCACCCGATATGCGCCGCATCGAACAGCGCGCCGTACGCGCCGTCATTGATGTACAGCTCGTTGCCGCGACGACGCTCGACACGCACCACGACCGACGAATATTCCGCGCACAGCGCCCGGCCCGGCTCGGCCCAGAGTTCGGCCGAATAGGACACCGGCAGGCTCTCGAACGCGCGGTGGATCGTCTCGAAGAAACGCTCCAGCGGCGGCGGGGTCATGCCCGGATAGGCCGAGGGGAAGCCGCCGCCGACATCGATCACGTCGACCGTGACGGCCGCCGCGACGATCGCCGCACGCACCCGCTCCATCGCCGCCGAATAGGCGTCGGGGGTCATGGTCTGGCTGCCGACATGGAAGCAGATGCCCAGCGCATCGGCGACCTGACGGGTCGCGATCAGCAGGTCCTTCGACTCTTCCAGGCTGACGCCGAACTTCGATCCCAGGCTCAGCTTGGCATATTCGGACGACACGCGCATGCGGACGCACAGGGTCAGGTCGGTCGCGCCGTTCGTGGCGCGGACGATCTTCTCCAGCTCTTCCAGGCAGTCGAGCGAATAGGTGCGGACGCCGTGCGTGAAATAGGCCTCGGCAATCGCCTCTTCCGACTTCACCGGATGCATGAAGCAGCAGACGGCCTGCGGTACGACCGACTTCACCAGACGAACTTCCGCGATCGAGGCGGTGTCGAAATGGGTGATGCCATTGTCCCACAGGATCTGGATCAGATCCGCAGACGGATTCGCCTTCACCGCATACATCGGGCGGCCCGGAAACTTCTCGACGAAGAATCGGGCAGCGCGCGCAGCGGCGTGCGGGCGAAGCAGCGTGACCGGATCAGCCGGACGACGCTTGGCGATGTCGATGCCGCGCTCCAAATTGGAGGGGACGGCGGTCGAGTGGGCAGCTAGCCCCAGCGCGCGATGATTCTGGTGCAACTCAAGGGACCTCCAATTGCCTGACGGCATACGGTGACAAAAAGCTGCCTTGCGGTTGGAAGTCCCATGGGGCAGCGGAGGCGCGAAATAGGGTCCGCTTTTTCGATTGTAAAGCGGTAGAGAGGGCGTCGGAGATAAAAAGTGACAATCTTAAGACAACCGACCAAAGCAGGGGTCCGGGACGCGGCCGAAAAGATCGCCCGCATCCTGCCGCCATCGCCGATATTTCCCTTGAATATCAAAGGGAAGATGGTGGCGTTCAAGGCCGAATCCCTGCAGCCGATCGGCGCGTTCAAATTGCGCGGCGCCTGGCACCGGTTAACCGCTTTGGACGAGGTTTCGCGGGGCCGCGGCGTCGTTGCGTTCTCGTCGGGCAATCATGCGCAGGGAATCGCCTGGGCCGCGCGGCGGCTGGGGATCGCCGCGACGATCGTGATGCCCGCCGATGCACCGCCGTCGAAGCGTGAGGGCACGCTCGCGCTGGGCGCGGAGATCGTCGACTATGACCGGGCGACCGAAAGCCGCGAACTGATCGCCCGGCGACTCGCTGAGGCGCGGGGGGCGACGCTGGTGCCCAGCTTCGACGACCCCTGGGTGATCGAAGGGCAGGGCTCGGCCGGGATCGAGGCGGCGTCGCAGATGGCGGCGCTGGGTCTTGGCGCACCCGCCCATGTCGTGTCGCCGTGCGGGGGCGGCGGGCTGGCATCCGGCCTGGCGCTGGCGTTGCTCAAGGCGCGGGTGACGGTGGTCGAGCCCGAGGGCTGGGACGATATGCGTCGCTCGTTGGAGGCGGGGTGGATCGAGCCGGTGGGCGACAATCCGCCACCAACCGCATGCGACTCGCTCCAGACGACGCGGGTGTCGCCCCTGACCTTCGAGGTGCTGGCCCGGCGCGGCGCGGAGGGCGTCGCGGTGAGCGAGGCCGAGGTGGCGGCGGCACAACGCTTCGCCGCCGAGAAACTCAGGCTGGTGGTGGAGCCGGGCGGGGCGGTGGCGCTGGCCGCGCTGCTCGCGGGCAAGGTTGCGGCGGAGGACGGGATGCTGGTTCTGCTGTCCGGCGGCAATGTCGACCGCGCCGCCTATGCGCGGGTGCTGGCGGGCTGATGGAGTCGATCGCCCAGGCCGCGCCGGGGATCGCGATGCTGGCGGCGTTTGCGTGCGTCGCGGGCGGTGTCGTGACGATCCGGCGCGGGGATCGGCGTAAAGGAGCGCTGATGCTGGTGATGGCGGTGGTCTTGGTGGGGAATGTGCTGATCTGGATTTTGTAGTTCCCTGTTCCCCGGCCTTTGCCGGGGGACAGGGCCTTGACCAATGTGTCGTGGTCCGTGACCTGCGCTCCAAACCCCGCTAAGGACCGCGCCCATGTTCCGCATCGCTCGCTGGGCCCTGAAGGCCGTGCTCGCCTTTGTGATCGTCAGTGTCGTCTGGGTCGGCATCTATCGCTTCGTGCCGCCGCCGATCACCTTCACCATGCTGGGCGACGTGATTGGCGGGCATGGCGTAACCAAGGATTGGATGCCCTTGTCCGAGATGGACCCGAACATGGCACGCGCCGCGATCGCGGGCGAGGATGCGCGCTTCTGTTCGCACAGCGGGTTCGACTTCAAGGCGATGGCGAGTGCGGCCGCGCGCAATGCCAAGGGCGGGCGGATACGCGGCGGCTCGACGATCAGCCAGCAGACGGCGAAGAACGCCTTCCTGTTCCAGAATGGCGGCTATATCCGCAAGGCGTTCGAGGCGTGGTTCACCTTCCTGATCGAGCATCTCTGGGGCAAGCGGCGGATCATGGAGGTCTATCTCAACATCGCCGAGACGGGCATCGGCACCTATGGCGCCAATGCCGGGGCGATGCGCTATTTCGGGCATGACGCCTCGCACCTGTCGCCGACCGAAGCAGCACGGATCGCCGCTGTCCTGCCGCTCCCGAAGAAGCGCGCAGCGGTGGCGCCGACCGGGTTCGTGCGCAAGCATGGCAATGTGATCGCGCGTTATGTCGGGGTGGTGCGACGGCAGGGATTGGATGCCTGTATTCGGTAGGGGGGCGGTCTCGGTGAGACACCTCTCCCTCCCCCATCCCCTCCCGCCTGCGGGAGGGGCGTGCCTGGGGTGGGCGATCGGTTCATTTAGAGCAGGATGACGTCAGTTTGACCCAATCCGTCATTGCGAGCGTAGCGAAGCAATCCAGTGTCCGGGCAAGACGCTCTGGATTGCTTCGCTACGCTCGCAATGACAAATCCAGCTCATGTCATCCCGCTCTAACGCACGGCAGGCGCAGGACGCTCGCCAAGGAGCGCACCCCTCCCGCAGGCGGGAGGGGATGGGGGAGGGCCTCGCCGCAAGCGACGAAGCCCGCGTCCATTACTTCCCGTCGCCGGAAATCGCGTCGCCCGCCTTCTTGGCGGTATCGCCGACGCTCTTGGCCGCAGAAGTCACGGCCGCATCGCGGCGGTTTTCCGCGCCGCCCCGGCTGAACAGATAGAAGCCGCCGACCAGCACCGCGATCAGCAGGACGATGGCGATCGCCATGCCGCCGCCACCGCTGCGGCGTTCGATCACCGTGGTGTGCGGCTGTTGGGTGCCGTAGGTTTCGGTTACACGTTCGTCGGCCATGACATTCCCTCCTTTATGTGTGGGGGAAGCAACGCCATGGCCGCCATACCGTTCCCGAAACGACGGGACCGGATCAGAAGGGCAGCTTGAACCCCGGCGGCAGCGACAGGCCGCTGGTCATCTTCGACATTTCGCTGCCCGAGGCGGCATCTGCCTTGGTCCGCGCGTCGTTGATCGCGGCGGCCAGCAGATCTTCCAGTATGCCCTTTTCCGAGGGCTGCATCAGCGAATCGTCGATGGTGATGCCGATGATCCGGCCCTTGGCCGAGGCCTTCACCTTGACCAGGCCGCCGCCCGAGACCCCTTCGACCTCGATCGTGTCGAGATTGGCCTGGGCCTTTTCCAGCTCGTTCTGGACGTTCTGGGCCATCGCCAGGATTTCGTCGAGATTCTTCACATCATGCTCCGTTCACACTGCGTTTGCCAGGCCATTCCATCAATTCGGCCTCGGGGAAAGCCTCGCGGGCGGCGCGGACCATGTCCGACTCCCACGCGGCGGTCTTGATCGCTTCCTCGGCGGCGACCTGCTGCTCGTGCAGCGTCGGCTGGCCGGGCACATCCTCCAGCGTGATGCGCCAGACCTGCCCAGTCGAGGCCTTCAAGGCCGCCACCAACTCGCTCAGCGTATCGGCTGCGATGGGGCGCGATCCGCTGAACACGACGTCCGGGGGAGTATAACGCACGAGACGCGCGCCGTGGCGCAACCGTGCGGCCAAGGCCAGTTGCCCCATATCGTCCAGCCGGTCGATCATCGCGACGAAGCTGTCGGGCAGCTTGGGCGGCTCGGGCTCGGCCGGCGCCGCGATGGCGACGGGGGCCGGGGCGGCGGGCGCGGCTTGGGTCACCGCCGGCGCATTGGGGGCCGCTACCCCGCCGTCGCGAATCTGCCGTGCCAGGTCGCCCGGATCGGGCAGGGTCGAGGCATGGATCGCCCGCAGCAACGCCATCTCCGCCGCCTCGATGGGCAGCGCGGCGCGCGCGACTTCGTCATGGCCTTTCAGGAACAGCTGCCACAGCCGGTGCAGCGCCGGGAAGCTGAGCGCACCGGCCCATTCCTCCCGCGCGGCGCGTTCTTCCAACGGTTGCGCGGCGTCAGGCGGCGTGCCGACCTTGGTCAGGGTGATGCCGTGCACCGTCTCCAACAGCGACCGCAGCACCGATTGCGGATCGACGCCATAATCATATTGCCGCCGCAGCGAGGCGAGCGCCCCCGCGCCGTCGCCGTTCAGGATCAGCCCCAACAGGTCGCGCACCGCGCCACGATCCGACAGACCGAGCATCTCGCGCACGGCCTGTGCGGTGACGCCGCCGCCCTCCAGATCGGCATGGGCGATCGCCTGATCGAGGATCGACAGGCCGTCGCGCGCCGAGCCTTCCGCCGCGCGGGCAACCAGCATCAGCGCCTCGTCCTCGGCGGTGACGCCTTCCTTGACGCAGATATCGGCGAAATGCGCAGCCAGCTTGTCCGCCGTGATCCGTCGCAGGTCGAACCGCTGGCAGCGCGACAGGACGGTGATCGGGACCTTGTTGACCTCGGTCGTGGCGAACAGGAATTTCACATGCGCAGGCGGCTCCTCCAGCGTCTTCAACAGCGCGTTGAAGGCGTTCTTGGAGAGCATGTGGACTTCGTCGACGATGTAGATCTTGAATCGTGCGGAGACGGCCGCATAGCGCGACGCCTCGATGATCTCGCGCACGTCGTCGACGCCGGTATGGCTGGCGGCGTCCATCTCGATCACGTCGATATGGCGACCTTCGGCGATGGCGCGGCAGGGCTCGCAGACGCCGCAAGGGGAAATCGTCGGGCCACCGGTGCCGTCGGGACCGATGCAGTTCAGCGCCTTGGCGATCAGCCGCGCGGTCGAGGTCTTGCCGACCCCGCGCACGCCGGTCATCAGAAAGGCATGGGCCAGCCGGTCGCGCTTGATCGCGTTGCCCAGCGTCTGGACCATCGCGTCCTGCCCGATCAGCGCCTCGAAGGTCTGCGGCCGGTATTTGCGCGCGAGGACGCGGTAGGCTTCGGCCTTGGCAGGCTGGGGCGGTTCGCCCAGGTCAAACGAATCAGCCATGACGGGTGGGACAGGTCGGGGAGAGGCAAATCATCGCCGACCAACATAGGGGCTCGTGCACGCGGCGTCATCAACGGATACGCCGATCGCGTACCGGACAATGGTGCTGAAAATGTGCGGAGGGTGGGAGCCGGAACGACCCGCAGCGAAATCGTTACGGCTGCTTCCGTCAGGACCTGACCGGGTTGGCGACGACTACGTCCGCCCGACTCCCGCCGCGCATATGGCGAAGCGGAGCCGGGGGATCAAGCCCTTATCCCACCGGCTCCGTCCGTGACGAACTTTAGATCAGCGATAGACGTTGAAGCATCGACGCTGCGGACCGTCCCAGGTGCGCACCCAGCGGCAGGTCACGCGGGGACGGCCATAGCCATGGCCGCGCCAGCCGGGGCCACGATCCCAACGCGGGCCACGGCCCGGCCCGTGATGCCAACCAGGGCCACGATCCCGACCGGGACCGCGATGATGCCAGCCAGGCCCATGATCCCAACCCGGACCCCGGCCCGGTCCCGGACCCCAGCGGTCGTGCGGTCCATGCGGCGCGGCGGCGGCGGGCGTGGCGGCGGAGAGCCCCGCAACGGCGATCAGGCCCGCTCCCATCACAGTAAGAAGTTTCATGACGCATACTCCCGTTTGAAACCCGCCCGGTGGCGAGCATGAGGAAAGAATGCCGAATCGCTGATGATGGATGCCTGAACTTACCTGTTATCGAATGTTCATGGTAATCGGGCGACCAGCCCGTCCAATTCCTCGCCCAGCATGATCTGGCAGGCCAGACGGCTGAACCGGGTGGCATCGGGGACGAGGTCGAGCATGTCCTCTTCCTCCGCCGATGGGGCGTGCAGGCGCGCAAGAAAAACCGGGTCGATCAGGACATGACAGGTCGCGCACGCCATCTGGCCGCCGCAGGTGCCCTCCAGCGGCTGCCCGGTGCGCTGCCCGGCGCGAAGCAGCGTTTCGCCGGGCACGCCATCCGTCGACGTGGCGGTGCCATCGGCGGCGATGAAGGTCAGCGCGATCATGGCCGCTGCGCCTTGGCGGCGGCGTTGATCCGCTCGATCGCGTCGGCCAGTTCGGTCTCCGTGGTATAGCGCCCGAAACCGATCCGGATCGAGGATTTTGCCTGCCGCTCGCTCAGGCCGAGCGCGGTCAGGACATGGCTGGGGCGTCCCGATCCGCTGGCACAGGCGCTCCCGGCTGAAAAGGCGATGTCGCGGCAATCCGACATCAGCCGTGCGACGTCGAGCCCGTCGCGGCGGACATTGAGGTTGCCGTGATAGCGCTGTTCGACCGATCCGTTGAGTATCCAGCCGGAACCCAGTCGCGCGATCGCGCGCGACCAGAGCCGCTCGACATGCGCGGCGTCGTCATCCGCGCGCGCCGCCATCAGCTTCGCCGCCGTGCCGAACCCGGCGCATAGCGCAGGGCTGAGCGTCCCCGAGCGTCCCCCTTCCTGATCGCCGCCATGCAGGAGCGAGGGCAGGGCGATGCCGTCCCTGATCCACAGCGCGCCGATCCCCTTGGGACCGTAGATCTTGTGCGCCGAGATGGCGACGAGGTCGACCGTTTCCGGGATCGCCATGCGGCCATAGCCCTGAACCGCGTCGCACAGCATCCAGGCGCCCGCGCGATGGGCCTGCTCGGCCAGTTCGGCAATGGGCTGGACCGTGCCGACCTCGTTGTTGACCAGCATGGCGGCGACCAGCCCGACACCCGCCGCAATCGGCTCCGGCGTGACCAGCCCTTCGCCATCGACCGGCAGCACGGTCAGCGGCCGTCCGGTCGCGGCGGCGGTGTCGAGCACCGCGGCATGTTCGATCGCGGTGGTGACGATGCCGCCGCTGCTCCCCTTTATCGCCCAGTTCAACGCCTCGGTCGCGCCGCTGGTGAAGACCACCCGCCCGCCGGGGGGCAGCAGCGCCGCCACCTGATCGCGGGCCACCTCCACCGCGGCGCGCGCCTGTCGCCCGGCCCGGTGGGGGGAATGGGGATTGGCATGGCCTTGCTCCAGCCAGGGGAGCATCGCCTTCAACGCTTCGGGGGCGAGCGGGGTCGTCGCCTGATAGTCGAGATAGATCATGCCGCACGCCTGCCCCGCGCGATGGCGCGCCAGGCGGTAACGAAGCGGTCCACATCCTCGCGCGTGGTCGTTCGGCCGAAGCTGACCCGCACCACCTCGCGCCCCGCCTCGACGCTCCAGCCGAGCGCGGACAGGACGTGACTGGGCTTGAGACTGCCGCTGGCGCACGCGCTGCCCGCCGAGACGGAGATGTGCGCGAGGTCGAACTGGATCAACTGCGCCGCCGATGGCTTGCCGGGCATGTGATAGCTGGCGATGGCGGGGTGGCGGCGGCTGGTATCGGCCACGACGATGCCGCCTGAACGGCGGATGGCATCGTCGCAATGCGCGCGCAGATCGCTATGATCCGGCTCTGCCTCGGCCAGCGCGGCGGCATAGCCCAGCACGCCTGGCATATTCTCGGTGCCGGGGCGATAGCCGCGCTCCTGCCCGCCGGTCGGGGCAAGCAGCGCCAGGTCGCGGACCAACAGCGCGCCGATCCCCGGCGGACCGCCGCGCTTGTGCGCCGACAGGGCGACGAGATCGGCATGGTCGATCACCTCGGGGTCGGCCCCTGCGGGCATTTGTGCCGCGTCGACCAGCAGGATATGGCCGGCGTCATGGATCGCCTCGGCCAGTTCGGCGATGGGCTGGCGCACGCCGGTTTCGCTATTGGCCCATTGCACCGTCACGACGCTGCGCGGGCCGCTCAGGTCGGGCAGGCGGAGTATGCCATCCGGCCCGACCGGCATGACGATCGCATCCGGCGCCGCGCGCAGCACCGCGTCATGATCGATCGCCCCGACGAAGCGCCGCTCCGCCATGGTGCGGGTCAGCGCGATCGACAGCGACTCGCTCGCCCCGCTGGTGAACAGCAGCTCATGCTTCCAACCGAGCGACCGTGCGATGGCGGCACGGGCATCCTCCAGCATGCGTTTCGCGGCACGCCCCTCGGCATGGGGGGAAGACGGATTGGCCCAATGCGCGCACCCCTGCGCCAGTGCGGCGCGCGCCGACTCGGTCATCGGGGTCGTCGCGGCATGATCGAGATAAAGGCGCGGCATAAAGTGGGGCAGGGTTCGTTCCGTATCTGAAATGATCGAACAATTGCGAAAATGGCGTGTCCGCCTATATAGCGCAACGTTCCCGGCGCTCCACCAGCGCGATCCAGATCGGCGAGTTTTGATGCCCGAAGTTATTTTCCCCGGCCCCGAAGGCCGTCTCGAAGGCCGTTTCGCTCCCGCTCCGCGCCCGCGCGCGCCCGTCGCCATGATCCTGCACCCGCACCCCAATGCGGGCGGCACGATGAACAACCGGATCGTTCAGGAACTCTACAAGACCTTCCAGCGGCGTGGGTTCGCGACCCTGCGCTTCAACTTCCGTGGCGTCGGCAAGAGCCAGGGCACGTTCGACAACGGCATCGGCGAGCTGTCCGACGCCGCCTCGGCGCTCGACTGGGTGCAGAGCTTCCACCCCGAAGCCTCGACCACCTGGATCGCGGGTGTCAGCTTTGGCGCGTGGATCGGGATGCAGCTGCTGATGCGCCGCCCGGAAATCCGCGGCTTCATCTCGGTCGCGCCGCCCGCCAACATGTACGACTTCACCTTCCTGGCGCCGTGCCCCTCTTCGGGCATCATCATCCAGGGCGAGGCCGACGAGGTCGCCACCCCGGCGGCGACCCAGAAGCTGGTCGACAAGCTGCGCACCCAGAAGCACATCACCATCCATCACGACACCATCCCCAAGGCCAACCACTTCTTCGAGCATGAAATGCCCGAGCTGATGGGGTCGGTGGACCGGTATCTGGATATGCGCCTGGACCCGAACTCGCCGATCCGGTGACCCCGTGATGGACAGGTGGGGCGGTATCGGTATGATACCAATATGGTCCGCCGCCTCGCTTGCTCCGCCCTTGCACTGACCCTTTGTTTCGGCGGCATTTCCGCTCCAGCCTCGGCGCGAAGCGGAGTCTCGCGTCAGAGCGCCACGCATTCGCTGAGTCGGGCAGGCGCGGCGCGGGCGCTTCTGGCGCTGACGGCCGAACGACGGCGGCAGATCGTCGCACAATATGGGGCGGCGGTCGCCGCCAAGACGCTGACGATCGGCGACAAGACGATGAAATGGGGGGATCGCGAATATGGCGCGGTGCCCAAGGGCGGGCACAGCCTGTGGATTTCGCTGCACGGCGGCGGCAATGCCGCGCCTGCGGTCAACGAACAGCAATGGCATAACCAGATCAAACTCTATCAGCCCGCCGAGGGACTGTACGTCGCGCCGCGTGCGCCGACCAACACCTGGAATCTATGGCATGAAAGCCATATCGATCCGCTGCTCCAGCGGTTGATCGATGCGGAGGTGGCAGTCAACGGCGTCGATCCCGATCGCGTTTATCTGATGGGGTATTCCGCAGGCGGCGATGGTGTGTGGCAGTTGGCACCGCGCATGGCGGATCGATTCGCGGCGGCGGCGATGATGGCGGGGCATCCGGGTGACGCATCGCTGCTACCCTTGCGCAATCTGCCGTTCGCTATTTTCATGGGCGGCGCCGACAGCGCCTATGACCGCAATCGTCTGGCGGCGGAAAAGACCGCCGATCTCGACAAGCTGCACGCCGCCGATCCGGGCGGGTACGTCCATATGTCGCGCATCTATCCGGGGCTGCCGCACTGGATGAATAGGCGTGACGCGGAGGCGCTGCCATGGATGGCCGGTTTTACCCGCAACCCTTGGCCAAAACGCCTTGTCTGGGTGCAGGACGATGTAACGCATGATCGCTTCTACTGGCTGCAAATCCCCGATCCGGCGGCGGTGAAGGCCGGCGACCGGATCGATGCGCAGGTCGATGGTCAGACGATCGCGCTGAGCGGCAATATTCCCAAAGGTCTGACGCTGCGCCTGTCCGATAAGCTGGTCGACCTTGATCGCCCTATCCGGGTCATGGTCGACGGCCATGAGGTCTTCCATGGCCGGGTGGCCCGGACCGCAGCCGCGATCCGCGCGTCCCTATTGGAACGGTTCGATCCCAAGTCCGCCGCGACCGCGCTGTTGACGCTGCCCTGACAATGGGACGTCGGCCGCACCGCCGATAAGGACGGTGCGGCTGGTTCTGTTCAGGCGGCCGCCAGCAGCCGCTTTTCACCGGCGATGCGCATCATCGCCTTTTGCAGCTTTTCGAACGCGCGCACCTCGATCTGGCGGACGCGCTCGCGGCTGACGCCGTAGACCTGGCTCAGTTCTTCGAGCGTCTTGGGATCGTCGGTCAGGCGACGCTCGGTCAGGATGTGCTTCTCGCGGTCGTTCAAATCGTCCATCGCGCTGACCAGCATGTCGTGGCGGACATCCGCCTCCTGCTGCTCGGCGACGACCGAGTCCTGCAGCGGCGCGTCATCGGCCAGCCAGTCCTGCCACTGGCCCTCGCCATCCTCGCGCATCGAGACGTTGAGCGACGTGTCGCCTCCCATCGCCATGCGGCGGTTCATGCTGATGACCTCGTCCTCGTTGACGCCCAGATCGGTGGCGATCTTGGTCACGTCCTCAGGCCGCAGGTCACCATCCTCGAACGCGTCGAGCTTCGACTTCATCCGGCGCAGGTTGAAGAACAGCTTCTTCTGCGCCGCCGTGGTGCCCATCTTCACCAGGCTCCACGACCGCAGGATATATTCCTGGATCGAGGCCCTGATCCACCACATCGCATAGGTGGCCAGGCGGAAACCGCGATCGGGCTCGAACTTCTTCACACCCTGCATCAGGCCGATATTGCCCTCCGAGATCAGCTCGGAGGTGGGCAGGCCATAGCCGCGATAACCCATCGCGATCTTTGCCACGAGACGCAGGTGCGAGGTGACGAGCTGCGCCGCCGCCTCCGGGTCGCCATGCTCCTGAAAGCGCTTGGCGAGCATATATTCCTGCTCCGGGGCAAGGATCGGGAATTTCTTGATCTCGGCGAGATAGCGGTTGAGCGACTGCTCCCCGCCCAGTGCAGGAATCGTCGCCGGGACGTTGCTGCCTTTTGCCATGATCCTTATCTCCCTTTCTGGAGCGTCATTCCGTTTCGCCCCGTCGTCGGGCGCGAGGCGGTCTTCTGCTATACGTGAAGCCGACTGAACAGTTCCTGCATGTCGGGCGGCATCGGGCTCTCAAACGCCAAAGCGTTACCGCTTATGGGATGAATAAAGCCCAGATGCGCCGCGTGCAGGGCTTGGCGCCGGAAATCGAGTTCATCGAGCAGGGCTTTTTGAGCACCCTTTGTTCTACCATAAACCGGATCGCCCAGCAAGGCGTGACCCAGCGATTGCATATGCACCCGCACCTGATGCGTCCGGCCCGTCTCCAGTCGGCATTCGACCAGCGCCGCGTTGTTCAGCTTTTCGATGGTGCGGTAATGCGTCACGGCGCGCTTGCCGCCCTGCACGATTGCGACCTTCTTGCGGTTCTGCGGGCTGCGGGCGAGCGGCGCGTCGACCGTGCCGTCGGCGGGGCGGGGGATGCCCCCGGTGATCGCGCGGTAGCGGCGGTCGATCGAATGCGCCGCGAACTGCTTGGCCAGCCCCTCATGGGTGCGGTCGGTCTTGGCCGCGACCATCAGGCCGGAGGTGTCCTTGTCGATCCGGTGGACGATGCCGGGCCGCGCGACGCCGCCGATGCCCGAGAGCGATCCGCCGCAATGGTGCAGCAGCGCGTTGACCAAGGTGCCGTCGAGATTGCCCGCCGCCGGATGCACGACCAGCCCGGCGGGCTTGTCGATGACGATCAGGTGCTCGTCCTCATAGGCGATGACGAGCGGAATATCCTGCGCTTCGTTGTGCGCGGGTGTCGGGGCGGGCACGGCGACCTGGAACAGATCGCCCGCCGCCGCGCGCTTGGCAGGGTCGCGGGCCATCACGCCATCCCGCGTCACCGCGCCGCTGGCGATCAGCACCTTCAGCCGTTCGCGCGACAGAGTCGGCACCGCATCGGCCAGCGCACGGTCCAACCGCCAGCCGTCCGCCGTGGGCGCGATCCGCGCGTCGATGATGGAAACCCCCCGGTCCATAGATTAGATAAATGGGCATGACCGTAACGATTTCAAGCGACATGCTGAACGTCATTCGCGCGGCGGCCGCGGCATCGCCGGGCGCCGAAGTCTGCGGATTGCTGCTGGGCGAGGGGGACATGGTGGTCGAGGCGCGGCCCTGCGCCAATGTCTCGGACGAGCCCTGGCACCGTTTCGAGATCGATCCGGTCGCGCTGATTGCCGCGCACCGGGCCGCGCGCGGCGGCGGCCCGGCGGTGATCGGCCATTATCATTCGCACCCCTCCGGCCTGGCCCAGCCCTCCGCCCGTGACGCCGCCGATGCCGCGCCCGACGGCACGATCTGGCTGATCGCGGGCGGCCAAGCGGTCACCGCCTGGCGCGCGGTCGCGACGGGCCGACGCCATGGCCGGTTCGATCCGCTCGACCTTGCTTGCGCCGAGCTGACACCCG
This sequence comes from Sphingomonas fuzhouensis, assembly GCF_034659795.1. Lineage (NCBI taxonomy): Bacteria > Pseudomonadati > Pseudomonadota > Alphaproteobacteria > Sphingomonadales > Sphingomonadaceae > Sphingomonas > Sphingomonas fuzhouensis. Next base: position 487,321 of record NZ_JAXSQY010000001.1, read on the forward strand.
CGTCACATAGGGGAACTTCGTCGAGGGATTTTGCATGACCGTCAGCCCGGTGGATTTCGCGAGCCTGTTATGTTCGCGACTGTGCCACGATCTTTTGTCGCCGGTGGGCGCGCTGAACAACGGGCTGGAATTGCTCGCGGATGAAACCGACCCCGCGATGCGCGAGCGGTGCATGGAGTTGCTCGCCGACAGCGCGCGTGCTTCGGCCAACAAGCTGAAATTCTTTCGTCTGGCGTTCGGCGCGGGCGGTGGCTTTTCCCACCGGGTCGACACCGCCGAAGCCAAGGCCGCGATCGAGGGGCTGCTGGTCGACAATCGCCGCACGACGCTGGGCTGGCTGGTCGAATCGCCGTCGCTGCCCAAGCCCGCGATGCGCATCCTGGTCAATCTGGCGCTGATCGCCACCGAGGCGCTGGCGCGCGGCGGCACGATCGATATCGGTGCGGAAGCGGGCCGCGAGGCGATCGAGATCGCGATCCGGATCGAGGGGCCGCGCATCCTGCTCGATCCCGAGATCCGCCGTACCCTGATGGAGGGGCAGGGGGCCGAACCGCTTGCCTCGCGCACCGCACCCGCTTTCCTGGTCCATACGCTGACCACCGAGCATGGCGGCATGACCCTGGTGACCGAGCCTGCGCCCAACACGATGATCCTGGGGGCGGCGATCCGCGCGGGGTAAACGCCCTTTTAATCTTGTGGCGGCAAGAGGGGGCGACCGGCGGGCGAGCCGGACACGCCCTCGGGGATTTATGGACGACCTGCTGCAGGAATTCATTGCCGAGACTCGCGAAACGCTGGAGGCGCTGTCCGGCGAGATCGTCGCGTGGGAAGCCGCGCCTGCCGACCGCGCGCGTCTGGATGCGATTTTCCGCTTCGTCCATACCGTCAAGGGCAGCTGCGGCTTTCTGGACCTGCCACGCCTTGCCCGATTGAGCCATGCGGCCGAGGATGTGCTGGCCGCCGCGCGCGATGGTCAGCGTATGCCCGATACCGCGCTGGTCGATGCGGTGCTGGCGATCGTCGACCGGATCGGCGCGATCGTTGAGGGTATCGCGGCGGACGTTCCACTCGACGATTCGGATGACGACGCGCTGATCGCGGCATTGTCGCGGGTGGCGGACCCGGTGGCGATGGTCCCGGCCCGGCATGCGCCCATTGCACCCCGTTCCGCGCCGCGCAGCATCCGCCTGAACGTCGATCTGCTCGACCGGATGATGAGCGGCATGTCCGACATGGTGCTGGCGCGCAACGAACTGGCCCGGCGGCTGCGCGACGCTGTGCTCGACCCGCGCGTCGAGGCGGCGCTCGACCAGCTGTCACTGACCGTCGCCGATATGCGCGAGACCGTCACCCGCACCCGGATGCAGAAGGTCGAGGGCCTGTTCTCCGCGCTGCCCCGGATGGTCCGCGACACGGCGGCCGAACTGGGCAAGGCGGTGAGCTTGCGCATCGAGGGATCGGACGTCGACCTGGACCGCGAGATGATCGAGATGATGCGCGACCCGCTGGTCCACATCATCCGCAACGCGATCGACCATGGTATCGAGACGCCCGCCGAACGCCGCCGCCTGGGCAAGTCACCGACCGGCCAGATCTTCGTCGCCGCGCGCCAGTCGGGCAATCAGATTCTGATCGAGATCGAGGATGACGGTGCCGGGATCGATGTCGGGCGCATCGCGGCCAAGGCGGTGGCGAACGATGTCCGCTCGGCCACCGAGATTGCGGGCATGACCCCCGCCGAAAGGCTGAAGCTGGTGTTCGAACCCGGCCTGTCCAGCCGCGACACCGTCTCGGCGGTGTCGGGGCGCGGGGTCGGCATGGACGTGGTGCGCGCCAATATCGAGCATGTCGGTGGCCGGATCGCGCTCGACAATCGGCCGGGGCGTGGCCTGACCATCACCATCCAGGTGCCGCTGACCCTGTCGATCATGTCGACGATCGTCGTCGCGGTGGGGGATCAGCGTTTCGCCATCGCGCGCCAGGCGATCGAGGAGATCGTCAAGGTGCGCGGCGATCAGGTGCGGATCGATCCGGTCGGCGATATCCGCGTCGCGACCGTGCGCGGCCGTCGCCTGCCGATGCTGGCGCTCGCGCCCTTTCTGGATGTCGGCGAGGGCGATCCCGCGACGCTGGTGATCGTCTCCACCCGTGAGGGGGACTATGCACTGGGCGTGGACGATGTGCTCGACACCGAGGAAGTGGTGGTCAAGCCCGCAGCACCTGCGGTGATGGGCACCGGGCTTTATGCCGGGCAGACCCTGCCCGACAGCGGCCTGCCCATGCTGCTGCTCGACGGGAGTGGTCTGGCGCAGGCGGCGGGGCTTCGCTTTCAGCGCGAGGCGATCGCGGCGGCCGAGACGGTTGCCGAGGATGCGGCCAACCCCGCGCTGTTGTTCGAGGATCTGGACGGTGCGCGCCGCGCCATTCCGCTTGGCGCGATCGACCGCGTCGAAAAGGCGTCGGCCTCGGCCGTGCACCGCTCGGGCGGCCGGACCCGGCTGATCGTCGACGGCGCGACCATGCCGCTTCATCATGTCGACGCCGCCGCGCTGGACGCAGCGATGGCGGGCGGCGAGGTCGAGGTGCTGCGGCTGACCGATGGCGAGACCGAATGCGCCTATGCGATGGCCTGTGCGCTGGAGATCATCCAGCTGCCCGCCGAGATCGCGGCGGCGACGACCGGCGGCGCCGTGCTTGGCGTTGCGGTGTGGGAAGGGCGGGCCATCGAAATCCTCGACCCGCTGGCGCTGTTCCTCGATTCGGGAACGACCGAGGCGGGAACGGGGGCACCGCTCTGTCTGCTCGATGGCGAGGGGGCCGTGTGGATGGACCGGTTCCTGCGACCCGTGCTGGAGGCGCATGGCTATCGCTGCGTCCTGCGGCCTGCCGCTGACGAGACGCCCGCCGTCCGCCTGGTGATGGAGGAAGATGCGTCGCCTGCCGACGGAACGGATGCGCCTGTCGTGCGCCTGCGTCGCGATCGGGACGGGCGGGCCGATACCGACAGCATCTACCGTTACGACCGACCCGCGCTGATCGCCGCGCTGGCGGGCTATGCGCGTCGGGGTGGCCGCTGATGCCGCTGTTCCTGATCGCCAGCATCGCCGGGCAGGGCGTGGTCTTCGACGCCGATCAGGTCGATTCGGTCGTCGATATCGGCGAGATCGTGGCCGTGCCCCGCGCCGAATCCTCGGTTCGCGGACTGACCGCGTTGCGCAGCCGGGTCATCACCGTCGTCGACACCCGCCGCGCGCTGGGGCTGGAGCCGATGCCGCTCCATGTCCGCCGTGCGGTCATCACCCGGCAGGACGGGCATTATTACGCCATGCTGGTCGACGCGCTCGACGATATCGAGACGTTCGACATGCGCCCGATGCCGCATGTCGCCCCCAAGGAAGGCCGCTGGTCGCGCGCCGCCAACGGCATGGTGTTCCGTGATGGCGAGCCGCTTCTGGTGCTCGACCTGTCGCGGCTGGTGCCGCAGCCTGCCGCCCTGGTGGCCTGACCAATTAACCCCGCCGTTACTTTCGCCCGCTAAATCCGGGATCAGGTCCTGGTGGGATCGCGGTAGAAATAGGGCGTACCGAATGAAAACCTGTCTCGTCGTCGATGACTCCAAGGTGATCCGCAAGGTCGCCCGTCACATATTGGAGACGCTCGACCTGGAAGTGCGCGAGGCCGGGGATGGTCGCGAGGCGTTGGAGGCGTGTCTTCTGGCGGTGCCCGACGTCATCCTGCTCGACTGGAACATGCCGGTGATGAGCGGCATGGATTTCCTGCGCGCGCTGCGCGAGGCCAATCTGACGCCGCGCCCGCGCATCGTGTTCTGCACCACGGAAAACGGCATGGCGCATATCCGCGCGGCCATCGATGCTGGTGCCGACGAATATATCATGAAGCCGTTCGATCGCGACACGCTGGAAAGCAAGCTCCAGCTTGTCGGCATGATCTGATCCCGATCGGATCGCTGTTCGAACCGGCGCCGCCATGGCCTTCATCCCTCCGCCTCTTGTCGAAGCTGGCCAGCCTGCGACGGTCCCCAGCGTCGCCACACGCGTCCTGATCGTCGATGACTCGGCGGTCGCGCGGGCATTGATCGCGCGTGCGATCGAACCGCATGCGCGTTTCCAGGTCGTCGGCGCGGTCAGCCATGTCGAGGCGGCGTTGCGCTTCCTGGAGGATCAGGCCGCCGACATCATCCTGCTCGACGTCGCGATGCCGGGTATTGACGGCATCTCCGCGCTGCCTGGGTTGCTCGCGGCGGGGCGGGGCGCGCGGATCATCATCGTCTCGGCCTCGACCCCGGCGGGTGGTGCGGCGGCGGTGCAGGCGCTCGCCCATGGTGCGGCCGACACGCTCGACAAGCCAAGGCCCCAGGGGCTGGCCGGGTTCGGCGACGCGCTGCTCAATAAACTCGATACGCTCGCCCAGCCCCAGGATCGCGCGGTCGCCCCGCGCCCTGCGCCAGCCATGCCCCCCGCCCAGGCCTCCATGCGGATCGTCCAGGCGAGGCCCGATATCATCGGGATCGGTGCATCGACCGGCGGCATCCATGCGCTTGCCAAGCTGCTCGCCCCGATCCCGGTGACGATGACGGTGCCGATCGTGGTGACGCAGCATTTGCCCGCCACCTTCATCCCCTTCTTCGCGGTGCAACTGGCCGCCGTGGCCAAGCGCCCTTGCGTCATGGCCGAGGACCGGATGCGCATCCGTTCCGGCCAGATCCTCATCGCGCCCGGCGATGCGCATGTCACCTTCGTCCGGCTGACCGATGGCGGCGCCGCGATCCGGTTGAAGCTGGACCGCGTGCGCAGCGGCTGCCTGCCCTCGGTCGACCCGATGTTCGCGTCGATGGCCCAGCTATGGGGCGAGCGGGCCTGGGGCATCGTGTTGACGGGGATGGGCCGCGACGGACTGGAGGGCGCGCGGCTGCTGCACGCGGCGGGCGGAACGATCATCGCCCAGGACCGGGAGAGCGCGGTCGTCTGGGGCATGCCCGGCGCGGTCGTGACCGACGGGCTGGCGGATGCCGTGATGCCTCCCGATGCGATCGGCGGGATGATCGCGGCTGGGATCGCGGGCGGAGGGCGCGCCTGATGGTCCTGGTCCCCAGCTGGACGCCAGCCACTCCTCCTCGCGTCGGAACCATGGCCATGCCACACGCTCCTTTGTCGGGTCAGGCGCTGGCCGTGCTGACCGCGCTGCTCGAGGCGCGGACCGGCCAGCAGATCGCCAGCCATCGTTCGGCCCGCGTCGATACCGTCCTGATGCCGTTGATGCGCGAGCGGCGGATGGAGACCCTCGACCAGCTGGTCTATGCCGTGCTCGACGGGCGCGATCCGCAACTGGCGGGCCGGGTCATCGATGCGCTGGTCAATGGCGAAACCTCTTTTTTCCGCGACCCGCATGTCTTCGAGCATATCACCGAGATGGTCGTCGAAATCGAACGCGCGGGCCGTCGCCCCCGGATCTGGAGCGCGGGCTGTTCGACCGGGCAGGAGCCGCTGTCGCTGGCGATGATGTTCGCCGAACGGCAACAGGCGCTGGGCACCCCCATGCCGGAGATCATCGCAACCGACGTGTCCGAGGCGGCGATCGCCCGCGCCCGCACCGGTTGCTACACCCAGTTCGAGGTGCAGCGCGGCCTGCCCATCCGCCAGATGGTCCGCTGGTTCGAGGGGCGGCCGGGCAATGAATGGGTGGCGCGCCCCGAATTGCTGCGTCACGTCATGTTCCGGCAAATGAACCTGACGGTCGATGCCGCACCGGGCGGCAGCTTCGACCTGGTGCTGTGCCGCAACGTCATGCTCTACTTCGCGCCCGAGCCCAAGAAGCGCGCCTTCCGCATCATCGCCGAGGCGATGCGCCCCAACGGGCTGCTGATGCTGGGGGCAGGGGAAACGGTGATGGGCCAGACCGATCTGTTCCGGCTCGCCCCCATCGGCCGCGGCGTTTACGAGAAATGCGGCAGCGACGATCCCGCCCGCCATGCATGAAGCCATATCCTTGGCGCTGGCTTCCCGCTAACAGGGGCGGACGAACCGGGGTCGCTCAGGAGGTTGCATGACGATCGTCGACACGCCGTCACCCAATTTCGACGCGCGTAGCCTGCCCATTACGATGATCGTATTGCACTATACGGGGATGCAGGATGCGGAATCGGCGATCGCCCGCTTGCGCGATCCCGAGGCGAAGGTGTCCTGCCATTATCTCGTCGCCGAGGACGGTACGATCCTGCGCATGGTCGACGAGGCGGAGCGCGCCTGGCATGCGGGCCGCTCGCACTGGCGATCGATCGAGGACGTCAATTCGGCGAGCATCGGGATCGAGATCGTCAATCCCGGCCATGACTGGGGCTATCGCCCGTTTCCCGATGAACAGATCGCGGCGGTAATGGAACTGGTCGCCGACATCCAGAAGCGCCACGGCATCACGCGCGGCAACATCGTCGGCCATTCCGACATCGCGCCTGCTCGCAAGCGCGATCCGGGCGAGCTGTTCCCCTGGGGGGCGCTCGCACGGCGGCGGCTGGCGCTGCCGCGCCCGACCCGTAACCTGATGGACCCGATGTGGACCGAGGCGGGCTTCTGCCTGGCGCTGGAGCGATTCGGCTATGACGTGACCGACCGGATGGCGGCGATCATGGCGTTCCAGCGGCGGTTCCGCCCCGAACTGATCGACGGCGAGATCGATGCCGAGTGCCGCATGATCCTGCTCGCGCTGCTGCTGCCGCGCCCGCAAGGGGACGACTGACCGGCGCGGGGGCGGGGCCCATGGGGCACAAAGCCCTTGCCCTCCCCGCCAATCCGGCTACATCGCGCGCAGCCAGAGGGCCGGGCGGCCGCGGCCTCGGGAAACCGGGGGCGAGGAAAGTCCGGGCTCCACGGAACGACGGTGCCGGGTAACGCCCGGCGGGGGTGACCCCAGGGACAGTGCCACAGAGAGCAGACGGCCACGGCTTCGGCCAGGTCAGGGTGAAAGGGTGCGGTAAAAGCGCACCGCGGTCCCGGTAACGGGAACGGCATGGCAAACCCCACCGGGAGCAAGACCGAATAGGGATGGCATGGCGCTTTACGCGTCGGGGCGTGTTCCCGCCCGCCATCCGGGTTGGTTGCTTGAGGCGATGTGCAAACATCGTCCTAGAAGAATGGTCGCCCATCCGGCTTTTGCCGGTGGACAGAACCCGGCTTACAGGCCCTCTGGCTTTACCCTTTCATTTGCGGCATCCTGCGGCCTCCAGCTTTGGGAGGGCGGGGGGATCATGACGTCTGGGAGATATGTGGCGGCCGGTCTGGCAGGACTGGCGGCGGTGACGGGTGCGGCCGCGATGGCGCAACAGGGGGCTTCGGCACCCGCACCGGCTCAGACGCTGCAACAGCAATATGACGCGGCCACCGCGCTGGATCAGGGCAAGGATGCGGCGGCCGCGCTCGCCGCCTGGACGAAGATCGCCGGGGCGGTGAAGCAGGGTGGTCGCACCTGGGCCATCGCCACGGTGCGCAAAGGCGGCGCGCAATATCGGCTGGGCCAGTTGGACGAGGCGGCGGCCACGATCCGCACGGGATTGGCCGCGCTGCCGACGACCGACGCGACGCTGACCGACGATCGCTACAACGCCTATATGATGCTTGGCCGGGTGGCGGCGGAGTCGCTCGATTATGCCGATGCGGTCGCCCAATATGGCAAGGCGGAGGCGATCGCGACCGACGATATCACGCGGCTGGCCCCGATGATGGCGGCGGCACGGGTGCAGACCTTTACCGACCCGGCGGGTGCCTCGGCGCTGCTCGACCGCGCCGACGCGATCGCCGCCCGGACGACGCTGACCAAGGTCGATCAGGCGGCACTGCTCCAGACCCGGATGCGGCTGGCGATGAACACCGGCAAGCTGGACGCGGCCAATGCGATGGGTCCCAAGGTGATTTCGCTGCTCGGTGGCATGGGCCTGGACAAGGTTAGCCTGCGCGATGTCGCGGCCCGCTCCGACGCCGCGATCGCCGCGCTCCTCCTCCACCACGAGGACAAGGCGCGGGAATATATGGCCTATACGGGCGCTGGCCGCTCGGCCAAGGGGCAGTTCCAGTCCGCCAGCCTGATGACCCCGCCCGAATGCGGCGGTGAGGCCGACCTCAAGCCCGAGGACGTCGCCATCGTCCAGTTCGGCGTCGGCGATGATGGCAGCACCTTCGGTGTCGAGCCCATTTATTCCTCGGGCGGCGGCGAAAAGGGGTTGGCCTTCGCACGGGCGGTCAAGAGCTGGGCCTGGACGCCGGAGGACATGAAGGATCTGGCGCCTTTCTTCCGCTACAGCGTCCGGTTGGAGATGCGCTGTTCGACCGCCTATGCGCGCCCCTCGGTCGGCGAGGGCTTCGACGCCAGCTTTGCCGAATGGCTGACCAGCAAGGGGCTTGCCGCCCCCGGCAAGCCCGAGGTCGGCGAGGCGGCGCTCGTCCGGCAGCGCGCGGCGCTGGCCGCGGCCGAGGCCAAGGGGCAGGCGCCCGCCACGCTGGCGGCGATCCGGGCGCTGATGAGCAATCGGACATTGGGCAGCGACGAGCGCACCACCCTGGTTGCCCGCGCCGATCAGCTCATGGCGCAGACCGACATGCCGGCCATGGCGCGGCTGTTCTTCGCCATTCCGGCGCAGGAGGGGCGCATCCGCAACTGGGGCGGGCGCGGTCGCTATGCGGCGGCGATGACGCCGCTGCTGTCCGAAAAGCCCTATGCCGACGATCCGCAGGCGCGTGCGGCGCTACGGCTGTTGATCGCGGACCATGAGGACGGCCGGATCGCCGAGCCGTTCCTCGATCAGGTGGTGAATGACGGCGGGCTCGGCGCGCGCGATCCCTTGAAGGTCGGCGCGCTGATCCGGCTGGCCTCGCTGGCCAAGCGACGCGGCGACCTGGCGCTGGCGCGCGAGACCTTCGCCAAGAGCGGGCTGGCCGCGTCGCAATGCGCCACGCTCGACGCGACGCCTAAGGCGGTCACCTCGCCGGGCGGCGATGCCTTTCCCGAAGAGGCGCGGCGCTGGGGCTTCGAAGGGTGGGTGCGCAACGAATATGACATCGATGCCGACGGCCGCGCGAAGAACGCCCGCACGATCGTCAGCTATCCGCCCTTCATCTTCTCGGAAGCGGCCGAGCGGATGTTCTCGTCCATGCGTTACCAAAAGACGTTCCGCCCCGATGGCGGCCTCGGCTGCGGCGCGAACAGCAGCGGGGTGCGGTTCCAGCTTCCCGGCTGACCGCGCTCGGGCGGCTCCGGTTCAGGAGCCGCCCAGCGACTTGGAATCGATGGTGATGGACGTGCCTTTGACCCGCGCGTTCGGTGTGCCCTTCATGACCAGGTCGAACACCTGTTCGGGGCGCGGCAGCGCGGCGAAGGAGGAAAAGCTGGTCGCATTGTCCTCCACGTCGTTCAGGCGCACCGCATAGGCCGGGTTCTTGGGGCGATCGACCTGGCTCATGACGCTGGGAAAGATATCGACCGTCCGCCCCGCATCGAACAGCGCCAGCGTATATCCTTCCGCCACCGGCCCGTTGCGATAGACGCCATAGCGGGTGGTGGCCGCGCCGTCGCGACACAGCGGCGGCACGGGCTTTTCCGGCTCGGCGGGGGTGTCGCTCTTCGTGTCCTTGGCATGGGCGGCGAAGGCGGCGCTCAGCAGCAGCGTCGCCAGCGTGTCTGCGCCATTGGGCTTCTCGGTCTTGGCCTTGGGCATATGCGCGAAGTCGGTCTGCTCGGTGCATGGCATGATCGGCGCGGCGGGGCCCGGATAGGCGGGGGTGGTGGCGATGGCGGGCTTCAGTGCGGCGATCATCTCCGACATCTTGGCGTCCAGCGCATCGGCGGTCAGCTTGCGCGCCGACAGGCGGACCACCAGCATCCATTCACCCATCGGCATCACCGCCAGCGCGGTGCTGCGATAGGGGCTGCTGAGCACCGAATAGCTTTGGCGCAGGGCCACGGCCGGGCCGCTGCCGAGCGGCGCGAAGGCGATCGGATCGGCGCTGGCGGGGGCGCCCTTTTCGAAGACCGGCCGCTCCTCGATCGCGATGCGCGACCGGTCGAACCATAGCGGCACGTTGGGCCGCGCCGGGTGGAACAGGAACAGCGTGGCAAGCAGGTCCTTGTCGGGACTTGCGAAATTGACCGTAACGTCATGCTCGGTCGTGGTTGCATCGGTGATGTCGGTGCGCGGCAGCCCGGCGACGACCGGGCGAACGATCAGCCGCGTCTGGGCGTGCATCCAGCCCTTGTCCGCCGGGACCGGCAGATCGCGTGCTGACGCTGTGCCGGTTATCGCCAACGCGGCCATCGCCGCGAATCCCGAAATGCGCATGGTAATCCCCCTCCCGATTCAGGAGAGGCTAGGCGGCGGCGGGGCCGCGAGCAAGCGGCCCCTTGGGGGTTAGACCAGAACCTTGTCCGGCCGCTCCATGCCGTCGAGATCGGTGGTCGCGTCGATTTCCAGCAGCGTTTTGATATGCCCGTCACGAATGTCATAGACCCAGCCGTGCAGCCACAGCTCGCGCTTCGCCGCGAACGCCTTCTGGATGGTATCGAGCCGGGCGAGGTGGCGGAGCTGCTCCATGACATTCACCTCGACCAGCCGGTTGACCTTGGCGGCCTGGTCGGGCTGCGCGTCGATCTCGTCACGGTGGCGGTGCAGCACGTCGCGGGCATTGCCCAGCCACTGGTCGAGCGGCCCCTCGGTCCCGCCGTTCAGCGTCGCCTGCACCCCGCCGCAACCGTGATGGCCGCACAGGATGACGTGGCGGACCTGCAGCACATCGACCGCATATTGGACGACCGACAACAAGTTCAGGTCGTCGTCATGTACGAGATTGGCGATGTTGCGGTGCAGGAACATGCCGCCGGGCGGGGTCATGGTCAGCTGTTCGGGCGTCACCCGGCTGTCGGAACAGCCGATCCACAGAAAGTCGGGCTTCTGCCCCACCGTTTGCCGCTGGAAGAAGTCGGTCTTCTCTTCGAGAAGTTCGGTCGCCCATGCCTTATTGGCGAGCAGGAGCTGCTTATATTCCCTCATGCGTAGCGCACTCCCGTCGAAGGGGCCTTGATCATCGGGGCGGTCCGCTCGGCGACGTCGCTGCGCACGATCACGCTGATCCCGCGATAGTCGGCGCCCTTGATGAAGGCATTGATGATGTCGATATTGTCCAGATCGACATAGGAGGTCGAGGACAGGTCGATCAGCAGATTGGCATTGTCCGGCACCTTGGCCAGCGACTTCTGCAACTCGTACTTATGGATAAAGTACAGGTTGCGCCGCGCGCGGATCAGGCAATCCTCGTCGTCGCAGGCAAAGGTCAGCGCCGGGCGGAAATTTCGCGCCACCACGAAGACGAAGCCGACGACCAGCCCGACGACGATCCCGATCAACAGGTCGGTACGCAGGATCGCCAGGATGGTGACGATGAACGGGATGAACTGGCTCCATCCCTGTTTGTAGCGTTCGGTGAACAGCTTGGGCTTGCACAGCTTATAGCCGGTGGCGATCAGCACGGCGGCGAGGGCAGCGAGCGGGATTTGGTTCAGCACGACCGGGATCAGCGCGACGGACAGCAGCAGCCAGGTGGCATGGAGCATGGTCGACAGCTTGCTCTCCGCCCCCGCATCGACATTGGCCGAGGAGCGAACGATCACCGAGGTCACCGGCAGACCGCCGAGCAGGCCGGAGACGATATTGCCGCCGCCCTGCGCCATCAGTTCCCAATTCTTGTCGGTGGTCCGGCGACGCGGATCGAGTTCGTCCACCGCCTTGACGCTGAGCAGGGATTCCAGGCTGGCGACGATCGCCAGCGTGATCGCGGTGGTCCACACCGCGCCCATGCCGATCGCGCTGAAATCGGGAAGCTGGAACTGGCCGAGGAACTGCGATGCACTGCCCGCGACCGGCACGCGCACCAGATGCGCACCCGCCAGCTGCCAGTCGGGCCGCAGCGCGCCGAGCAGTATGTTGCCGACCACGCCGATCACCACGACGACGAGCGGCCCCGGCAGCAGCCGCAGCGGGCCCTGCTTGGGCTTGGCATGATCCCACCAGAACAGGAAGGCGAGTGACACCGCGCCGATCAGCACCGCGCCGGGGGCGATATCGTTGCTGACGCTGCGCCACAGATCGGTGAAGGTATTGCCGCCCGCCCGGCTGGCATATTCGAAGCTGCCCTCGAAATCGCCGTCATAGCCGATGGCATGGGGCACCTGCTTCAGGATCAGGATCAGGCCGATCGCTGCCAGCATGCCCGTAATGACCGAGGAGGGGACGAACTCGGCCAGCACGCCCGCCCGCGTGAAAGAGAAGGCGAGCTGGAGCACGCCTGCCAGCGTCACCGCCAGCAGAAACACTTGGAAGCTGGGCAACCGCTCGATCGCCTCGAACACGATGACGGTCAGGCCCGCGGCAGGCCCAGCGACGGACAGGGGGGACTTGGACAGGAAGCCGACGACTAGGCCGCCCACGATCCCGGCGATCATCCCGGCAAAGGGCGGTGCGCCCGAGGCGACCGCGACGCCAAGGCATAGCGGCAACGCGACCAGCGCCACCACGATCGAGGCTGGCACGTCCGCTCTCGCGGTGGCCAGGAAAGAACGACTTTGGGCCATGACGGCTCCTGTCAAAGCTGGGCGTCCGCATATGCCCGGAACGGACATGAATATATGATGACGTATATTTCATGACTTAGCCGCTGGCAGCCGGTCAAGGGGCTGGATCGGCCATTTTAACCAATGTCGGCAGAAAGCATCTGCCTCCCTGCTTGCGCCGACGCCGAAGTCGCTTAAATCGGCCGCTGTGGCGCGTTCTTCTACCCGATCCAATGACTGGGGCTTTCCTCGCTGGCGCAGCTATGGCGCGTCGCGCGAGGCCAAGCCCGTGCGTATCTGCGACCGGCATGGTTGCGACCAGCCGGGCAACTGCCCCGCACCCAAATCGCCCAACAGCCCCGATCGCTGGTATTTCTGCGAGGCGCACGCCGCCGAGTATAATCGAGGCTGGGACTATTTTCAGGGCCTCAGCGCCGAGGAAGCCGCCGCGCGCGAGGCATCGGAACGGCGGACGAGCGCGGGCTATGCCCAGTCCAAGCATCAGGCCTGGGCCGGGCCGGGCGACGGCACCCGCTCGCGCGACGAGATGCGCGCGCTGGATGCGCTGGGGCTGGAGCCGGATGCCGAGTTCGACCTGATCCGCGCGACCTGGCGCGGCCTTGCCAAGGCGAACCATCCCGATATCCGCCCCAACGACCCCGAGGCGGCGACCAAATTCCAGCAGGTGCAAGCGGCCTATGAAGTCCTGCGCGCCGCCGAGGAACGCCGCAGCTGGAAGCCCGAATGATCCGTCGCGCCAAGGCGGAATGGGAAGCGACGGTCCTGGTCTGCGGCAAATGCTCGAAAAAGGTCGGCGGCGGGTTCGGCCCGAAGGGCAAGACGCCGCTGGCCAAGGCGCTCAAGCGGATCTTTGGAAAGGGGCGCAAGGCGTCGGTCGGGGTGATCGAAACCAAATGCCTGGGGCTGTGTCCGAAGAACGCGGTGACGTTGGTCGATGGACGCAAGCCGGGTGAGTGGCTGGTGGTGACGCCCGACGAGGATATTGAGGCGATCGCGGCACGATTGGGGCGGGGGTGATTGTTCTACAGGTGGGGCTCGGTGGGACCTCGAGCCCTCCCCCATCCCCTCCCGCCTGCGGGAGGGGAGCGGCTAGAGGCACTCGCAGGTTCTTTCGGCGATCGTTAGGCCAAGGGCAGGCACCGTTGGAGCGGGCTTACGGTCGCCAAGAAACACGCCCCTCCCGCAAGCGGGAGGGGATGGGGGAGGGTAACGGGGTCTCACCGAGCCTCAACCCACCCATCAATACCGCCCGGCCGTCTCCCGGATCAGCGCGATCATGTTGGGAATTCCCTGCGTCCGGTTGGAACTCAACTGGTTCTTCAGGTCGAACGGCGCCAACTCACCCTCGATATCGGTCGCCAGGATGTCCGCGGGCGCTTTATCCTGCACCGTCTTCAGGACGAGTGCGATGATCCCCTTGGTGATCGCCGCATTCGAGTCCGCCAGAAAATGCAGGCCCTCGCCCTCGCCCTTCATCGGATAGACCCAGACCGAGGCCGAGCATCCGCGCACCAGCGTCGCATCGGTCTTCAGCGCCTCGGGCATCGGCTCCAGCGCGCGGCCGAGGTCGATCAACAGGCGATAGCGATCGTCGGCGTCGAGGAATTCATATTCGTCGCGGAGTTCGGCAAGATCGGACATAGGCCCGCGCTACCGTGCTTCGCGGTCCACGACAACCATCAGGGGGCGAGCAGCGCGTCGACCGATCCGCCGTTGCGGGCGAGTTCGGCTGCGACCCGGCGGCGGCCTTCATAATAGGTCAGCACGCGGGCGTGCGGATCGCGTTCGCGAATGCGCGCCTCGTCCTCCGGGTGGAGGCTGGTCTCTTGCGCGACATAATCCGGATAACCCTCGCGCTTCCAGGCGGGGAGGCGAAGCGCGGCCCATTCGCCGATATGGTCGGCGACCAGCCGGTGGGTCATCTCATGCGCGATCGTGCCCGACAGCGTCCGCACCCCGCCCAGCGCGGCGCCGTTGGTCACGCGGTCCGCCGCGACCGAGCTGCGGTTGAAGACCAGCGCATGCGCAAAGGGACGGCGAAGGGCGATCGCGCCTCCTGAGCCTATCGACAGGATGTCCCACCGCCATCCGCCATCGGTCAGCACCAGCTGCCGCGACAATCCCGGCCGATCGAGCGGGCTCGCCGCGAGCAATGTGTCGGCGCGGGCCAGTACCTTTGCCATCGCAGGCCGGTCGATCGGCTGTTCCGACAGGACCGTCGTCGTGCCGAAATCGGCGCGATAGGGAAAGGCGAGCGCGGCGGGGACATGGACGACCCCGGCGACGATCACTGCGGCGCCACAGCCGATCCGGCTACCCCAGCGGCGAAGAGCGGCGAGACGGGGCATGATCAAAGGTCGACACCCGCCGCAATGGCTTCGAGCTTGCGGATGCGCTCCTTCAAATCCGCCATCTCGATCCGCGATGCGGCCGAACCTGCGGGTGGGTAGGGCATGTCGTGGTTGCGCTCGAACTCGCGGTTCTTCAGTTGCAACCATCCGCGCCAGCCCGCGAGACTTGCGGTGACGATCATCGCCAGGCCCGCCAGGCCTGCGGTCGCGATCACGATGTAAAGATTGGTGTCGGTCATGATCCGGGCTCCCTGTCCGTATCAATGGTTGGCTTAGCGGTCGCGCAGCCGCTCGATCTCGCGGTCGAGATCGATGCTCTTGCGCTCGTCGGTGATGACGCGCTCCAGCACCTGGATGCGCTCCTTGAGCTGCTGGACCTCGGCGCGTAGCGCCTGGGTGTCGTGCGAAGCGTCGCTGCGCAGATGCTCGATGATGTCGAGGCCGGGCGAGCGGCGATGCTTGGCCTTGAAGATGCTGGCGATCATGACGATCGCGACGATCATGACGACCATGAACTGTCCGCCGGACATGATGGTAACTCCCCTCTGAAATCTTATGTCAGTGTTCGATGCGGGCCGGCGTTTCGCCGGGTACGCGCAGGCTGTCGATCTCGTCGCTCAGCGCCACGCCGCGATCGGTGATGATCCGCTCCAGCACCCGGACCCGCTGTTCCAGCTTCTCGGTCTGGGCGGCATATTGTGCCGCTTTTTCGGCGACCATCGAGGCTTCGGTGGCCAACTGCTTTTCGCGAAGGGCGAACCAGGGCTTCAGAAAGACGCCGCCGATGATGGCGATCAGGCCGCAGCTGATGCCCAGGATCGGGATCAGGATACCGAGTATGGGGATCAAATTCATCTCTTTCGTCCTCCCTTAGCGATCGCGCAGCGCGTCGATTTCGCGTGCGGTCCGCTCGGCGGGGTCGGTGGCGATGCGCTCCAGCACCGCGATCCGCTCTTCCAGTCGAGAGACCTGGCCGACCAGCTTCTGGTTCTCGGCGGTCAGCAATTCGACCTTGCGGCCATCGGCGATGTCGCCCTTGTGCGTCATGCCGCCCCAGTCATTTTCCAGACTGTAGCCGTGCTTGGCCCGTATCCAGGTGGTGATCACCCAACCGATCGTCGACATTGCGATGATCGCCAGGACGAAACCCGGTCCTCCCCAAGACATGATCCATACTCCCATAGGATAGTTGATGTGTCAGCGCGGCCTCAGCGCAGGCTGTCGATCTCGTCGGCCAGCTGGCGGTTGCGGCTGGTGTAGTGCAGTTCGATATCGGCAAGGCGACGGTCGAGATCGCGGAATTTCGAGCGGACCTCGGCGGTCGAGCGGCGCGGATTGCTGCGGACGCCCTGCCAGAACTTGGCGTCGTCGTCCGACTGGTAGAGGCCGATCGGCTTGGCGGTCGCCATCCAGGCGACCAGCATATAGGCAAGCGGGACCCAGGGCATGCCGACCCCGGTGACGGTCAGCAGGACCGCGGCGATGCGGACCCACAGAACGTCGACCCCGGTATAGTCGGCGATACCGGAACACACGCCCTTGAACTTGGCATTCTGCTTGTCGAGGTAGAATTGGGTGCGGCTGGCGGACATGTCAGTTCCTCCGATCGAGGCTGTAGTCGGGTTGGCCGAGGCGTTGTTCGGAACGCCATTCGGACTGCGACAGGCCGGGTTTGAAGTCGGGATGGTCGGCGGCGATGATCCGCTCGACCGTGTTCACCCGATCCTCGAGGCGACGGGCGAGAAGATACATCTCGTCCAGCATCTTTTCGTCTTCATCGGTGATCTTGGGGGCGTGCTTCCACTTGGTGACATAGTGGAGGATCAGCCACGGCGCCCCGATGAACAGCATGCCGCAGACGAGGATCGGCAGAAGATCGTCCAGCATTCTCAGCCCTCCTTGTTCAGGCGCGCCTTGAGCGCGGCGAGTTCGGCATCGACCCGGTCCGAGGCGCGCAGTTCGGCGATCTCGTCCTCGAGCGTCTTGGGGTTCGCGCCCAGGCCCAGCGCTTCCGCGCGACCCTCGGCCTCGTCCACCTTGCGTTCCAGAATGTCGAAGCGGCTGAACGCGTCGTGCGTCTTCGGCCCGTTCCACATCTCGCGTAGACGATAGCGGTTGTTGGCACTTTCCAGACGGGTCTGGACCGCATTCTGCTTGGTCCGGGCTTCGCGCAGCTTGTTCTGCAGCTTGGCGATATCCTCTTCCGAGGCGCGCAGCGCATCGTCGAGCACCTGGACTTCGGCCTTTAGCTGGTCGGCCATGTCGGCCGCCTTCTGGCGTTCGATCAGCGCGGCCTTGGCCAGGTCCTCGCGGTCCTTCGACAGCGCCAGTTCGGCCTTTTCGGTCCAGCTGTCCTGAAGCTGGTCCAGCTTGGCGATATGGCGGCGGATTTCCTTCTGGTCGGCGATCGTGCGGGCGGCGGACGCGCGCACCTCGACAAGCGTTTCCTCCATTTCGAGGATGATCATGCGGATCATCTTCGCGGGGTCTTCCGCCTTGTCCAGCAGATCGGCGAAATTGGCGGCGACGATGTCGCGGGTGCGGGAGAAAATGCCCATCGGATACTCCTTGATGGCGGCTATTCGGGGATTATGCGGTCGGTGCCTCGATCGCCGCAACCGAAGTCTGCACAGGCGCGACATGCGCGGGGGCGAGGGCGCCCATCAGGCAGGTGGCGCTCATCAGGACGGTGCAGGCGATGGCGGCGATCTGGCGGGTGAGGGTGGTGGCGAACATGGTGAAAACTCCCTGAATTTTTGTTTCGGTCCGCTCATCGGCGGGATGTCAGAAGCTTTGCAGGAGGCGTGCCAGTTTTAAAAATGGCGCAAATACAAGGACTTGATAAATAGTTGCGCAGCGCCAACGATTGCACTCTTGCCAAGGCTTGGGAAAATCCGCCACCTGTTGGGAATGGAGCGAACGAGTCAGGTCATCGGCCAGTCGGGGGCCTTTCTGGACGCGCTGGAACGGGCCAGCCGCGCCGCCGCGCTCGACCGTCCGGTGCTGGTCATCGGCGAGCGCGGGACGGGCAAGGAACTGGTCGCCGAACGCCTTCATCGCCTGAGCGGGCGATGGGACCAGCCGCTGGTCATCATGAACTGCGCAGCACTGCCCGAGACGCTGATCGAGGCCGAACTGTTCGGCCATGAAGCGGGCGCGTTCACCGGCGCAACCAAGGCGCGGGCGGGACGGTTCGAGGAAGCCAATGGCGGCACCTTGTTCCTCGATGAACTCGGCACATTGTCGATGGCGGCGCAGGACCGGCTGTTGCGCGCGGTGGAATATGGCGAGGTCACGCGGATCGGCTCGTCACGGCCGTTACGCGTCGATGTCCGTATCGTGGCGGCGACCAACGAGCATCTGCCCGACAAGGTCGCGGCGCATCAGTTCCGCGCCGACCTGCTCGACCGGCTGTGTTTCGAGGTGGTGACGCTGCCGCCGCTTCGTGCGCGCAAGAGCGACATCATGGTGCTCGCCAATCATTTCGGACGGCGCATGGCCGCCGAGATCGGATGGGAAAGCTGGCCCGGCTTCGGTCCGGCGGCGACCGACGCGCTGATGGAGCATCGCTGGCCCGGCAATGTCCGCGAACTGCGCAATGTCGTCGAGCGCGCCGTCTATCGCTGGGATCGGGAAGGGCCGGTCGATGCGATCGAGATCGACCCCTTCCGCTCGCCCTATCGTCCGCAGGGCCAGTCACCCGCCGCCGCGAAGAGTGAGCAGGGCGGCGCCCTCGCGCCCGCACCGACGAACGACGGTGACGAGGTGGCGGCCTGCGATGTCGGCCCGTCCGACTTCAAGTCGCGCGTCGCCCGGTTCGAGCGGGAGCTGCTGACCAAGGCGCTGGCCGACAATCGTTTCAACCAGCGGACGACGGCCGAGGCGCTCGGCCTGTCCTATGACCAGCTTCGCCATGCGCTTCGCCGCCATGATTTGATCGGAACGGTTGCGTAACCGCACTTGGGGAGCCATTTGGGGTCTCTGGCGTTGCCACAGGCAAACCCCAAAGGAGCATTTACGATGGCTTTCGAACTGCCGCCCCTTCCGTACGACTATGACGCGCTGGAGCCGGTCATCTCCAAGGAGACGATGACCTTCCACCACGACAAGCATCATGCCGCCTATACCAACAAGCTGAACGAGGCGGTTGCGGCCGACACGTCGCTTCAGGGCAAGTCGATCGAGGACATCCTGGCCAACATCTCGTCGGCCCCGGCCGCCGTCCGCAACAATGGCGGCGGCTTCTGGAACCATGACTTCTTCTGGAAGATCATGACCAAGCCCGGCACGACCCAGCCCTCGGGCAAGCTGGCGGAAGCGATCGAGGCGTTCGGCGGTCTCGACAAGCTGAAGGACGAATTCAACACCAAGGGTGCGGGCCAGTTCGGTTCGGGCTGGGCCTGGGTGATCGCGGATGCCGAGGGCAAGCTGA
Source organism: Sphingomonas fuzhouensis (assembly GCF_034659795.1). NCBI lineage: Bacteria > Pseudomonadati > Pseudomonadota > Alphaproteobacteria > Sphingomonadales > Sphingomonadaceae > Sphingomonas > Sphingomonas fuzhouensis. The sequence continues at coordinate 506,731 of NZ_JAXSQY010000001.1, forward strand.
AGGTCACCTCGACCCCGAACCAGGACAACCCCCTGATGGACGTCGTCGCCGACAAGGGCACGCCGATCCTGGGTAACGACGTGTGGGAGCACGCCTATTACCTGACGTACATGAACGACCGTCCGGGCTATCTGAAGGCCTGGTGGGACGTGGTGAACTGGGACGAAGCCGGTCGCCGGTACGAGGCGGCGGTCGCGTAAATTCGCGGCTATTCGTTTCGGATAAGGGAAAGGGCGGCTCCGTTGGGGCTGCCCTTTTTCTTATCTATTCCTCCCCTGCAAGGGGAGGTGGCGCGCATAGCGCGTCGGAGGGGTGTCCCGTTATCGAGAGGGCGACACCCCTCCGTCAGGCCTTCGGCCTGCCACCTCCCCTTGCAGGGGAGGAATAGGATTCATTCCACCGGCGGTTCGTCGACCTTCGCCGCTTCGGCATTCAGCCCATGCTTCAACAGCATCGGAATATTCGCGATCGCAAAGCCGATGGTCAGCGGCATCGCGCCCCACAGCTTGAACCCGACCCAGAAATCCCAGGTCGAATTGCGCCACACCGCTTCGTTCAGCACCGCCATGAAGGCGAAGAAGCACGCCCAGTTGCGCGTCAGCTTGCGCCAGCCCAGCTCGGTCAGTCCCGGATAGACATTGCCCAGCACCATCTGGATCAGCGGTCGCCCGGTCGCGAGCCCGAAGAAGAGCAGAGCGGAGAACATCGCATAGACGATGGTCGGCTTCATCTTGATGAAGCGCTCGTCGTGGAAATAGAGGGTCAGGCCGCCGAACACGACGACCAGGATGCCCGACATCCACAGCATGGGCGAGATGCGGCCCAGCTTCACCTTGCTGACGATCATCGCCACCACGGTCGCCGCCATGAAGACGCCCGTCGCCACCAGCACGCGGGTCAGCGCGCCGATGGGTGCGAGGAAATTGACCGCGAAGAACAGGATCAGCGGGCCATATTCGATGCCCGCCTTCAGTCCGGCGCTCGCTTCGTTCCTGGGCGCGTTCACTTGCGGCCTCCTTCGATCCCGGCGATGATCCGGCTGACCTCGTTGGCGTCGAAGGGACGCAAATCGGTCATGCCTTCGCCGACGCCGATGGCATGGATGGGCAGGCCGTATTTCTCGGCCGCCGCGACCAGCACACCGCCGCGCGCGGTGCCGTCCAGCTTGGTCATGACCAGGCCGGTGACGCCCGCCACGTCCTTGAATACCTCGATCTGATTGAGTGCGTTCTGGCCGGTGGTCGCGTCGAGGACGAGCAGAATGTCATGCGGTGCCTCGGGGTTCAGGCGGCCGAGCACGCGGCGAATCTTGGACAGCTCGTCCATGAGCTCGCGCTTGTTCTGGAGGCGCCCGGCTGTGTCGACGATCAGCACGTCGATGCCGGTCGCGGTCGCCTGCTTCACCGCTTCATAGACGATGCCCGCCGCGTCGCCGCCTTCCTTGCCCGACACGATCGGCACGCCGACCCGCTCGGCCCAGGTCGCGAGCTGGCCGATGGCGGCGGCGCGGAAGGTGTCGCCCGCCGCCAGCATCACGCCGTAATCCTGCTCCATGAACAGATGCGCCAGCTTGGCGATGGTCGTCGTCTTGCCCGATCCGTTGACGCCGATGACCAGGATCACCTGCGGCCGGGGAAAGGCGTCGATCTCCAGCGGAGTGGCGACCTTGGCCAGCGCCTTCTCCACCTCCTCGGCGACGACCAGGCGGATGCCCAGATCCTCCATGTTCCGCTCGAAACTGCCCTCGGCCAGCCGGGTGCGGATATGGCCCGCCGTCTCGGGGCCCAGATCGGAGGCGATCAGCGCTTCCTCGATCTCGTCGAGCGTATCGTCGTCGAGCCGCGCGGTGCCCAGCCCGGCGAGATTGCCGACCAGCCGGTCCGAGGTGCGACGGAAACCGCCGAGCAGCTTGTCGTGCCAGGAGGAGGAAGAACTCATGCCAATTGTCCGATCAGATGGGTTTCGGTCGCCGCCGTGACCCGAACGCGGGCGATGCGGCCCGGTTCGGCGGCGGGGGAAAAATGAACGTCGGCGAAGTCGGGCGCATGGCCGCGCGTGCCCGGCCGTTCGACGAGTACGTCGCGGGTCTGGCCGATCTGGGCCGCCAGCCAGTCGCGGCGACGGCGCGCGGCGGCCTCGCGCAACCGGGCGGCGCGTTCGCGACGCAGCGGGTGGGGAACCTGCGGCATCCGTGCGGCGGGGGTGCCGTCGCGCGCCGAATAGGGAAAGATATGCGCATGGACGATATGGGCGTCGTCGATCAGCGCCAACGTGTCGGCCGCCATCGCGTCATCCTCGGTCGGGAAGCCCGCGATCAGATCCGCCCCGATTGCGATCTCGGGGCGGGCCTTCAATAGCCGCTCGACGATCGCGACCGATTGGGCGCGGCTGTGGCGGCGCTTCATCCGCTTGAGGATCAGGTCGCTGCCCGCCTGAAGCGACAGATGGAGATGCGGCATCACCCGCGCCTCGCCCGTCACCAGTTCGAACAGACGGTCGTCGATCTCGATTGAGTCGAGCGAGGACAGCCGAAGTCGGGGCAGGGCGGGGACATGGGTCAGGATACGCTCGACCAGCAGGCCCAGGCTGGGCTGGCCGGGCAGGTCATGGCCATAGCTGGTCAGGTCGACGCCGGTCAGTACGACCTCCTGGTGACCCAGCTCGACTGCGCGGGCGATGCGTTCGATCACGAGGCCCGCAGGCACCGAACGGCTGGGGCCCCGCCCGGTCGGAATGATGCAGAAGGTGCAAGCGTGGTCGCAGCCATTCTGCACCTCGACGAACGCCCGCGCATGGCCCGCAAAGGCGGACACCAGATGTGGCGCGGTCTCGACCACGCGCGACAGGTCGGCGACTAGCATCGGCTCGGCGGAGGTCCAGCTTTCAGGCCGCAGCTTGTCGGCATTGCCCAGCACGCGCGCGACCTCGGGCATGGCGGCGAAGCTGGCCGGGTCGATCTGCGCGGCGCACCCCGTCACGACGATCTGTGCCTCGGGGCGTGCCTTGGCCGCGCGGCGGATCGCGGCGCGGGTCTGCTTCACCGCTTCGTTGGTCACGGCGCAGCTGTTGACGACGACCATGTCCTCCCGCCCGGCGGCCAGCGCGCGGATCGTTTCGCTCTCGGCGATGTTCAGGCGGCAGCCCAGACTGATGATCTCGGGACCAACAATTTCAGGGCCAGAAGAGGGTGACATGACCGCCGATCTAGGGATGGATGAAGCAAGTGTCCACGGACAGGCGCGTACCCTGCTCGACTTCTAGCTCGGTCTGGCGCCCAAGGACGATGCGCTCGACCGTGCGATTGCCGAGCGGTTCGGGGTGTTCGCAACCAGCTCCTCTCGACCGAGGCCGAGCGCGCTTATCTCAGCCAGCCAGACGCGGGGTGGTGATAGGGGGCGCGGTAATGCCCGCAAGCAGGCGCTTCTCGGCCAGCAACTGACGCACCTGCGCCAGATCGAGCGGCGGACCGTAAAGCGAGCCTTGCCCATGCGAACAGCCGATGTCGCGCAGCCGCGTCTCGATATCCAGATCGCGCACGCCCTTGGCGGCGATCGGCAGGTGCAGGCTGTCGCCCAGTTGGACGATGGCGGTGACGATCGCGCAGCAATCGGGGTCGGCGGCCATGTTGCGGATGAAATTGGGGTCGATCCGCACCCGGTCGAAGGGCAGGGCACGCAGATGCGCCAGGCTGGAATAGCCGCGCCCGAATGCGTCCAGCGCCAGGGCGATGCCCTGATTCTTCAGGCTGACGACGATCGACTGCGCCAGGGCCAGATTGGCGAACAGCGCATTCTCGGTAATCTCGATCTCCAGCCGATGGGCCGGAAAGCCGCATTCGGTCAGTGTCTTGATGACCTTCTGCGCCAGCCAGGCGTCCTGGAACTGCGAGGCGGCGAGCGGGATCGACAGGGTGATCGACGGGTCCCAGTCGCGCGCCGCCGCCATGGCCTGGCGCATCAGCGACAGCGATACCTCGCCCGACAGGCCGCACGCCTCGGCGACCGGCATGAACCGCTCGGCGGTCATCGCGCCCAGCATGGGGTGGTCCCAATAGCCCGACACCTCGAACCCGGTCAGGCGCGCGGTGCCCAGATCGACCTGCGCCTCGAACCGGGGCTGGATATCGCCATGGGCCAAAGCGGCGCGCAGATCGGTGATGATGGCGTTGCGCTCGGCCATCGCCTCTTCCATCGCGGGCACGAACCATAGCGGCTTGCCGTCGCTGCGCGCCTTGGCGGCGATCAGCGCGAGGTCGGCCTGGCGGACCAGCCGGTCGATCGTGGCGGAGCCGTCGTCGATCCGGGCCAGCGCGATGGCGGCACGGGGGGTGAGTTCCTGTTCGGCCAGGCGCACCGGCTGGGTCAGCCGCACCGCCAGTCGTTCGGCCAGCCGCTCGATCCGGTCGCGGCCGCGCGGGTCAAATGGGATGAGGCAGCCGAAGCAATCCCCTTCGAAGCGGGCGACGATCGCTTCGGGCGGGGCCTCGCTGCGAATGGTCTTGGCGACGTGCTGCAACAGCATGTCGCCCGCCTCATGGCCGAAGGACCCCGCGATCGCACGGAACCGGTCGATATCGATCAGCATCAACGCAACGCCGCGATGGCGGCGCTGCACGGTTTCGATCAGCCTCTGGCCCGCATCGTGGAAATAGCGACGGTTGGTCAGGCCGGTCAGTGGGTCGAGCTGCTCGGTAGCGGGGGATTGTACCTGCGATGCGGGCATCCGCCCATAGACGATGATCGCGGCGATGGCGGTCGCGAGCAGCAGGGCTTTGGCCGCGGAGTCGAACCCGAACTGGATCAGCAAGATCGCAGCGGCCAGCGCGACGACGCCACCCATGGCCGCCACGCCCGAAAATCGAGCATAAGCAGGGGCGTTGGCAGCAATTTGGCGCGAGCCGGGCATGGCATAGCGGTCGCATGTCAGGTGTGTACAATAGGTTAACGTCGCGTCCGGTTTTGCCCGACTTGCGCCCATCCGCATTTTCCCATAAGAGCGGCCCCAAGTTCCGTTTCGGAATGTGAAAGAGAAGCGCCCAAGGGTGCACGCTGGCCGGCGAGGTTTCGCCCGCCGGCGCTTTTGCGTTTGGACGGTCTGCTTGGGTTTTGATCCGTGGTCTGACGGCCCGGTCGTAATGAGGTGAGGCGATGTTCGACAGCTTGAGCGATCGGCTTGGCGGCGTTTTCGACCGCCTTCGCGGCCGTGGCGCGCTGACCGAGGCGGATGTCCGCACCGCGATGCGCGAAGTCCGCGTGGCGCTGCTGGAAGCCGATGTCGCGCTGCCCGTCGCACGCGATTTCGTCGACAAGGTCACCGAACAGGCGATCGGCCAGAACGTCCTGCGTTCGATCACGCCGGGCCAGCAGGTCGTCAAGATCGTCCATGACGCGCTGGTCGCGATGCTGGGCGCGGATGCCAGCGAGCTGCTGCTCGACGTCACGCCGCCCGCCGTCGTGATGATGGTTGGCCTTCAGGGTTCGGGTAAGACCACCACCACCGCCAAGATCGCCAAGCGGCTGTCGAGCGGCGCGATGGGCCGTGATCGCAAGAAGGTGCTGATGGCGTCGCTCGACGTCAATCGCCCGGCCGCGCAGGAGCAGCTGGCGACGCTGGGTACGCAGGTCGAGGTGTCGACCCTGCCGATCATCGCGGGCCAGCAGCCGGTCGAGATCGCGCGTCGCGCGCTCCAGGCCGCCAAGCTGCAGGGCTATGACGTCCTGATGCTCGACACCGCCGGTCGTCTGCACGTCGATCAGGCGCTGATGGACGAGATGAAGGCCGTGGCGGAAATCGCCCAGCCTCAGGAAATCCTGCTCGTCGTCGACTCGCTGACCGGCCAGGACGCGGTGAACGTCGCGACCAGCTTCTCCGAGCAGGTGCCGCTGACCGGCGTGGTGCTGACCCGTATGGACGGTGACGCGCGCGGTGGTGCGGCGCTGTCGATGCGCGCTGTCACCGGCAAGCCCATCAAGTTCGCCGGTGTCGGCGAAAAGATGGACGCACTGGAAGCCTTCCACCCGGAGCGTGTCGCGGGCCGCATCCTCGGCATGGGCGACGTGGTGTCGCTGGTCGAGCGCGCCGCCGAGACGATCCAGCAGGAAGATGCCGAGCGCATGGCCATGAAAATGGCCAAGGGTCAGTTCGATCTGAACGACCTGCGCGGCCAGCTGGCCCAGATGCGTCGCATGGGCGGCCTGGGCGCGCTGGCGGGCATGATGCCGGGCATGAAGAAGGCGCAGAACGCGCTCAATGATGCCGGTGGCGACAAGATCCTGCTGCGCATGGACGCGATCATCACCTCGATGACGCCCAAGGAGCGCACCAAGCCCGAACTGGTCAACGCCAAGCGCAAGATCCGCATCGCCAAGGGGTCCGGCACCACGGTGCAGGACGTGAACAAGCTCCTGAAGATGCATCAGGAAATGGCCACGGCGATGAAGAAGATCAAGAAGATGGGCGGCATCAAGGGCATGATGGCGATGCTCGGCAAGGGTGGCCTTGGCGGCCTGGGCAATGCGCTGGGCGGTCCGCAGATGGGCGAGATGCTCAACAAGGCGGGCGGCGGTGGCGGCCTGCCGGGCATCGGCGGCATGGGTGCGGGCGGCGGCAAGCTGCCCGAGGGCATGCCGAAACTGCCCCCCGGCTTCGAAAATCTCCTGAAGAAGAAATAACCCCCGCGCCGGACGGAATGCCGGTGAATTTAAACGTTTTAACTCAAGGACTGAAATATGGCTCTCAGCATTCGTCTGTCGCGTGGTGGCTCGAAGAAGCGCCCTTACTACCGCATCGTGGTGGCCGACGCCCGTGCGCCGCGCGACGGCAAGTTCATCGAGAAGATCGGCAACTACAACCCGCTCCTCGCCAAGGACAATGAGCAGCGCGTGCAGCTCGACGCCGAGCGCGCGAAGCACTGGCTGGCCAATGGCGCGCAGCCGACCGACCGCGTCGCCCGCTTCCTGGATGCCGCCGGTGTCCGTGAGCGCGCCGCGCGCAACAACCCGAACAAGGCGAAGCCGGGCGAAAAGGCCACCGAGCGCGCCGAAGAGCGTGCCGAGAAGCTGAAGGCCGCGCAGGAAGCCGCCAACGCTCCGGCCGAAGAAACCGCCGAAGCCTAATGGCTTTCGGCTTTGCGCTGCCCCGGTCGGTCGCGATCGGGGCAGCGCAAGGCACCGGATACGGGGTCATGCGTTTCCCAAAGCCAATGGCTTAGGAGACACGCGCATGACCCCGCCGACCGAACCCGATCCCCGGACCGCCCCCGACGACCATGACGACGCGACCAACCAAGGCGTCTCCGCGCCAGACCCCGCTGAAGGCGGAAACGACGCCCCCGACGGGGACGGCAACTCGCCCAACGGGTGAGCCGCGCGTCACGCTGGCGGTGATCGTCGGCGCGCACGGCATTACGGGCGAGGTTCGGTTGAAGGTCTTTGCCGACGACCTGTCGGACTATCGCTCGTTCAATGACGGCACGTTGACGCTGAAGTCGACGCGCGAAGGCTCGAACGGCGTTATCGCGCGCTTTGCCGAAGTGACCGACCGCAACGCCGCCGAGGCGCTGCGTGGTACGGAATTGACGGTGGCGCGCTCCGCTCTGCCTCCGCTGGAGGACGGCGAATATTATCATGCCGACATTATCGGCTTGTCGGCCATCGCCAGCGATGGCGAGGAACTGGGCCATGTTGCGCTGATCGAGAATTTCGGTGCTGGCGACGTGCTCGAGATCGAGCGTCCGGACGGTCGCCGTTTCATGGTGCCGATGAAGGCGCAAGCCGTGCCCGAATGGAATCAGGACCGCCTGATCGTGGAACGCGCCTTCATCGTCTGATCGGGCGTTGCTCGTTCAATAGATTGCGGATCGTCGTAGCCGCGACTCCTGCCTCGCCCATGGCGTGGCTGATCTGATCCAGCCCCTTCACCACATCCCCCGCCGCAAACAGGCCGGGGACCGAGGTGCGCTGGTGGTCATCGACCTCCAGGCAACCGCTGGGGTCCGCCTTCGCGCCCGCCGATACCGCCAGTTCCGACCGGATGCGGGAGCCCATCGCCGGATAGACGCTGTCGAAGTCCATCCGCCCGCTCGCGGTGTCGAGCGCGATCCGATTCCCCTCGATCGCCCAACCACCGCAGGGACCATCGACATGAGCGATCCCCGCCTCGTCCAGCGCCTTTGCACATGCCGGATCGAGATCATGGGCCGCGTCGGGCGCGATCAGTGTCACGTCGCGCGTAAAGCCGCGCAGGAACAGCGCCTCGCGCATGCCATGGTCGCTGGTGCCGATGACGCCAACGCGCTTGTCGGTGACCTCATAGCCGTCACAGACCGGGCAATAGCGGATCAGCCCGCGCTCCAACGCCGGATCGTGCACCTCGGGCAGGAGCTTGCGGGGGCGATGGTTGACCACGCCGGTCGCCAGCAGGACGGTCCGTGTCGCATATTCCGCACCATCGGCGACCACCAGGAAGTGACCGTCTTCGGGCTGGATCGCGGTTACCCGGTGCGGCGTGCAATGCGCGCCATAGCGCCGCGCCTGGTCATGCATCCGGGCGAGCAGCGCCTTGCCGCTGATCCCTTCCGGAAATCCGGCATGGTTGTGGGTGCAGGGGATCATCGCCGCGCGGCTCGATCCGCTGTCGAACATATGGATGCGCAGGTGATAGCGGGCGAGATAGATGGCCGCCGTCAGCCCCGCAGGCCCCGCGCCGATGATGATGCAATCGTCCATGGCGGGGGCAAAGCGTGAGCCTTCGCAACGTTCCTTGGAGTTTCCCGAAGCATCATGTATATACGTGACGTATATACGGAGGGAATATGGGCAAGGACTATCAGGCGAAAGTCTTCCGCTCGGGCAATTCGCTGGCGCTGCGTTTGCCCGCAGCGCTGGGGTTGGCGGAAGGAACGGAGATGACGCTTCGGGAAGAGCAGGGACGCTATGTGTTCGAGCCCGTGCAAGCGCCGCGCAAGACGATCGACCTGACGGGTATCGCGGGGTCGATGCCGTGGCTGAAACCGATTGAGCGGGAAGACTTCGAAATGGAGCCGCGCCCGTTGGATTGGGACGGAAAGCTGCTCGACCGTGATTGAGCCGCGCTATCTGCTCGACTCCAATATCTGCATCTATGTCCTTCGCGATGCGGAGGGCCGGGCGGCGCAGCGGCTCGCGACCTGTGAACCGGGTGCCGCCGTGGCCTCCGCCATTACCTATGCCGAGATCATGCGCGGTCTGGAGCGCCACGGCACCGAGGCGGTGGCGGCCTTCGATCGCTTTTTCGATCGGGTGCCGATATTGCCGTTCGACCAGCGGGCGGCATCGGCTTATGCGGAGATACCGTTCCGGCGGGGTCGGTTCGATCGCCTGATCGGTGCCCATGCCCTGGCGACGCGCCTGACACTGGTAACGAACAACGAAGCCGACTTCGCCGACATCCCCGGCCTGACCATCGAGAATTGGACGCTGTGACCTTCCGCGCGACGATATTGACGCTCTACCCGGAGATGTTTCCCGGACCGCTGGGCCATTCGCTCGCGGGGCGGGCGCTGCGCGAGGATCGCTGGGCGCTGGAGACGGTCCAGATCCGCGACTTCGCAACCGACAAGCATCGCTCGGTCGATGACACGCCCGCAGGCGGCGGCGCGGGCATGGTACTGCGCGCCGATGTGTTGGCGGCGGCGGTGGACTCGGTGGCCGACGACCGGCCTGTGCTGGCGATGACGCCGCGAGGCCGTCCGCTCACCCAGCCGCATGTTCGCGAACTGGCGGCGGGGCCGGGCGTCACCGTGTTGTGCGGCCGCTTCGAGGGCTTTGATGAACGCTTGTTCGAGGCGCGGGGCATCGAACAGGTGTCGATCGGCGACTATATCCTGTCGGGTGGTGAGATGGGGGCGTTGGTGCTGCTCGACGCTTGCGTTCGGCTGCTTCCCGGCGTAATGGGCGCGGCTTCCAGTGGAGTCGAGGAAAGCTTCGAAAGCGGCCTCCTCGAATATCCGCAATATACCCGACCTGCGGAGTGGGAAGGGCGCACGATCCCTGAAGTGCTGCGATCGGGGGATCATGCGAAAATCGCAAAATGGCGTCATGCCAGGGCTTGCGAGGATACACGGTCAAGGCGGCCGGACCTTTGGGAACGTCATGAGGGCGTTCGGGTCGGTCGCCCTCTGGCGCGCGGCGACGATTGAGGAATAGTGTCATGAACGTGATCCAGCAGATCGAAGCTGAGCAGATCGCCAAGTTCAACGAGACGAAGAAGATCCCCGAATTCCGCCCCGGCGACACGCTGAAGGTCGGTGTGAAGGTCGTCGAAGGCGAGCGTACCCGCGTCCAGTTCTATGAGGGCGTCTGCATCGCCCGCTCGAACAAGGGCATGGGCTCGTCGTTCACCGTCCGCAAGATCTCCTTCGGTGAGGGCGTGGAGCGCGTCTTCCCGCTCTACTCGCCGAACGTCGACTCGATCGATGTCGTCCGCAAGGGCGCCGTGCGTCGTGCCAAGCTGTACTATCTGCGTGGCCGCACCGGTAAGTCGGCGCGTATCGCGGAGCGTCGCGACACGCGTCCGGCCAAGGGCACCGCAGCCGCCGAGTAATCGGCGCTACGGACCCAGCGGTTCGACAGGGAAAGGGCGGTGGCACCAGGCGGTGTCGCCGCCCTTTTCTTATGGGCGTCTACGCCACGGCGACGCCAGGGGGCATCACCCCCCGAAATTATAGAGCCACATGCGCGGTTCCTTGGTCGGCTGTGGCTTGCCGTCCAGTCGCTTGGCGGAGATCAGCGTGACGGGCTTCAGGATCATCTGGCCCTTCATCGCGTCCTGGCCGCCGCCAGAGGGCTTGGCGAGGATCTTCTTCACCGTGTCCATGCCCGCCACGATGCGCCCGAACGCGGCATAGCCGTCATAGCCCGGCCGCGCGTCCATGCCCGGCGTCGGGCCGACGGTGATGAAGAAATTGCCGCCCGCCGATTCCGGTGTCGCCCCCCGCGCCATCGAAATGGTCGCGTCGAGATGCTTGATCCCGGTCTTGGCCGTCGTCTCCAGCGGGAAAGGGGGCAGGATGCGGCGGGCGTCGGTGCGGATGCCGCCCTGGACGAAACCCTTCTTGGGATCGCGCTTGTCCCGCGCCGCCCGGTAGAAGCTGGTTCCGTCGAACCGTCCGTCATCGACATAGGCCAGGAAATTCTTGCTCGTCGCAGGCGCATGGCGCGTGTCGAGCGCGACGACGATCGGGCCCTCCGAGGTGTTGAGCTGCACCCGGACATAACCGGGGCGGGGGACATTCTGGCTGGCGGGAGCGGCTGCGGTCAGCAGGGCGAGAAACGGCAACGCATACTTCATGGCGCCCCGATTACCGCCTTCGCCGCGTCTTGTGGAGGGGGCGAGTGCCTGACCGTGATGTCACCGGCGGTCAGCGCCCTGTTACGGCCGGATGATACGATCTGTGTCTGATATTCCGGGGGGCGAAGCGATGCGATCTGTCCTGATAGGGTGTGCCTGCTCATGTCTGGTGACAATGCCGGTGGCGGCTCAGACGGTCGCCACGCCGCCTGTGCCGGACGGAGCGGTGACGGACTGGGTGCATCCTGACGACTATCCGCCAGCGTCCATGCGGGCGGGGGACGAGGGGCGGGTGTCGGTCCAGCTCCATGTCGATGCAAGCGGCATGGTCACGGGCTGCCAGGTGACGAATAGCAGCGGCCATCCGCTGCTCGATGCACAGACCTGCAGGGTCCTGACCCTGCGCGCGCATTTCAAACCGGCGCGCGATGCCTCCGGGCAGGCGATTGCCGCGACCACGCCCGTCATGAGCTTTCGCTGGCAAATCCCGGAAGGACGTGGCGCTTCGGTAGGGGGCGCTGCACCTGCGCCGCTTTCTCCCGGCGATCAAAATATCGTCAATGAGGGAATGACTTTTCTAAAAAGTCTCGGCTCGCCACAGCTGCCCGCGACTTTGCCGGTGACGCCTGACCGTCTCGCACTCGCCAACAGACTGATGGATGTCGCAAGCAAGCAAAGCGATCCGCAAGAGTTGGAAGACGCGGCCCTTTCGCTGGCGGAAGAGCGCTTCGTCAAGACCGTGGCGGGGCTGCCTCCGCGGGGCCAGTTGCTTGCGAAGGCCGATCTGCATGCGGCCTATGATGTCGCATGGCGGCATAATCGTCAGCGTAATCTGGATCGCCTGGAGCGTTATTACGCCGCGCGTCTGACCGATGACGAGATGCGAAAGATCATCGAATTCTTCTCGTCGGGTATCGGATATCAGAGCGTCCATCATGGCGAAGAATGGACGCAGGCCAATCGTCAGGCCTTGGGCATGGCCATGTTCGAGCATCCCGAACTCGCCAAATGGGCCAAGGTGAATTTGGATATGATGCAAGGGCTCGCGGCCCAGATGCACGACCAGGAACGAGCCTTTCAAGCCGATCTGTCGGCGGCGCTATGCCCCAGGCTGGCGCGCGATCACATCCAGCTGTCGACTTGCCCGGCCATCAAGTCGACGCCCGTTGCAAGTAATGCCCGGCCAGCCAAACTGCTCACTACGCATTTCTAAAGCGGGATGACATGATATCGACTGACCCCTCCTCTTCACGGGAGGGGCTTGCATCGTCATCCCTCTCCAAAAGAAAAAAGGGCCGCCGATCCTTCGACCGGCGGCCCTTTTCGGTAACTTCAAACCCGCCCTTACTGGTCGAGGAAGCTGCGCATCTTGCGGCTGCGGCTGGGGTGCTTCAGCTTGCGGAGCGCCTTGGCCTCGATCTGGCGGATGCGTTCGCGCGTCACGCTGAACTGCTGGCCGACCTCTTCCAGCGTGTGGTCGGTATTCATGCCGATGCCGAAGCGCATACGAAGCACACGCTCTTCGCGCGGCGTGAGGCTGGCCAGGACGCGGGTGACCGTTTCCTTCAGGTTCGCCTGGATCGCCGCGTCGACCGGGATGACCGCGTTCTTGTCCTCGATGAAGTCGCCGAGATGCGAATCCTCCTCGTCGCCGATCGGCGTTTCGAGGGAGATCGGCTCCTTGGCGATCTTCATCACCTTGCGCACCTTCTCCAGCGGCATGGAGAGGCGCTCGGCCATCTCTTCCGGGGTCGGCTCGCGGCCCTGCTCGTGCAGGAACTGGCGGCTGGTGCGGACCAGCTTGTTGATCGTCTCGATCATGTGGACCGGGATGCGGATCGTCCGCGCCTGGTCGGCGATCGAGCGGGTGATCGCCTGGCGAATCCACCAGGTCGCGTAGGTCGAGAACTTATAGCCGCGACGATATTCGAACTTATCGACCGCCTTCATCAGGCCGATATTGCCCTCCTGGATGAGATCCAGGAACTGCAGGCCGCGATTGGTGTATTTCTTGGCGATCGAGATGACGAGGCGCAGGTTGGCCTCGACCATTTCCTTCTTGGCGATCCGCGCCTCGCGCTCGCCCTTCTGCACCATATTCACGATGCGGCGGAATTCGGTCAGCGCCATGCCGGTCTGCTGCGAAATCTCGGCGATCTCGCTGCGGATGCGGTCGACCGTGGCGGCTTCGTTGCTGGCGAAATTGCCCCACTTCTTGTCGAGGCCGCGCACGGTGTCGAGCCAGTTCTCGTCCAGCTCGTGACCCAGATAGCGGTCGAGGAAGTCCTTGCGGTTGACCTTGTGCCGCTCGGCCAGGCGCAGCATCTGGCCGCCCAGCGCGGTCAGGCGGCGGTTGAAGGCGTAAAGCTGATCGACCAGGAATTCGATCTTGGCGTTGTGGAACTGGACGCTCTCCACCTCGGCGGTCAGCTCTTCGCGCAGCTTGTGATATTTGCGCTCGTCCGCCGCCGACAGCTCGCCGCCCAGCGCCATGGACTCCAGGCGCTGCTGCTGGATCTTCGAGAATTTCTTGTAGATCGAGGTGATGTTGGCGAACTTCTCCAGCGCCTGCGGCTTGAGCGTTTCCTCCATCTGGGCGAGGGACAGGGTGTTGTCCTCTTCCTCGTCCTCGGCACGGGGCCCGCGACGTTCGCCGCCCTCGCCATCCTCGTCATCGACCGAGGGTTCCTCGGGCTCTTCTTCTTCCTTGAACTGGGGACCGGCGTTCTTGGCGCTGATCTCGCCATTGTCGTCCTCGTCCTCCTCGCCCAGATTTTCCGGGCCGGCGTCCTTGGACAGCATGGCGTCGAGATCGAGGATCTCGCGCAGCTGCATCGTGCCTTCGTTTAGTGCGGTCGACCAGTCGATGATCGCGTTGAAGGTGATCGGGCTTTCGCACAGCCCCAGGATCATCGTGTCGCGACCCGCCTCGATCCGCTTGGCGATGGCGATCTCGCCTTCGCGCGACAGCAGTTCCACCGCGCCCATCTCGCGCAGGTACATGCGGACCGGATCGTCGGTGCGATCGACGGTTTCCTTCTTCTTGGCCTCGGGCTGCGGACCGCCATCGGCATCGGCATCCGTGGTCTCGGCGTCGTCGGCCTCTTCCTCGGACTCGCCGTCCTCGCCCTGTTCCTCATTCTCGACTATATTGACGCCCATCTCGTTGAGGGCGGCCATGATATCCTCGAGCTGGTCGGAGGACATCTGGTCCTGCGGCAGCGCTTCGTTCAGCTGGTCGTAGGTGATGTAGCCGCGCTTCTTGGCGCGCGCGATCAGCTTCTTGATCGACGCCTCGTTCAGGTCGATCAGCGGCGCATCGCCCGTTTCCGTGGTATCGGTCGTATCCGCCGCCATATTCGCCTTCGCCATCAAATGCCCTCAGGGTTCCGTGCCCGGCCTCTGTCACACCGCTCGCTGTTCATGCAAGCGGGTGAGGGGGCCATGCGTAATTTTCCAGTGCGGGCGTGGGTCGCCCAATATGCCCCGGATATGGGGCGCGGGGTTGCCTGTATCAAGCGGCCTCCCCGGCTTGCTTCTCCGCCAGATCGCGGGCCGCCTCCAGCCAGCGATAGAGTTCGTCGCGCGATTGCGCGTGTGCCGCATGGCACCGCGTCTGTTCGGCGAAGCGATCCTCGGTCATGTCAGTCTGGAACGCCTGCACCGCGCGTTCGCGGTTCGCGCGCGTTTCGCTTTCCTCCAGCATGACCTCGATGATCTTTTCCAGGTCGCGGACCGCAATGGCGGGATCGCTGGCCTTGCTGAAGAAGCTGAACGCCAGGTCGCGGGTATAGTCGCGCGCGTCGATCGGGTGGACGTCGGTGGTCGCCATGATCTGTTCGATCAGGCTTTCCGCCTCCGCCGCGTCCTTGCGCGAAAGGTGCGGGTCGTTGACCGCCGCGTCGAGCAGGTGATGCCGCCAGTCGTTGAGATAGCGGTCGCCCATGTCCAACCGGCTGATCTCGTCCATGTACCGGCACAGGACATGCGGATAGCGCATCAGGCCCAGCAGCACCGCACGCTTCAGGCTATATTCGACGCCGCGCCCGACATGGCGATTGGCCTCGGCCACGGCCTGATGCACCGCCGCCGCATTGACCCGGCGGATGCCGAAGATGTCGAAATAGCGCGACATCATCGCGCGCTTGTACTCGTAGGCCAGATCCTTGTGCGGGATCTGCTGCGCCAGTTCCTCCAGCCGTTGTTTCAGCGCGGCGCGGCCCTCGGGCGTGTCGGTCTGCGCTTGTGCGATTTCCGACTGCCAGAGCAGGTCGCTGAGCGGCGTCGCGCGGGTGAGTACGTCCTCAAAACCCGCCGCGCCCTTTTCCTGGACTAAATCGTCGGGGTCCTGACCCTGGGGCAGGGTGACGAAGGACAGGCTCTTGCCCGGCTGGAGCAAAGGCAGCGCACGGTGCGCGGCGCGGATCGCGGCCTTCTGGCCCGCCGCGTCGCCGTCGAAGCAGAGCGTCGGCACGTCGACCATCCGCCACAGCCGTTCCAGCTGATGCTCGGTCAGCGCGGTGCCGAGGGGGGCGACGGCTTCCTCAATCCCGGCCTGGGCGAGGGCGATCACGTCCATATAGCCCTCGACCACCAGTACGCGGCCGGATTTGCGCACGGCGGGCGCGGCGCGGTCGAGATTGTAGAGCGTGCGGCCCTTGTCGAAGAGCGGCGTGTCGGGGGAATTCAGATATTTCGGCTCGCCCTCGCCGATGATCCGGCCGCCGAACGCGATCACCCGGCCGCGCGCGTCGCGGATCGGGATCATCAACCGGCCGCGGAACCGGTCATAGGGGTCCTTGCCCTCGACCTTGATGAGCAGCCCGCACTCGATCAGCGCCGGATCGCCAAAATCCTTCAGCGCCGCCTTCAGCTTGCCCCGGCTGTCGGGCGCGAAGCCCAGGCCGAAGGCGCGGGCGGTTTCGGGCGTCACCCGGCGGCGGGTCAGGAGTTCGCGTGCGTCACCGCCGGATAGGCCGCCCAGCTGCTCGGAGAACCATGCGGCCGCATCGGCCATCGCATCGTGCAGCCCCTTGGCGCGCTCCGCCTTTTGCGCGGCGCGGCGGTCCTGCTCGGGCATGTCCAGCCCGGCGACCTGCGCCAGTTCCTTGACCGCGTCGATGAAGGGCAGGCCGCGCTGGTCGGTCATCCAGCGAATGGCATCGCCATGCGCCGAGCAGCCGAAGCAATGGTAGAAGCCCTTGTCGTCGTTGACGTAGAAGCTGGGCGTCTTCTCGTTATGGAAAGGGCAGCAGCCCTTATATTCCCGGCCCGCCTTTTGCAGCTTCACCGTCTTGCCGATCAGCGCCGACAGACTGGTCCGAGCGCGAAGCTCGTCAAGGAATTGCGGGGTCAGGCTCATGGCGTCCGCGCGATTATAATGTGTAGCGGGATGGGGGTGTTTTGGCAAGGGTGTAGGAGGTGTGGATAGTCCGGGATTGCCCTCCCCCAGCCCCTCCCGCCTGCGGGAGGGGAGCCTGCATGTTGTGGGGTTAGGGCCGTCCGTGCCTCAAGCGCTTCCCCTCCCGCAGGCGGGAGGGGATTGAGGGGAGGGCCTGTCCGCGAGCGCCTGCTCGATGGGTTGGACGACGCCCTCCAGGTTACGCAGAACGTCGTTGTTCCAGAAGCGGATCACACGCCGGCCTTGCGCTTCGAGATAACGGGTTCGCGCTTCGTCATAAGTGGCGCGTTCGTCATGCTGGCCGCCATCGACTTCGACGATCAGTTTTTCGGAGCGCGCGGCGAAGTCGGCGATGTACGGGCCGACCGGGACTTGCCGGTTGAATCGAACGCCTGCCACTTGGCGCCGCGATAGCGCCCGCCACAATCGCCGCTCGGCATCGGTCGGATTGAGGCGCAATTCCCGCGCTTTTCTCGTAGGCCGGTTTTCGCGGAAGGGCCGGGGGCCCTCCCCTCGGTCCCCTCCCGCCTGCGGGAGGGGATGCGCGTTGGGTGGAGGACAGTTCTCTCCGCCGAGCGCTACAGGCTCCCCTCCCGCTGGCGGGAGGGGTTGGGGGAGGGGACTACGCTCGCGATCGAAATCCCGCACCAGCCCCACTCCCCAACAGCAACTACGCCAGCGAAGCCTTCACCAACCCGCTCGCCTTGCTCATATCCAGCACCGCCGCATGCCGCGCCTTCAGCTCGGCCATGACGCGCCCCATGTCCTTCATGCCCGAAGCCCCGATCTCCGCCTTGATCGCCTCGATGGCGGCCTTGGTCTCGTCCTCGCTCAGCGTCTGCGGCAGGAAGCGCTCGATCACCGTGACCTCGGCCTTTTCGGCATCGGCCAGTTCCTGGCGGCCGCCCTGTTCGTACATGGCGATCGATTCGCGGCGCTGCTTGACCATCTTTTGCAGCACTTCGATCACGACCATGTCGTCATCGGCGGGCGCGGTGCCGGTGCGGAGTTCGATGTCGCGGTTCTTGATGGCGGCCTGGATCAGGCTGATCGCCGCGCGGCTTTCCTTGTCGCCCGCTTTCATGGCGGCCACCTGCGCGGCCTTGATGTCGTCGCGAATCATGTTTTGTCCGTCTTGTCTGAAAGGCGGGGACGATAGCGCAGACAAGCATTTCCGTGAACCGGTTGACGGATGGTCCCATGGGGTCTAGCGGACGCCACTTAGCGACATTGCAGACATTTTAGCAGGAGTGCCCGCCGATCATGGCCGACGCCAAGCCATTCGCCATGCCCGAAAAGCCTGAAGGCGCCACGGGTGTTCTCGTTCTGGCGAACGGAGACGTGTTATGGGGGCGCGGCTTCGGCGTCGAGGGTGATGCCGTCGGCGAGGTGTGCTTCCACACCGCGATGACCGGCTATCAGGAGATCATGACCGACCCGTCCTTTGCGGGCCAGATCATCACCTTCACCTTCCCGCATATCGGCAATGTGGGCGCGAACCCCGACGATATCGAGGCGGACGCACCGCACGCGCTGGGCATGATCGTCCGCGAGGACCCGACCGCCCCGTCGAACTTCCGCGCGATGGAGAACTTGGGCGGCTGGATGGCGCGGCACAATCGCATCGGCCTGGCGGGCATCGATACCCGTGCGCTGACCCGCCGTATCCGGGCCGCCGGTGCGCCCAACGGCGTGATCGCGCATTCGGCTTCGGGCGAGTTCGACATCGCCGCGCTGCTCGAAAAGGCGAAGGCCTGGCCGGGTCTGGAGGGCATGGACCTCGCCAAGGACGTGTCGACCGAGCTGCATTATGGCTGGGGCGAGACGCGTGAGGGTGGGTTGTGGCGGCTGGGCTTCGGCTATGCCGGGGCCGAGGGCACGGATCGCCCGCACGTCGTCGCGATCGATTATGGCAGCAAGCACAACATCTTCCGCAACCTGGTTCAGGCGGGCGCGAAGGTGTCGGTGGTCCCCGCCACCGCGTCCTATGAGGATGTGATGGCGCTGAACCCGGACGGCATCTTCCTGTCCAACGGCCCCGGCGATCCGGCGGCGACGGGCGAGTATGCGGTGCCGGTGATCCGCCAGCTGCTCGACACCGGCAAGCCGCTGTTCGGCATCTGCCTGGGTCACCAGCTTCTGGGTCTGGCGGTGGGCGCCAAGACCACCAAGATGCACCAGGGCCATCGCGGCGCGAACCACCCGGTCAAGCGCCTGTCCGACGGTCTGGTCGAGATCACCAGCATGAACCACGGCTTCGCGGTCGAGCGCGAGACGCTGCCCGCCAACGCGCGCGAGACGCATGTGTCGCTGTTCGACGGGTCGAATGCGGGTCTGGAACTGACCGACCGCCCGGCCTTCTCGGTCCAGTACCACCCCGAAGCCTCGCCGGGGCCGCAGGACAGCTTCTATCTGTTTGAGCGGTTCGTAGGGGCGCTGCGGTGAAAATTCGGGTCGTTCCAGATGCCCGGAACTATTATCCCCAGTGGATTGAGCTTGCAAAAGTTCTGACCGAAGACGACGTTGTTGATACCTTAACATTCAAGGTTCGGTCTACGGCCGAGATGAGCATCGAAGATGCGGGCGATGCTCTACTTGCTCTGTACGCTTGGCGCTCTGTAACCGGTAATACATTATTGGCTGAGAGCGGTGCTATGTCAGGCATGCAGGACATGAGTGAACTGGCAACGAGGTTGGGGCTTGATTTGGCGCTAGGAGGCGTTGCGTCTATTTGCGTGCAATTGGAAGCAGAAGACTACATCCTTAATGATATCCCGCCATCTGAGGTTACGTCTCCGGGGTATTACGCCTTTTTGAATGGCGGGGGATTGGAACGCGGCTTGTCCGTCTTGGGGCGCATGTATGAGGAGAGGGTTTACCCGGCCAACTCTTTTGCCCTTTCTGCCTCCGGTCCCGTTCCCCTTAATCATAATAACCCCGAAGTTGCACAGGCCATTGAACTTGCGAAGTGTGCAATCGAGGTCATTAGAACGTCGAACACGATTTCAGCAGACGACAAGGAAACGTGGATTTCGCATCTGCAAGCCGGTGTTTCGTTGTTGTCGAAGCCAAAAGTGTATTTGTCCGCAATATCGCTTCTCATATGCCAGCCGCTGTACAGCGCGTTTTCGTCTGTCATTGAGGATAGCGCAAAGCCGGTAATTCAGGCGGCGCTAAATGCGATTAGAGCTCTGGTAGGTTTATAATGCCAAAACGCACCGACATCTCCTCCATCCTCGTCATCGGCGCTGGCCCGATCGTCATCGGTCAGGCGTGCGAGTTCGACTATTCGGGCACGCAGGCGATCAAGGCCCTGAAGGAAGAGGGCTATCGCATCGTCCTGGTCAATTCCAACCCGGCGACGATCATGACCGACCCCGAGCTGGCCGACGCGACCTATGTCGAGCCGATCACGCCCGCGGTCGTCGCCAAGATCATCGAGAAGGAGCGCCCCGACGCGGTCCTGCCGACCATGGGCGGCCAGACCGCGCTGAACACCGCGCTGGCGCTGTTCGAGGACGGCACGTTGGACAAGTTCGGCGTCCAGATGATCGGCGCCGATGCCGAGGCGATCGACAAGGCCGAGGATCGCCAGAAGTTCAAGGTCGCGATGGAGAAGATCGGGCTGGAATCCGCTCGCTCGGCGATCGCGCATAGCGAGAAGGAAGCGCTGGAGGGGCTGGAGAAGGTCGGCCTGCCCGCCATCATCCGCCCCAGCTTCACGCTGGGCGGCACCGGCGGCGGCGTGGCCTATAACCGCGAGGAGTTCATCGCGATCGTCCGCGCCGGGCTCGACGCCTCGCCGACGACCGAGGTGCTGATCGAGGAATCGCTCCTCGGTTGGAAGGAATATGAGATGGAGGTCGTGCGCGATCGCAACGACAATTCCATCATCATCTGCTCGATCGAGAATATCGATCCGATGGGTGTCCACACCGGCGACTCGATCACCGTCGCGCCCGCGCTGACCCTGACCGACAAGGAATATCAGATCATGCGCAACGCCAGCCTGGCGGTGTTGCGCGAGATCGGCGTGGAGACGGGCGGCTCGAACGTGCAGTTCGCGGTCAACCCGAAGGACGGCCGCCTGATCGTTATCGAGATGAACCCGCGTGTGTCGCGCTCCTCGGCACTGGCATCGAAGGCGACCGGCTTCCCGATCGCCAAGGTCGCGGCCAAGCTGGCGGTCGGCTATACGCTGGACGAGATCGAGAACGACATCACCGGCGCGACCCCGGCCTCGTTCGAACCGACGATCGACTATGTCGTCACCAAGATCCCGCGCTTCGCCTTCGAGAAGTTCAAGGGCTCGGAGCCGGTGCTGTCGACCGCGATGAAGTCGGTCGGCGAGGTCATGGCGATCGGCCGCAACATCCACGAGTCCATGCAAAAGGCGCTGCGCGGTCTGGAAACGGGCCTGAGCGGCTTCAACGATGTCGAGCATCTGGTGGGTGCGCCGCGTGCCGAGATCGAGGCGGCGCTGGCCAAGGCGACCCCGGACCGGCTGCTGGTCGCGGCCCAGGCGCTGCGCGAAGGCTTCACCGTCGCCGAGGTCCATGCGATCGCGAAATACGATCCCTGGTTCCTGGAGCGGATCGCCGAGATCGTCGCCGCCGAGGCCGAGGTCATGGAGAACGGCCTGCCGCAGGACGC
This sequence comes from Sphingomonas fuzhouensis, assembly GCF_034659795.1. Taxonomy (NCBI): domain Bacteria; kingdom Pseudomonadati; phylum Pseudomonadota; class Alphaproteobacteria; order Sphingomonadales; family Sphingomonadaceae; genus Sphingomonas; species Sphingomonas fuzhouensis. The sequence goes on from NZ_JAXSQY010000001.1 coordinate 528,113, forward strand.
GGCCGGTATGCGTCGCCTGAAGGCGATGGGCTTCTCCGACAAGCGGCTGGCCTATCTGGCGCTCCAGTCGGCCAATCTGCGCGGCATGGATCGCGGCATCGCGCGTGGGTCGGGCCTGATCCACGAGGTCGTCAAGATGATGACCGGCGGCGTCACCGAGCAGGAGGTGCGCGAGCATCGTCACAAGCTGGGCGTGCGTCCGGTCTTCAAGCGCATCGACACCTGCGCCGCCGAGTTCGACGCCAAGACGCCGTATATGTATTCGACCTACGAGGCCCCGACCTTCGGCGAGCCCGAGGACGAGGCGGTGCCCAGTGACCGCAAGAAGATCGTCATTCTCGGCGGCGGTCCGAACCGGATCGGGCAGGGGATCGAGTTCGACTATTGCTGCTGCCACGCCTGCTTCGCGCTGGCGGATGCGGGCTATGAGACGATCATGGTCAACTGCAACCCGGAAACGGTCAGCACCGACTATGACACCTCGGACCGGCTGTATTTCGAGCCACTGACCGCCGAGGACGTGCTGGCGATCCTGGACGTCGAGAAGACCAACGGCGAGCTGGTCGGCGTGATCGTGCAGTTCGGCGGCCAGACCCCGCTGAACCTCGCCCGCGCGCTGGAGTCGGCGGGTATCCCGATCCTGGGCACCAGCCCCGACGCGATCGACCTGGCCGAAGATCGCGAGCAGTTTGCCGCACTGGTCGACAAGCTGAAGCTGCACCAGCCCAGGAACGGCATCGCGCGCAGCCGCGAGGAAGCCCTCATCGTCGCCGAGCGCGTCGGCTATCCGGTGCTGATGCGCCCCAGCTTCGTGCTGGGCGGCCGCGCCATGGAGATCGTCGACGGGCCGCAGCAGCTCGAGGATTATATCCAGACGGCGGTGCAGGTGTCGGGCGACGCGCCGGTGCTGATCGACCAGTACTTACGCGACGCCATCGAGGTGGATGTGGACGCGATCTGTGACGGCGACCAGGTCGTCGTGGCGGGTGTGCTCCAGCATATCGAGGAGGCGGGCGTCCATTCGGGCGACTCGGCCTGCTCGCTGCCGCCCTACAGCCTGTCGGCCGAGATCATCGCCGAGATCGAGCGTCAGGCGGAAGCACTCGCGCGTGGCCTGAACGTGCGCGGCCTGATGAACATCCAGTTCGCGGTGAAGGACGGCACGGTCTACCTCATCGAGGTCAACCCGCGCGCCAGCCGTACCGTGCCCTTCGTCGCCAAGGCGATCGGCACCCCCATCGCCAAGATCGCCGCGCGCGTCATGGCGGGCGAGAAGCTGGCCGACTTGCCGCAGATCGATCGGCACATCGATTATTATGCGGTCAAGGAAGCGGTCTTCCCGTTTGCGCGCTTCCCCGGCGTCGATCCGGTGCTGTCGCCCGAAATGAAGTCCACCGGCGAAGTCATGGGCATCGACCCCGACTTCACCACCGCCTTCGCCAAGGCGCAGCTGGGGGCGGGCACCGTCCTGCCGACCGAAGGCGCGGTCTTCATCAGCGTGAAGGACGGCGATAAGGAACAGATCGTTCCCGCCGCCCGGATGCTGTCGGAAGCGGGCTTCGCCATCGTCGCGACGGGGGGCACCGCCGATTATATCGACCGGGCCGGTGTCACGGTCGAGAAGATCAACAAGGTGGCGCAAGGGCGCCCGCATATCGTCGACCGGATCAAGGACGGCGGCATCACCCTGATCTTCAACACGACCGAGGGGTGGCAGAGCCTAAAGGACTCCAAGCCGATCCGCGAAGCCGCGCTGGGACAGAAGATTCCGTACTTCACCACGGCGCCCGCCAGCGTCGAAGCGGCGAAGGCGATTGCAGCTGCGGGCACCCGTGGTCTTGAAGTACGTCCCCTGCAATCCTACTATTCGCGTTCGCACAACTGATCCCGACATGAGAACATGATGTGCTGGCGGACCGCTCTCCCGGTTTGGGAGGGCGGTCCGTACCGGGAATGCGTAAGAATTGGGGACTAGGAATATGGCGACCGTCGAAAAGATGCCGATGCTCCAGGAGGGCTATGACAAGCTCACCCAGGACCTGCGGCGTCTGAAAGAGGAACGGCCGCAGATCGTCGACGCGATCGAAGAAGCGCGTGCGCATGGCGACCTGTCCGAAAATGCCGAATATCATGCGGCCAAGGAGCGGCAAGGCCAGATCGAGGCGTCGATCGCCGACATCGAGGACAAGCTGAGCCGCGCGCAGATCATCGATCCGAAGGACCTGTCGGGCGACAAGGTCGTGTTCGGGGCGACCGTCACGCTGCTCGACGAGGACGACAAGCCGGTGACGTACCAGATCGTCGGCCAGACCGAGGCGGACGCCAAGACCGGCCGGATCAGCTATAACTCGCCGCTGGGCCGTGCGCTGATCGGGCGCAAGGTCGAGGAAGAGGTCGAGGTGACGGTGCCGTCGGGTGACCGCTATTACCTCGTCAACAAGATCGAATTCATCTGATCCGATGAACTGGACAGCGGCACGGGCGACGACGGCCATCGCGGTCGTCACGGCGATCGTGTCGCTGATCCTCATCCTGACCGGCATGGTGCCGGATGCGGCGGTCGCGGCGGGGTTCATCCCGCTGCGGTTCGAGGGCGCGGCGCTGCCCCCTGATTTCGGCTTTGCCGTGCCGACGCTGCTGACCCCGCTGAGCGCGACGCTGGTCCATGGCGGCTTTGCGCATATCGCGTTCAATCTGGTGATGCTGGTCTATTGCGGTGCGCAGACCGAGCGCGCGCTGGGCCCTCGTGGCATTGCGGTCCTGTATGTCGTCGGGGCCTATGCCGCCGCGATGGCGCAATATTTTCCGGACCCGTCCTCACCCATGCCGATGATCGGGGCGAGCGGCGCGATTTCGGCGATCGTCGGGGCCTATGCGCTGCTGTTCGGACGGCGGCGGGCCACCAAAGGCATCGCCGGGCTGTCGGCCGAGTTCACCCATGTCCTGTGGCTGGCGGCCGGATGGATCGGCATTCAGCTGTTGCTCGGCTATGCGGGCATGGGGATGGGCGCGATCGCCGTCGCCGCCCATATCGGCGGGTTCATCGCCGGGCTGGTCTTTGCCAAGCCGTTGCTGCTGTGGCGCTATCGCAACGCCTGAGGTCGGACGCGACTTTACTGGCCGTCCGCAGACCATGTCTTTGCGGGGAAACGGGGGGGCAACTCGCCGCCCCCAGGCGAAGTCGAAGGCCAAGCCCCCGACCTCGCCCGCGATCGGATCAACCCAGCGTCGGCTCGAGCAGGCGGTGCAGGTGCACCACCACGAACTTCATCTCGGCGTCGTCCACCGTGCGCTGCGCGGCGGCGCGCCAGGCCTTTTCGGCGCTGGCATAGTCGGGGAAGATGCCGACGACTTCGAGCGCCGAGGGGTCGGCGAAATCGAGGGTCTGCGGGTCGCTGACGCGGCCGCCGAACACGAGGTGCAGCTTGCTCATGGTGTCTCCTGAGGATTTACGCTTTCCCCTAGCGGCAAGTGGAGCGCGATTGAAGACGCTCTTTCGCCACTGCAACGCTTTGTCATGCGCATTGGCAGGTGCCGTCTTTCCATCCTAGGGAAACCGGATGAACCATATCGCCCATTCGTCTTACGACATCGTTATCGTCGGCACCGGCCATGCGGGCGCGCAGGCCGCGATCGCGCTGCGTCAGGAAGGGTTCGGAGGCAGCATCGCGATGATCGGCGAGGAAGCCCATCCCCCCTATGAGCGCCCGCCCTTGTCCAAGGAGTATCTGGCCGGGGACAAGCCGTTCGAGCGTATCCTGATCCGGCCCGAACGCTTCTGGGACGAGCGCGCGATCACCCTGCGGCTGGGCGAGCAGGTCGTCGCGGTCGATGCCGAGGCGCGGTGCCTGACCACGGAAGCGGGGGCGGTGATCGACTATGGCACGCTGGTCTGGGCGGCGGGCGGTCATGCCCGGCGGCTGAGCTGTGGCGGCCATGACCTGGCGGGTGTGCACGGCGTCCGCTCCCGTGCCGATGTCGACCGGCTGATCGCCGAACTGCCCGCCGTGGAGCAGGTGGTGGTGATCGGCGGCGGCTATATCGGGCTGGAGGCCGCCGCCGTGCTGACCAAGTTCGGCAAGGCGGTGACCATCGTCGAGGCGCAGGACCGTGTGCTGGCGCGGGTCGCGGGCGAGGCGCTGTCGCGTTTCTACGAGGATGAACACCGCGCGCATGGCGTGGTGGTACGGTTGAACGAAAGTGTCGCCTGCATCGAAGGCGAGGGGACGGTCGGCGGCGTCCGGCTGGCCGATGGAGCGGTCCTGCCGTGCCAGATGGCGATTGTCGGGATCGGTATCGTACCCGCCGTTGAACCGCTGATCTCGGCAGGCGCGGCGGGGGACAATGGCGTTGCCGTCGATGCGCAAGGGCGCACCAGCCTGCCCCATATCTATGCGATCGGCGACTGCGCGGCGCACGCCAACAATTTTGCGGATGGCGCGGTGATCCGGCTGGAATCGGTGCAGAACGCGCACGATCAGGCGACCGTGGCGGCGCGCACGATCATGGGGCGCGACGTCGCCTATCATGCGGTGCCCTGGTTCTGGTCGAACCAATATGACCTGAAGCTGCAAACGGTTGGTCTGTCGATCGGCCATGACCAGGCCGTGCTGCGCGGCGATCCGGCGACGCGGAGCTTCTCGGTCGTGTATCTGCGGCAGGGACGGGTGATCGCGCTCGACTGCGTGAATGCGATGCGCGATTTCGTGCAGGGCAAGGCGCTGGTCGCTGACGGAGCCGATGTGCCGGTCGAAACGCTGGCCGATGCGAGCCAGCCGCTCAAGACCTTCTGGCCCCACGCAAAGAACTGACGCCTGCAAAACAAGCGCTTGCGGAGCGACCGCCGCCTATGTCAGACTTAATGCAAAGGTTTGCAGGAGAGGTCTGAATGCGCTGGCGGAATGCGATTCTGGCAGGGGTGGGGTTGGCTGCGCTGGCGGCGCCCGTGTCGGCGAAGGTGACGGCGCCCGCCGGGGCCAAGGTCTTCCGGCTCGATGGCGGCGGCGTCACCTATGCGATGGGGGTGGACGAGAAGGGCTATCTCCAGCCGCTTTATTGGGGGGCGGCGCTGGCGGAGGGCGATCCGCTGATCTCGGGCGATCCGGTCAAGACGGGCGACCCGATCGTGCTCAAGGCGCCGGGCGAGCTGTCCGGCTTCGACCCCGCCGGATCGGTCACGCTTCAGGAGTTTCCGGGGCAGGGCGAAGGGCTGGTCAACGATCCGGGCGTCAAGGCGCTTTTCGCCGACGGCAATCGCGACCTCGTCCTGAAATATCGCAGCCACCGGGTAAGCGGTGAGACGTTGACCGTCGAACTGGCCGATATCCGCCGGCCGCTGTTCGTCACCCTGACCTATACCATTGATCCGGTGACCGGCATCGTCGCCCGTTCGGCGAGGGTACGGAACGACGACGCGAAGCCGGTGCGCGTCGACCAGCTGGCGGCGGCGGTCTTTTCGCTGCCGGTCGGTGACGATTATCGGCTTCATTACCTGACCGGCCGCCACGCCGCCGAATGGACGCAGAAGACGGTGCCCGTGGAACCGGCCGCCACCGTGCTGGAGAGCCGTCGCGGATCGACCGGCCATGGCAACAACCCATGGTTCGCGATCGGCCGGGAAGGCCTGACCAGCGAGGAGCATGGCCCCGTCTGGTACGGCGCACTGGCCTGGTCGGGGTCGTTCCGCATCAGCGTGGCGTCGGACAATCTGGGCCGGGTGCGGATCGCGGGCGGCTATAACCCTTATGACTTTTCCTGGACGTTGAAGCCGGGCGAGTCGCTGGAGACGCCGGTCTTTTATGCCGGTTATTCAGGCGACGGGCTGGGCGGGGCGTCGCGCACTTTCCACAAGTTCGAGGTCGCCAACATCCTGCCGCATGGCACCAAGGCACGGCTGCGCCCGGTCCTGTATAATAGCTGGGAGGCGACCGCCTTCGACGTGACCGAGGCGGGGCAGATGGCGCTGGCCGAGAAGGCGGCGAAGATCGGCGTCGAGCGTTTCGTGGTCGATGACGGCTGGTTCGGCGCGCGCAACAACGACAAGGCGGGTCTGGGCGACTGGACGGTCAACCCGACCAAGTTCCCCAATGGCCTCAAGCCCCTGATCGACCGGGTGAAGGGGCTGGGCATGGACTTCGGCCTGTGGGTCGAGCCGGAGATGGTCAATGTCGACAGCGACCTCTACCGCGCGCATCCCGACTGGGTGCTGAACTTTCCCGACCGGCCACGCACCGAGGGGCGCAACCAGCTCGTCCTCAACCTGGCGCGTATCGATGTCCGCGACCACCTGCTGGCGGTGCTCGACAAGCTGGTCAGCGAAAACGACATCGCCTTTCTGAAGTGGGACTATAACCGCAACTGGACCGAGGCGGGCTGGCCCGAGCAGCCGGTCGCCGACCAGCAGCGCGTCTATGTCGATTATGTCCGCAACCTTTATCACATCCTCTCCGAGCTGCGGCGGCGTCACCCCAAGCTGGAAATCGAGTCCTGCTCGGGCGGCGGGGGGCGCGTCGATCTGGGCATCATCGGGCTGACCGATGAGGTCTGGCCCTCGGACAATACCGATCCCGCTGACCGGCTGACCATCCAGGACGGCTTCACCCGCGCCTATCCGGTTGCGGTCATGATGGCCTGGGTGACGGACAGCCCCAATTGGGCAAACACCCGCGTCACCAGCCTGGACTATCGCTTCCTGTCGTCGATGCAGGGCGGGCTGGGCATCGGCGCGAACCTCGACAAGTGGAACGACGCCGATTTCGCCACGGCGCGCAAATGGGTGGCGGCGTACAAGACCATCCGCGAGACGGTGCAGCGCGGCGCGCTCTATCGGCTGGAGTCGCCCAGCGGCGACAATGCGACCTCGGCGACCATGTATGTCGGGCAGGACAAGCGGCAGGCGGTGCTGTTCCAGATGCTGCATTCCTCGATGTGGCGCGACAATCCCGCTGCCATCCATGCGCAGGGGCTGGACCCGGCGCGGGTTTATGCGGTGCGGATGCTCGACGGCGCGGCGCGACCCGCAGGGGTGCCGGAGCGGGCATCGGGGGCATACTGGATGAACCGGGGACTTCGCGCGCCGCTGAAGGGTGATTTCGTCGGTGCGGCCTTCGTCTTTGAGGCGGTGGGCTAGGCTTGACGGGACGCCTGGCGTTGGGCGACCCTCTTGCGGCGTAAAGGGGGAACGCGACGATGGGCAGGATGATCGCGATAGCGCTGGCGGCCGTGCTTCTGACGTCCTGCGAGCAGCGGACTGTCCATAAGACGACGGAGAAGCTCCGCACCTTCGATGTCGCGGAGCCCCCGTCGGCCCCGGCCGCGCCGGGGGCCACGACCGGGCCGCAGATCGCCTATAGCTACACCGTCTCCTATGCGTTCGACCGGCCGACCGTGGCGCAGGTGCAGGGCGACCAGCTCGCACTATGCCGTCGGATGGGCAGTCGCCATTGCCTGGTGGTGCGATCGACATTGCATACGCCCGGCCCCAACGAGCATGTCGCCGCCGACGAGGCGATGCTGCTGGTCGATGCGCGGATCGTGGCCGGGCTGAACCAGCGGCTGGACGCGCTGGCGATAGCGGGCGGCGCGCGGCTGTCGGAACGGCAGCTGACCGCCGAGGATGTGACGCGCGCGACGATTGATGCCGATGCCAAGGTCCGGGCCAAACAGGCGCTGGCCGAGCGGCTGTTGGCGATCATCCGGTCGGGCAAGGGCAATGTCGGCGAGCTGGTCCAGGCCGAACGCGCCTATGCGACCACGCAGGAGGAACTGGACGCCACCCGGCAGGAGCAGGCCGGCCTGGCGCAGCGGGTCGCCATGTCGTCGGTGACGATCAACTATCTCTATGACGCCACGCCCGGTGCCCGGTCCGCCGTGTGGAACAGCGTGCGGTCGGCGGGCGATACGCTGGCCATCAGCCTGGCCGCGCTCGTCAGCGCGGTGGTGGCGGGGCTGCCCTGGCTGATCGTCGGCGGTGGTGTCGTTCTGCTCTTGCGCCGGATGGCCCGCAATCGGGGCTGGCGCCGTCCGTGGGGCAGGTCGCCGCCGCCATCGCCATCGCCATCGGGGGATCAGGTTCGCGACGACGCCATGCTATAGGCCGCGCGAGTACGGGCGCAGTGGGGATTCGCGTGACGAAACTGGCCGACGCCGAGGGGCGTCTTGTCGACCGATACGGGCTGACCAGGGCGATAAGGCGGCTGGGCCGTCGCCTGGAGCTGCGCGCGGTCAGCCTGGTCCCCGAGCATTTGAACCGTGCCGAAGGGTATCGCGCCGCGCTCGCCGTCGCGCTGCCGCTGATCCTGGCGCTCGTCACGGGACGCGTCGCATGGGGATGGGCGGTCTATGCCGCCTTCTGGACGTGCCTGTGCGATACGCCGGGGCCCGATCGCCTGCGCCGTCGCCTGCTCGCGATCTTCATGGCGAGCGGGACGGTGATCGTACTGGTCGGCTCCTGGGCCGCATGGCTCGTGCCGCAGGGCAGCCTGATCGTCGGGCCGCTGCTGGTCTTCATCGCGACGCTGGGCGCGGCGCGGCTGGCCTTTGGCGGCTTGGTCGGGACGCTGTCGGCGGTGGTCGCGGTGGTCGCGGTCGGCTTTCCGCACCCCCTGACCATGGCGTTCCCGCTGGCGATGGCGTTCCTGGCGGGGGCGGCGTGGAGCTATTTGCTGATTACCGTCTTCTGGCGGATCGATGCTTTCGACCCGCTGCACCGTGCCGGTCGGGCGGTCAGCGCACGTCTGGCGGACATGGCGGAGTATCTGGCGGGACTGGGCGACGGTCCGCACCGCGACGCGCGCTGGCATAGCGATCATGCCGAGCATCGCCGCGCGGTGCGGTTGGCGATCGAGCGCTTTCGCGATGCGCTGGTCCGCTATGAGGGCGAGGCGTCCGGCCCGGTGACGGCCGCGCGGCGGGATCTGGCGGCGGCGGAGACGATGTTCGGGGCGCTGCTCGCGCTGGATCAGGCCTGTGTCGACCGCTGGGGCCCGGTTGGGGAGCATGTGGCGCTGGCCAACGCCTGCCGCCGGGTGGTCGCAAGCGGGAGGCTTTTTGGGGGCGACGCCATGGCCGAGGTGCGCGGCCCGATACAAGGGCTCCGTGCGAGCCTGACGCAGGATGTATTCAAGGGGTGTGCGGCGGCGCTCGAAGCGGCGCTGGATATCCTGATCGATCCGAACGCGGGCCATGTTGCCGATCCGGCGCCGGGGGACGGCGCCGCGCCGCCAGCCGACCGGTCGTTCGCGATGGTGCAGCAGGGGCTCCGACAAGCGGGCGGTGTGGTCGCGGTCTATCTGGCGGCGGCGGCGTTCGGGCTCGGCTATCCCTATTGGGCGGCGATGGCGGTGATCGTCGTGTTGCAGGGCGATGTGCGGGTGACATGGTCGCGCTGTCTGGAGCGTATCGCGGGTAGCCTGTTGGGCGGCGCGCTGGCATTGGCGCTGCCCCTGCTGGGCGGCGGGGCGATCGTCCCGGCATTGGTTGCGGTCGCGCTGGCGGCGATCACCATGGCGCTGCGGTCGGTCAATTACACCATCTTCGTGATGTTCCTGACCACCTTGTTCGTCCTGGTCACCGACATGCTGCATCCCGCACTCGGCATCGCATCGGCGCGGATCGTCGACAATGTCATCGGCAGCATCGCCGCGATGCTGGCGGTGTTCGCCTTCCGGCCGGACTTTGGATTACCCTTGCCGAAGCGGATCGCGGCGGGAATCGCGGCCAATCGCCGCTATGGCGAGGCCGTGACCCATGGCGAGCCGATCGCCGTGATCGAGGCCGCGCGCCGGGCGGCGGGACGGGCCAGCGTCGATGCCGAGATCGCCCTGCACGACCTGGGCGGCTGGCTGCACCGGCTGACCCATCGTCAGGCGGATGTCGCGGCGTTGCAGGATATGCGCAACCTGGCCGGTCGTGCGGCCATGGCCTGGCATGCCAGGATGGCGAACCCGCGTCCGGGCGAGGGCGTGACCGGACCGGTGGCGTAGAACGGGGCGGGGTCAGCGCGCCAGGGCGCGTTCGGTATCTTCGCGTGCCTGTTCGACCAGTATGATCGTCGCCGCCCGCGCCGCCGCTGCGTCCGCATCCGCGATGGCGGCGAAAAGCTGGCGATGTTCGGGCATGGAGTCGCGTGGCACCCGCGCGCCGCGATGCTTGTAGAGCGTGGTCCAGCGCACCGCCGCGCCGATACTGCCCGACAGGCTGATGAGCAGCTCGTTGCCCGTCGCCTCCAGGATGATGTTATGGAACAGCTGGTCGGCGGCGCGCCCCTGTTCGGTGTGCAGGCCATGTTCGCCCATCGCCTCCAGCGCGGCGCCCATGCGCGAGAGCTGTCGCGTGTCGCGCTTGATCGCGGCCAGTTCGGCGGCGGCGGGCTCGACGATCAGGCGGAGCTGGAACAGGCTGGTGACGAACCCGGCGGGCGGCTCGCCCTCGAACATCCAGGCGAGCAGTTCGGGGTCGAGCAGATTCCATTCCAGCCGCTCACGTACCCGCGTGCCCGCCTTCGGCTTGCTGACCACCAGCCCCTTGGCCGACAGCATCCGCAGTGCCTCGCGCACCACGGAGCGGGACATGCCGCGCTGCTCGGCGATCTCGACCTCGCCGGGCAGGGTCGATCCGGTGGGAATCCGCCCGGTCACGATGGCGACACCGATGTCCCGCGCCAATGCGCTATGGGCGGGGCCGCGCCGCTTCAGGATCGTCACTCGGTTGGTTCCTCCCCAGGTGAACGGAGCCGCGCCCCGTTGTTGTCAGACCATTGTATGGAGCGAAGCGAAGAAAGGAAAGCGCGGCGGTGACATAGGCCTGACTTGCGTCGGCAATGATACCCTGTATCATTTCTCAATCCGCCAGTTGCCCCGAACCCCATGTCGCGGCACGATGCCGTATCAACCGATCCAAGAGGGGGATCTGTCTTCATGCGTTTTCGTAACCTTCTGCTCGCCGCCAGCGGGCTCGCCATCCTGACGCCCGCCACCGCGCAGCAGGCGCCCGCGACGGACCAGCCGGTCAAGGTCGTCACCAATTCGACGGTCAGCGACATTCCCGCCCATTTTACCCCGCCGACCGACGTGGCGGAACGCGATTACATAAAACGCGAAGTGATGATCCCGATGCGCGACGGGGTGAAGCTCTACACCGTCATCGTCATCCCCAAGAACGCGGTGAACGCGCCGATCGTGCTGACCCGCACCCCCTATAATGCGGCGGGCCGTGCCAAGCGCTCCGACAGCACCAAGATGATCGAGGCGTTGCCGCTGGCCGATGAAGAGTTCGTGAAGGCGGGCTATATCCGCGTCTATCAGGACGTTCGGGGTAAGTATGGCTCGGAGGGCGAATATGTCGTCACCCGCCCGGTCATCGGCCCGCTCAACGCCACCAAGGTCGATCACACGACCGACGCCTATGACACGATCGACTGGCTGGTGAACAAGGCGAACCTGCCGCAATCCAACGGTCGCGTCGGCATGATCGGTTCGTCCTATGAGGGCTTCACCGTCGTCATGGCGCTGCTGGGCCCGCACCCCGCCCTGAAGGTTGCCGCGCCCGAAAGCCCGATGATCGATGGCTGGATGGGCGACGACTGGTTCCATTACGGTGCGTTTCGCCTTGCCAATATCGGCTGGATCGGGTCGCAGACCGGCTACAAGGGCGATGGCAAGGCCCCGCCCAGCGGCGGCTATGACGATTACGAGAATTTCCGCTACGGCTCGGCGAACGACTGGGCCAGGAAGTCGGGTTACGATCAGCTGCCCTTCTGGCTGCGGATCGTGCAGCATCCGGCCTATGACTTCTACTGGCAGGATCAGGCGCTCGACAAGCTGCTCGCGGCCAACCCGTCCAACGTACCGACCATCTGGGAACAGGGGCTGTGGGATCAGGAGGACATGTACGGTGCGATCACATCCTGGGAAGCGCTGAAGGCCAAGGGCAAGCTGGGCAACAACTTCCTGGTGATGGGCCCGTGGCGGCATAGCCAGATCAACCGCACCGGCACCAGCCTGGGGCCGTTCCAGTGGAATGGCGACACCGCCAAGCAGTTCCGCGAGGACATGGTCCTGCCTTTGTTCAACCAATATCTGAAGGACGGTCCGGCAGCGAACCTGCCCAGCGCCGCCATCTACAACACCGGCGAAAATCACTGGGACAAGCTGACCCAATGGCCGCTCGCCTGCCAGAGCGGGTGCGCCGCGCCGCTGACCCCGCTATATCTTGCGGACGATAAGGGGCTGAGCTTCGACAAGCCGGGCGCAGGCGCGGACAGCTATGTTTCCGATCCGGCCAATCCGGTGCCGCATCTGTCACGGCCGGTGAATTTCAACGACGGCCGCTGGGGTGACTGGCTGGTCAGCGATCAGCGGCATGCCGATGGCCGCACCGATGTCGTGACCTATACGACGCCGGTCCTGACCAAGGCGGTGCGCGTGTCGGGCGCGCCGATCGCCGACCTGTTCGCGCGGACGACCGGCACCGATGGGGACTTCGTCGTGAAGATCATCGACGTTCTCCCGCCCGAGGACGCCATCGATCCGAAGATGGGCGGCTATGAACTGCCGATCAGCCTCGACATCTTCCGGGGCCGCTATCGCAACAGCTTCTCCAACCCGAGCGCGATCCCGGCGGGCAAGGTGCAGGAATATAAGTTCCGCCTGCCGACCGTGAACCATGTCTTCCAGCCGGGCCACCGGATCATGATCCAGGTCCAGTCCAGCCTGTTCCCGCTTTACGACCGCAATCCGCAGACCTTCGTGCCCAATATCTTCACGGCCAAGGCCGGCGATTACCGGAAAGCGACGATCACGCTGGAGCGCGGCGGCGCCAATGCCAGCCGGGTCTGGTTGCCGGTGGTGCCGGTCGACCAGTCGGCGGTCATGGCCCGCTGAACCATCGGGCGGGAGGGGGCCTGGGTCGCCTCCCGTCATATTTGCCGAAACAGGTCTTGGAGCGACGGGCGGGCGAGGTTATCTTGCCGTCCGTGGCTCTCCCACCACCTCCAGCACCGCCTTTGCCGCTGCCCGGCGAAGCGACCGGAACGGTTGCGACCGGTTCTGCCGATGCGCGACGCTATCTGTCGCTGGTGGCCGCCGCCACCGACCGGCTGATGGCCGCCGACGATCCTGGCGCGATGATCGATTCGCTGTTCGCGCTGATCCGCGACGAGTTGCAGCTCGATGTCTTCTTCCATTTTCGCCGTGACGGTGATGCCGTACGGCTGGAGACGTCCGGCGGCCTGACCCGTGCCGAGCGGCTGGCCGCGGTCGATCTGGATGTCGGCTCCTCGGCCTGCGGTCAGGTGATGCGCGAGCGTCGGACGCTGCATCTGACCGATATCCAGACGAGCGGGGCAGCGGACACCGCCTTCATGCGGACGCTGGGTGTCGAGGTCTATCTGTGCATGCCGTTGCTGCACGGCGCCGATCTGCTCGGCACGCTCGGCTTCGGGCGGCGGGCCCCGCTGCCCTTTGACGAGGAGGAGCGGCGGCTGTTGCTGCTGCTGTGCCATTATGCCGCGCTGGCGCAACACCGGCTGCGGATCGAGGAGGCGCTGCGGCATGGGATCGATACCCAGGCGCGGTTGCTGGCCGAGCTCAACCACCGCGTCCGCAACGCGCTTCAGGTCGCGATCGGCCTCGTCTCGCATGAGGGGCGCGAGGCCGCCGAGCCCGCGACGCGGGCTGCGCTGATGCGCGCGGCCGAGCGGCTGCAGGTGCTCGCGAGTGCCCACCGGCCGCTTTACGCCACCGCCGATCCGGGGCTGGTCGATCTGCCCGCGCTGTTCGGCGACGTGATCGCCCAGTTGCGCGGCGACGCGCCGATCGTGCCGATCATCGGGGAGGAACCCGTCGCGGTGCCGATCGAACGCGCGGTCGCCGCCGCGCTGCTGCTCGATGCGTTGATGGCGGAGGGGCTGGCGGTGCCGCGCATCGGCTTTGCCGTCACGGGTCAGGCCGGGAACGAAATGCTTCGCATCTCGTTTCACGCGGGCGGATGGGGACGTATCGCCGATCTGGCCGACCGCAATCGGCTGGTCGCGCGTCTTTGCCATCAGTTGCGCGCGACGTTGACGAACGAGGATGATGGGTGCCTGATCTTGGTCATGCCGCATGACGGCGGCGCACACGGCGTTCGCCACACATTCCGCTGATAATCTGTCGGATGACACGCCGCTGAACCTTCTCATCATCGAGGACGAAGCGCTGGTCGCCATGCTGGTCGAGGATGCGCTGACGCTGCACGGCCACCGGATCATCGGCATCGCCGATACCGTCGCCTCCGCGATGGAATTGGTCGAGGGGGAGCGCCCCGATCTGGCGCTATGCGACGTCAAGCTGGCCGATGGCGACAGCGGGCTGACCGCCGCGCAGCTGCTGGCCGAGCGGGGCATTCCGTGCGTATTCCTCAGCGGGAATTGCCCCGATCATGGCGGCCATCCGCTGGTGATCGGCTGCATCGCCAAGCCGTTTCGCGCAGGGACCTTGGGCACCGCCGTTCGTGCCGCCTATCGGACGGCGAAAGGACAGCGGCCCAGCGATCCGCCGCCTACGCTGAAATTCTATCACACGGGGCGATAAGCGCCTTCGGTCAAAACGGTAGATCGGGGATCAGACGGCGAAGGGGGTTCTTCTTGGGCACGGCACGACGATCATGCTCCGGAACGAACCTCGCCGGGCGGCCCCTCGATCCGCGTTTCGATCGCGAGTTCCAGCCGGTCGAGGATGCGTGCGAAATGCGCCATGTCCTCCTCGGTCAACAGGCTGAACGCCCCCTCGATCAGCTCGCGGCGCAGCGGCTCGGTCTGTTCGATCACCTGGCGGCCCTTGTCGGTGATATCCAGCCTTTTGGCGCGTCGGTCGATCGGATCGGGCACCCGCGCCACCAGTTCGTCGCGCTCCATCGTGTCGATCGCCTGGGTCACGGTGCGCGGCGCCAGATCGAACCACTCCGCCACGTCCGCCGCGCGCACCGGCGCGTTGTTCGCGATGAAATGCAGCATCTTGGTCCGCGCCAGCGATGCGCCCTCGGCCGCCATGCGCCGGTCGAGCAACCGGTGCAGGCGCATATAGATGCGGCCATAGCGGATGGCCAGTTGATCGTGATTGGGCATAATATGAGGTAACTCAATAAATGGTCTTGCCTTATTGTGCAAGGGCGAGCAAATGCACCCGTAAGTTCTATTGATTCCATCGACAGGGAGGCCTGGATGGCCGACGCTAACCAAGTGCATGAGGGGCAGGACGCCGGGCGGAATGATGCGGGCGTGACGGACGGGGCGGACGACACGCCCCCCGTTTCGCCGTCGAAGAAGCGGCGGATTCGCATCATCCTGCTGGTCGTGGCTGCGGCTGCCGTGATCGGCGGCGTGTTCTGGTACGCCAATTACAAGAGCGTCGGCCAGTATATGCAGACGACCAACGACGCCTATATCCAGGCCGATGCGGTGACCGTCGCGCCCAGGGTGTCGGGCTATGTCGACAAGGTGTTCGTCGGCGAGAACCAGCAGGTCAAGGCCGGTGATCCGCTGCTCCAGATCGACACGCGCGATTATCGCGCCCAGACCCAGCAGATCCAGGCGCAGATCGGCGTCGCCCGCGCCAATGCCGAGGGTGTCCAGGCCCAGATCAAGGAACAACAGGCGGCGATCGACCGCGCCCAGGCCGATCTTCGTGCCGCGCAAAGCGACGCCGCTTTCGCCCAGGCCGAGGTGGCCCGCTATACGCCGCTCGCCGCATCGGGGGCCGAGAGCCGCGAGCGTCTGTCGCAGCTGCAGAACCAGGCGCGTCAGGCCAATGCCCGCGTCGCCGCCTCGTCCGCCGCGCTCGCCGCCGCGCGTCGCCGCGTCGGAACGCTCGAGGCGCAGGTGCAGCAGGCCCGCTCGCAGGGGCAGGCCGCCAAGGCGCAGCTGGAGGCGGCAGACGTCAATCTGAACTCGACTCTGATCCGCGCGGCGACCACGGGCCGTGTCGGCAACAAGACGGTACGGGTCGGCCAGTTCGTTCAGGCGGGCACCCGCACCATGTCGATCGTCCCGGTCAGCCAGCTCTATATCAGTGCGAACTTCAAGGAGACGCAGCTGGGCCTGATGCGTCCCGGCCAGCCGGTGAAGATCGAGGTCGATGCGCTGCCGGGTGTCGAGATCAACGGCCATGTCGAGAGCGTGGCGCCGGGCACAGGCGCGCAATTCTCGCTGCTGCCGCCGCAGAACGCGACCGGTAACTTCACCAAGATCGTGCAGCGTGTGCCCGTCCGCATCGCGGTCGACGCCGATGCACAGACCCGTGCGCTGATGGTGCCGGGCATGTCGGTCGAGGTGACCGTCGACACCCGCTCGGCCAAGGGCGCGCTGAAGCGCATCGCCGAGCAGCAGGAGCAGCATAACGACGCGCGAGAGGGGGCGCAGGGTCGGTGAGCGCCGCCGCCGCCCCGTCCAAGGGCATGAAGGCCGGTTCGGCTGCCCCTGCGGGTGGCGCACCGGCCAAGGCCGACCTGACCGCCTGGCTCGCCGTCGCGGCGGGCAGCATCGGCGCGCTGATGGCGACGCTCGACATCTCGATCGTCAACTCCGCGCTCCCCACCATCCAGGGTGAGATCGGCGCAAGCGGGACCGAGGGGACGTGGATCGCGACCTCGTATCTGGTCGCCGAGATCGTCATCATCCCGCTTTCGGCCTGGCTGGAGCGGTTGCTGGGCCTGCGCACCTTCCTGTTGATCGCCTCGATCCTGTTCACCAGCTTTTCGGTGGTGTGCGGCCTGTCGACCAACCTGACGATGATGATTATCGGACGTGCGGGGCAGGGCATCACCGGCGGCGCGCTGATCCCGACCGCCCTGACCATCATCGCCACCCGGCTGCCGCGCGAGCAGCAGCCGATCGGCACCGCCTTTTTCGGCGTCACTGCCATTCTCGGTCCGGTCATGGGGCCGTTGATCGGTGGCTGGCTGACCGAGAATGTCAGCTGGCACTATGCCTTTTTCCTGAACGTGCCGGTGGGGGCCATCCTGGTCACCTTCCTGCTCGTCGGTTTGCCGCATCAGAAGCCGCAAATGGCGGAATTGTTGAAGGCCGACTGGCTGGGCATCGCCGGGCTAGCGCTGGGCCTGGGCGGCCTGACCGTCGTGCTGGAAGAAGGGCAGCGCGAGCAGTGGTTCGAATCGCGTGAGATCATCGAGCTGACTATCCTGTCGATCATCGGTTTCGGCCTGTTGTTCGCGGGACAGTTCGTCGCGTCCAAGCCGGTCATCCGGTTGAAGCTGCTGCTCGACCGCCAGTTCGGCAGCGTGGTCATCATGGGCATCGTGCTGGGCATGGTGCTCTACGGCACGTCTTATGTGATCCCGCAGTTCCTGGCGGCGATCGCAGGCTATAACGCGTTCCAGGCAGGCAAGGTCGTGCTTCTGAGCGGCATCCCCAGCCTCATCATGATGCCCTTCACCCCGTTCCTGATCAAAAAGGTCGACATCCGCATCGCGGTGGGACTGGGGCTGGGGATCATGGCGCTGAGCGCGGGGATCGACACGGTGCTGACCGCCGACTCGACCGGCGGGTCGTTCACTGACAGCCAGTTGTTGCGCGGCGTCGGCACGATCCTGGGCATGTTGTTTCTGAACCAGGCGGCGATTTCGTCCGTGCCCCCGTCGCAGGCGGGCGACGCGGCCGGGCTGTTCAGCGCGGCGCGCAATCTGGGCGGCTCCTTCGCCCTGGCGGGCATCGCGACCATTCAGGACCAGCGCAGCTTCCTGCACCAGCAACGGCTGGAGGAATCGCTGTCGGCCAATTCGCAGGTCGTGCAGGACTGGCTGGCCGGTCTGACCCAGCAATTCGGCAGCACCGAGGCGGCCTATCGCATGATCGGCAGCACCATTCAGCGCGAGGCGCTGGTCATGACCTATAACGACCTGTTCTTCATCCTGTGCGTCGGCATCCTGATGGTGATGCCGCTTGTCCTGTTCCTCCGCCCGCTGCCCAAGGGCGGCCCCGTGGCGATGCATTGAGAGCCATGATGCGCAAGCAGCTTTCCCTGATCCCGCTCCTCCTGCTGGGGGCCTGCACCGTCGGGCCCAACTATGCCGGACCGCCCCAGGGCGTCGGCTCGGCCGCGACGCTGCCCGCCGGGTTCGTGCGGGCGGACAATACGCTCGCGACCACCGCGCCGGCGGTCGCCGACTGGTGGACGACGCTGAACGACCCGATGCTCAATTGGCTGGAGGAGCGGGCGCTGGCGTCCAATCCGAACGTCGCGGTGGCGCAGGCGCGGTTGAAGCAGGCCCGCTCGGCCTTGCGGCTGGAGCGCGCCAATCAGGCACCCAATGCCAATGCCAGCGCGACCTATCTTCATGCCGATCTGCCCGCGCTGAACCTCGGCGGTGGTGGCGAGCAGGGGGGCGGGCAGGGTAGCGGGCAGGGCGGTGCCAATGGCGGCGCATCGGGCGGCAACTCGGGCAGCGGCACCAATGTCAACTTCTTCAACCTCGGCTTCGACGCCAGCTGGGAGGTCGACCTGTTTGGCGGCCAGCGGCGCACCGTCGAGGCGGCGCGCGCCAATGCGGCGGCGGCGGAGGCCAATGTCGCCGACGCGCAGGTGTCGCTCAGCGCCGATGTCGCCCAGGCCTATGTCGGGCTTCGCGATGCGCAGCAGCGGCTGATCCTGGCGCGCGAGGCGTCGCGGATGCAGCGCGATACGCTGAACCTGACCGAACAGCGCTTCCGCAACGGCACCGCCTCGCAGTTGGAGGTCGAGCGGCTGCGCAATCAGGTGGAGAGCACCGATGCGCAGATCCTGCCGCTCTCGGCTTCGGTCGAGACCTATCTCAACGCGCTGGCCATCCTGATCGGTGAGGCGCCGGGCACGCTCGACCAGCGGCTGACCCAGGCCGGGCCGGTGCCGTTGCCGCCCGCGCAGGTGGCGGTGGGCGACCCCACCTCGCTGCTCCAGCGCCGCCCTGACATCCGCGCCGCCGAGCGCAATCTGGCAGCGCAGACCGCCAAGATCGGCGTGGCGGAGGCGGCCAAGTTTCCGCGTCTCAACCTGATGGGGATCATCGGCATCGGCGGCACCTCGCTCGACGCGCTGACCGATCTCGACAATCTGGTGACGCTGGGCGCGCCGATGCTCCAGTGGAACGTGCTGAACTTCGGGCGCGCCAATGCACGGGTCGGTCAGGCCGAAGGCGCGCGTGATGAGGCCGAGGCGCGCTATCGCGGTGCGGTGCTGTCGGCGCTGCGCGATGCCGAGGATTCGCTGTCGCGCTTCCGGGCGCGGCGGAACACGGTGGCGACGCTGGCGCGGGCCAAGGCCTCGGCGGATCGCTCGGCGGTGCTGATGAAGCAGCGCTACCGGGCGGGCGCCGCGACGCTGATCGATACGCTGGATGCCGAGCGGCAGCGGGTCGCGGCGCAGCAGTCGCTGTCGCAGGCGGTCGCCGGGCTGACGAATGATTATGTGGCGCTGCAAAAGGCGCTCGGCCTGGGCTGGCGCGCCGCCTCTTAAATCCTCCCCATCGTCAGATGGGGAGGGGGACCGCGCCCGCAGGGCGTGGTGGAGGGGCCTGGCCGGTCCGTCGTGCCCCTCCACCATCGCTGACGCGACGGTCCCCCTCCCCAAGCGAGCTTGGGGAGGATTGGGTTACGCCCCCGCTTTCGCGATCCGTTCGCGCGCTTCGCGTTCGATCGTCTCCAGTTCGTCGACCGTCTGCACCAGCGCGGTCATCTGCTGGCGCAGTTCGTCGACCCGCTCGCGGCATCGCTCGGCCAGCACGCGCATCTGTTCGACATGCTGCGGGTCGGCGTCATACAGCCGCAGGAACTCCTCGATCTCGCGCAGCGAAAAGCCCAGCCGCTTGCCGCGCAGGATCAGCTGCATCCGCCCCGTCTCGCGCTTGGAATAGACCCGCGCGGTGCCGACCCGGCGCGGCTCGATCAGCCCGCGATCCTCATAGAAGCGCAGCGTGCGCGTGGTCACGCCCAGGCTGTTGGCGACATCCTGAATGCCGCGCAGCTCCTCTGTTTCCGTCACTTCGCCCCTTCCCCCACCGGCCGCACCGCAGCGGCCGCCGCCTTCGCCAATTCTTCCTCGACCAGTTCTTTTTTCGACAATTTGCCGATCAGGGTCTTGGGCAGGCTTTCGCGGATTTCGACCTCGCGGGGAAGTTCGATCTTGCTGACCTTGTCCTGTAAGAAGGCACGCAATTCCTCGGGCGTCGCATGATGGTCGGCGGCGAGCTTGACGAAGGCCTTGGGCGACTGGCCGCGATAGGCGTCGGGGATGCCGATCACCACGGCCTCGGCGACCGCCGGATGCTCGTACAGCGCTTCCTCGATCATGCGCGGATAGACGTTGTAGCCGCCGCACAGGATCACGTCCTTGATCCGGTCGACGATGAACAGATAGCCGTCCTCGTCCAGATAGCCGACATCGCCGGTGCGCAGCGCGCCATGGATGAAGACATGCTCGGTCTCGTTCGGTCGGTTCCAGTAGCCCGACATGACCTGCGGCCCGCGCGCGCAGATTTCGCCGACCTCGCCCGGCGGCATCAGCCGGTCGGGATTGTCGCGGTCGCGAATCTCGATGATCGTGCCGGGGAAGGGCAGGCCCGCCGATCCGCCCTTGTTCTCGCCGATCAGTGGGTTGCAGGTGATGATGGGCGACGCCTCGGATAGGCCGTAACCCTCGACCAGCTTGGCGCCGGTCGTGTTCTCGAACGCCACGCGCACCTCGGCGGGCAGGGGCGCGCCGCCCGAGATACAGGCCTTGATCGCCGACAGGTCGACCTTGCGCGCTTCCGCAACGCCCGCGATCGCATTGTAGATGGTGGGGACGGCCGGGAAATAGGTCGGCTTGCTGCGCGCGATGGTCTTCAGCACCTGATCCAGCTCGAACCGGGGGAGCAGGATCATCTCCGCGCCGACCCGGATCGCGAAGCTGAGGACCGTGGTCAGCGCAAAGACGTGGAAGAGCGGCAGGACGCCCAGGATGCGCTCTTCGCCGATCATCTCCTCGCCCCCGGTATGGACGACCATCGCATCGGCGTTCGCCACGAGGTTCCAGTGCGACAGCATCGCCGCCTTGGGGCTGCCGGTGGTGCCGCCGGTATATTGCAGCACCGCCACATCGTCGGGCTTGGCCGATACCGGGGTCAGGCCACGCCCGCGCGTCATCATCTGGGCGAAGGTCAGATGGCGGGGCGAGGGACCGGGCGCGGCGATCATCGACCGCTTGAGCAGACGATAGGCAAGGCCCTTGATGGTCGGCAGGGCATCCGCGACCGGGCAGGCGATGACGTGGCGCAGGCCCAGCTTCTCGGCGACGTGCGACACCCGTGCATAGATGTCGGGAATGTCACAGGTCGCGATGATCTCCGCGCCCGAATCCTCCAGCAGGTGGCACAGCTCGCGCTCGACATAGAGCGGGTTGACGTTGACGACGATGCCACCGGCCTTCAGCGTCGCGAAATAGAGAACCGGGTAATAGATGATGTTGGGCAGGCAGAGCGCGACCCGCGAACCGGGCTTCACCCCCAACGCCTGGAGCCCTGCCGCCGCCCGGTCGACCATCGCGCCCAGCTCGGCATAGCGGGTGATTCGTCCCATGAAGTCGATCGCGGGCCGATCGCCATGCCGCCGTACCGTAGCCTCTAACATGTCGGTCAGCAGCCGGGGTTCCGATACCAGCGGGCGTCCTGCCGCCTGGCCCGGCACCGTGCCCGTTGTGGCTTCCCCGATGGCTCCTGTCGTCATCGCGTCGCTCTCCTGTATCTTTTTCGACCATACCCGGTTGTCGATTGGGGTCGAGTTGCTTATTGTGTTGACGTATAGGGTAGGTAACGCACCTTAACGTTAGGCCGCAAGCCCATAAAGAGAGGATCGGATGACCAACATCGTAATCGCAGGCTATGCTCGCTCTCCCTTCACGCAAGCAGGAAAAGGTGCGCTGGCCCGCGTTCGCCCTGATGATCTGACCGCCCAGGTGATTCGCGGCCTGATCGAACGCACCGGCGTCGATGCCGCCGAAATCGAGGATGTGATCCTGGGCTGCGCCTTCCCCGAGGGCGAGCAGGGCATGAACGTGGCGCGGCTGATCGGCCTGCTGGCGGACCTGCCGCTGTCGGTCGGCGGCATGACGGTGAACCGCTTCTGCGGATCGTCCATGTCGGCCATCCATATCGCGATGGGCCAGATCCAGATCGGCGCGGGCGAGGCGTTCATCTGCGCCGGTATCGAGTCGATGAGCCGGGTGCCGATGGGCGGCTACAACCCGCTCCCCAACCCCGAACTCGCCGCTGCCCGGCCGGGTGCGTATATGGGCATGGGCCAGACCGCCGAAAATGTCGCGCAGAAGTACCAGATCACCCGCGCCGAGCAGGAGAAGTTCGCGGTCGCCAGCCAGAAGAAGGCGGCCGAGGCACGCTCCGCCGGGCGTTTGGCCGATGAGATCGTGCCGATCCACACCAAGACGGGCGATGTGACCGAGGACGGCCTGATCCGCGCCGACACCACCGAGGACGTTCTGGCCGGGCTGAAGCCTGCCTTCGACAAGGACGGCACCGTGACCGCAGGCACGGCCTCGCCGCTGACGGATGGTGCGGCCGCCGTACTCGTCACCTCGGAAGAGTTCGCCAAGAAGCATGGCCTGAAAATCCTCGCCCGCATCAAGGCGGTCGGCATTTCCGGCTGCGAGCCCGAGACGATGGGCCTCGGCCCGATCGGCTCGTCCAAGAAGGCGCTGGAGCGTGCGGGTATCTCCGCCGGTGATCTGGACGTTGTCGAGATCAACGAAGCCTTTGCCAGCCAGGCGATCGCCTGCATCCGCGATCTGGGCCTGAGGGACGAGACGATCAACAAGGACGGCGGCGCGATCGCGATCGGCCATCCGCTGGGCGCGACCGGCGCGCGCATCGTCGGCAAGGCGGCGGCCTTGCTGGCGCGCGACGGCGGCCAATATGCGCTGGCGACCCAGTGCATCGGCGGCGGGCAGGGCATCGCGACTGTGCTGGAGCGTGCATGATGGCTGACACGATCAACAAGGTTTGCGTGATCGGCGCAGGGGTGATGGGCGCGGGCATTGCGGCGCAGGTCGCCAATGCCGGTGTGCCCGTCCTGCTGCTCGACATCGTGCCCAAGGATGGCGCCGACCGCGACGCCATCGCCAAGGGGGCGGTCGCCAAGATGCTCAAGACCGAGCCTGCGCCGTTCATGTCGCCTGCCGCCGCCAAGCTGGTGGAAACCGGCAATATCGAGGATCACCTCGATAAGGTCGCCGAATGCGACTGGATCGTCGAGGCGGTGGTCGAGCGGCTGGACATCAAGCAGGCGCTGTATGCCCGTCTTGAGGAGCTGAAGCGCCCCGGTACGGCGGTGTCGTCCAACACCTCGACCATCCCGCTCGGCCATCTGGTCGAGGGGCGGTCGGAGCAGTTCAAGAACGACTTCCTCATCACCCACTTCTTCAATCCGCCGCGCTATATGCGGCTGATCGAGATCGTGACCTCGCAGCACACCGATGCCGGTGTCGCCGCGAAGGTCGAGCAGTTCGTCGATCACCGCATGGGCAAGCGGATCGTCCGCGCCAAGGACACGCCGGGCTTCATCGCCAATCGCATCGGCACCTATTGGCTGGCGGTCGCGATCAACGCGGCGATGGACCAGGGCCTGACCGTCGAGGAGGCCGATCAGATCGGTGGCCGTCCGATGGGTGTGCCCAAGACCGGCATTTTCGGGCTGATCGACCTGGTCGGCATCGACCTGATGCCGCTGCTCGCCAAGTCGCTGTCCTCGACCCTGCCTGAGGGCGATGCCTATTTCGACACGATCCGCCCGCTGCCGCTGGTCGACAAGATGATCGCCGAGGGCTTCACCGGCCGCAAGGGCAAGGGTGGTTTCTACCGCCTCGACCGCAAGTCCGACGGGACCAAGGCCAAGCAGGCGATCGACCTGAAGACCGGCGAGTACCGCGCCGAAAAGAAGCCCGAGCGGCTTCCGGGGCGCGCCGAAAAGGACCTAGCCGCGCTGGTCGCGACGCCGGGCAAGGTCGGCGACTATGCCTGGGCGGTGCTGGGCCCGGTCCTGTCCTATGCCGCCGGTCTGGTCGGCGAGGCGGCCGATGATGTGGTCGCGATCGATGACGCGATGAAGCTGGGCTATAACTGGAAGTTCGGCCCGTTCGAGCTGATCGACCGCATGGGGCCGGGCAAGCTGGCCGAGCGGCTGCGTGCCGAGGGCAAGCCGGTGCCTGCGCTGCTGGAGATGGCGGGCGATCGCCCCTTCTACCGCGTGGTCGATGGCAAGCGTCAGTATCTGACGGTCGGCGGCGACTATGCCGATGTCGTCCGCGCCGAGGGTGTGGTCCTGCTCGAGGATATCAAGCTGCGTTCCGAGCCGCTGCTCAAGAACGGTTCTGCGGCCGCCTGGGATGTCGGCGACGGCGTCGTGGCGTTCGAGTTCACCGGCAAGATGAACGCGCTCGACGAACAGGTCCTGTCGCTCCTCCAAAAGACCATCGCGCTGGTGAAGAGCCAGTATAAGGCGCTGGTCATCTATAATGAGGGCAGCAACTTCTCGGCCGGAGCCAATCTCGGCCTCGCCATGTTCGCGGTGAACATCGCGGCCTGGGGCGAGGTCGACAAGCTGGTTGTCGCTGGGCAGCAGGCCTACAAGGCGCTGAAATACGCGCCCTTCCCGGTGGTCGCCGCACCTGCGGGCATGGCGCTGGGCGGCGGGTGCGAAATCCTGCTCCATGCCGATGCGATCCAGGCCCATGCCGAAAGCTATATCGGGCTGGTCGAGACCGGCGTCGGTCTGGTGCCGGGCTGGGGCGGAAACGGCGAGCTGATCGACCGTCTCGCCAAGTCGCCCAAGATGCCCAAGGGTCCCATGCCCGCCGCGATGAAGGCGTTCGAGACGATCTCGACCGCGCAGGTGTCGCGTTCGGCGGCGCTGGCCAAGGACCTCGGCTATCTCCGCAAGGACGACGGCATCACCATGAACCGCGACCGTTTGCTGGCCGATGCCAAGCATAAGGCGCTGTCACTGGTCGAGGGCTATCAGCCGCCCGAAAAGCCGGTCTTCCGCCTGCCGGGCGCGGCCGGACGGGTCGCCTTCAACGGTGCGGTCGCCGACTTCGCCAAGAAGGGCGTTGCGACGCCCTATGACGTGGTGGTGGCTAGCCGTCTGGCGAACATCGTCACCGGCGGCGAGGCCGACATCATCGACGAGGTGAGCGAGGATCAGCTGCTCAAGCTGGAACGCGCCGCCTTCATGGAAAGCGTCAAGGATGCGCGGACCCAGGCGCGGGTCGAGCATATGCTCGAAACCGGCAAGCCGCTGCGCAACTGATCGGGAGAGGATAATCCCATGCAAGTCTATAACGCACCGCTGCGCGACATGCGTTTCGTCCTCCACGAACTGTTCAAGGAGGACGAGTTCGGCCCCGTCGCGGGCCAGGACGAATTCGGCCCCGAGCTGTACGACGCCATTCTCGAAGAGGCGGCGCGCGTCACGCAGGAGGTCCTGCTGCCGCTCAACGCCACCGGCGACATCGAAGGGTGCAAGCTGGAGAACGGCGTCGTCCGCACGCCGACCGGCTTCAAGGAAGCCTATAGCCAGTTCTGCGAAGGCGGCTGGGCCGCGCTCGCCTCGCCGGTCGAATATGGCGGGCAGGGGCTCCCCGAGGCGGTGAACAAGCTGGTCGAGGAGATGATCTGCGCGACCAACCTGTCGTTCAGCCTCTATCCCGGCCTGACCCACGGCGCGACCACCGCGCTGATGGGCCATGGCTCGGAAGACCTGAAGAGCTTCTATCTGCCCAAGATGATCTCGGGCGAATGGTCGGGGACGATGTGCCTGACCGAGGCGCATTGCGGCACCGATCTGGGACTCTTACGCACCCGCGCCGAGCCGCAGGAGGATGGCTCCTATCTGCTGACCGGCGGCAAGATCTTCATCTCGGCAGGCGACCATGACCTGACCGATAATGTCATCCACCTCGTCCTCGCGCGCACGCCCGATGCGCCCAAGGGGGTGAAGGGGATCAGCCTGTTCCTGGTGCCGAAATATCTGCCCAAGGATGACGGCTCGGTCGGCCCCGCCAATGGCGTCAGCGTCGCGGCGATCGAACACAAGATGGGCCTGAAGGCGTCGGCCACTTGCCAGTTGGAGTTCAACAACTCCAAGGGCTGGGTCGTGGGCGAGCTGAACAAGGGGCTGGCCGCCATGTTCACCATGATGAACACGGAGCGCGTTTCGGTCGGCATCCAGGGCCTGGGCATCAACGAGGTCGCGTATCAGTCGGCCGTCGCCTACGCGAAGGACCGTCTGCAGGGCCGTGCGCTCGGCGGCGCGGCGCGTCCCGACCTGCCCGCCGATCCGATCATCGTCCACCCGGACGTGCGGCGGATGCTGATGACCATGCGCGCCTATGCCGAGGGCTGTCGTGCGCTCGGCCAATGGGCCGCACGCGGTCTGGATGCAGAGGCGCATGCGATCGACCCGGCCGACAAGTCGCGCGCGGCGGACTTCGTGGCGCTGATGACCCCGGTCGTGAAGGCGCTGTTCACCGACCTCGCCTTCGACGCCGCGAACATGGCGGTGCAGGTGCATGGCGGCCACGGCTATATCCGCGACCATGGCATCGAGCAGTTCGTCCGCGACGCCCGCATCGCGCAAATCTATGAGGGCACCAACGGCGTTCAGGCGCTCGACCTGGTCGGTCGCAAGATGCCCGCGCATATGGGCCGCTATATGCGCCCCTTCTTCCATGCGGTGTCGGAACAGGTCGAGGCGCTGACCAAGCATGACGACAAGGCGATCACCGGCTGGGCGGCGGGCATGCAGCAGGCGTTCGGCGCGCTTCAGCTCAGCACTGGCATGATCGCGCAAAAGGGCATGAAGGACCCCGAGGAAGCGGGGGCCGCCGCGACCGACTATCTGCGCCTTCTGGGCCTGGTCGGCATGGGCCATTGCTTCCTGAAGTCGGCGCGGATCGCCACGGAGCGACTGGCCGAGGGCACCGACGAGGCGGGCTTCTACAAGGCCAAGCTCGCCACTGCCGGATTCTTCTTCGACCGTATCCTGCCGCAGGCGACGGCGGCGTTCCTGGCGATCAAGTCGGGCAAGCGCTCGACCATGGCACTGGAACTGGAGGCGTTTTGAGGTGATGCGATGCCGGTTCCGCTTGATTGCGATCAACCGGCATCGTAGGCATGACGTGTTGTTATCCTATGCGTCATATGGTGGACGTATAGGATAATTCTGGAGCGACCGGCAGACCGGCGCTCCGGCCCGAACGAACGGGCGTGGAGAGGAGAAGAGGCATGTTGTTGACCCTGACGGCGATGGCCCTTGCAGCGGCTGGCGTGAATGCGGACTCGGTGGTCGGCCGCTGGCAGACCCAGACGCGCGGTGGCGTCGTCGAAATCCAGAAATGCGGGACGTCGGTCTGCGGTCGTATCCTGACCTCGGAAAAGCTGCGCACCAATCCCGCGCTGACCGACCAGAACAACCGCGATCCCAAGCTGCGCAATCGTCCGCTCAAGAACCTGTTGATCCTACAAGGTTTTTCGCAGGATGGCGCGGCCTGGAACGGCGGCACCATCTATAATGCCGAAGACGGCAAGACCTATAGCGCCAAGCTGACGCCCGAGGGGGTCGACACGCTGAAGGTGCGTGGTTGCGTCTTCGTGCCGTTGTGCAAGACCCAGACCTGGACCCGTATCCGCTGATCCGTCTGTACCATCACAAGAAATTTCGGGGAGTAAGCTCATGATCAAGTCGTTCAAGGCCCCGCTGCTGGCCTCCGCCATCCTGTCCTCGTCCTTCGCCTTTGCTGGTGCGGCACATGGCCAGGCCTTCTACCTTCAGGAACAGTCGGCCCGTGCCCAGGGTCGCGCCTTTTCGGGTGAGGGTGCCGACACGGGCGCGTCGTCGCTCTGGTGGAACCCGGCCGCGATCGCAGGCATGGAGCGCGGCGAAGCGGCACTCAGCGCGTCGGCGATCATCCCCAAGGGCGATGTGGTCGATACTGGCACGCTGATCCGTCGTCCGGGCCAGACCTTCCAGCCGGTCGGTGGCAATCGCGTGTCGAGCGATCCGATCAATCGCGGCATCGTCCCCTCGGGCGCGGTCGCCTATCCGCTGAATGACCGGGTCGCGGTCGGCCTCGCCGTTACCTCGCCCTACAGCTTCACCACCGAATATGGCGCGAACAGCTGGGCGCGGTACAGCGCGCGCAAGACGGAACTGCGCACCATCGATATCCAGCCCTCGGTCGGCGTGGCGCTGCTCGACTGGCTGCGCGTCGGCGGTGCGCTGAACGTCGAATATACCAAGGCGGAACTGGGCAATTCGCTGCCCAACCTGTCCTCGGCGTTGCCCGATGGGTTCCAGCGGCTGAAGGGCGATGGCTGGGATCTGGGATGGACCGCCGGTGTGCAGCTGCACAATGACTGGGCCACGGTCGGCATCAGCTACAAGTCGCGGATCAAGCACCAGCTGAAGGGCAGCCTGGAAGTCGGCGGCCTGCTCGGCCCGCTTGCCGGACAGAACCGGACGATCAACGATGCGACGGCGGAATTCTATACGCCCGCGCAGATCATCGTGTCGGGTCGCTTCCGCGCTACCGACAAGCTGACGCTCAACGCGCAGGCGGTTCGTTTCACCTGGGCCGATTTCGATGCAATCCGGTTGGGCGCGCCGATCAACCAGGCGATCCCGGAGAATTACAAGAACAGCTTCTCGCTGGCGGGCGGCTTCGATTACGCCGCCAATGATCGCCTGACCCTGCGTGCCGGTGTCCAGCGTGGCATCACCCCGACCCAGAACGGCAATCGCGACGCGCGCGTGCCCGATGCCAATCGCTGGAATTACTCGGTCGGCGGTTCTTACAAGGTGACGCCGCGCTTCACGCTGGACTCGGCGGTCAGCTATATCGACTTCGCCAACGCGTCCATCGACCGCCGTACCGCCGCTTATGCGGGGACCGCCGTGCAGACGCCGATCCTCACCTCGGGCCAGGTGCAGAACGCCCGCGCATTCGTGGCATCGGTCGGCGGCCGCTTCAGCTTCTGACGGAGTTTGCTTTCATGAAGATCGTCGTGCCCGTGAAGCGGGTGTTGGATTATAATGTGAAGCCGCGGGTGAAGGCGGACGGGACGGGCGTCGATCTGGCGAACGTGAAGATGTCGATGAACCCGTTCGACGAGATCGCGGTGGAAGAGGCGATCCGGCTGAAGGAGAAGGGGGCGGCGACCGAAGTGGTCGTCGTCTCCATCGGCGAGCCCAAGGCGGCGGACACGCTGCGCACCGCGCTCGCCATGGGCGCGGACCGGGCGATCCTGATCACCGCCGACCAGCCGGTCGAGCCGCTCGGCGTCGCCAAGCTGCTGGCCAAGGTGGTCGAGGAAGAACAGCCGGGCCTCGTCATCCTGGGCAAGCAGGCGATCGACGGCGATAACAACCAGACCGGCCAGATGCTGGCCGGGCTGCTTGGCTGGGCGCAGGGGACGTTCGCGTCCAAGGTCGAGATCGACGGCGACAGCGCCAACGTCACCCGCGAGGTCGATGGGGGCCTGGAGACGGTGGCCCTCACGCTGCCCGCCATCGTGACGACCGACCTGCGCCTCAACGAGCCGCGCTATGCGTCGCTCCCCAACATCATGAAGGCCAAGTCCAAGCCGATGGCGACCAAGACCGCCGCCGACTACGGCGTCGACGTTGCGCCGCGCCTGACGATCACCCATGTCACCGAACCCGGCAAGCGCCAGGCGGGCGTCAAGGTCGGCTCGGTCGATGAACTGGTCGAGAAACTGAAAGCACTGGGAGTGGCCAAGTGAAGACGCTGGTATGGGTCGAACATGACGGCGGGTCCGTCAAGGATGCCACGCTGGCGACCGTCACGGCGGCGTTGAAGCTGGGCGAGGTGCACCTGATCGTCGCTGGTCAGGGCGTCGACGGCGTGGCGCAGGCGGCGGCGAAGATCGCGGGCGTAGGCAAGGTCCATGTCGCCGACGACGCGGCCTATGCCCATGCGCTGGCGGAAAACGTCGCGCCGCTGATCGCCCAGCTGATGGACCATCACGATGCCTTTCTCGCGCCCTCGACGACCACCGGCAAGAACATCGCCCCGCGTGTCGCTGCGCTGATCGACGTGATGCAGATCAGCGACATTCTGTCGGTCGAAGGGCCGGACAGCTTCACCCGGCCGATCTATGCGGGCAACGCGATTGCCACGGTCAAGACCAGCGACACCAAGCTGGTGCTGACCGTGCGCACCACCGCCTTCGAGAAGGCAGCGGCTGAGGGCGGCTCGGGCGCAATCGAGGCGGTCGCCTCCACCGGCGACGCCGCCAAGTCGCGCTTCGTGGGTGCCGAAAAGGCGGAGAATGCCCGCCCCGAGCTGACCAGTGCGAAGATCATCGTCTCGGGCGGGCGCGCACTGGGTTCGGAGGATCAGTTCCATGCGCTGATCGACCCGCTCGCCGACAAACTGGGCGCCGCCGTCGGCGCGAGCCGTGCAGCGGTCGATGCGGGCTATGCTCCCAACGACTATCAGGTCGGCCAGACCGGCAAGATCGTGGCGCCGGAAGTCTATGTCGCGGTCGGCATCTCGGGCGCGATCCAGCATCTGGCGGGGATGAAGGACTCCAAGGTCATCGTCGCGATCAACAAGGACGAGGACGCGCCGATCTTCCAGGTCGCGGACATCGGCCTGGTCGGCGACCTGTTCACCGTGGTCCCGGAGCTGACCGAGAAGGTCTAACCCTTGTTCGCGCAGAGGCGCGGAGGACGCAGAAAAGATTCCTTCTTCTCCGCGCGCTCTGCGCCTCTGCGCGAACCAACATTCCTCTCTGCAAGGGGGGAATAGACTCGATGGCGATCCACTGCCAAGCGAGGGGGAATTTTAAATCTGCATTAAGATTTAGGGCGTAACCCTCCGCGCGCTTTCGTGGAGTGCCGTATGAAACCAGCCGAGCCCCTCGCGCTGAACCATAGCTGGCCCTTGTTCGAACGCGGCTTACGTTTCGACCTGGGATGTCTGGATGCGCCTGATCTCACCCCGGCGGGACCGACGATGCGTGGCTGACCGCGCATGGCATCGGGCGTTGGTCTTGCGATCTGCCATCCCAAAGATTGGACTGGTCGACGGGGGTCTTTCAACTATTCGACTGGCAACCGGATCGATGCCCGGAGCGGCCCGGCGTGTTGCCGCTCTATCGTGCGGAAGCCCTGTCGGCGGTCGACCGGCTGCGCGCCTATGCGATCCGGCATCGCCGTGGCTTTACGATCGATGCGCAAATTCATGGCCCGGAGGGCTGGCGCTGGATGCGGATCATGGGCGTGCCCCACTGTCGGGGGAAGCGGGTGGTAGCGCTACATGGCCTGAAGATGGACGTAACGTCCGAATATCGTTGATCTATGTGAGGAACGCGCCGGAAAACGCGTTGGCTGCTTGTGAGGGCGGCATGGCTCCGGTTAGCGTCTGCACATGACAGACAATATCATGGGAGGGGGCGATCGTCGGGTCCGGACGATCGCGGATCTGGCGGACATGGCGGGCGTGTCGCCCGGCACCGTGTCGCGCGCCTTGGCGGGCAAGTCGCTGGTCAACGCCGAGACGCGGGCACGTATCCAGGCGCTGGCCGACGAACACGGCTTTCGCCCCAATCAGATGGCCAGCCGGTTGCGCACGCGGCGGACCGGCGTGATCGGCATCGTCGTGCCCCTGGGCCATGATCGGCGCCAGCATCTGTCCGACCCGTTCTT
The DNA here is from genome assembly GCF_034659795.1 of Sphingomonas fuzhouensis. NCBI lineage: Bacteria > Pseudomonadati > Pseudomonadota > Alphaproteobacteria > Sphingomonadales > Sphingomonadaceae > Sphingomonas > Sphingomonas fuzhouensis. Next base: position 559,860 of record NZ_JAXSQY010000001.1, read on the forward strand.
TATGACGATGCTAGGCCACCTCGCCGATGCCCTGACCGAGAATGGCTATGACGTGATGTTGTCGCGCGTCATTCCCGACGCACCCGACTGGCTGGACCGGGTGGTGGATAGCGGGATGGTCGATGGCGTGCTGCTGATCGGTCAGTCGAACCAATATGAGGCGATCGAGCGGGTTGCGCGCCGCTATCGCCCGTTGGTCGCCTGGGGGGTGACCTTGCCCGATCAGGTCCATGCAGCGGTCGGCACCGACAATGCGGGCGGCGGTTATCTGGCCGGGCGGCGGCTGATCGAGCGGGGATGCCGCCGCATCGCCTTTTTGGGCGACATCCGCGCACCCGAGATCCGTCAGCGTCATGACGGCGTCGCCCGCGCCATGGCGGAGGCGGGGCTGGATGGTCCGGTGCAACTGCCCACCCATCTCGCCTCTGAGGTGATGGAGCAGGAAATCGCCGCCCATATCGACACGCTGCTGGCACAGGGCGGCGGCACGATGCCGATCGACGGCATCGCCGCCGCCTCCGACATGATAGCGATAACGGCGGTGCGTGTGCTGGCTGATCGTGCGATCGCGGTGCCGGACGCCATATCCGTCATCGGCTATGACGACCTGCCGCTCGCCGCCCAGGCGGTGCCGCGCATCTCCACCATCCGACAGGATATCGCGGTGGGCGCCCAGGCGATGGTCGAGGCGCTGTTCGCGCGCATCGGCGGTGGCGAGGCGGGGTCGGTGGTGCTCGACCCCGAACTGGTCCTGCGCGAAACCGCTTGAGCCAGCACCCCTGGATTCCTCCCCTATCAGGGGAGGAATATCGTCAGGCGATCGTCACCCGGTCGCCGTCGAAGGTCAGGCGGAACCAGGGGGCGGCCGTCCCACCGAAGCGGGCACGGCGCAGGGCGACGTCCCCGCTGGCATCGCGGCCTTCCATGCCCCAATAATCGACGAAGCTGGTGACATCACCTTCGCCCGTCACCCACCAGCAATAGGCCTGGGTCGGTTCCGCAACCGGGTTGCCCGCGACCAGCCCGGTGCCGTTGACTGGTCGCCACGGTCCCGCGAAGCGATCCGCGACCATCGCATAGAGCCCAGTCGGCGCGCTCAGGCCGGGGGCGAAGCGCTTCCCCTGCGTCGACCAGAAGCAATAATAATGGCCGCCCTGCACGACGATATGCGGCCGCTCCAACTCGGCATTGACGCCAAGCGCCTCGATCAGCGGCGGCTGGATGACCCAGCGATTGCCCTCGCGCTTGGCGACGCCGACCACACCGTCGATATCCTGCCTCACCCAGCCTGCCGAGCCGACGAAGAGCAGATATTCCGCGCCGTCCGCAGGATCGCGGAAATAGCCCGGATCGCGGAAACCCTTGATGCCGCCATTTTCCGGCTCGGACTGATTGGCGACGATGTAATGATGGCCATCTGCCGCGACGCTTTCGACCGGTTCGCACCAGCCCTCGGTGCGGGCGTCCTCGCCCTCGACGATGAAGCGGCCTTGTGTCTCGAACAGGCGCTGCTCGAAGGTACGGGGCTGGCCACGCCGTCCGGAGGCGGTGAAATACATGGTCAGCGTCGTGTCGTCCTCGCCCAGGACCGCCGAGCCCGACCATTCGCGGCTGCCGGGCGTAAAGCCATCAGCAAAGGTCACGCCGTGATCGCGCCAGCCGTCCGCGCCATAGCTGGTCAGGCGGATACGCGCTTCGTCATGGCGCAGTTCGGGGTCGGCGAGGCGCGGCGTCGCGAGGAAGAACCACCAGCTCCGCCCGCCGAAAAAGGCGGTGCGGCCATCGGCATAGGCGATCTGCCACATGTCCCAGAAATCATGGTCGGGCAGGATCGGCACGACATCGGCGGCGGTGAAAACCGGCAGGCGCGCATCGGCTTGATGAGCAATCCCGGCCAGCGCGTCGGCCGACCAATGGGCAGGGGCAGGGGTGTCGGTCATGATACCTCAGGGCAAACAGGAAAGGGTCAGGCTTGGGGCGCCGCGCCGAGCGGCAGTCCCTGGGGATTGCGGGCGCGGACCGAATAGACCGACACCGCCGCCAGCAGCATCAGCACGCCGCACAGCGTCAGCACGTTGCGCGGGTCGCCGCCCAGCCCGCTTTGGTAGAAGAGCGGCAGCGTCACACCGAAGATCAGCATCGGAATGACGATCATCATGTTGAAGATGCCCATATAGACGCCGGTCCGCTCCGGCGGGATCGAGCCTGCGAGAATGACATAGGGGTTGCCCATCATGCTCGCCCAGCCCAGCCCGATGCCGATCGCGGGCAGGAACAGCATCGCCTTGCTGGTCATGTGCGGCATCACCATCATGCCGATGCCGGTAACGACCAGGCACAACGCATGCAGCGGCGCCGCGCCGATCCGCCTGGCGAGCGGCACCATGGCGAAGGCCGCGACGAAGGCGACGCCGTTATAAAAGGCCGCCATCTCGCCATTGGTCAGCACCGCGGCGTGGAACCCCGACGAGGTCGGGTCCGCCGTGCCGTAAACCGACCGCCCGATGGCGTAGATGACGTAATTCCAATAGGCCATCATCGCATACCATTGGAACAGGCTCATCAGTGCCAGTTTGCGCATCGGCAGCGGCATGGCGCGGATCGCCTCACCGATCTCCTTCAGCGTCGCGCCGATGCCCTTGGGCGCAGCGGCGATACGGGCGCGGTCCTCGGGCGTCAGCGGCAATTCGGGCACCCGCCGGATCGACCAGACGATGGTGATGAAGGACAGCGCCGCGCCGATCATGAAGACGACCCGCGTGGTGTAGGGAATATTATGCCCATCCACCCAGTCCGGGTTCATCCCCGCCCAGACCAGGATCGAGGGGGTGAGAAAGGCGAGCATCTGCGCCAGGCCGGTAAAGGCGCTCTGAGTCAGGAAGCCGATATTATGCTGCGATCCGTCCAGCCGGTCGGAGACATAGGCGCGGTACGGCTCCATCGTGATGTTGTTGCCCGCGTCGAGAATCCACAGCAGCGATACCGCCATCAGCAGCGACGAACTCAGCGGCATGAAGAACAGTCCCAGCGCGCATAGCACCGCGCCGATCAGGAAATAGGGCGTCCGCCGCCCCCAGCGGCTGTCCGTCCGGTCGCTCATCGCGCCGATCAGCGGCTGGATCAGCAACCCCGTCATCGGCCCGGCCAGCTGCAACAGCGGAATCTGCGCCTCCGACGCGCCGAGATAGCTGTAGATCGGCGCCATATTTCCCTGTTGCAGCCCAAAGCTGAATTGCAGGCCGAGAAAGCCCAGATTCATCTCCAGGATACGGACCAGCGACAGGCGTGGCTTGAACGGCACTCCGGTTCCGGCGGCGGGGGTGGACGGGGTCATGCAAGTCCTCTCGCACGCGGGGGGTAGGTCCGTATCTAGCGCCGGTTCTGCCGCGTTGGGAGCATCATGGCGCTAACAGATACGGATTGCAACAAACGATTGCAGGAGTATTTTCCCAGCGTGCGTTCGCAAGCTTTTATGCCGGGATGGGTATTATAGTCCGTGGATTAATAGTCCGCTTTCTCGGATGATCCGGATGTGAACAGCCAAGATCTTCTAACGCTCGGAGAGCGGTTGCGGCAACGTCGGAAGGATCTTGGCTGGACGCAAGAGGACTTGGCGCATCGTGCGGAAATTGACCGGTCCTATATCGGCGGTGTGGAGCGGGGTTCGCGCAATCTCACCTTTACCATGTTGTGCCAGCTATGCCGGGCACTGGGCTGCGACGTGGCGACGGTGACGGGTGGGCTGCCGGAGAAGTCATCATGAAGTGGGATCGTACGCTCATCCTGTTCGACCAGGGTGGCATCGTTTATAGTCCCGACTGGAAAGCCTTGCACGATAGCTATGTGCGTTCAATCCAGAGCATCGAACATCCCGTCGGATCAGGGCGGTTGATCATTCGGCGCAAGGAACGGACGCCCGATCGCAAATGGCGTCGCAACGGTGTCGGCTATCTGCGCAATGCCTTTTTGCGTCATATCTGCGATGTCGAGGGCTGGCGGCCGGAGGGGAGTGTCAATCTCGCTCGCGATCGTGAGCAACCGTTGATCAAAAAATATCCATCAATGGCCGATTATCGTGAGCCGATCACGTCGGATTTTGGCGGCTTTGATCTCGAAACCGTTGGCGACAATGATACGCGTATCGCTGTCGAATGGGAAACCGGTAACATATCATCGTCGCATCGCAGCATGAACAAGCTGGCTATCGCTCTGGCGGCTGGAGTTATCGATGTCGGCGTGTTGATTGTCCCCAGCCGGGCACTTTATGAGCATCTGACCGATCGGATCGGCAATATCGGAGAACTATCAGGCTATCTTGCAATGTGGGAGGGGCTGAAGCACAGTGTTAAGCATGGCCTGCTTGCTATCACGGTCGTCGAGCATGACGAACTCTCGACCAATCCGGGCATCCCGTATTTGAACGTCGGTAATGACGGTCGTGCGGCGCAGGGGCGCGGTGAGGTTTAGAACGCATCGGCGTGCGACGTTTCGTCCGGGCAGGAGCAGGATGGATCGTCTTTTATTCGATAGGCCGAAGGCAAAGGTTTGCCATTCTTGCGCCGGCGTTCCAGATCGGCCCTTGTAAACAGCGTGTTCTTTGTCGCCTGTATATCCGCAAGATGTTGACGATCGCCCTCCAGATCGTTGAGACGATCGGAGATCGTCGAACAATCAAGTTCTGATCCTATCCATCGTCGTCCGGTCAGTTCCGCTGCGACATAGGTCGTGCCTGAACCACCAAATGGGTCCAGCACCAGCGAACCGGGATCGGACGCCATGCTTACGATACGGTCCATCAGCTTTAGCGATAGAGCATTGGCATCGCGCTTCTTGTACTTGGCGTGTCGAACGGGGGGGATGTCGGTCCATACGTCGGACATATTTACCCCTAGAGGATTCATCTTGTCCTTATAGCCGCCATAATCCCGCAACTCACCGCCGCAGTGGCGACAGCACGGAGTCGGCAATCGATCGGGATGAAATATGGCGGGCTTTTTACCTTTGACAAAATACAGCAGTGCATAATGTGATGGATAGAGCCGGCCACGGATCGGCAGGGAATATTTGATGTCGACGCTGATCCAGTGTCGAAACGTCATTCTCTCTCCGACATAGGCGCCCAGGGGCAAGTTCCACTTGGGCAGATTCCACAGGAACAGCGAACCCCCCGGTTTCAAGACGCGGATCATCTCATCGATCCACGCTTTGCACCAGGCAAGGTAATCACCTTCGTCGCGATTGTCGTTGAAGCTAGCAGTATAGGCTTTGTCGAGGTTGAACGGCGGGTCCGCAAAGGCGAGGTCGACGGAGTTGTCCGCGATTGTCGGCAGGAATTCCAGGCAATCGGTTTGATGCACCTCGCCGAGGGACGTTCTCACAATGGGTACCATAGGCATCATTAGTCACAATGGACCCTCGAATGCAATCCCAATCCCGATCCAGAAAGACGTGCCTCCCCGGCTCACCGCCCACCCGGCGGCAGGTTCGTCTCCAGATAGCGGGTCATCAGCGAATAGAGGTGGATGCTGGTGTTCTCGCCCTCATAGATGCCGTGGCTGCGGTCGGGGTAGGCCATCATCGTGAATGGCTTGTTGAAATGGATCAGGCGGTCGACCAGCTGATCCTGGTTCTGGTAATGGACATTGTCGTCCAGCGTGCCGTGGATCAGCAACAGATTGCCCTTCAACCGGTCGGCGAAGGTGATCGGTGAACCGTTCTTATAGCCTTCCACATTGTCCTGCGGCAGGCCCATATAGCGTTCCTGATAGATGGTGTCGTAGAGCTTCATGTCGGTCGGCCCGGCGACCGCGATGCCGGTCTTGTAGAGGTCGGGGTAGCGGAACAGCGCGTTCTGCGTCATCGCGCCGCCGCCGCTCCAGCCCCAGATGCCGATCCGGTCGGGATCGATATAGGGCCGGGTGCCGAGCATCTTGCGCACCCCCGCCGCATAATCGGCGGAGGCGAGGATGCCGACCTGGCGATAGATGCTCTTGCGCCAGTCATGGCCACGTGGCGTGGCGGTGCCGCGCGGATCGAGGCTGGCGACCAGATAGCCCTTTTGCGCCAGCATCCGGTGCCACAGCCCCTGCGACCCGGCCCAGCGATCCGCGACCGTCTGGCCCCAGGGTTCGCCATAGACGAAATAGAGGATGGGATAGCGCTTGGCCGGATCGAAGCCCGGCGGCTTGATGAGCCAGCCGTCGAGCTGCGTGCCGCCGCCGATATCGACGCGGAAGAACTCGGTGGCGGGCAGGCCGGTGTCCTTCACGACCTTGGCGAGCGGGGCATTGGCGGCCAGCGTGCGCAGCGGCTGCTGGCGGGTCATGTCGAGCATGTCGGTCACCGGCGGCGCGTCGAAGCGCGAGACGGTGTGCAGCGCCCAATGCTCGCCCGGCGCGATGTCATAGCTGTGCGTGCCCGGCTGGTTCGCCGGGGTCAGACGTTCGACCTTCGGCGTGCCTGACAGGGTGGTGCGGTACAGATAACGCTGGGTCGGGTTGTCGGGCGACGCGATGAACCAGGCATAGCCCGCCTTTTCATCGACGTTCAGCAACTCGACCACATCGAACTTGCCCGGCGTGCGTAAGTTCGCCCGGCCGGTCGCGCGGTCGATGGTGTAAAGGTGGCGCCAGCCGTCGCGCTCGGAGAGCCAGGTAAAGGCATGGCCGCTCTTCAGCCATTCCGGCGCGGCATTCGCCTCGACCCAGGCGGCGTCCTTTTCGACCATGATCGGCTTGACCGCGCCGGTCGCCGGATCGCCGAGCAGGACGTTGTACGTGTTCTGGAGCCGGTTGGACTGCTGGATGAACAGCGCGTCGGGTCCGCCCGCCCAGCTGATCTGCGGCACGTAATTCTGGCGCGGATCGCCCGCCAGCTTGAACCAGCGGGTGGCGCCGTCGCCCATGTCGACCACGCCGACCGTCACCGCCGAGTTGGTCGTCCCCGCCTTGGGATATTGCAGCGGGATCACCTGCGAATATTGGCCGCCGGTGTTCTTGATCATGTCGAAGGTGCCGACGCCCTTCGTGTCGAAGCGCATGAATGCGATACGCCGGGAATCCGGGCTCCATTCGAAGGCGCGGTGGACGCCGAACTCCTCCTCATAAACCCAGTCGGCCAAGCCGTTGACGACATAATCGTCGCCGTCCCTGGTCAGCGCGGTCGCGGCACCGCCCTCGATCGGCTCGACATAGATGTTGTTGCCGCGGACATAGGCGATGCGGCGGCTGTCGGGGGAGATGGTGGCGTAGAGCAACGTCGACGGCGCGGCGTCGACGCCGATCTTGTGCAGGCGCTTGTTGGCGACATCGTACAACCAATAATCCGACAGCGCATGGGTTCGGCGGAAGCGCTTGCCATTGGTCTGGATCAGCAGCCAGCGATCATCGGGCGACCAAGCATAGCTGTCGATGTCGAGCGGTGCCTTCGCGCCAGGGGGCACCAGATCGGCGGCGGCGACCAGCACCTGTCGCTTTCCGTCGGCAATCGCATAGCGGACGATATCCTGTCCGCCCGTGGGCGCATTTTCGAGCGCGAGATAGCTTTCGCCGTCCTTGCCCCAGCGGCTTTCGCGCACCGCCTCGGTCCGGACCGCCTTGGGGCCGAAAATCCCCTCGACCGACAAGGGGATGGGCTGGGCGCTGGCGGGGACGCTGGTCTGGGCTGTAACGGGGGCCGTCCAGAGGAGCGGCGAAATGGAGAGAAGAAGACCCGAAATTCGCCGACCAGACCGCATCGAACCATCCATGTGATATCGTAAAGTAGGCAGGGTAACGCGGTCATTTAGGATCGTATACTGAAATCTCGGTGGAGATCGTTTCCAATGCGACTATTGGAGGCGGGCAGGTGGCGATGGAAAGGAACGACCGGATCATGTCATCGGGAATCGACCATGTCGCGATCATCGGCGGCGGCTTTGCGGGAACGTTGCTGGCGATCAATCTGGTTCGCCATGGCGGCCCGCGCGCGACCCTGATCGAGCGGCGCGCCAACCAGCTGGCGCGCGGCGTCGCCTATAGCGCGGCCCATGCCGAGCATCTGCTGAACGTGCGGGCGGGCAATATGAGCGCGCTGCGCGACGATCCCGATCATTTCGTCCGCTGGCTGATCGCGCGGGGGGCGGGGGACGCGCGGACCTTCGTGCCGCGCCGCGTCTATGGCGACTATCTGCGCGACCTGTTGATGGAGACGATCGCGGCCGACCCCGCGCGGCTGACGCTGGCGAGCGGCGAGGTCGTGGCGCTGGAACAGGTGGGGCGGGGCTATCGCCTGGACCTAGCCGATGGGGCGGCGGTGGTGGCGGATGCGGTGGTGCTGGCGCTGGGCAATCTGCCGCCGCATACGCCGCCGGGTATCGACGCGGGCGCGCTCGCGGAAGGCTGTTACCGCGAGGACCCCTGGGCGGGCGACATTGCCGAGGGGCTTGGGGCCGACGACAAGGTGTTGCTGGTCGGCAGCGGGCTGACCGCGATCGACGCCGCGCTGCTGCTCGACGCCAGCGGCTTTGGGGGGCGGACGATCGCGATGTCGCGGCGCGGGTTGGCACCGCGCCGTCATGCCGATGCGCCGCCGGTTGCGCCTTTACGCGAACGACCCGCCGCCAGCCTGTCGGCGCTGGTCCGGCATGTGCGCTGCGCAGCGGAGGAGCAAGGTTGGCGCGGTGCGGTCGACGCGCTGCGGCCGGTGACCCAGATGATGTGGGGTGCGGCCGATGGCGCGACGCGGGCACGCTTCCTGCGGCATTTGCGGCCCTATTGGGATGTGCATCGCCACCGGCTTGCACCGTCGGTCGCCGACCGGGTCGATGCCTTGATGGAGGCGGGGCGGCTGTCGGTGACCGGCGGCAAGCTGGTTCGGGTCGAGCCGGACGGTGCGGGCGCGGTCGTGCACTGGCGCCCGCGCGGGAGTGATACGGTCGAGACGCTGCGGGTGGCGCGGATCGTCAACTGTACCGGGCCACAGGGCGACCTGCTTCGGTCGCAGGAGCCGTTGATCCGGCAGTTGCTGGCGGCGGGGATGATCCGGCCGGATGCGCTTCGCATCGGGCTGGAGGTCGATGCGCAAAGCCATGTCGTGGCGGCGGACGGGAGCGTCGACGACCGGCTCTATTGCATCGGCCCGATGACGCGCGGCGGCCTGTGGGAAGTCGTGGCGGTGCCGGACCTGCGGCAACAGAATTGGGAACTGGCGCGGCGGCTGGCGCATGCGCAATGGGTCGGCGGCGAGGGGCTGTAATCCCGGTAAAGCCGCATCTGCCCTCACCCTTCCGGCGCTCCGCGCCTCCCTCCCTCTCCCGATGGGAGAGGAGTGTCGGGGCGTCCATGCCCCCGGTATGGACTAAACAGCGCGGGGCGCTGTTTACCCGACACTGGGCCCGCCCGCGATAGCGGGTGGGAAGGGTGAGGGTAGAGGCGGCCCTAGGCGGTCGCCCCGATCTTCTTCAGCCAATCCGCATGGCTTGGCATGGATTCTGCCATCTGCCCGATCGCGCCTGCCAGTTTCGCCACGAAACCACGGCTCTGCGCGGTGTCGCCGTAAGCCAGTAACGGGTCAAGCCCCTCGGGCACGTTGAATTGCCCGATATGCACCGCCGCCCAGCTGGCCGGGCCGAACAGGTCCATGTCGCGCGCGACCAGCCGACCGCTTTCGCGGAAATGCGCGATCTTCATCGCCAGCGTGTCGGGGATCGGCATCGCCGCGCATTCGCGCCACAGCGGGGCATCCGCCCGTTCGGTCAGCTTATAGTGCAGGATCAGGAAGTCGCGGATACGCTCATATTCGGTGATCGCGACGCGGTTATATTCCGCGATCCCGGCGGGCGCGAAGGCCCGTGTGGGGAAATAGGCAAGCAGCTTGGCGATGCCCGCCTGGATCAGGTGGATGCTGGTCGACTCCAGCGGCTCCATGAACCCGCTCGACAGGCCGATCGCGACGACATTGCGGTTCCACATCAGCCTGCGCCGCCCGGTGGTGAAGCGCAGGAAGCGCGGATCGCCCAGTACCTTGCCGTCGAGGTTCGCCAACAACGTCGCCGCGGCCTCGTCGTCCGAGAGATGGCGGCTGCAATAGACATAGCCATTGCCAGTGCGGTGCTGGAGCGGGATGCGCCATTGCCAGCCCGCCGCCCGCGCGGTCGAGCGGGTATAGGGCGTCAGCCCGTCGCTGCCGGTTTCGCACGGCACCGCCACCGCCCGGTCGCAGGGCAGCCAGTGCGTCCAGTCCTCATAGCCGGTGCCCAGCGCCTCCTCGATCAGCAGACCGCGAAAGCCCGAGCAGTCGACGAACAGGTCGCCCGCCAGCGCCCGGCCATCGTCGAGCGTGACCGAGGCGACATGGCCGCGCGCGCCTTCCAGCGCATGGTCCGCGATCTTGCCCTCGACCCGCACCACGCCGCGCGCCTCGGCATAGCGGCGCAGGAACCGCGCATAGAGCCCGGCATCGAAATGATAGGCATAGTCGAAGGTCGAGGCGACGCTGCGCGGATCGGCCATCGGTGCGCCGAACCGTCCGCGTTTGCCTGCGCCCCACGCCATGGACAGGTCGTCGAACGCGATGCCGCTGTCCGGCCCGCCTGCCGCCAGCCAATGCTGATGCACCGCGACCAGATCGAAGGATTTGCCGTGCGTGCCGAAGGGATGGAAATAGCGATGCCCCTCGCGCCCCCAGCCGATGAACTCGATACCCAGCTTGAAGCTGCCCTTGGTCTCGCGCAGGAACTCGGTCTCGTCGATGCCGAGCGTCTGGTTGAACAGGCGGATCGGCGGGATGGTCGCCTCGCCGACGCCGACCGTCCCGATCGCATCCGACTCGACCAACGTGATCGACAGGCCACGCGGCATCGCATGGGCGAGCGCGGCGGCCGTCATCCATCCTGCGGTGCCGCCGCCGACGATCACGACCGATCGGATCGCATCGGGGGAAGGGGTCGTCATCGCCATCTCTCCTTCGGGCGCTTCGGCCTCAATATATCTCTAGCCGGTCGGGGCGATGCGCGCCGCTGTGCTTTCTCGATCACAGAGAGGTAAATTTCTTTGCAATGGTTTGCAATGCATCGTTGCAAACGATTGCGAGTGTGATACCCAGACTGCACGACATCCCGGACACCGGGGCGAATCAGGAGAGGGTTATGACGACGAGCGTTCTGCGGTCCTGCGGATCGATGGCAGCCATGGCGATGGCGCTGGTCAGCGCACCGGCCTTTGCACAGACGGCGCAGGCTCCGACCCCTGCCACCCAGGAAGGCGCGACCCCCGATGCGGGCGCGTCCAGCGAGGACATCGTCGTCACCGCGACCAGCGGCGAGCGGTCGCGCTTCCGCAGCTCGATCTCGGTGTCGCAGGTCAGCCAGGAGGCGATCCAGAACTTCACGCCCCGCTCGACCGCCGAAATCCTGCGCAACATCCCCGGCCTCCAGCCCAGCGATACGGCGGGTCCGGGCGGCAACGCCAATATCGGCGTGCGCGGCATCCCGGTGTCGACCGGCGGTTCGGAATATGTCTCGCTGCAGGAAGACGGCCTGCCCGACGTCCTGTTCGGCGACATCAACTTCGGCAACAACGACTATTGGCTGCGCTTCGACCAGAACATCAAGACGGTCGAGGCGGTGCGCGGCGGTTCGGCCTCGACCTTCGCCAGCCAGGCGCCGGGCGCGGTCATCAACTTCATCAGCAAGACCGGCGAGACCAAGGGCGGTCAGATCGCCTATTCCAACGGCCTGGGCTTTCGCGAGCACCGCGTCGACTTCGACTATGGCGGCCCGATCGACGACACGACGCGCTTCCACATCGGCGGCTATGCGCGCAACGGCGGCGGCTATACCAACGAGAATTTCAACATCCTGCGCGGCTATCAGATCAAGGCGAACATCACCAAGGATCTGCCCGACAATCGTGGTTTCATCCGCCTGTATTTCAAGCGGCTGGACGAACAGGCCCCGACCAACACCACCACGCCGACGCTCGCCACGCTGGACGGCAACCGGGTGACGGGCTTCTCGCCGCTGCCCAATTTCGACGGGCGGTCGGGGTCGGCCTATACGATCTACAACCGCAACTTCCAGTATCTGGACTATGACAATGGCGGCGTGAAGACCGCCGAGGTGCAGGGCATCCACCCGCGCGTCACCGGGATCAGCGGCCAGATCCATTACGACTTCACCGACAATATCTCGCTGGACGACACGATCCGGTATCAGTGGATCAGCGGCAACTTCACGACCCAGTTCATCAACGTCCAGACGCTGACCGGCAATGGCGGCCTGATCGGCTCGACGGTGAACGGCCAGACGGTCGGCTCGGTCCGCTATGCGGCGGGTCCGCAGACGGGCCAGCTCTTCACCGGGCCCTATGTGAACAACAACCCGAACATCAACGTGTTCATGAAGAACATGGACAATTTCGCCAATAACCTGACGCTGAACGGCAAGTTCGACGTCGGGCCGGGCAAGGCGCGGCTGACCGCCGGCCTGTTCGTGATGCGGCAGAACATCGTCCAGGACTGGCACGTCAACCGTCAGTATAGCGAGCTGAAGGGCGACAATGCCGCGCCGCTCGACCTGTTCTCGACCACCGGCACGCAGCTGACCGCGGCGGGCCAGGCCGGGTTCAACGACAATTGGGGCAGCTGCTGCGCGCGCCGGGTCGATTTGACCTACACCGATGTCGCGCCCTTCCTGCAGGCGGGCTACGAGGTCGGCGGCCTGAACCTCGACGCCTCGGTCCGCTATGATAGCGTGCATGGCGAAGGCACCGCGCAGGGCGGTGTCGCTGGCCCCACGACCCGCGTGTCGGACGCGCTGGGCTCGGCGCTGATCCCGTCGCTGGTGCTCAGCCCGACGGCGGAGAAGATCAACTACACCGATGGCTATTTCAGCTGGTCGGCGGGTGCGCTCTATGCCTTTGACAGCCATACCAGCGTCTTTGCCCGCGCCAGCCGTGGCGGCCGCTTCAACGCCGACCGCCGTGTCCTATCGGGCAATTTCAACGCCGACGGCTCGCTGAATGCGCAGGGGCAGGCGACCTCGGTCAACTTCCTCAACCAGCAGGAAATCGGCCTGAAGCAACGTGGCGGTCTGTACGGCGCGTCCTATTCGGTCGAGATCACCGGTTTCCACTCGACGCTGACCGAGAACAACTACGACTTCACCCGGATCAACAACCCGGCGCCGAACAACAATCCAAACATCTCGAACGGCTATCGCTCCTACGGTATCGAGTTCACCAGCCGCGTGACGTACGGCGACTTCCACCTGGCGGTCGATGCGACCTATGCGAATTCGAAGATCACCAGCAGCGCGACACCCGCGCTGGTCGGCAACAAGCCCGGCGGCCTGCCCGACTTCCTGTTCGTCGTCTCGCCCTCCTATGATGCGGGTCCGGTCGCGTTCGGTGTCAGCATGAACGGCCAGACCAGCACCAAGTCGGACGATTTCAACCTCTACACGATCAAGGGTTCGACCTTCTTCAACGGCTTCATCACCGTGCGGCCGATGGACAAGCTGGAGCTGGGCCTGAACGCCAACAATATCTTCGACAAGCTGGGCTTCCGTGGCGGCGGCGGCATCTTCCCGGTCCTGTCGGCGACGCAAGGGGTGTTCAACAACACCGCGCTCTACGGGCGCACGGTGACGGCCTCGGTTCGCTACCGCTTCTGATCCACTCCCCTTGGGGCGGGTGCCGCTTGGCATCCGCCCCGTTTTTCGTTCAGGAGGACGGCCATGACCCAATCGGCTCCGCCCGCCCGAACCCTGAAGGACATTGCCCGGCTGGCGGGCGTGTCGCCCGGCACCGTCAGCCGCGCGCTGGCGGGCAAGAGCGTGGTCAATGCCGAGACGCGGGCAAGGATCGAGGCGCTAGCCGCCGAACATAATTTCCAGATCAACCAGATGGCCCGCCGCCTGCGCGCGCAGCGGACCGGCGTGATCGGCGTCGCCATTCCGCTGGGCCATGAACGCCGCCAGCGCCTGTCCGACCCGTTCTTCATGACGCTGCTCGGCCATCTCGCCGACGAACTGGCGGCGCGCGACCATGACGTGATGCTGTCGCGGATCATCCCCGACGATGACGACTGGCTGTTGCGGATCACGCGTTCGGGCATGGTCGACGGCGTGTTGCTGATCGGCCAGTCGGACCAGCTTTCGGTGATCGAGGCGGTGGCCGAGGACTATCTGCCACTCGTTGTCTGGGGCAGCACCATGCCGGGTCAGCGCCACTGCGCGGTCGGTGTCGACAATCGGCTGGGCGGGCAGCTGGCGGGCGAGCATCTGATCGCGACGGGGCGCCGCCGCATCGCCTTCATGGGCGAAATCCGCACGCTCGAACTGGCGCAGCGCCATGCCGGGCTGTGCGACGCGATGGCCGATGCCGGACTTCCGCCACCGCAGCAACTGGACGTCGCGCTCGCACCCGAGCTGATGCCCGACCAGATCGAGGGCAATCTTAACCGAATGAAGCGGGACGGGCAGAGGATCGACGGCATCGTCGCGGCGTCCGACATGATCGCCCTGGCGACGACGGCGGCACTGGTCGCCGGGGGGCAGTCGGTGCCCGGCGATGTCGCGGTCACGGGGTTCGACGACCTGCCGCTGGCCGAGCGCGCCATTCCCCGACTGACCACGATCCGGCAGGATCTGGAGGCGGGGGCCAGGGCGATGGTCGAGGCGCTGTTCAGCCGGCTCGACGGGCGGGCGGCGCCGGGACTGGAAATGCCGCCGCGCCTGATCGTCCGCGATTCCGCCTGACAAAAAATCGGCGCGGTCTTTAGGGAGATCAGACCGCGCCGGTGAGGTTCAGGGAGTATGGAGGGAGGTCAGGCCAGGGTCAGGCCGACATCCACATTGCCGCGTGTCGCGTTCGAATAGGGGCAGATTTGATGCGCGGCCTCGACCAGCTTCTCTGCCTCGGCCCGGTCGATGCCGGGCAGTTCGACGGTCAGGTCGGCGGTGATCCCGAAGCCCCCGGCTGCGCGCGGGCCGATACCGACCTTGGCCGACACGGCGACGTCGTCGGGGACCTTCACCTTCAACTGCTGTCCAGCGACCTTGAGCGCGCCGATGAAGCAGGCCGAATAGCCCGCCGCGAACAGCTGCTCCGGGTTGGTGCCGTCACCGCCCGCGCCGCCCAGTTCCTTGGGCGTGGAGAGCTTGACGTCGAGCACCCCGTCGGTGCTGTTGGCATGGCCGTCCCGGCCACCGGTCGCGCGCGCCTGGGTCTGGTACTTCACATCGATCGTCATGGTGTCATCTCCGATAATATTTATCGCGATACATATATGCGACGGTCGAACGGGCTTGTCCAGCGGTTCTTTTATCGCGATATGTATTTCGCTCTAACGGGAGATGGTGCATGTCGGCCCCCTGGCCGCTCGACGAACAGCTGTGCTTTGCGGTCTATGCCGCCAATATGGCCATCCAGCGCACCTATAAGCCGATGCTCGATCAGCTCGGCCTGACCTATCCGCAATATCTGGCGCTGCATGTGCTGTGGGAAGAGGACGGGCGGACGATCGGTGCGATCGCGCAGCGGCTGTCGCTGGAGTCCAGCACGGTCACGCCGCTGGTCAAGCGGTTGGAGGCCGCCGGACTGCTGGTCCGCGAACGCGATCCGCAGGATGAGCGACAGGTGCGGGTGCGACTGACCCCCGCCGGGCGCGACATGCGCGATCGGTGCGGCTGCCTGGGCGAGGAACTGATCGGGCGGTCCGGCATGGCGGTCGACGATCTGCGGGCGCTGAAGGCCGAGATCCAGGGCCTGCGCCACGCCCTGGAGCAGCGCGAGGGCGGCGCGGCGTGATCCTCTACGACCACCCGCTGTCCTCCTATGGGCAGAAGGTGAAGATCGCGCTGCGGGAAAAGGGCATCGCCTTTACCCGCATGTTGCCGGACGATTTCGGGACGGGGCGGCAGGACACGGATTTCGCCGCCGCCAATCCCCGGACCGAGGTTCCGGTGCTGATCGTAGAGGATGGGGAGGCCATCTTCGATTCGACGATCATCCTCGATTATCTGGACGAGCGCTGGCCCGAGACGCCGCTCATGGGCCCCGATCCGCTCTCCCGCGCCCGCCAGCGCGAGATTGAGGACATTGCCGACAGCCAATATGAGGCGGTCAATTGGGGCTATGGCGAAATCCTGTGGTTCCGCCGCGCGGAAGGCGCGCTGGCCCAGGACCTGCGCCACGTCGCGGCGACCGATACGCGGGTCCTCCAGGACTGGCTGACCAGGAAGCTGGGCGATGCGCCTTGGTTCGGCGGCGAGACGTTCGGGCGGGGCGATGCGGCGGTGGCGCCGATGGTCAACCGCTCGGTCCATTACGGGCTGGGCCCGGTGGCGGGGACGCCGCTGGCCCTATGGCATGCTCGCCTATCGGCACGGCCCGCCGTCGCCCAGACCTTTGCCGAGTTCGACGCGGCGGCCGCCCACATGGCCGAGGCCGCCGATCATTATCGCAGCGGCGGTCGGCGGCGCGAATATCGCGACCACCGGCTGGAATGGATGATCCGCTCGGGCGGCGTGCCGGTCGTGCTGGAGGGGCTGCGCGACGACACGATCCGCTTTTCCTGGCCGGGCTGATCAGCCCCCCGTCGCCAGCGTGAACGGCACGGTCGGTGCGTCGCGCAACGTGACGAAGAGCGTTCCGGCTTGTGGGCTGGGCACCGTCAGCCGCGCCGCCGTATAGCCGGGCGGAACGCTGCTCGCCCCCGCCATGTCCGCACTCGCGGCGACCCGGTCGATCAGGAACAGGTCGCGGCCGGTCATCTGGCAGCCGTCCGCCGTGCACGTCACCGCGTCGATCCGCGGCAGGCGGACCAGCGTGGCGAGTGGGCTCCAGTCGCCCTTGATGCTCCCGCGCACGATCCGATAGCGCAGCGCACCCGCCGCCGCCGGGCCCAGTCGTGCCGGATCGAGCGTGGCGACCGCGATCTCGGGCGAGGACAGGCGCACATCATGTCCGCCCTCCAGCGTGACCGAGGCACTACTGTCGGCGGTCGCCACCTCGATCGCATCGCTCGGGGTCAGGCGCGTGCCGTCGGCCGCACGGACCGAGAAGGTGAGGCGGCTATTGTCGGGCAGGATCGTCTCGTCACGCGTGGCGAGCGCGACCGCAGCGGTCGCTCCCTTGGGCGTCAGGCTGCGCGCGATCAGCGTCGCGGCCGGGCGCGGCGGGGTGGCGGTGATCGGCACCGACAGCGTGCGCCCATCGGTCAGCCGAATCTTCGCCGTCGTTCCGCTCGGTACGCGGCCATCGGCGGCGGTGGCGATCAGCCGGTCGGTATCGCCCTCGCGGGTCAGTCCATCGGGGGCCAGGCGGACATCGCCGATTTCGACCCCGGCAATCTCGTCCAGCCGCTGGCCGGTCAGCGTGACGAACCGGTCGCCCTTGGCCAGCGTCACCGTGTCGACCCGGCTGGCGGGGGAGAAGGCGCGCAAGGTCAGGGTACGCGGTGCGGCATCGCCGACCTGCTGGACCTCCAGCGTCACGTCCCCGGCGCGCGCGGCCTTCAGCGGCAGGGTGACGGTGATCCCGTCCGCGCCGCGCAAGGTGAAGGGCACCGATTGCGGCGCGGCGGACCCCGCCCGCATGGTCACGCCCGTCACACAGGCGGCGGCCGGGCCGGTCAGCGCGACGCTGTTGTCCCGTCCGACGACCAGGCTCTGTCCGCTGTCCTCGGCACGCCAGTCGCCGCCGCCGGGGAATTGCAGGGTGAAGCTCGGCCCCTCGAAACGGTCGAAGCCCCATTCGCCGTGCAGCTTGGCCGAAACCTTGCCCGACAATGCGCCTACAGGCAGCGGCTCGGTCAGGACATAGCCGCCGCGATCGGCGCGGGCGCGGACGGGCAGGTCGATCCGCTTGCCGTCGGCGGTGGTGATCGACACCATCATGTTGCGGGCAAAGGCGGTCGAATAGATCAGCGGCGCGCCCTCCACCGGCAGGACCAGGCCGGGCCGCGCGCCACAGAGCGGCGCGTCGCCGGTCACGCGCAGGCGCGGCGGGCTGACCGCGTCGATCGCGGGCATGGCGGCGACCAGCACGGACTTGGGCTTGGCAAAGGACGGTGCGGCGTTGAGCAGCAGCGACATCCGGTCACCATCGCGGGTCGCCAGCGTCGGCAGATAGCCGAATTGGGGATTGCCGAACGCCCCGAACACGCGGGCGATGTCGCGGATCACGCCGATATAGGGGCTGTAATAGCCCAGCCCGGCCTCGCGCGTGTAGCTGACCTGCAAGGCCAGATCGGTCGGCGCCCCGACCAGCGTGTCGGTCATCGAACTGCTATGGATGTCGGCGAGGACCAGGCTTTCCTGATTTTCGAGCAGACATGCGGCCTGCAATTCGATCACCTTGGCCAGGCAGTCGGGGTTCAGCTTGATCGCTAGACTGTTGGACAAGGCAGGCGCGAGCGTGCGGAGAAATTCGGGATGGCTGTTTTCCTGCGCGCGGATCGCCGCGACAAAGGCGTTGAGCCGTGACCGGTCGAGCGAGGCCTGGTTCAGGTCCTGCACCGCGCGGACGAATTCGCCGGGCCGGTCGCGCACCGCATCGACGATGGTGCCAGACGCGCCGCCCGTCTCGGGCACCAGGAACAGCGCCATCTGCCGCGCGCCCTTGGGCACGGTCAGGGTCAGGCGGCGATCCTTGTCCTTGGGTTTCCAGGTTTCGGCCGACTGAACCCAGTTCTTCGGCGGCGGATTGGTCGCGCCGCTCAGAAAGGCCGAAAACAGGATGTAGCGTGCCCGCTGGTCGCTGGGTAGGTCCGCCTCGATCGTCAGCCGGTCACCGGCGGCGAGGTTGGGGACCTGGGCGATGGGCAGCGTCCTGTCGCCGCGCGTCACCGCAATACGCAGGCCCGGACCCGGCAGGTCGAAGGGGGCGGGATCGGCGGCGCATAGCGGGCTTTCGACCAGGGCAGCCGCTGCGAGCGCAAGCGCCAGCAACGGGCGTGAAAGGAGGGGGCGGGGGAGCATGACCCGACTTAATGCCCAGACCGGCCCGGCGATCAAGCCGTTCGCGACAGATGACATGCGGGCGTCATCTGTGTTTCCAAATTCCTCCCCTGCAAGGGGAGGGGGACCAGCAAAGCTGGTGGAGGGGTATCCCCGCTGCTGGCTACACCCCTCCGTCAGCCCTTTGGGCTGCCACCTCCCCTTGCAGGGGAGGATGACTTTTAGCCCAGTTTATCCGCCGTCTTCGTCTCGAAATCGCTGGCGTCATGGCGTTCGCGGAGCTGTTCGGACGGCTCGCCGAAGGTGCGGTTGACCATCCGTCCGCGCTTCACGGCAGGTCGGGCGTCGATGTCGCGGGCCCAGCGTAGGACATGGGTGTATTCCTGCACCTGAAGGAATTCGGCCGCATCATAGAGGCGGCCGAGCACCAGCTGGCCGTACCAGGGCCAGATCGCCATGTCGGCGATGCTATATTCATCGCCCGCGACGAAGGCGTTGTGTTCCAGCTGGCGGTTCAGCACGTCGAGCTGGCGCTTTGCCTCCATGGCATAGCGATTGATCGCATATTCGATCTTCACCGGCGCATAGGCATAGAAATGGCCGAAGCCGCCGCCCAGGAACGGCGCGCTGCCCATCTGCCAGAACAGCCAGGACATGACGCGCGCCCTGGCGGCCGGTTCGGTCGGCAGGAAGGCGCCGAAGCTCTCCGCCAGATGGGTCATGATCGCGCCGGATTCGAAAATCGCGAGCGGCTCGGCCCCGCGCCGGTCGACCAGCGCCGGAATCTTCGAATTGGGATTGACCGCGACGAAGCCGCTGCCGAACTGGTCGCCTTCGCTGATGCTGATCAGCCAGGCGTCATATTCCGCACCCCCATGCCCGGCGGCGAGCAGTTCCTCCAGCAGGATGGTGACCTTCACCCCATTGGGCGTGCCCATCGAATAGAGCTGAAGCGGATGCTTGCCGACCGGCAGTTCCTTGTCATGCGTCGCGCCCGCAATGGGGCGGTTGATGGCGGCGAAGCGTCCGCCGCTCTCCTTGTCCCAGGTCCAGATGGCGGGCGGGGTATAGGCGTCGTCGCTCATATGCTTGTCGCTCCAGCATGATCCGGCGCGGGAGATGGGGCGGGCCGGACGCTAAAACAACCGCGACCGTGCCTTTTATTTCGACGGCGGAACGGGCAGGTCGCGGCGGACGTAGAGCACCTCGTGACGTCCCTCGCGCGGTGTCGCCATGACCGGGCGATAGTCGCGGGCGAGCGCCTTTTCCATCTGCCCCTGTGTGGCCGCATTCCAGGGCGAGAAGGGATCGTCCAGCGTCACGATAGCAGGCGGGCGGCCTGCCAGGATGCGCGCGACTTCCGCCGCCTCGTCGATCCCGATCGCGCCGCGCTCCGCCTCGTAAGCGAGCGAGGAGGGAAAGGCATAGGCGGTGGGCACGCATCCGCCCGACAAATGGTAAAGGCTGGAATCGCCCGCAAAGACATACGGGCATTCGCGTCCGTCGACCGCCGCCATCGCCTTCGCCATGCGGCGGATGCCGTCGCCCTCGCTCGGGTCGTTGGTGACGGAATGGAAGACGAACAGTCCCGCGCCGATCGCGAACACCGCGACCACCGCCTGGCGGCGCAGCGCAAAGGCGGGCGCGGCGGAGAGGGCGAGCGGAGCGATCAGCGGCAGCGCATAATGGTCGAAAAACGCCCCGATCATCGCAAAGGCGACCAGCGCGAAGCCGAGCCAGATGCGGGTCAGCGTCATCGCCTGGCTCTTCGGTCCCTTGGCAAAGGCGAAGACGGCGCAGGCGATCAGCGGCAGCAACTGCCCCCCGATCCCGGCGAGCCGCCCGATGATCTTGGCGGCCGGATAGCCGCGCCGCAGCGTGATCGAGGTGAAATTGGCGAACCAGAAGGCATCGAACGCCGCCGGGCCCCTCCACCAGAAATAGAGGATGACGAGCGCGGTCGGTAGCAGCCCCAGTGCCATCCAGGCCAGCACCGCCGGAACGATGACCGCCACGCGTGCCCGCGCCCGCCACAGATACCAGAGATGGGCAAGGCCGAAGAATGCCCCTTCGACCAGCGGCGTATATTTGATCTGGATCGCGATGCCCGCCAGCAGGCAGGCGATGGCTCCGCTGGCGACGATCGCCGCGACCGCCCGCCGCTCGGCCAGGCGGGGCAGCTCCAGCGTCAGCACGGCTGCGGCGGTCATGACGAGGTTGTAGAAGACCGGCGACTGGCCGCTCCCGCCACTGAGCAGCGGCAACCACAGGATATAGGCAGCCCCCGCCGCCAGCCCGGCCGGAAAGCCCAGGCCCATGCGCCGCGCCGCCAGCCAGACCAGCCAGCCGGTCGCGGCGGTGCAGATCGCCCCCACCAGCTGATACGCGAGGAACCCGTCACCCGGCAGTAGGCGAAATCCCGCGAACAGAAGGAACAGCCCCGGCGGCTTGCGATCCCACAGATCGATATAGAGACGCGCGCCGTGCAGGATGCGGTCGCCGACCAGCAGATAATATTGCTCGTCGACATGCGCGACCGGATTGCCGAAGTCGCGCATCCGGGTCAGCACCGCAAAGGCCAGCAGCACCAGCGCCGCGCCGAGCGGGCGGTTCAGGAACGACCGGAACCCGTTCGGTATCGGGGCGGCGGGGCGGGCGGGCGTCATTTCCGTCATCACGAACCGTTCTGAATGATGGGCGACGGGCGGAGTGCCTGATGCGCATCATGCGCCGTGCGGGCCCGCCCATGTCATCGACCCAGGGCTTTCCGCAAAGGAAATCGACATGGTTCCCGGCGCGTTAAAAAAATTCCATATGTCATGTGCGGTTGGGGGCGGGCCGCACCGTCCTACCCATGAAACACCCCGGTTGTGGCGTTCGCGCCGCCGGGCGGGGGGCTTCGGCAACGGGGTTGTTTTACGATTTTGTGGGCGGGGTAGGGTAATGCTGCTCGATGCGGAAGGCGCGGCCTGGCGGAATGCCAGAGCATGGGCCCAGGCTGGAATGACGGATCGGGCGGCGGCCTATGTCGCGCCGTGCTGGACCGTGGTCGTGCCGTTCTTCAACGAGGAGCGCGATCTGGCGGCAACGCTGGAAAGCCTGGCGGCGCAGACGGTGCGCTTCCGGCTGGTGCTGGTCGACAATGGTTCGCTCGACGCCAGTGTACGGGTGGCGACCGAGACCTGCGAGCGTCTGGGCCTCGACCATATCCTGTTGCACCAGGGTCTGCCGGGCAAGATCAACGCGCTGCATCTGGGCCTCGACCATGTCCACACCCGGTTCGTCGCGACCTGCGACGCGGACACCTATTATCCGACCGACTATCTGGCGCAGGCGCAAGGCTTGCTCGAAAAGCCCGGCTGCGTCGTGGCGGGGGCCTATTTCATCGGTCCGCGTGACGGCGAGGCGCAGCGTCGCCGCGAGTCCGCGGCGATCCGGCTGGCGGGGCGTGTCCTGCCGCGCCAATGCCATGCGGGCGGCGCGGGCCAGGCCTTCCGCACCGAGGCGCTGAAGGCGGCGGGCGGGTTCGATTCGCGCCGCTGGAACTATGTGCTGGAGGATCATGAGGTCATCCACCGCGTGATGCGGCATGGCACCATGGCCTATGCCGATGGCTTATGGTGCGTCCCCTCCGACCGGGAGCGCGACCGGGAGTCGATCCGCTGGACGCTGACCGAGCGGCTGGTCTACAGCGTCGCCGCGCCGTTTGCCGGGGACTGGTTCTTCTACGACTTCCTGGCCAAGCGGTTGCGCGCCCGGCGGCTCACCACCGAGCGGATGCGCGAAAAGGCTTATCAGCATCTGGCGGGAGTGGTGGGTGAACCGGCTTATTCTGTGCGCTGACGATTTCGCCTTTTCGACCCAAGACAGTCTGGTCATCGCCGAGCTGCTGCGCGCCGGGAAATTGAACGCGACCAGTTGCATGACCCTTCGTCCCAACTGGATGGAGGACAGCGTGATGCTGCGCGGGCTGCCCGACACCGCGCTGATCGGGCTGCACCTGACCCTGACCGAGGAAGCGCCGATCCATCCCAACGGCTTTACCCGCGACGGGGTGATGCCGGGAATCGATCCGCTGACAAGGCTGGCGGCGCGCGGGCAACTCGACCCGGCCGAGATCACCCGCGAGGTGGAGGCGCAATTCGACCGGTTCGAGGCGGCGATGGGCCGCCCGCCCGCTTTCGTCGATGGGCACCAGCATTCGCATGCGCTGCCCGGCGTTCGTCCGATCGTGCTGGCGATCACGCGGCGGCGTGCGCCGGGCGCCTGGGTCCGCACCTGCGAGGACCGGGTGAGCGCGCTGCTGGGCCGCCCCTGGCGCGGCAAGGCGATCGGCAGCGCCTATCATTCGCGCGGGCTGACCCGCGCGGCGCAGGCGGTGGGCCTGCATTGCAACCGGGGCTTTGCCGGGCATTATGGTTTTGACGGCCGCTTTGCTGCGGCGCTGCCGCGCTTCCTTGATCATGGCGGTGCGCATCATCTGGTGATGTGCCATCCGGGTGCTGGCCAGCGCGACGGCGACGTCATTGCGGCAGCGCGGCGCGACGAAGCCGATGTCTTGCGCGCGGTTTCGGTTTCGGACATGGCGGCGCAACGCGGGCTGGCCTTCGCCGCCTGATACGAGGGCGGCCTTTTGGGTGATATGGGTCTGGAAGGCCGGTTCATGGAGGCGCGGCCGCTGCTGCGTCGCCTGCTGGCGGCCCGGCTCGGTTCCCCCGAGGAGGCGGAGGATGCGCTTCAGGACCTGTGGCTGCGTGTCGCGGGGCTGGACGCCGCCCAGATCGACCAGCCCATTCCCTTTCTCTGCCGCATGGCGACCAATCTGGCGACGGACCGCCGGATCGCCGCCGCCCGGCGCGGCGCGCGCGATGGAGCATGGGATGCGGTGCAGCCGCAATCGGGCGAATATGCCGATCCCGAACGCATCGTGGCGGGCCGCAGCGAACTCGCTTGGGCCCATGCGCTGATCGTCCGGATGCCCGACCGGATGCGCGAGGCCTTCACCCTGTTCCGCTTCGAGGAGCAGCCGCAACGCGCCATCGCCGAGCGGATGGGGATCACCGTCAGCGCAGTCGAAAAGCTGTTGCGCCGCGCATATCAATTTTTGCACGAAAATCGCGATGCCCAAGGTGCGGATCGGATGCGTTCGTGTCGTCCTGACAGTGGAAGGAGCGGGGACGAGTGACGCGGGAGGAGCAGGCGATCGACTGGCACGTCCGGCAGCGCGATATGAGCGCGGCCGAATGGGATGCCTTTGCGACGTGGCTGGAAGACAGCCCGGCGAATGCACGCGCCTATGATGCGGTTGCCATTGCCGATGCGCTGCTGACCGCGCCGGATGCCGAACCGGCGCTCAATGCGGCGGAGGCGCCGGTCGCCGCCAACGACAATAGGGGGTGGGGTCGTTGGTGGCTGATGACCGGCGTGGCGGCCGCCGTCGCGCTGGTCGCGGGGCCGGTGCTGATGCATGGACGCCCCGACATCCGGATCGAGCAGACCCGGCCGGGCGAGATGCGGGCGATTGCGCTGAATGACGGCACGCGGGTCGAGCTGGCGGGGGGATCGCGGCTGCGGCTGGATCGCAACGACCCGCGTGTCGCGACGCTGGAATCCGGGCAGGCGCTGTTCCATGTCCGCCACGATCCGTCCGCGCCGTTCGAATTGCGCTCCGGCGATGTCGCCATTCGCGACATGGGCACCGTCTTCAACGTCCGGCGCGAAGGGGCGCGGCTGGATGTGGCGGTGGCCGAGGGATCGGTCGCGCTGGCGCCGCAGGGGCAGGACATCCGGTTGACCGCCGGTCAGGGCGCCAAGCTGGACGAGACCCAACGCACGCTGCGCCGGGTGAGCGTCGATCCGGCGATGGTCGGCGGCTGGCGCGAAGGATTGCTCGATCTGGACGGCGAGACGGTCGGGGTGATTGCTGCACGATTGCAATCCGCCTATGGCGTGCGGATCGCAGTGGAGGGGCCGCTGGCGAAACGCAGCGTCACCGGCCTGGTCCGGATGACGGGCGACGCCGGTCGGGACGTTCCGCGTCTTGCGAAGCTGATCGGAGCGGAGTGGCGCCAGAGCGGTGGGGACTGGATTTTGCGGGCGTCGGACTAAGCTATCCGCACGCGGCCTGTCGGCCGTGGCCGCCCTTGCCATGCCCGCGATCGGGCTGGCCCGGATACCCGCATCGTCCCATGCCCGCCGCATCGCCCTGGCGCCTGCGACGTTGGACTTCGCCTTGCGCGAACTGGCGCGGCAGGCGGGCATTACCGTCGTGGCGACCGATGCCCGGTTGCGGACGGTCCGCACCCCTGCGCTGAACAGCGATGCGCCGCCCACGCGCGCATTGGGGCAGTTGCTGCGCGGCACCGGTTACCGTGCGATCATGATCGATGCGACGAGCTTCCGCATCGTCGGCGCGCCGCGTCGCCCAGAACGCGATCGGCTGCCTCCCCGACCCTTTGCCACACCCCCGCCCGGCGAGGGCCCCGACGTCATCGTCACCGCCAGCAAACAGGGCACCGAGCTCGCCCGCTATCCGGGCAGCGTGTCGGTCATCGGTCGCGGCGTCGCCCTGCCCAATGGATCGACCGACCTCAGCGATGTCGCGAGCCAGACGCCGATCCTGCAGACCACCGCGCTGGGGCCGGGGCGCAACAAGCTGTTCATTCGCGGCATCGCCGACAGCAGCTTCAACGGCGCGACCGAGTCGACCGCCAGCCTCTATCTGGACGAGGTGCAGATCGCCTTTGCCGGACCCGATCCCGGCCTGAAGCTCTACGATATCGGTCAGGTCGAGATTGCCGAGGGGCCGCAGGGCGCGCTGCACGGGTCGGGGGCGATCGGGGGGATCATCCGGCTGACCTCCAACCCTGTCTCACTGGAACGCGATGGCGGGCGGCTGGAATGGGGCGGCGCGCTGGCGGGTAGCGGCGCGCCGAGCACGGACATGGCGGCGGTCGCCAATATGGTGCTGTTGCCGGGTACGCTGGGTCTGCGGCTGGTCGGCTATCACGCGGTCGATGGCGGCTATATCGACAATATCCGCACCCATCAGGACAATATCAACCGCGTGCTGACCAGCGGGCTGCGCGGCACCTTGCGTTGGGATGTCGGCGATGGCTGGCGCGCCGAGCTGGGCGGCGGCACCCAGTCGATCGTCGCACGCGATGCGCAATATGTGATGCGCGAGGATGTGCTGACCAGCCGCGCCGCCATCCCGCAGCCGTCCTGGAGCGATATGGCGTTCGGGCGGCTGATCCTGTCCAAGAGCTGGGCGAGCGGCCTGCAATTCGTCTCGGCCACCGGGTTGGTCGAGGGGGCATCGTTCGAACAGTTCGATGCCAGCGTCCTGGGCCCCCTGCAATCCTATCAGCTGGACGGCACCAAGAACTTGTTCTCGCACGAAAGCCGTTTGTCGCGGCGCTTGCCGGGCGGTGGGTCCTGGGTGGTCGGTGCCAATCTGGTGTCGGATCAATCCGTGATGGGCCGCTCGCTGACCGTTCGGCAGGGCGTTCGGCCGGTGATCGGCGTGACCAACGTCACGCGCAGTGGCGCGATCTTCGGCGAGGCGACCCATCCGCTGACCCATCGGCTGTGGCTGACGCTCGGCGGGCGCCTGACCGCCGCGCGGGTCGACGGCGAACCCTCAATCACGCCGCGCGCGTCGCATTTCGTGCGCGGCCGCTCGACGACCCGGATCGATCCGACGCTTGGCTTTTCCTGGATGCTGGGCGGCGCGTGGACGGCGTTCGGCCGCTATCAGTCGGGTTTCCGGACAGGCGGCCTGGCGGTGGCAGCAGGGGTCGGGCGGGTCGCGAACTTCGAATCCGACTCGATCCAGATGGTCGAGCTGGGCCTGCGGCGGGTGCGGCGGGGCGAGACCGGTCTGTCCGCGTCGATCAGCCTGTCGCATGCGCATTGGAGCGCGATCCAGGCGGATCTGCTCAACCGGGCGGGCCAGCCGGTGACGAGCAACATCGGCGACGCACGGGTCGACGCGCTGGAGGGCTGGATCGAGTGGGTGCCGCAGCGCGACTGGCACCTGACCAGCGCGGTCTTTGCCACCGACAATGAGGTCACCGGCTCGACCGCCGCGCTGAGCCGGGCACGCAACCGTCGTCTGCCCGAGACGCCCAGCATCTCGGCGCGGCTGGGGTTGGTGCGCGATATCCGGGTGACGCCCGACCTGACCCTGTCGGCGCGGGGCGAAGCGGCCTTTGTCGGCCCCTCGGTGCTGGGCGTCGGCGACATGTTCGACGTGCGGCAGGGCGGCTATGGCCTCGTCAATCTGGGGCTGGCGGCGCGGCGGGGGCGCTATACGCTGGGCCTGACGCTCGACAATCTGCTCGACGAGCGGGGCAATCGCTTCGCCTATGGCAATCCCTTCCTGCTGACCCGGCGTAACGTGTCCACCCCGCTGCGGCCGCGCACGGTCGGCCTCAGGTTGAGTGCGGACTTCTGAGGGCGGCGCGGGCATAGGCGGCAAAGCCCGCCAGCACATGGCGCAGGCGAAAGGCATGGAAATGCCGGATCGCGGGGACCGGGCCGACAAAGCGGTTGCCCAGATTGCGCAGATCGGTCGCCAGCCAGCGGGCGACGCGACGATCTCCGAGGACATGTTTGGCGTACAGCGCCCCGTCGCCAAAGCCATAGCCCGCCAGCAATGCGAGGGCGTCTTGTTCGCGGCGGCGGCCATGATGATGATCGACGATAAAGCCGGGATCGTAAAGGATCGGGATGCCCAGCGCTTGGGCGCGCAGCAGGAAGTCGGTGTCCTCCGCCGCTCGGAACGGCGCGCCTGCCCCGAACCGGGTGTCGAACGGCCCGACCAGCCTGCGGACATCGGCGGTGAAGGCCAGGTTCGCGCCCATGACGAACCCGCCCGGAAAGGCGGTCGCCGCTGCGACCATCGGATGGTCCTCCAGCTTGACGGTCAGCGTCAGGTCGGCCGGGTCGCCCAACAGGATGCGGCCGCCGATGATGACGGGGGCGGCGCGATCGGCGAAGGCCCGCGCGAGGCGGATGAAATAATCGGGGTGCAGTACACAGTCGTCATCGGTCATCGCGATGACCTGCCCACGTGCGGCACGCAGCGCGGTGTTGCGGGCACGGGACAGGCCGCGGCGCGGCTCGGCCAGCAGGCGCACGGTAAAGGGGCGGTCGGTCGCCCAATGGCGGATGACGGCGGAGGTGGCGTCGGTCGAGCCATTGTCGACCAGGATCAACTCGATCCGGCCGCCCGACCATTGCCGTGCGGCGGTCTCGATCGACGCAAGTGTGGCGGACAGGCTGCGGCTGCGATTGCGGGTGCAGATCAGCAGGCTGACGTCGATCATCCTGCCACCATCGCCGCCGCCTCCACCGGGGACGCGGCCTGTCGGACGAGCGGGCCGTCGCCGGTCCAGGCGGCGATATAGGCCGCGACTTTCCCATAATCATTGTCGAGCACGACATGCGGGATGCCCAGCAACAGGCTGAGGATATGACCATGCAGCCGGTCGGTGACGACCTGCTCACCACGCGCCAACAGCCGCAATCCGCGTTCGACGCGGGCCTGAGCGCGGGCTTGAGGGGAGGTGGCGCTCACCAGCGCTTCGTCCAGCCAGTCGAGCGCCACCGCACCCGGCAAGCCTGTCAGCGGCGCATCGTCGCGCATCACCCGTTCGGCGTCCGAACGGAGCAGCATCAGATAGCGGCAATCCGCCGCCACCGGCCGCGCCAGGCTGCCCAGCCCGAAGGCGGAATCCGGGGCGAGCATGGTCGGGCCGTCGAAATGCCTGCTCGCTATCTCCAGGCTGCGTTCGTCGCGGACGAGGAGGTGAAAATCGGGATGGTCGCCTGTGATGCGCGCAAATTGGTCGCGGTTCGCGGCATCGCGGAAATGGATCGACTGGGGGAGTTGCACGATCCGGCGATCGCGAAAACGGGTCAGTAGCTGCTCGCGGAAATGCTGATGATGCGGCCAGATATCGCCCAGATTGCCGCCACCATGGATCAGGATCGGGCCGCTCGGGCAGGCCGCGCGGAAGGCGGCCTCGTCGAAATCGTCCCAGCGCGCGATATAGGCCGGATCGCCCGCCCCGATGTCGCGCAGCAGCGCGATCTCACCCAGCCAGATGGCGCTGTCGCCGACATTGGCATGGTCGGGGAAATCGACCAGCGCATAGGGCTGTCCGGGCGTGACGTGGCGGCGGTACAGGTCGAGAAGGGCCGTTCGCTGCCCAGCGATAACGTCGCTGCTCACGCCGCGATGGCACTCGGCACGGCCGCGCGCACCCTGGCATAAAGCGCCTCGCAGCGGTCGAGCCACAGGTCGCGCGCGAAATGCGTCTCCACGCGGCGCCGGGCCAGCGCGCGGGGGATATGCATGGCGCGCCCGATCGCCTCGGCCAGTGCGTCGACATCGGCGGCAGGCGCGATACACCCGGCCTCGCCCACCACTTCGCGTGCGGCACCGGCATCGAAGGCGGCGACGGGCAGGCCGCACGCCATCGCCTCGATCGCCACCAAGCCGAAGGGTTCGTCCCAACAGGGGGTGAACAGGAAGACCGAGGCGCGCCCCAATTCGCGTGCGAGCGCCGCGCCGTCCAGATGCCCGCCATAACGGACGCCGCCGCCCAGCCGGGACTCGACCTCGGCCGCGAAATAGTCGGGGTCCTCGACCGCGCCGAACAGGGTCAGCGCCACCCCCGCCGCTTGTGCCGCCTGGACAGCGAGGTGGGGACCCTTGTTCGGAGTGATCCGGCCGCACCACACCGCCTCGCCATTGCCGTGTTCGACGAACGGCCAGGCGGCGGGATCGATCGCATTGTGCAGCACAGAGGCCTCGGGTGGTGCGCCGCTGGGCCACCATGCCTTCATCTGGCTGGCCGAGGTGACGGTCAGGCGATGGGTCGGGCCGGGGCTGACCGTCACGAAATGGTGGAGTGCATCATAGGGCGGCACGTGCAGCGAGGTGACGGTGGGCACCTGGGCGGTCCGGCGCGGCTCCAGTGGGAAGCGGTGCAGGCTGTTATTGTGCACCACGTCGAACCCGCCCCGCGCGATCCGGTCGCAGGCGGCGGCATAGCCCGCATCGACATGCGCGATCAGCGCGGGCTTGCCGCGATGCTCGGCCCAGGGAAAGACGGCTTCGTAGTGCACCGGCAGGACCGGATCGATGGTGAAGCGCGGGTCGCTGTCGCCACTGGCGAACAGCACCACGTCATGCCCCCGCGCGGCCAGCCCCTCGGCCAGATACCAGCCATGCGCCTCCATGCCGCCGAGAAAGGGCTGGCGGATGGGTTGGCGGACATGGGCGAGCAGCGCGATCCTCATGCCGCGACGCGGGCCCCGGCCGCGCGTTCCTCCAGCAGGCGGATGACGCTGGCGGTGTTGGCATAGGGCTGGTGGCTCTGCTGTCCGGTCAGCGCCAGGTCGTCTTCGTCGGGGCGGCGCAGGATGCGGATCGGGCGACCGGGCGTGTCGTCGATCAGGCCCATCAGGCGAAAGGCGTGCAGCCAGTGCCCCATGGTGCGGTATCCCCATTTCGCTTCGAACAGCTCGGCATTGCGCACCACGCTGTCGATATGATGGACCGGCGGCATGTGGTGCGGATGATATTGGTGATAGGCGAGCCCGCCCTTGATCCAGGCGATCGGCACGCCCGCCTTGTCCACCACCTTGCCGAAATCGGTGTCCTCGCCGCCATAGCCCGCATAGCGCTCGTCGAACCCGCCGGTCGCCAGAAAGGTCGCGCGGCGCATCGCGAAATTGAGTGACCAGAAGCAGCGATAATCCGCGCACCGCTCGATCCCCTCCGACGGCGGGCCACGCCGGTCGGAGTGGCGGACGGCGACCTCGGCAAAGTCCTGATACCGCCAGTCGCCCGCCGTCGCGCCGCCGGGCAGATACATGACTTCGCCCATCAACAGCCCGTCTTCCTGATCCAGAAAGCGGTCGTAATCGGCCAGCAGTTCGGGCGTCGGGATGCAGTCCATGTCGAGAAAGACCAGCTTGTCGCCGATCGCCGCCTGTGCCGCCGCATTGCGCGCGGTGGCGAGCGGTAGGCGCGGGCCCGACACCATCATCTGGCGGATGGGGAAGGGCGCCTCCGGCAGGTCATAGGGCTTGTCCTGCATGACCGCGACGATCAGCTCGGCGGGCAACATCGTCTGGCGGCTGAGGCCCAGCACGACATTGCGCAGGTGATCGGGGCGGCCCCCGGCGAGCGTGACGACCGAGATCATGAATGGGCTCCGGTGGGATGGGAAACAGGGGACAGTTCGAGGTCGATCGGCCAGAGCCGCGCCGACAGCGCCTCCAGCCAGTCGGCGGCGGTCTGGGCGGGGGCGTCGGCGATCATCGCACGCTGTATGGCGGGGCGATGCTGGCTGCGGGTTTCGGCCAGCGCCTCGTTCCAGGCTTGTGCCGAGGAGGGCAGATGCGGGCGGACACAGGCGACCCCAGCGGCGGCCAGCGCCTCGGCCTTGCGGTGCTGCTCGTCGAAATAGCGCCATTCGGGGATGGCAAGCCAGGGGCGGGCAGCGGCCAATATCTGCTGGCAGGTGGTGTTGCCGGTCGAGGCGATGACGAGATCGGCCGCGGCGACATGGTCGGCCGGATTGTCGACCCAGCCGC
This sequence comes from Sphingomonas fuzhouensis, assembly GCF_034659795.1. Classification (NCBI taxonomy): domain Bacteria; kingdom Pseudomonadati; phylum Pseudomonadota; class Alphaproteobacteria; order Sphingomonadales; family Sphingomonadaceae; genus Sphingomonas; species Sphingomonas fuzhouensis. Next base: position 591,415 of record NZ_JAXSQY010000001.1, read on the forward strand.
GATGCTCGATATTGCCGGGCTCGGTCGCATGCCAGTCGCGCGCGACCGGGCCGATGGTGATCCAGCGGGCACCGGGGCGGCTGCGCGCACCGACGCCCAGCGGGGCCTGGGCAAAGCCGCCACCGCCGCCGCCCGACAGGACGAGGATCAGTTCCTCGTCGGCGCCTACGCCGATGCGCTGGCGCGCCAGTTCGCGCTCGGGGATGCGGGTGTCGACGCCCAGCCCGCCGACGAAACAGGTTTTCGCGCGCATGGGGGCGTCCCATTCGGGCTGGGCCAGTGCCTCGTCGAAGGCGGCGAGCAGCCCGGCGGCGCCGTCATAGGCGGCGCGGTGTCCGGCATCGCTGCGGTCGCCATGTTGCAGGATCTTCACATGCGGGACCGAGCAGATGCGCGCCAGCTGCGCGATTTCGGCCGACACGTCGCAGATCATCAGCGCGGGGTCGGCGCGATCGAACCAACCCGCGATCACCGCCATGGCGTGACGGATGCCGGGCCAGCCGAGCGGCGCGCAGTGCAGTGTCTCGGGCGTCGGCACCGCGTCCATCGTCCCTGCTTCCAACCCGGTCGGTTCGAAGAGCGAGGGGATGGTGACGATCTCGACCTGCGGCGGCAGGGCTGGGAAGATGTCGTCGCGCGCGCAGAAGATGGTAACGGGCCGCTCGGGCGGCAGCGCGTTCAGGATCGCGGCGCAGCGTTCGGCATGGCCGCGCCCGTGATGATGGACGAAATAACCGAAGGGGCGTTTCATGCCGCCGTTGCCTGGGACGGCATCGGCGTAGTCAGGCCAAGCCGCTCCAGCCCCTCCAGCACGCCATTGGCATGGTGGGCGGTGACGCGCATCAGCCCGTCACGCTCGGATAGGTCGGCCAGTTCCTGCCCGGCATTGCCGACGACGATCGCATGGCCGCAGGCATCCAGCATGTCGACATCATTGCCGCTGTCGCCTGCCGCGATGCACGCACCCATCGGCAGGTCGAGCCGCCGGGCATAGGCGGCCACCGCCGCCGCCTTGCCGCCCAGCGGGGCCAGCACGTCGATCAGCCGCCCGTGCGAGAAGACGGTCTTGGCGGAAAGCCCCTGCTCGGCTAGCGTTTCGCGGACGCGCGCGGCGTCCTCGGCGGTGCCGAAATAGCTGACCTTATGTGGGCCCGCCGTATCGCGTGGTTGGGGGCGCAGGCGAAGGGGTTTGAGTGCGGCAACTACCGCCTTGCGGTCCCATCCTTCATTCAGTCGCGCGGCGAAGTCGGGACATTCCTGCCAGCCGCGCTGGCTCTTCAGCATGATGCGCGTGCCGACATCGGTGATGAAGGCGTCGGGTTCGGGCAGGCCCCATTGCGACAGGATGATCCGCGCCATTGCGAAGGACCGGCCGGTCGCGACGACGAAAGGCAGATCGCTGGCCTGACGCCACTGGGCGAAGTCATGCGCGCCGACGCGACACCCGGTCAGCGTATGATCGATATCGCTGGCAAGAAGGCTGGGGCTGCGCGGCAGGCGGGCATAAAGCGCGGTCGATTCCATGGCGTAGCGGTCCCAGGCATAAAGGGTGGAGCCCGAACGACCATTGGCGCTCATCCGCGCATGGGTTTCGGGGGCGGATAGAAGGGTGAGGCAGGCTTGGGCGATCGCCGTCTCGTCGCGCGGCTCGACCAGCAGGCCGTGGTCCAGCGCGGCGACGATCTCGCTGGGGCCGCCATGCCGGGTCGCGACGACGGGAACGCCCGCCGCCGCCGCCTCGATCAGGGTCAGGCCGAAGGGTTCGTGGAGCGCGGGGTTGACGAAGACACCGCCCTGCGCCGCCAGGTCATAGAGGGATGCGACGTCATGCCCGTCATGGCGCGGGGGCAGCGCGAAACGGCCCCGAAGGTCGGGGCTGTCGGCCAACCCCTGAAGTTCGGTCAGGACGGCGCGTTCCTCGGGCGATCCGGGGCCGTCATGCTGCCCTGCCAGGATGACCAGATTGGCGGCATCGCGTAGCGAGGGCGACGCGGCATAGGCGCGGGCGAGCGCCCCCAAATTCTTCTTGGCGACCGGGCGCGCGATGGCGAGCAGGATCGGCTTGGCCGGGTCGGCGAGGAACGCACCGAGGCGATCGGCAAGCGTCGCGCCGCGCCGCGCCCCGGCATCACGGCTGGGCACGCCGGGAGCGATGCGGTGAACACGGCCGCCAGCGGGTACGCCATAGGCCTGGACCTGCCGCTCGGCCTCGTCCTGGGTCGACACGATCAGCGCATCGGCGGCGGCGATGGCGGCACGTTCGGCGGCGATCCGGCCGTCGAGCGCAGGCGAGGGGCCATTATGACGGCGCTTGTCGATCCCCAGCGCATGGGGCGTATAGACGAAGGGAATGGCAAAACGACGCCGCGCCTCGGCCGCGACGGCGGCGGCGTCGGAGAAATGCGCGTGGATCACATCGGGGCGGCGCGGTAACCGGGCGAGGTGCGCGCAGAACGCCTCGGTAAAGGCGGCAAGATCGTCGGCCAGCGCTTCCTTTTCCAGATAGCGGCGGTCGCCGGTGGCGATCCGGTCGATGGTCAGCTTGGGCGAAAGCCGCTCGGTCGGCCGGGCATGGTCCAGCGACAAGCCGGGTTCTTCGAAGAGCCGGGTGACAATCGAAACTTGATCCGTGTCAATATTCTTCGCCTGCGCGGTGGCAGCGTCCAGGATATAGGCGATGTGACCGCCGGTGTCGGCGGTGATGCCATAATGGACAGGCGGCGATTTCAGGCAACCACCAAGTGCCAGATGCAGGATGAACAATCGCGCCCCTTTCGTTATGGAACGACAACGTTAAAAATATTGATTGGCTCCCAAGCAGATGGCCGAAATATTTCAGAAGACGTATCGGTGTCTGTTGGCAGGATGCGTACATATTGATGCGCATCAATATGGTCGTCGCAGCGGCTGAAAGGCGACGGGCCGCATCACAAAGCGGATGTCAGTCGCGTCTCGCCTCTTCGGGCAATCCCTCGAACGAGGAATCACGGCCCAGCACATCGTGATGGGTCGACAACCAATGTTCGGCCTGTGCCCGACCCGTCTGGCGAAGGTCCTGAAGCACCGACCAGCGGGTGTCGACCTTGCTCGTTCCCGACCGCCCCGCCAGTTCGTCCGGCGGCGATAGCAGGTGCAGGTTGACCCGCGCGATCGCCCGCATCCGCACATCGCGCGAGCGTTCGGCGCGGGCGATGTCCTGAACCTCGGACAAGGCGCGCAGGTCGCGGCGCAGACAGGCGTTGAAGCTGATGTCGCTGACCCGCCGCATGACGTCGCCCACCGACCCGCCGACATTCTCGACGGTAAAGGGGGTGATCTGGACGACGATCATGTCGGTCGCGCCGATCGCCTCGGACAGCAACGGCTCGAGGGCGGGGTTGGCGGTGAAGCCGCCGTCCCAATATTGTTCGCCGTCGATTTCCACCGCCGCGAACAGTTCGGGCAGGCAGGCCGAAGCCATCAGCGCGTCGAGCGTCACGGCCTCGCCGGTGAACAGCCGTGCCGATCCGCTCGCGATATGCGTGGCGGCGACGAACAGCGGCACCCGCGTCTGGCGAGTGAGCAGGTCCAGGTCGACGCTCCCCTCGACCGCGCGGCGCAGTGCGCTCATATCGCGGACATTGGGCAGGAACGGCGCGACATAGCGGCTGGAGAGTTTGGCCATATCCAGCGACCGGCGCAGCAGCGTTTCGTAAAATGGCCCGCCCAGCGCCCCGACATCGAGCGGGGCGAGCGGCGAGGCATCGGCGACATGATGCCACAGCCGCTCCAGAACGGTTCGCGCACCGTCTGCGCCATCGGCGGCATAGCCCGAGACGAGCGCCGCGCCGTTGATCGCCCCGGCGCTGGCCCCGCTGACACCGACCAGGTCGATATCCTCCTCCAGCAACCGCTCGATGACGCCCCAGCCATAGGCGCCGTGCGCGCCGCCGCCCTGTAAGGCCAGTGCGACGCGGGGACGGCGCGGGGGCTTGCGCGACGTCGACGTCGGATCGTGACGGTCGGTCATGCCACCCTCCTTATGCGTTGATCCATGTTGCAACGCACAAGAAAGGGATTCCACCCCATCGCGGCAGCTTTTCCACCGCGACGGGGTGGATGGATCAGCGCTTGGTGAAGCCGCCGATCCCGGCGATCGCCAGCTTCTGCGCGGGCTTGGACATTTCCGCGAAGGTCAGCCGCAGATAGCGGACCGGCCGGACGCTGGTGAAGGGCAGGCGCTGAGTCGACAACGCATAGGCGATGTTGGAGAATTCGCCCGCGCCCGCCGGGGTCCAGCTCTTGCCGTCGAGGCTCGTCTCCGCGACATAGCCGCGCGGCGGGGCGGCATCGATCATCACCTGGCGCGAAGGGGTCAGGCTGAAGCCCGCGACATCCTGGGTCTTGCCCATGTCGATCGTCACGCTGGCCGGCTTGCCGGGCGTGGGGGCGGGCTGGACCCAGATGGTCTTGGCGTCATTGTCGAGCAGCTTGTCCGCGCCCGGCGCGGTGGCCGAGACGATGGTCCAGCCGCGCGTGTCCATCACCGTCGGGTCGCTCGACACGATGGCGGGGACGGGCACCGGCGCGACGCTCTGGAACAGCGCGACCTCACTGATTGCCGGGCATACGGGGGCCTCGATGATGCGCAGGCGAACGCGCCGCGCGGTGATGGGCGCGGGCAGCCGGATGATCCGCTGCGCGCTGATGCACTCATGCTCGGCAAGCTGGCTCCACTGACCATTTGATTCCGCATCGACCGCAAAGCGCGTGACGCGCACGCCGAGCGGCAGATATTCGCGAATGCGGATCAGGTCGAAGCTGCGTCCCGGCGGCAGGTCGAGCGTCAGGCTGGGCGTCGTCACGCCGTCCGGCGCGGACCAATAGGTGTCACGTTGGCCGTCGAGCACCTTGGCGGCCTCAAACCCCTTGCCGCGCACATGGCTGGCGCTCGCCACTGCGCCCTGCGCCAGGTCGGTCGCGAAGCTGGCGCGGATCGCGTCGCCGAAGCTCTTTAGGATCTTCACGTCCTGATCGGGAATGCGCCCGCGCCGGTCGGGCGGCAGGTTGAGGTTCATATTGGTGCCGCGCGCGACCGAGGTGTCGAAATAGCCGACGAGGTTTTCGGGGCTGCGGACCTTGGAGTCCTCGTCGGCGTGATAGAACCAGCCGGGCCGGATCGAGGTGTTGGTCTCGGCGGGCCACCACAACGCGCCTCCGCGCACGCCCGAATTGCCCTCCGACTGGACATACGGATGGTCGGGCATGGTCGGCCAGCAGGGATCGCCGGCAATGCCGTCCTCATTGCCGACCCAGCGAATGTCCGCGCCCAGCGGATCGAAGGTGCAGGCCATGGGCTGATACTGATGAACCAGCGCGATGATCGAGGGCCAGTTATAATATTTGGGCGCATCGATCTGCCGCGTCTCGCGCGCGCCGCCATAATAGCCGTCGCCGCCATTGGCACCGTCGAACCAGAATTCGAACAGCTCGCCATAGCCGGTGCACAGCTCGACCACCTGCTTGCGATAATAGTCGACATAGGAGGGGTGGCCGTAATCGGCGCGGTTGCGATCCCAGGGCGACAGATAGATGCCGAACGCGATCCCGCCCCGCTTGCAGGCGTCCGACATCTCGCGGACGATATCGCCCTTGCCGTCCTTATAGGGCGAGTTGCGGATGCAGTGTTCGGTCAGCTTGGTCGGCCATAGGCAGAAGCCGTCATGATGCTTCGCCGTCAGGATGATGCCCTTGAGGTTTCCCGCCTTGGCCGCCGCGACGATCTGATCCGCGCTGAAGTCGCTGGGATTGAACATCTTGGGGTCTTCGTCGCCATATCCCCATTCCTTGTCGGTGAAGGTGTTCATGGCGAAGTGGACAAAGGCATATTGCTCGCGCTGATGCCAGCGCCACTGCCGCGCTGAGGGCACCGCACCATAGGGCGCGGGCGCACCCGCCCCCTTTTGCGCGAAGGCGGGCGCGGCGGAGGCGACGAGCCCGGAGGCAAGGACGGCGCGGCGGGAGAAATCGGTCATCTGCAATGCGGCTCCGGGAGGGATCAGGCGGGCTGGTGGTCGAAGGAGGGCGGGCGGTCCTTGGGATCGCGTCCAAAGGCGGGATTGGGCCTGGCCCCCATGGTGAAGGACAGGGTGCCGCCCTTCGACAGGGTGGCATGGTCGATCCAGCTCTTCGTCCAGGGGCGACCGTTCCAGGTCACCGACTGGACGTACGGCGCGTCCGGGCCGTTGCCCTTGGCCTCGACGACCAGGGTCTTGCCACCGCCCATCGCCACCTGCGCGCGGTCGAACAGCGGGCCGCCGAAGACATAGGCTCCGCTGACCGGATCGACCGGATAGAAGCCGAGCGACGAGAACAGGAACCACGCGCTCATCTGGCCGCAATCGTCATTGCCGATGATGCCGTCGGGCGCGTTCTTGTACATCTCGGTCAGCAGGCGGCGGACCATGGCTTGGGTTTTCCAGGGTGCGCCGACATAGGCGTACATATAGGCCGCATGCTGGTCCGGCTCGTTGCCATGGGCATATTGGCCGACCAGACCCGAAATGTCGGGCGGCGCATTCTTGGGCAGGGTCGAGGGCGCACTGAACAGCTCGTCCAGCTTGGCCTCGAACTTCGTATCGCCGCCCATGTGGCGGATCAGGCCGTAAATGTCGTGCTGGTTCAGGAAGGTCGCCTGCCAGCCATTCGCCTCGGTATAGTCGCGCCACCAGGGCTTGGGCATATGGCCGAGCTGGACGGGGTCGTAATCCTTCCACCAGCTGCCGTCGTTGAAGCGGGGGCGGGCGAAGCCGATCGAGCCATCGATAACGTTGCGCCAGTTGCCCGAACGCTTGAGCAGGCGATCGGCCTGCGCCGTCTGGCCGACGCGACGCGCGATGTGTGACGCGGCCCAATCGTCATAGGCATATTCCTGCGTCCGACTGACGCTTTCCCACCAGATATCGGCGGGGACATAGCCCTTGGCGTCGTACAGGTCGCGGCCCTTGCTATTGTCCAGATCGGGCGCGGAGAAGTCGAAGCTGCGCTTGGCGATGCCGGGCCAGGCGGCGGCGTAATCGGCGGGAATGCCCTTCACCATCGCCTCGGCCATGATCGGCGTGCCGTGCCAGCCGATCATGATGCCCGTCTCCTTGCCCTGCAGCGTCCAGACCGGCGGGCCATAGGCGCTTTGCTGGGTCTGGCGGATCATGTCGTCGATCAGCTTCTTGGCCTGGGCGGGCTGGGTCAGGATCAGCCAGGGATGCAGCGCCCGGTACGTGTCCCAGGTGGAGAAGGTGCTGTAGGCGAACTGCCCGGCGGGCGCCTTGTGCACCTGTCCGTCCAGCCCGGCATAACGCCCGTCCACGTCCGAGAAGAGCGTGGGCGCGATCAGCGTGTGGTAATTGGCCGAGGCCAGGATCGTGCGCTGATCCTCGGTCCCGCCCTCGACCCGGACGCCGCCCAGCGTCTCGGCCCAGCGGGTCATCGCGGCGCGGCGGGTACGGTCGAAGTCCCAGTGCTTCGCTTCGGCGGCAAGGTTCGCCTTGGCCCCCGCCACATCGACCGCCGAGATGCCGCAGCGGATCAGCAATGGGGCATCGCCCAGTTCGTCGAAGAATAAGGCAGCCTTCAGCCGGTTGCCCTTGACGGCGGTGCCGTTCGCAGGCGCATCGCCGTCGCCATAAAGCTGGATGCGGCTGGGCTTTTTCGACAGCTGCATCGCAAAGAAGATGCGTCGCCCCTTGGCCCAGCGGAACACGCGGCGGGTGCCGGTGATCGTGCCGTCCGGCTCAACCGTGATTTCGGCATCGGTGATGAGCGGCTTGGCGTCGCTCTTGTCGAGGACGAGGTGCGACAGGTCGACCAGCACATGGCCCGGCCCCTTGGGATAGGTGTAGCGATGCCAGCCGGTCCGCTCGGTCACGGTGAGTTCGGCCAGCACACCGGATTCCAGCTTCACCCGGTAGTAACCTGGCTCTGCCTGCTCGTCGGAGTAACGCTGGCGATAGCCTTCATCGGGGTTGGAGAGGGGCCCCGCGACCAGCTTCAACGCACCGCGCGTCGGCACGACCAGTACGTCCAGCATGTCGCCGATGCCGGTGCCCGACAAATGGGTATGGCTGAACCCCATGATCGAGCTGTCACCGTGATGATAGCCCGAGCAGGTGTCCCAGCGCTCGACATCGGTATCGGGGCTCAACTGCACCATGCCGAAGGGCAGGACGGCGCCCGGATAGGTATGCCCGTCACCGCCGGTGCCGACGAACAGGTTCGGCCTAGCGGGCAGCGGCGGCAGCGTGGCCATCACGCCGCGAATGGGAAGGGCGGCAAGCGCGGTCCCGGCGAGGAGCGAGCGGCGGGTCAAAATCATGCAAATGTCTCCCGCAGAACCTGCGGCCGGGTGGCTGCGATATGCACGATCAGCTCGCCGAACAGGCCATTGGCCCAGGCGAACCAGTCGCGCGTGAACTTGGTGGGATCGTTGATATCGACCCCTTCGTGAATGAAGCCCGTACCGCCCTGCGATCCGCGCAGCATCGATAGGCTGGCGCGGAGCAGCGCCGGGTCGGTCGAGGTCAGCGCGCGGACGATCACCGACATCGGCCAGACCTGGCCCGGCCCGGTGTGCGGGCCGCCGATGCCGCTGATCGCCTTGCCCTCGAAATACCAGGGATTGTCTTTGCCCCAGCACGCCGCGAGCGTCCGCTGCCACAGCGGATCGGCCGGATCGACGCACCCCAGATAGGCCATGCCCGACAGCGACGGCACATTGGCGTCGTCCATGAAGACGGCATTGCCATAGCCGTCGACCTCGAACGCCCAGACCCGCTCGCCGTTCGGCAGCGTCATCGTGCCATGCTGCTTGAGCGCGGCCTCGACCTCGGCGGCGAGCGCAGTCGCCTCCTGCGCCAGCGCCGGTTCGCTGACCGCGTTCGACAGCGCGGCGAGTTCGCGCAACGTCGTCATTGCGAACAGGTTGGCGGGCACGAACTGGCTGTAGAGGCAGGCATCGTCCGAGGGGCGGAAGCCCGAATGGATCATGCCGTTGGGTCGCGTGGGCAGGCCGATGCCGCGATAGAGCGTTTCGGTCGGCTCGGGCGCGGAGCGGCGGAAGCGGTAAGGGCCGGGGCCTTCTTTGCGCTGCTGTTCGCGGAAGGTCTTCACGATCAGGCGCGCCGAGGCTTTCCATTCCGCGTCGAACGGCGTGGTGTCGCCCGTCTCTCGCCAATAGCCGTAGGCCAGCCGGATCGCGTAGCAGAGAGAGTCGATCTCCCACTTCCGCTCGGCGACGCCCGGTTTCATCTCGGTATCGTCGTGCAGCGCCCAGCTCAGGTTGGTCTTGGCGGTCGGGTCCTGCATGAAGGCGTTGGCGTACGGATCGATCAGGATTGACCGCGCCTGCCGCCCGATCAGCCCGCGGAACAGCCGCCCCAGCGCCGGGTCGCGCTTTACCAGATGCAGATAGGGCCGCAGCTGCGCCGCCGAATCCCGCAGCCACAGGCATGGAATGTCGCCGGTGATGACGAAGGCGTCCGGCTTGCCGTTCACCTCGCCCAGCGACAGGACAGTGGTGTCGAGGGTGTTGGGATAGCAGTTGCCGAACATCCAGCGCAGCGTCGGATCGGCGATCAGCTTGGAGACACGCGTGATCTCCGCCTCGACCGCCTTGGACACGAAACGGCGGTCGGCGACCGGCGGACGCTTGCTGACCAGCGAGGGCGTGGCGGCAAAGGCCGGGGTGGCGGCGAATGCAGCCGCCCCGGCGATCAGTTCACGACGGTTCGGCGTCACTTGGGCAAGTCCTGCGCCTGGCCGGTCACGGTGAACTGGGTCCACTGGCCCGCGCCGTCACCCGGCTGGCCACCGCCGATATAGAGCTTGTAGGTGCCCGGCAGGATGCGGCGGGTGCCGTCGCGCCAGACCTGGCTCATCATGCGCGGGTCGATGGTGAAGCGCGCCGTGCCCGCCTGACCCGGCTTGAGCGCGACACGGGTGAAGCCGACCAGCTGGCGTTGCAGCACGGGGTCGGTCAGTACCAGCTTCTCGTCGGTCGCGGGCGGGACCAGATAGGCTTGCGTCACTTCTTCGCCCGCACGCTGGCCGATATTGCGCAGCTGCACCGCGACATCGACCGGCTGGCCGACCGCGACGCTGGTGGTGACGGTCGGCTGGCCATAGTCGAACTTGGTATAGCTCAGGCCGTGCCCAAAGCCCCAGGCGGGCTTGCCGGTGAAGTAGCGATAAGTCCGCTCCTTCATCCCATAATCGGCAAAGGCGGGCAGGTCGGCGGTCGAGTGATAGATGGTGACGGGCAGGCGGCCCGACGGGTTCACGTCACCGGCCAAGATCTCGGCCAGCGCGGTGCCGCCCTCGGTGCCTGGATAGAAGGCCGCCAGCGTCGCGGCGGGCTTGAAGTCGCCCAGGGAGACGGCCGAGCCCGACATGACGACCGCGACCACTGGCTTGCCGGTCGCCTGAAGCGCGGCGAGCAGATTGCGCTGCGGCTCGGGCAGGACGACTTCGGTTCTGTCGCCTCCTGCGAAACCGGGGACCGAGACACCCAGCGCCTCTCCCTCCAGATCGGGGGACAGGCCGACGACCGCGATCAGCACGTCGGCGGTCCCGGCGACCTTCAACGCTTCGGCGGTCAGCGCCTCGGCGGGCGGCAGCCATTGTAGGCGCAGGCCCTCGTCACCGCCCTTGTGATCGATCTCGACCCGGATGCGGCGCGGCGCGGAGCCGTCAATCGTGGTTTCCAGCTTCTTGCCGCCGATCACATCGTCCACGACCAGCTGGTCGTCGATATAGAGCTTCACCGTGTCATGCGCGGGGCAGGCATGCCAGCAGGCGGGGCCGTCGAGCCGCAGCTTGTATTGGCCCGGACCCGGCGGGGTCAGCGTGCCGGTCCAGCGACGCTGGAAGGGCGCGGTCTTGGTATAGTTGAAGTCGATGCGGCGATCCCGACCGGCGGCGGTCCACTGGCCGTTCGCGCCCATCGTCTCGACCGTCAGGCCGGGCTTGCCGTCCGCCGACAGCGCGGTTTCGGGCACGCCGACGAACGCGCTCTCGGCCAGCACCGAGCCTTGCGCATAGTGGACATCGCGGCCGAACTTGGCACGGATGCCGTCGAGCGGGGTGACGGGGTTGATCGCGGTGCCGTGGTAATTGCCCTCCAGCACGCCCAGGTCATCGGCATCCGCGCCGAACACCGCGAGTTTCTTGCCCTTGAGCGGCAACAGGTCGCTGGGATTGTCCAGCAGGATGATGCCCTTGCGCGCCGTCTCCAGCGCCAGCGCGCGGTGGGCGGCGGTGCCGACCTCGCTCGGCTTGATCCGGTTCCACGGGGAATCCACGGTCAGCATCCGCCGCACCGCCAGCGCGCGAGCAAGCGCGGTGTCGATCTCGCCCTCGGTAATCAGGCCGCGCTTCAGAGCCTCCGGCAGCGAACGATAGGTGTTGCCGCAGTTGAGGTCGGTTCCGGCGCGCAAAGCTGCCGCTGCTGCTGCGGGTGCATCGGGCTGCGCATGATGGAACATCCAGATATTGCCGACCGCATCGCAATCCGACACGACGAGCCCGTTAAAGCCCCAGTCGGTGCGCAGCCGCTGGGTCAGCATCGTCGGATTGGCGCATAGCGGCGTGCCGTGGATGGCGTTGTATGCGCACATCAGCGACAGCGCCTTGCCCTCGGTCACCGTCGCGCGGAAGGCGGGGAGGTAGGTCGCCTCCAGATCGCGCGGGGATACCATCACGTCGAAGCTGTCGCGCCCGCCCTCGGGGCCGGAATGGACTGCCATATGCTTGACGGTGGCGATGACCTTGGGGTGCTTCAGGTCCGGGCCTTGCAGGCCGCGCACGAAGGCGATGCCGATGCGGCTGGTGAGGAAGGGGTCTTCGCCATAGGTTTCCTGACCCCGGCCCCAGCGCGGATCGCGGAAGATGTTGATGTTGGGCGACCAGATGGTCAGCCCCTGATAGAGGCCGCGATCGGCGTTCAGCGGCTTGGAATTGAACTTCGCGCGTGCCTCGACCGCGACGACATCGCCGACCTTCTGGATCAGATCGGTGTCCCAGGTCGCGGCCATGCCCATCGCCTGCGGGAACACGGTCGAAGGCCCGTTGCGCGCGATGCCGTGCAGTCCCTCGCTCCACCAGTCATAGGCGGGCAGGTTCAGCGCGGGCTCGGCGGGCGCTTCGTTGACCAGCTGTGCCGCCTTCTGTTCGACGGTCAGCTTCTGCGCCTCAGGCGGCAGGGCGGGGGTGGCGGCCTGACCGGCGGCGGCGAGGAGGAGGAAGGGGATCACTGGGCGTCCTTCGGACCGAGGGTGTAGATGGCAAGCGTGCGCGCCAGCGTGGCGGCGTCGGCGTCGCTTTGAATGGTGAGCGTGATGCTCTCGCCGGGCAACAGGTCGAACCCGTCGTCGGAGGGCTCGGCGGGAATAATGCCGAAGCTGACCTGCACCTGCCGCGCGAGATTGCGCGCGGTCAACGTCAGCTGCTTGCCCGCCCAGCGGGCGGTGATACCGGGCGCGGGGTAGAGCATGTCGCGCGGCACCTTCCGCTCGACGATCTGACGTGCGATGACCGTGTCGCCGTCGAACAGTTCGGCAACGGCATAGCTGCTCTCCGGTGCGGCGTCGGTGAACAGGGTGGCGTCGGGGATCATCGCGACATCGCTGGCAGAGGCGGCGGCCATGGTCACGCTACCCGATTGGGCGCCCAGCTTGCGGCCGTCCATCGTATAGCCGGTGACGCGCCAGCCGAGCGGCTTGGGTGTCGTCGCATCAGAGACGAGCGCGATCCGGGTCGCGCCGGGCCTGGTTTCCGCCACGATGGTCTGCGGCGCGAAGAAGCGGCGGACCTCATGCTGGAGCATCTTGTCATGCCCGGTCCAGTCGATGCTCGACCAACTGATCGCGGGCCAGCTGTCGTTGAGCTGCCAGTAGAGCGAACCCAGCGTCACCGGGCGACAGGCGCGGTGATGGCGTGCGGCGAGGCCGATGGCGCGCGCCTGCATCGCCTGGGACAGATAGACCAGATCGGCGAAGTCGCGCGGGGTCCGGTAATATTGCTTCAGATAGAAGGTGATGCGCTCATTGCCTTCTCCGCTGAGGAACTTCTGGTGCGCCTTCATGACCGGGCTGTCGATGCGGAAGTCCGCCGGATCGGCGAAGGTCGCGATGGTCGACAGGTCGGGAAAGGCCTGGAAGCCATATTCGGACATGAAGCGCGGGCAGCTGTCGGTATAGCGCTCGATCGGCTTGGAGCCCGACCAGACATCCCAGAAATGGCGGTCGCCATCCTTGTCGGTGTCGGTCGGCCCTTCATAATCGGTCGAGGGTGAGCCGGGCCAATAGGGGATGCCGGGCGAGTATTTGATGACGGCATCGCGCAGCACGCGATCGAACAGCACGGCCATGCCGGTGCCGATCCGCTCCTGCTCGTCCGGGCCGACCGCCTTCTTGAACGCCTTGCGATCCGACCAGTTTTCCCAGCCCGACAATACTTCGTTATTGCCCGCCCAGATGACCAGCGACGGATGCGATTGCAGGCGCGCGACCTGTTCCTCGGCCTCGATACGGACATTCTCGCGGAACTTCGCATCGGGGGGCGTCACCGCGCCCCCGAACATGAAGTCCTGCCAGACCATCAGGCCCAGTTCGTCGGCGGCATTGTAGAAGCTGTCTTCGGGATAATAGCCGCCACCCCAGATGCGGACCATGTTCATGTTCGCAGCGGCCGCCTTTTCGAGCAGCGCGCGTTCGGTCGCGGCGTGGACGCGGGCGGGGAAGGCGTCGAACGGGATGACGTTGGTGCCCTTGGCGAAGATCACATTGCCGTTGATCTTCAGCCCGAAGCTGCCGTCCTTGCGGACCAGTTCGACCGTGCGCAGGCCGGTGCGTTTCTGCGTCGAGTCCGCCCCCGCCAGCGTGGCGTCGACCGTATAGAGCGGATGCGCGCCGAAACCGATCGGCTGCCAGCGCTGTGGGCGGGTGATCGAAACGGGGACGACCACGTCATTCTCGCCCGCCTGCAATGCCACATCGCGCTTTACCCGGATGCGGCGGCCGTCGGGGCCGGTGACGGTCACGTCCATGCGCCCGGTCTGCGCGCGGTCGGCGACCACCGAGGCTCGGGCGAGGATGCGCGCCTCGGCATCGGTCAGCGCTTCCTGCTCGATGCGGAGGTTGTCGATGCGCGCGGCGTCCCAGGCCTCCAGCCGGGCGGGGCGCCAGATGCCGATATCGACGATGCGCGGCGCCCAGTCCCACCCGTACTGGTACTTCGGCTTGCGGATATAGGGCGAGGTCTGCTTGCCCTTCGGCTCGTCGCCATAGGGCGAGTCATATTCGCCAGGCAGCGGGTTCTTCTCGGCCAGCACCATGGGCTGGAGCGTCTTGATCGGCGAGGCGAAGGTGACGACGATCTCGTTCGCCCCGGCCTTGAGCAGCGGCTTGGCATCCGCGCGCCAGCGGCGATGGGCATTGTCGGCGGAGAGCAGGGGCTGGCCGTTCACCGTGACGGTGGCAAAAGTGTCCAGCCCGTCGAACACCAGGTCCAGGTGATCGCGACGCAGCATCTCCGGCGTCACGTCCAGATTGGTGCGATACTGCCAGCCGGTCAGACCCGCCCATTGGATCGCGGCCTCGTTGGCGCCCTTATAGGGGTCGGGGACGATGTTGGCGGCGATCAGGTCCTGCTGCACACTGCCCGGCACGGTGGCGGCCAGCCAGTTCGCCGCCTGGGGATGCGCGCGTGCGGCGGCGGCGTCCTTCGGGTCGATCCGCACCTGCCAGCGGTCCAGCGTCGCCACCGTTTTGGGCGCGGCCAGCGCGGGCATGGGAAGGGCGAGCGCGGCCAGGAGCAGGCCGAGGCGATGTTTCACAGCGATTTCCCCGAAAGCGGCATCGCTGCGCCGGGCCGGAGCGGCCGCGCGCAGGATGCCAGACTATGGCTTTGATCAGAACGGGGCATACGGCGCGGACGCGCGATGATAGCGGGACATGCCCCCGATCGCGCCAGGCTCTTTCTCGCCATCCGTCACCCCCGTCATCCACCGGCTTGTCGTGCGCCGGTATTCTCATGGTATGTTTTGGTATCATGACGGGGTGAAACGGGGGCGTCCACCCATTTTCTGGGGCGATCGACTATCGCGGCGCGACTGCAATGGATTGGCGCGTCAATGCGCCATGCCAAGCGCGAGCAAGCCGATGATCCAGATCAACAATACCACCGCCGCCATGACGCCGACGACCAGCGTCATCAGCAGCGCGGACAGCCAACCCAGACCATAGGCGCCCCGAATCTGAAGGAAGAGATGCACCGGAAAGGCGAGCATCAGCAGCCCCAGGCCGGGTAGATGCGCCAGCTTCGTCCACAGGATCATCACGACCATCAGCAGGCTGACGAAGCTCAGCGAATAGGTGACGAACACCGCATGGTCGAACATGGCCAGCCCGCGCTTCCACAGGAAGAACAATCGCATGAACGGCATCGACAACAGGATCAGCGCCCAGGAGAATTTGTAACCGTTCGCCTCCATCTTGAAGAGGAGGAACTCGGGGTCGCGAATGGCATGGACGATCTTGGCGTCGAGCGATTTCCAGCCGGTGATGACCCGTTCCTGATGCGCACCATGGCCGGAGTCCGTTTCCTCGCCGCCCCCCAGCGCCATGGCGGTGGCGGTGAAGTCCATGCCCCGCTTTTGCTCGATCAGATCCGCCCGCTCTGCATCCAGCTTGGTGGTATCGCTTTTGGCAGCGACGGCGGCGGCACGCTGGCGGTCGATCGCCGCGATACGCTGGTCGACCTTGGCGACTTCGGCGCGCAGTTCGACCGCGGCGTCCTGCGTGCCGGCGGGACGGAAGGTGCCGAAGCCGCCCAGCACCGAATAGGCGACGTAGAGCAGGAAGACGCTGAACAGATACAGCGCCAGCGGCGACAGGAATCGCCGCCGCTCGCCCGCGATGTAACGGCGGGTCAGCGCACCGGGCTTGGTGACGAGCATCGCCATGGTTCGCCACACCTGCCCCTCGATATGCAGGACGCCGTGGCTGAAATCATGCCACCATGCGCCCAGCGTGCGGTGGATATGCGTCGACTGGCCACAGGCATGGCAATAGGGCCCGACGAGCGACGTGCCGCAATTCAGGCAATGTTGTCCGACGTCTTCGTGCATCCCACCCCCTTGATGCCGCCCCGTTCGCCTTCAGAAGACACGATATTCCTGGCCCCGCGCAAGGCCAAAAACAGGGCGGCGTTACTTCAGTCCGGCGGACAGGCGGGTGTCGACCAGGTCAAGCTCGCGGCCCAGCCGTTGCGCCGTGTCCGATCCGATGGTGCGCGCGTTGAGCAGGTCGAACACCACCCGCCGCTCGGCCCGGATCGCCGCCAGTCGCATGGTCCGCTCGATCTCCTCGAACCGCCGGGCATCGGAGTCGATATCCCCCTCCAGCGTGTCGATCCGGCTGCGATAGCCGTCCATCAGGCGCGAGGCGATCTCGACATATTGGTCGGCATCGTCGCGCCCCTCGGCCATTTCGTGCTGAAGCCGCTCCAGTTCGGCGATGGCGGCCTTGGCGGCGGCGACGCGGGTACGGTCGAGCTCGCTGACAGCATCCTCGGCAGGCAAGGCCAGCCCGCGCAGTAGCAGCGGCAGGGTCAGGCTGGCGATGACCAGCGAGGACAGGATGACGCCGCACGCCAGGAAGATCACCAGATCGCGCGCCGGAAAGGGCGTGCCGTCGCCCAGCGTCAGCGGCAGGGTGAGCGCACCGGCCAGCGTGATCGCGCCGCGTGCACCCGCCACCGACATGGCGGTGATGACCCGGCGTGGCGGGCTGGTCCGCTGTGGGCTATGGCGCTGGCGGAACAGGGTCAGACGCAGCGCGACCCAGGTCCAGGCGAAGCGCAATGCTCCCAGTCCGGCCACGATCGCCACGATATAAAGGCCCAGCCACCACAGGCTGTCATGCCCGGTCAGCATCACCGTGTCGCGCGCGCCCGCGAACACCTGCGGCAGTTGCTCGCCCAGCAGCACGAAGATGATGCCGTTCAGCGTGAATTGCAGCATGTCCCACACTGCCTGGCGCCGGATGCGGGTGGCGGCCTTCACCCCCGACGAGACATTGGTGAAGGACATGGCGATGCCCGCCGCCGCTGCCGCCAATACGCCCGAGCTTTCGACATGCTCGGCGACCATATAGGCGGCAAAGGGGATCAGCAGGCTGACCAGGATGTTCGATCCGCTATCGTCGCCGAAGCGGCGGGCAAATATGCTCTTGGCGGTGATCGTGCCCCAGGCGATGGCGACGCCCAGGCCGACGCCCGACACCGCCATCCATGCAAAGGTCAGCCCGGCCTCGGCCAGCGAGAAGGTGCCGGTCAGCGCCGCCGCCACCGCAAAGCGCAGGCAGACCAGGCCCGACGCGTCGTTGAGCAGCGACTCCCCCTCCAGGATATGCATCATCCGCTTGGGGATCGGCACCTTCTGCGCGATGGCGGACACCGCGATCGGGTCGGTCGGCGACACCACGGCGGCCAGCGCGAAGGCGACCGCATAGGGCATGGCCGGGATCATCCAGTGGATGAACAGCCCCATGCCCAGCACCGTCAGGAACACCAGCCCCAGCGCGAGCCCCAGGATCGCCCCCGCGTCGCGGAACAGCTCGTCCTTCGGAATGCGCCAGCCGTCGAGGAAGAGCAGCGGCGGCACGAACAGGAGGAAGAAGATTTCGGGCTCCAGTTCGACGCGGATTTGCGCGATCCCGCCGATCACCGCACCCAGGGCGATCTGCACCAGCGGACGCGGCAGGGCGGAGGGCAGTAGGCGCGAGACGAGCCCGCTCAACACCACCGACAGGAGGAGGATAAGGCTGAGCGTGATGACGTCCAATCGGGGACCTTTCGGGTGCAGCGGTTGGAGTGGCCATGGCGACGGGCGGCACGACCGGCAGACCAGCGACAGGGCAGCGGCACCGCCACGAATCGCGCGAACCCCTGCATGACATGCCGGGCATGGGGCGTTCAACCCGTTAAACGTGTTTCATGGGTTGATCTGGGTGAACATCTAAATCCTCCCCGGTATGGGGAGGAGCCGCCGCGCAGCGGTGGTGGAGGGGGCGTGCCGCAAGGGTATCCCGTGGGGAAGCCCCCCTCCGTCAGGCCTTTCGCCTGCCACCTCTCCGTGCCGGAGAGGATTTTATGCCGCCGCTCTCAGGGGCCGGTCGATCGGGGCGAGCGCGGCCAGGAACTGCTCTGCGCTGGCCCGCCAGGAAAAACCCTGCCCATAAGCGGCGCATGTCTGGCGATCGCGCGTCAGGGCGGCCGCGATCGCTTGGTCCAGCGCGTCGTCCATCACCCCGACCTCGGGGACCAGCACGTCGAGCGGGCCCTGCACCGGCAGGGCGGCGACCGGCGTGCCGCAGGCGAGCGCCTCGATCATCACCAGCCCGAAGGTGTCGGTGCGGCTGGGGAAGACGAAGACATCGGCCGCGCGGTAGATGGCGGCCAGGTCCTCGCCGAACTTCGCGCCCAGGAAGTGGACCTCGGGATAATGTTCGGCCAGCGCTGCACGGGCGGGGCCATCGCCGACCACGACCTTGGTGCCGGGCGTCCGGGTTTCCAGAAAGGCGGCGATATTCTTCTCGACCGCGACACGGCCCGCATAGAGCTGTACCGGGCCGGGCAGCGCCGCGACTGTCGCATCGCGCAGGCCATCGGGGCGGAACAGCATGGTATCGACGCCGCGTCCCCAATGCCGGTTCTGCGGCAGGCCATGCGCGGCCAGCGTCGCCGCCACGCTGGGCGTCGAGGCCAGGATCGCGGCGGAGGGCGCATGGAACCAGCGGACATAGCGCCAGACGAATTCGGGGCTGACCGCTTTCACCCGCGCCGCGACATAGTCGGGGAATTGCGTGTGATAGGCGGTGGTGAAGGGCAGGCCCCGGCTCAGGCACCAGCGACGCGCGAGCAGGCCCAGCGGCCCCTCTGTGGCGATATGCACGGCATCGGGCCCGAACCCGCTCAGCGCCCGCCCGATCGCACCGGGGCCCGGCAAGGCGAGGCGGATTTCGGGATAGGTGGGGCAGGGGACCGACGCGAACAGATCGGGCGACAGGACGCTGACCGCATGGCCCATCGCACGGAGTTCGGCGGTCACCGATTGCAGGGTGCGGACCACGCCGTTGACCTGCGGGGACCAGGCATCGGTGACGATCGCGATCCGCATCCAGCCTACTCCTTTCCTGTCAAGCGGCGATGGCGGCGACGACTGGCTTGCTTCGCCGGGCCTCCATCTCGTCGCCCCAGTTCAGGATTTCCATCGTGCCGTCGAAATGCTCGACCAGCGCGGTGCAGCCCTCCACCCAGTCGCCGTCATTATAATAGGTGACGCCGTTGATGTCGCGGATTTCGGCGGTGTGGATATGGCCGCATACCACCCCGTCGACGCCGCGCGCGCCCGCCGCATGGGCGACGACTTCCTCGAAATGCGAGATGAAGGCGACGGCGTTCTTCACCTTGGCCTTGGCGTGCTTGGACAGCGACCAATAGGGGCGCTTCATCCACCGCCGGACGATATTGACCCAGCGGTTCACCTCCATCAGCGCGGTATAGGCGAAGTCGCCGACATGGGCGAGCCAGCGATGCGCCAGCGTGATCGCGTCGAACTCGTCGCCATGCAGGACCAGCAGGCGGCGGCCGTCCGCCGTCTCGTGGATCGCCTTGCGACAGATGGCGATGCCGCCGAAATCCATGCCGGTGAACTGGCGGAAAATCTCGTCGTGATTGCCCGGGATATAGACGACGCGCGTGCCCCGCTTGGCGCGCTTCAGCAGGCGCCAGACCACGTCGTTGTGCGCGGCGGGCCAGTAGAATTTCTTCTTCAGCCGCCAGCCGTCGATCATGTCGCCGACCAGGTACATGGTCTCGCTGTCGACATGGTCGAGAAAGTCGATCAGCATCTCGGCATTGCAGCCGCGGGTGCCGAGATGGACGTCCGAAATCCAGATGGTGCGGTAACGGCGGCGCTCATTGCCCTCCGGCTCCGGTGTCACCGGCGCGCGGGGAATGAAGTCGAGAATAGCGGCGTCTTCGTGCAGCGAGCCCTCGATCGGAATGCTGGTCATCGGCATCGTCGGTACCCCACGCTTGGCGTTCCGAATGTCATAGGCGTCATCTGTTACGCCCGCGTCGCAGATCGGTGACAGGTGCGCAGCAGTTTCGTGACGGACCCAAGTCAGGCCATAAGAAAAGCCCGCCGATCCAAGGGATCGACGGGCTGGAAGGTGTCCGGCGGCTCTCCGCTACACGGAAAGCCGCACGGGGCAGGAAATTTAGAAACGCACCGCGACCGAGGCGGCATAGGTCCGGCCGTTCTTGTAGAAGGCGGTCGGACGGTCCGGCGTTGCGTTATACTGGTAATAGGTTTCGTCGAGCAGGTTCTGCGCGTTGACCGTCAGGGTGATCTGCTTGGTCAGCTCCACGCCCGCCGAGAAGTCGAGCTGGCTGTACGGTGCGACCATTTCACGCGAACCCAGGCGACCGATCGTGCGGAAATAGCTCGAACGATAGTTGTAGCTCAGACGCGCCTGGAACGGGCCCTTTTCGAAATAGGGGATCACGTTGACCGTATGGCGCGACAGGTACGGCAGGTTCAGCGCCGCACCGGTCGTGTCGACCGACGAGGTCGAGCTGTCCTGGTACGAATAGTTCGCCTGGATGCCGAAGCCCCCCCAGATTTCGGTCTGACCCGACACCAGCGCACCGTTGACCGTCGCCTTGCCGCCGTTGATCGGCTGGTTGACGTTATAGGTCGTGATCGCGTTCTGCAGCGTGTTGAAATACTGAATATTCGTACGGGTGTTGATGATGTAGTTCGAGATGTCGCGACGGAACAGCTCGACCGCCAGCAGCGTGCCCGCGCGCGGATACCATTCCGCGGTCAGTTCATAGTTGGTCGACTCGTACGGCTTCAGGTTCGGGTTGCCGCCGCCGCCGTCGAGCGTGACGTTGTTGAGCGACAGCGACGCCGCCAGATCCTCATAGCGCGGACGCGAGATCACCCGTGCCACCGCACCGCGCACGATCACCTGCGGGTTGATCGAATAGGCAACGTTCACGCTGGGCAGGAACTTCAGATAATCGGTCGTGGTGGTGGTGGGGACCGGCACCGGATTGGCCAGGTTGCTCTGCGTCACCGCATAGCTGGACTGGTCGCGGGTATAGACCAGACGACCACCGATGTTGCCGCGCAGGCCGCCCTGGTCGAAATTCGCCTGGATGTACGAGGCCATCACGGTTTCGCGCACGCGGGTCGAGGCGCCGATCTTGTTGACCAGCGGGCTGTTGATCGCCTTGGCCAGGATGTCGATCACCGCCTGGTCGGGCAGGTTCAGATACTGGGTCGCATTGCCCGAACCGCCGGTGCCGTCGAACACGCCCGCCGGGGTGACCAGCGTGGGCACGCCCAGCTGGTTCACCGTCATCGACGTGGTCATATAGGTGTTGATGCCACGCGCATCGAGCCGGTTGACGTGGTCGGTCACGCGGCTGCCCAGCAGGATCTGGGTGAAGGGGCCGAACTCGACCGGGATGGTCGCGTCATAGCCGCCATAGATGTCGCGATCGGTCGTGACGCTATAGTCGAGACCACCGATCTGCGCGGCGTTCAGCTGCTGCCCGTTGATGATGACCGGGCGGCCCTCGATCGTGGCGGGGTTGTTGTTCGGGTTGGTGAAATAATTGGCCGGATTGGTCAGGTCGCCGACATAGTTGACCGTCGCCGACTTCGGACCGAAGGAATAGCTGAACGGCAGCTTGGTCTGCACGTTGAACAGATATTCGGGATTGCGGCCGCCGGTCGCGCGCGACCAGCCGCCCGCGAAGCTGACCTTCGCGCCGTCATCGCCGTCCCAGTCGGCGAAGAAGTTGAGGTTGTCGGTCTTCAGCTTGGACTTGCGGACCAGCGTGTCGAGCTGCGACGACTGGTTGGTCGCGGCCCCGAAGCTGGCCGCGTTGACCACGCCGTTGCTGACATTGGCGGTCTGCAGCACATTGCCGGTCCAGGCGACCGGGATGGTGTACATCGACTGGCTGTAATTGTTGTAATTGCCGTCGATGTGCAGCCCGTTCAGGGTCAGCGTC
Source organism: Sphingomonas fuzhouensis (assembly GCF_034659795.1). Taxonomy (NCBI): domain Bacteria; kingdom Pseudomonadati; phylum Pseudomonadota; class Alphaproteobacteria; order Sphingomonadales; family Sphingomonadaceae; genus Sphingomonas; species Sphingomonas fuzhouensis. Next base: position 613,540 of record NZ_JAXSQY010000001.1, read on the forward strand.
AGATTGTCGGCCGGGCGATACTGCACCGTGCCCGACACGCTGGCGCGCTCGCGGGTTTGCTGGAAATAGGCATAGTTGATGCCGAACGGAGCGACCGCGTTGATCAGGTCGTTCTTCGTGCCGCCGGTGATCGTGGCGTTCGGGCTCTTCAAGATGCCCTGGCCGCTGGCGTCGCGCAGCACGTTGCCGTTGGCGTCCTTCTGGAAGAAGTCGGCGCCGCTCTGATAGCCGAAGAACTCGACACCGGCGCGGGTGAGCTTCTGCTTGTCATAGGTGGCAGCGACCAGGAAGCCGAAATTGTCGGCCTTGTTGTGCCAGCTATACAGGCCCGAACCGCGGATATTGCCCTTGTCGGACCGGTCATTGTACGAATAGCCGCCCGAGGCGAAGACCGAATTGGCCTTCAGGTCGAGCGGGCGACGGGTGCGCACGATCACCGTGCCGCCCAGGCTGCCTTCCTCGATGCGCGGTTCCGGCGACTTGTAGACTTCCAGCCGGTCGACCAGCTCGGGCGCGAGCAGCGAATAGTTGAAGGTGCGGCTGGACGGGTCATTGTCGTTGCCACCCCAATCGGCCGAGGCGAGCGCATGGCCGTCGAGCAGCATGCGGTTCAGCGCGGGGTCGGTGCCGAGGATCGCGACCTTCTCACCCTCGCCGAAGCGGCGGTCGATGCTGACGCCCGGAATATGCGACAGCGATTCCGCGACGTTGCGGTCGGGGAACTTGCCCACGTCCTCGGCGGTGATCACGTCGACCACGGCATTGGCCTGGCGCTTGACGTTGATGGCGTTGCGCAGGCTCTGGCGGATGCCGGTGACGACCACGTCGCCGCTGGTATCGGTCTGGTCGCTGCTCGGCGCGGTCTGAGTCGGTGTGGTCTGGGTTGCGGCGTCGCCGGTCTGGGCGAAGGCGGTGCCCTGAAGCCCGGCGAGCGCGGTCGCCGTCAGGATCAAGCTGCGATAGCTCAACATGTTGAAATCCCCCAAAATCTTATCGCCGCGCCACCGCGCGTACTCTTATCGTTACGACAGGGGGGATTGGTGGCGTCCTCCCCGGTAAGCATTTTATACCATATGCTTTGACTACCAACTTGTAACCAAACTGACATTGGTCCGTAAACGGAAAAAATGTGACGTTTGCTTCATGGGACCATTGGACTGGCGTATTGTCCGGCGTGCTGCTTAAATGCCACGCCTGTCAGGGGCAGCGCGGGCGTCACCGCGTCGCGCAGGGCATAGGTGCCGGGGGATGTTCAAGATGGTCATATCACCGGTCCGACGTGGCGCCGCGCTGCTGGAAATCTGTGTCGATGATGCGGATGGCGTGGCAGCGGTCGTTGCGGCGGGGGCCGATCGGATCGAACTATGCGGGGCGCTTGGGCTGGGCGGGCTGACGCCATCGGCCGCGCTTGTCGCGCATGCGGTGGCATCGGGGGTGCCGGTCCATGCGATGGTCCGGCCGCGTGACGGCGACTTCCGCTTCGATGACGCCGATATCGCACTGGCAACGGACGAGATTCGACGAATGGTGGATATGGGTGTGGCTGGTGTCGTGGTCGGTGCGATGGCCGATGACGACCGGCTCGACCTGGACGTTCTGGCGCGCTGGCGCGATGCAGCGGCGGGGTTGGCGATCGTGCTGCACCGCGCGGTCGACCTGGTCGCGGACCCCGTCGCGGCGGTCGAGGCGGTGGCCGGGCTCGGTTATGACCATGTCCTGACCTCGGGCGGTGCAGCGACCGCCGAACAGGGCGCGGCGGTGATCGCCGAGATGGTCGAGGCGGCGCGCGGGCGGTTGTCGATCATCGCGGGCTCGGGCGTTTCGGCCGAGAATGTGGCGGCGCTGATCGCCCGGACCGGAGTCGATGCGGTGCACGCCTCGGCCAGCGTGCGCGAGGATTGGGTGGATTCGCGAGTGCCCGCGATGGGCTTTGCGGTGGGGCCGAGGCGTCGGACTAGTGCCGATCGCATCGCCGCGATCCGGCGTGAAATAGGGGAAGGATAAAAGCCAATGTATGCCAAATATAATACCTATTGCTCGCTTGGGGTGGCTGCGATAAGCCTGATGGCGAAGCGAGGCGCGGCATGAGCGACGGGCCCGCAAAGGGGGATGGCGCGGCCATGACATTCTCGGCGCAGGTCGGCTCCTTCCGAAAGGGGAACCCCGCGCCTTTGTACCTCCAGCTTCAGCAACTGTTGCGCGATGCGATCACCAACAATGTGCTGGCCGAGGACGATGCGATCCCCGCCGAGCGCGATCTGGCGATCGAATATGACGTATCGCGGATCACGGTGCGCAAGGCGATCGGTGGCCTGGTCGAAGAGGGGTTGCTGACCCGCCGTCGCGGGGCAGGCACCTTCGTTGCGGGCCGTGTCGAAAAGAGCTTCTCCAAGCTCTCCTCCTTTTCCGAGGACATGATCGCGCGCGGCCGCACGCCGAGCAGCCAGTGGGTCAGCCGTGCACCGGGTACGGTGACGCCCGAGGAGGCGCTGTCGCTGGGCCTGTCGCCGGGCGCGCCGGTCTATCGTTTCCAGCGTGTGCGCTTTGCCGACGAGGTGCCGATGGCGATCGAGATTTCGACGATCGCGGGCTTTGCGCTGCCGTCGATCGAGGCGGTCGACCGCTCGCTCTATGCCGCGCTGGAGCGGTCCGGGCATCGGCCGGTGCGCGCGCTTCAGCGGCTGCGCGCGGTGCCGTTCGGCGCGGACCATGCCAAGATGCTGAATGTCGATCCGGGCCATGCGGGCCTGTTGATCGAGCGGCGCGGATTTCTACGCGATGGACGGGCGGTGGAATATACCCAGTCCTTCTATCGCGGCGATGCCTATGATTTCGTCGCGGAGTTAACCGATGTCTGAAGTGATGACCGCCGGTCGTGCGGGGACCAGCACCCTGATGGGAGCGGAAGCGGGGGAGGCGCCGGAGGCGATCGCCCGGCTGCTCGCGCGCAATGCGCCGACCGTCAAGGCGCTGGCGGAGCGGCTGCGTGCCGCCCCGCCGCCGGTGATCGTCACCATCGCCCGTGGGTCGTCGGATCACGCCGCGACCTATGGGAAGTATATCCTGGAGACCAAGACCGGCGTGCCGGTCTCGTCGGCGGCCCCCTCGGTGGCGTCGATCTTCGAGACGCCGATGAAGGTGCAAGGCGCCCTGGTCATCGCCATCTCGCAGTCGGGGCGCAGCCCGGACCTGCTGGCGACGGTCGAGGCGTATCGGGCGGGCGGCGCGCATATCGTCGCGCTCGTGAACGATGAAGAGTCGCCGCTGGCGACCGGCGCGGACACCTTCCTACCGCTGTCGGCCGGGCCGGAAAAGGCCGTTGCCGCGACCAAGTCCTGCCTGACCGCGCTGGCAGGTCTGGCGCAGCTCGCTGCCGCCTGGGCCGGAGACGAGGCGTTGGAAACGGCGCTCGCCGATCTGCCGGGGCAGGTCGAACAGGCTCTGGGCCTCGACTGGTCGCCTGCGGTCGAGGGGCTTCGCGACCTCAGCCAGATGTTCGTGCTGGGTCGCGGTTATGGCTATGGCGTGGCGCAGGAAGCCGCGCTCAAGCTCAAGGAAACCTGCTCGATCCAGGCCGAGCCGTTCAGCGCCGCCGAAGTGCGCCACGGCCCGATGCGCATCGTCGAGCCGGGCTATTCGGTGCTGGGCTTCGCCACCTCCGACGTGGCGGGCGAGGATGTGAAGGCGGTGGCCGACCAGTTCGCGCAGCGCGGCGCCAAGCCGTTCGTGGCGGGGCAGGGCGGTGCGCTGCCCATGGTCGCCGGGCACCCCGCGCTGGAGCCCATCGCGATGCTCGCCAGCTTCTACCGCATGGTCGAGGCGCTGGCGCTCGCCCGTGGCATGGACCCTGACTCGCCGCCGCATCTTCAGAAAGTGACCCGCACGCTATGACCCGTTTCCGTTTCGTCAACGGCCATGTCGCGACCCAGGGCGGCGTCCTGCCGGGTGCGGAGATCATCGTCGACGGCGATCGTATCGCTTCGATTGGTGCCGTCGAGGGTTCGTCGGACGCGATCGACCTGAACGGCGGCTGGGTCGTTCCGGGCTATATCGACACGCAGGTCAATGGCGGCGGCGGCGTGCTGTTCAACGATCGCCTCGACGTGGACGGCATCGCCACCATGGCGGCGGCGCATGCGGCCTATGGCACCACCGCGATGCTGCCGACCCTGGTCAGCGAGACGCCCGACCGGATCGCCCGTGCGCTCGACGCGATCGATGAGGCGATCGAGGCCAAGGTGCCCGGCATCGTCGGCATCCATGTCGAAGGGCCGGTGCTGAACCCCGCCCGCAAGGGTATCCACGATCCGACGCGCTTCCGCGATCTGGACGAGGAGATGGTCGCCGTCCTGACCCGCCCGCGCAAGGGCAAGGTCATGCTGACCATCGCACCCGAGCGGGTGCCGGTCGAGACGATCCGCCGTCTGGTCGAAGCGGGCGTGCTGGTCAGCGCCGGGCATAGCGAGGCGAGCTACGAACAGGCGATGGCGGTGTTCGATGCCGGGCTGTCCGGCATCACCCATCTCTACAACGCGATGCCCGCCATGCAGCAGCGCGTTCCGGGGCTGGCGGGCGCGACGCTCGACGATCCGCGTCCCTATAGCGGCCTCATCATCGACGGCTTCCACGTCTCCGCGCCGATGCTGCGGCTGGCGCTGAAGGCGCGGCCGTTCGACAGGCTGATGCTCGTCACCGATGCCATGTCCTCGGTCGGCGCGGTGGAGAAGGACTTCGTGCTGCACGGCCGTCATATCGATGTGTCGGGCGGCAAGTGCACCTATACCGACGGCACGCTGGCGGGATCGGACCTTGATATGGGCTCGGCGGTCGCCAATGCGGTCGCGCAGCTGCGCATCACCGTCGATCAGGCGGCGGTGCTGGCGGCGACCAATCCGGCGGCGTTCCTGGGCCTTTCGCATGAGCGCGGGGCGCTGGCCAAGGGTCTGCGCGCCGACTGGGTCATGCTCGACGCCGCGCTGAAGCCGGTCGAGACGCGCATCGCCTCGGCGGAGCCGGTCGCGGCATGACGGTCGCGCGCCGCGACCTGCTGCTGGGCAGCGCGGTGGTCGGGCTGGCGGGTGGCATCGCGCCGGTCCCGGCCTTCGCCGCCAGTCGTCGCCCGGCGGACGGCGCGGGCGCGCTCCCCATGCCCGAGCCGGTCGACCAGCTTCCCCCTGCGCTGCCGGTGCAGGATGCCGCGCGCGTCCTGATGGATCGCGGCTGGCTGTTCCATGAAGGCGATATCGAGCCTGCGCCGCTCGACACGCACAATGCCACCTATCTCTCGGTCAAGGCCGGTAACGCGCGCGGCGCGGCGGCGGTCGATTATGACGACAGTGACTGGCAGGCGGTCGACCTGCCGCATGACTGGGCGTCGTTTCAGCCCTTCGTAAAGACCGCCAATGTCGCGCAAGGCTATCGCCCGCGCGGGATCGGCTGGTATCGCCGCAGCTTCCGGCTGGACCCTGCTTTGCGCGGTCGTCGGATCGAGCTGGAGTTCGGCGGCATCGCGACCTTCGCGACGATCTGGGTCAATGGCAGCGTCGTTTCGCACAATTTCTCCGGCTATAACGCCGTCCGCATCGACCTGACCCCGTTCGCGCGGTTCGGGGACGAGGCCAATGTCGTTGCTGTCCGTGTCGATGCGGATGCGATGGAGGGCTGGTGGTATGAAGGCGCTGGCCTCTACCGCCATGTCTGGCTGGGCGATTATGCGCCGGTGTCGATCGCGACCGACGGCGTGCATTGCGATCCGCGCAAGACCGATGGTCGCTGGCATGTCCCCGTCACCATCACACTGACCAGCATCGCACCGAGCGACAGCGCGGTGACGGTCGAAGCGCGGCTGCTCGACCCGCAGGGCAAGGTCGTCGCGCAAGGGCAGGCCCAGGCGACCGTGCCGACCTTCGACGAAGCCACCGCGACGCTCGATCTGCCCGTGACCGATCCGACGCTGTGGTCGGTCGAGCGGCCGACGCTCTACACGCTCGACGTGCGGCTGCTCCGCGACGGGCAGGTGGCGGACGAGCGGCGAGTGCCGATCGGCTTCCGCACCATCCGCTTCGACGCCGCGCAGGGTTTCTTCCTCAACGACCGGTCTGTGAAGCTGAAGGGCGTCTGTCTGCATCAGGATCATGCGGGCGTCGGCACCGCCATCCCCGATGCGTTGCTCGGCTGGCGGCTGGAGCGGCTGAAGGCGATGGGCTGCAACGCCATTCGGTCCAGCCATAATGCGCCGACGCCGGAACTGCTCGACTGGTGCGACCGGCTGGGCCTGCTGGTGATGAACGAGAACCGGCAGTTCAATCCGGCGCCCGAATATCGCGCGCAGCTGGAATGGCTGGTCCGGCGCGACCGCAATCACCCCAGCGTCATCCTGTGGTCGGTCTTCAACGAGGAACCGATGCAGGGCACGCCCGCAGGCGTGGCGATGGTCCAGCGCATGGCGCACTGGGTCCGCGCGCTCGACGACAGCCGCCCGGTGACGGCGGCGATGAACGGCGCGTTCTTCAATCCGATCAACGTCGCGCAGGTCGTCGATGTGACCGGGTTCAATTACTATCAGGGCGATTACGACCGCTATCACCAGTTGAACCCGGCCAAGCCGATGACCAGCTCGGAAGATACCAGCGCCTTCATGACGCGCGGCGCGTTCGAGAGCGATCCGGCGCGCCATATCGCATCGAGTTACGATGTGGAGGCCGCAAGCTGGGGCGACACGCATCGCGGCGCATGGAAGAAGATTGCCGAGCGGGCGTACGTCGCGGGCGGGTTCGTGTGGACCGGCTTCGACTATCATGGCGAGCCGACGCCCTATGAATGGCCGACCATCGCCAGCTTCTTCGGCATTCTGGACCTGTGCGGCTTTCCCAAGACCGCCTTCGACATCCACCGTGCCGCCTGGGTCGACGACCAGCCCGTCGTTGCGATCGCGCCGCACTGGAGCTGGCCGGGGCGCGAGGGCAAGCCGACCAAGGTCATGGTCCTGTCTAATGCCGAGCGGATCGTGCTGCGCCTGAACGGCAAGACGGTGGGCGAGGCGGCGGTCGACCGGCTGATGGGCAATGAGTGGACCGTGCCTTATGCGCCGGGCCGGATCGAGGCGATCGCCTATCGCGGCGGTCGCGAAGTCGCGCGCGCCGCGCATGAGACGGTCGGTGTGCCAGTCGCCCTTCGGTTGACCCCGGCGCGCACCGTGATGGCGGGCGATACCGAGGATGCGCAGGCGATCACCATCGATGCGGTCGATGCCAAGGGACGGCATGTCCCGTCCGCCAATCTGATGACCCGCTTCACCATCGAGGGCGGGGCGATCATCGGCGTCGGCAATGGCGATCCCAACAGCCACGAATCCGAGAAGGGCAACCAACGCTCGCTGTTCAACGGCCTCGCCCAGATGATCGTGCGGCCGGATACCGGGCGCGGGCGGATCACGATCCGCGCGACCGCCGCGGGTTTGAAACCGGCGACGTTGAAGCTCGACCGGCTCGGCGTGACCCCGCGTGCGCAGGTCGCGGTAATGAGCGGCGACATGGATGTGCGGGAATGGCGGCGCTCGCCGCTGCTCGCGACCAAGCCGTCGCCCGATCTCGCGCCCGCCGCCAGCGACAATAATGGCTGGGCCTTTGTCCAGGCGGGCACGCCGACCCCGGCGGAAGGGGCGGGCTGGCGCGTCTATCGCGCGGTCGTCACGCCCCGGCGGGCCGTGGCGGCGCGCGGGGGCGAGCTGACCTTCGCCTCGGTCGGCGGCATGGCGAGCCTGTGGATCGATGGCCAGCTGGTCGCCGAGAAGCGCGATCCCAAGCCCGGCCCGATGACCGCGACGCTGCCGTCGGGCGCGGGCAAGCGGGTGATCGCGCTGATCGTCGCGGGGATGGGCAATATCGATAGCGGCCTGCTGGGCCGGGTGACGATCCGGCCGCGCTGACCGCGCGCGGGATCGCTCACGGGGAAGGAATGCAGTTTGGCGAAAGTGACGTGCGATGAGTGACCTGACCGTTTTTGCGCCGCTGGCCGGCTGGGTGACGCCGCTTGCCGACGTGCCGGACCCTGTCTTCGCCGAAAAGATGCTGGGCGACGGCGTGGCGATCGATCCGGTCAACGACGCGCTGTGCGCCCCCTGCGATGCGACCGTGCTGACCGTGCACGAGGCGGGCCATGCGGTGACGCTACGCAGCACCGATGGCTATGAACTGATCTGCCATATCGGCATCGACACCGTGTCGCTGGGCGGCAAGGGGCTGACCCCGCAGGTGCAGGCGGGCGCGAAGGTGCTGGCGGGGCAGCCGCTGATCCGCTTCGACCTCGACTATCTGGTCCAGAACGCGCCCGCCGTCGTCACGCCGATCATCGTCGCTGACGCCACCCGCTATGCCGTCGAGCCGATCGCCAAGGGGCTGGTCGCGGTCGGCGATCCGCTGCTGCGCGTCGTGCCGTTGGGCGGTGAGGCGGTCGAGGCCGATACCGGCGGCGAGACGCTGATCGAGGAAACGGTCGTGGCGCTGTCGCACGGCCTGCACGCCCGTCCCGCCGCGCGGCTGGTCGAGGCCGTCCGCAAGCATGATGCGCGCGTCACACTCTATCATGGCGACCGCCACGCCTCGGCGCTGAGCGCGGTCGGCCTGCTGGGGCTTGGCCTGGGCCATGGAACGACGGTACGGATCGAGGCGAGCGGGGCACAGGCCGCCGCCGCCATGGCCGAGGTCATCGCCTTCCTGAACGACGCCACGCCCGAGGAAATGCCGGTCGACGCGCCCGAGCCGGTTCGCGGCGAAGGGCCGGGGCTGGGCGGGGTTCCTGCCGCGCCGGGCCTCGCGGTCGGGCCGATCCACCGCCTGACCCGTGCGACCATTCCGGTCGAAACGCTGGCCGGGACGGTCGAGGAGGAACGCGTGCGTCTGACGCACGCGCTCGACACGATTCGCGCCAGTCTCGCGCAGGCCGCTACCGCCGGTGGCGCGCGGGGCGGGGTGATGGCCGCGCATGGCGCGATGCTCGCCGACCCGACGCTGACCGACGCCGCTCTGGCCGCGATCGGCCGGGGGCTGAGCGCGGGCGTCGCGTGGCAGGAAGCGATCACCGAACAGGTCGCCGTCCTGCTGTCGAGCGGCGACCGCCGCATCGCCGAGCGCGCCGACGATCTGCGCGATCTGGAGCGCCATGTGCTCGCAGCACTTGCGGGATTGCCGATCGAGGGGCCGAGCGTGCCGACGGGCGCGATCCTGGTCGCCGAGGATCTGCTACCCAGCCAGGTCGCCGCACTCGATGCCGCCGTCGTGGCGGGCATCGCGCTGGTCAAGGGCGGGCCGACCTCGCACGCCGCGATCCTGGCGGCGGGCATGGGCCTGCCCATGGCGGTGGCGTTCGGCGAGCCGCTGGCGGCGCTGGAGGATGGCCGGGTCATCGTGCTGGACGCCGATCGCGGCCTGATCGATCCCGAACCCGATGCCGAGGCGCAAAGCGCGGCACGCGACACCATTGCCCGCCGCAAGGCCGAGATGGAAGCCGCCCGCGCCGCGCAAGGGCCCTGCCGTATGGCGGACGGCGTGCGGATCGAGATGTTCGCTAATCTCGGCTCGGTCGCGGATGCCGAGGCGGCGGTGGCGGAGGGCGCGGAGGGCTGTGGCCTGTTGCGCACCGAATTCCTGTTCCTGGAGCGGGCGACCGCGCCGACCCGCGAGGAACAGGCGCGCGACTATCAGGCGATCGCCGATGCGCTGGGCGACCGGCCGATGATCGTCCGGCTGCTCGATGTCGGTGGCGACAAGCCCGCGCCCTATATGGACCTGCCCGTCGAGGAAAACCCGGCGCTGGGCCTGCGCGGCATCCGCGTGTCGCTGGCCGATCCGCAATTGCTGGAGGATCAGGTCGCCGCGATTCTGGCGGTGCGCCAGCCGTGCCGGATCATGGCGCCGATGGTTGCCAGCCTGTCTGAGCTGGAGGCGGTTCGGGCCGTCGTCGAGCGGCAAGGCGGAAAGGCCGAGGTCGGCGTGATGATCGAGACCCCGGCGGCCGCGATTTCCGCCGATATCCTCGCGCGCAAGGCCGACTTCTTCTCGATCGGCACCAACGACCTGACCCAGTACACGCTGGCCATGGATCGCGGCAACGCGGCGGTGGCGGCGGGCGTCGACGGGCTTCATCCGGCGGTGCTGCGCCTGATCGGCACGACCTGCGACGGCGCGGCCAAGCATGACACGCCGGTCGGCGTCTGCGGCTCTCTTGCCGCCGATCGCCTGGCGGTGCCGATCCTGCTCGGCTTGGGCGTGACCGAATTGTCGGTGCCCCCGGCGCGGGTGGCGGCGATCAAGGCGCTGGTCGGCAAGCTCGATATGGTCCGCTGCCGCGCCGCCGCGATTGCCGCGCTGGCGCTCCCCTCGGCGGCGGCGGTCCGCGCGCACATCACGACTATGCTTCAGGAGATCGGCGCATGAGCTCGCCCATGGCCTCGCTTCAATCGCTCGGGCGGGCGCTGATGCTGCCCATCGCGGTCCTGCCCGTGGCGGGGCTGCTGCTCCGGCTGGGCCAGCCCGATATGCTGAACATCGCCTTCATGGCGAATGCGGGCAATGCGATCTTCGACAATCTGGGGCTGCTATTCGCGGTCGGTGTCGCCACCGCCTTTGCCCGTGACGGCAATGGCGCGGCGGCGCTGGCGGGCATCACCTGCTACCTCGTCACCATCAAGGGGGCCGAGACGCTGGTCGTGCCCCCGGCGGGAACCGGGGCAGGGCTGGCCAAGGATATTGCCGGCATCGTCGATGCCGCCTGGCGGACCAAGGCGGTGCACCGCTTCGACGTGCCGGTCGGCATCGTCGCCGGGTTGATCGGGGGGAGCTTCTACAACCGTTTCGCTACGATCAAGATGCCGGAATATCTCGCCTTTTTTGGTGGTCGTCGCTTCGTGCCGATTATCTCCGGGATAGTGGGCCTGGGTCTGGCGGCGCTGCTCGGCGTGGCGTTCGGGCCGGTCAATGCGGGCATCGATGCGATGAGCCAGGGCATCGTCCAGGCGGGCGGGCTGGGGCTGTTCGCCTTTGGCGTCCTGAACCGATTGCTGATCGTCACCGGCCTGCACCACATTCTGAACACCGTCGCCTATTTCGTGGTCGGCGACTATCACGGCAAGACGGGCGACCTGACCCGCTTCTTCGCGGGCGATCCGACGGCGGGCGCGTTCATGAGCGGGTTCTTCCCCGTGATGATGTTCGGCCTGCCCGCCGCGTGCCTGGCCATGTATCATGAGGCGCTGCCGGAGCGGAAAAAGGCGGTCGGCGGCATGCTCTTCAGTCTGGCGCTGATGTCGTTCCTGACCGGCGTGACCGAGCCGATCGAGTTCAGCTTCATGTTCCTGGCGCCGGTCCTCTACGCCTTCCATGCGATCCTGACGGGTCTGTCGGAAGCGCTGATGAATGCGCTGGGCGTGCGGTTGGGCTATACCTTCTCGGCCGGTCTGTTCGACTATGTCATCAATTTCGGCAAGGCGACCAAGCCGCTGCTGCTGATCCCGATCGGCGCGGTCTATGCGCTGCTCTATTACAGCGTGTTCCGCTTCGCCATTCGCCGCTGGAACCTGCAGACGCCGGGCCGCGAGGCGGATGCCGCCGTCGAGACCGACCAGCCCGAGGGCAATGCGGTCGCAGGGGGGCGGGGCGCGTCCTTCGTCGCGGCGATGGGCGGCAGCACCAACCTCAGCGAAGTTGCCGCCTGCACCACGCGTCTGCGCCTGATCGTCGTCGATCCGGCGCAGGTCGACGAACCGGCGCTCAAGCGGCTGGGCGCACGCGGTATCCTGCGCCCCTCGCCCAGCGGCGTCCAGGTCGTGCTGGGGCCGGTCGCCGACACCGTCGCGATGGAAATGCGCGCGGCGATGGAGGCAGGCCCGGTCGCGGCGACCACCCGCACGGCGGCGGTGCCGGCGGTGGCTGCTCCGGCGCCGGAGAAAGCGAGCAGCACGCAGGCCAGTCTGCCTGACAGGTTGGTCCGGGCGATGGGGGGGACGGACAATATCGTCTCGTCCAGCCATCATGCCGGACGCTGGCGCGTTGTCCTGGCCGATCCAGCCAGGCAGGCGGCGGTTCCCCCCGATCAGGTGCGGACGATCGTCCAGGTCGCGCCCGGCATAGTTCACATCCTGATCGATTAAATTACTGTCATGCAGTCGTTAATCATATTGCCGCTGCAAGAGCAGACGATATAGCCGCGCATGTCGGACACGCATAAGGAGGCGGTCATCACGCAGCGTGGTCGACCGCGACGGAGGGATTATTGATCACCGAACCGGCGGGAGGATTGGACGATAAGCGACTCTACCGCGCTCCGGCTCTGGAGAAGGGGTTGGATATCCTGGAACTCTTGGCGGCGGAGGAACATCCGCTGACGATGAGCGCCATCGTCACCCGGCTCGGCCGCTCGACCGGCGAGCTGTTCCGGATGATCCAGGTGCTGGAACATCGGGGTTATGTCGCACAAGGTCCCGATGGCTATGTCATGACCCCGCGGCTGTTCCACCTGGGGCTGAAGCGGCCGCCGGTGCGCAGCCTGATGGAACAGGCGCTGCCCGAAATGCGGCTGCTGGCCGACCAGATCGGTCAGTCCTGTTATCTTGCCATCCCCTCGGGTGCGGCATCCTCGGTCATCGCGCGGATGGAGGCCAACACCTCGGTCGGCTTTTCGGTGCGGGTCGGCTATCGACGGCTGCTGCACGAGACGTCGTCAGGCCTGATCCTCTACGCCTTCCAACCCGACGACACGCGCCGCGAATGGGAAGGTCTGTTCGATCCGCCCCTGTCCGACCAGATGCGCGATACGCTGATCGCCAAGGCCGATACGCTTCGCGCCCAGGGTTTCGCGCGGACGGACAGTCCCGAGCTGACGGGCATGGTCGAACTGGCGGTGCCGGTCATGCGGGCGGGGCGCGCCTGCGCGGTCCTGACGGTGCCGTTCATCCGGATCACCGACGCACTGGTTGACGACGAGGAAGCGCTGGCCCAGTTGCGCGCCACCGCCACGCGGATATCCGAACAGCTGATCGGCAACGACGCGCGCATCTGATAACCGCCGGGTCTTGTCCGATCCCGGCCGCTGATCCCGACTTGTCGTGTCTCGGCTTCGCGGCGATAGAGCCGGTTTCCGATTGAACAAATCCGACCAACCGGGCTTTACGTCCCGGTCGTCGGATCGCCGCGCACGCGGCCGGTCGGACAGCTACGGGGGACCAGGCGAGTGCTGCTGAAATATTATAAGGGATCGTTTCTGTTCACGGCGCTCTGCCTGGCGATTGCCGCCTGGCTGGGCTTTGAGAGCACGGGGACGTTGCCCGGCACGCTCGGCATCTTGTGGATCGTGCTGGTGCTCGGCGTGTTGGAAGTGTCGTTGTCCTTCGACAATGCGGTGGTCAATGCGACCGTGCTGCGCGACATGGACGACAAATGGCGTCGCCGCTTCCTGACCTGGGGCATTCTGATCGCGGTGTTCGGGATGCGCATCATCTTCCCGCTCGCCATCGTCGCCATCGCCGCGCATATGGGCCCGATCGAGGCGATCAAGCTCGCCGCGGGTGATCCCGTCCGCTACGAACAGATCATCACATCGGCGCATGTCGGCATTTCGGGCTTTGGCGGCAGCTTCCTGGCGATGGTCGGCCTGAACTTCTTTCTCGATGACGAGAAGGATGAGCATTGGCTGCCGGTGATCGAGCGGCCGCTGGCGGCGCTGCGGGACATTTCGGGGCTGGCGACGGGCATCGTCCTGCTGGCGCTCTATGTCATTGCGCAGTTTATTCCGGCCGAAGAGGCGATGACCTTCATCACCTCGGGCATCTTCGGCCTGCTCACCTATATCGCGGTCCATGCCATCGGCGTCCTGCTGGAGGGTGACGGCGACGCCGCGACCGGGGCTGCGGCGCGATCGGGTTTTGCCGCCTTCCTCTATCTTGAAGTGCTCGACGCCAGCTTCTCGTTCGACGGGGTGATTGGGGCGTTCGCCTTGTCGAACAACCTGTTCATCATCGCGCTGGGGCTGGGTATCGGTGCGATGTTCGTCCGTTCGATGACGATCATGCTGGTCGATCATGGCACGCTCGCCCAATATCGCTATCTGGAGCACGGTGCCTTCTATGCCATCGTCGCGCTGGCCGCGATCATGCTGCTGTCGGTCCGGTTCCATATCCCCGAGACGATTACCGGCCTGATCGGCGCGACGCTGATCGGTTTGTCCTTCTGGGCGTCGGTGCGCAGCAACCGCAAGGCACCGGAAGGCCTTTCGCATGGCGGCGATCCGGTGCGGGCGGCGGGCAAGCCGATCGGCGACTGACCCGCCGATCGTGTCGCTTGCGGAACACTTTGCCCATGCGAGGGATTTCCCCTTCGAACACTGGGCGAGGGATATGTCATGTCCGTTTCCGCGATCGACAGGCTACGCGACCAAAGGCGCGATGACGATCAGTCGCGCCTGACCCATCTGTTCCTGAAGGGGCGCGGCCGCGACGCGATGACGCCCGACGACGCCGCGATACTGGAAGACAGCATCGACGAGGTGCGCAGCATCCCGGCGCGAACGATCGTCATCCGGCGCGACGAGCGGGTGCGGCATAGCAGCCTGCTGCTCGAAGGCGTGATGTGCCGATACATGGACGATCGGCATGGCAATCGCCAGATCGTCGCCTTCCACGTCCCCGGCGATTTCGTCGACCTGCACGGCTTCGCGATGCGCCATCTCGACCATGACGTGGCGACGCTGACCCCGGTTCGCGTCGCACTGGCGGGCCATGATCGGCTGGAGGAGATTGTCGCGCATCGGCCTCGGTTGACGCGGTTGCTCTGGTTCTCGACGCTGCTCGATGCTGCGATGCATCGCGAATGGGTGTTCCGCCTGGGGCGGCTGGAGGCGGACGGGCGGGTCGCGCATCTGTTCTGCGAGCTTCATGCGCGCCTTTCGATGGTCGATCTGGTGCATGACGGCGCGTTCCGCTTCCCGGTGACGCAGATCGATCTGGCCGAGGCGGTGGGGATCACTCCCGTCCATCTCAACCGTGTGCTCCGGTCGCTGCGCGAGCGCGGGCTGATGACCTTTCGTACCGGTGAGGCGCGCATCCTCGACCTCGACACGCTGGCGGCGCTGGCGGATTTCGATCCCGGCTATCTCTATGGCGGCGGCCCGACACTGGAGCGCCATGGGGGATGAGGCCCCGAGCGGCGGATGACGACGGTGGTGGGCGCAAGACTTTACCCGCCGAAACATGGGTTTATGGTGATGACGCGCGTTTCATGACCGGGAGTTCACATTGCGTCATCTGTCCCTCGCCGCCGCTCTGGCGGCCTTTTTGAGTACGTCCGCCATGGCGTCTCCACCCCAGGCGGCCCAGGCCCCCGCCGCCAATCCGTTGATCGCCCCCTGGACCGGCCCCTATGGCGGGGTGCCGCCCTGGGACAAGGTGAAGCCCGAACTGTTCCCCGCGGCGTTCGAGGCGGCGCTGGCTGAGCGTCAGCAAGACTATGACCGGATCGCCAACAATCCGGCCAAGCCGACCTTCGCCAATACCTTCGTGCCGATGCAGAATGCCGGGCAGACGCTGAACCGCGTGATGACGCTGTTCGGGGTGATGACCGGCAATATGAACACGCCCGCCTATCAGGCGCTCGACCGCGAATGGTCGCCCAAGCTGTCCAAGGCGTCGGACGCCATCACCTTCAACCCCAAGCTGTTCGCCCGGATCGAGGCGATCTACAAGGCCCGCGATACCTCGGGCCTCGACGCGCAGCAGAAGCGGCTGGTCACACGAACTTATGACAGCTTCGTGCGGCAGGGTGCCAAGCTGACGCCGGCACAGAAGGAGGAACTGTCCGCCTTCAACCAGAACCTCGCGATCAACTTCAGCGAGTTTTCGCAGCGGCTGCTGGCCGATGAAGGCACCGCGATCATCGTAACCGACGAGGGGCGGCTGGCAGGCCTGCCCGACAGCGTGAAGGCGGTGGCGAAAGCGGCGGCGGCCGAGCGCGGGCAACAGGGCTGGGCGATCGTCAACACGCGGTCAGCGGTCGATCCCGTGCTGACCTTCGCCACCGACCGGGGCTTGCGCGAGCAGGTATGGCGCGCCTTTACCAAGCGCGGCGACAATGGCGATATCAACGATACCAAGGCGACCATCGCCCGCATCGTCCGCCTGCGCGCCAACCGCGCGCATCTGCTGGGCTTCAAGACCCATGCCGACTGGCGGATGCAGGACACCATGGCCAAGACCCCGGCCGCCGCGATGGACCTGATGATGCGCGTCTGGCCCGCCGCCAAGGCGCGCGTCGCCGAGGAAGTCCGCGACATGCAGGCGATTGCGGATAAGGATGGCGCGAAGATCACCATCGAGCCCTGGGACTATCGCTTCTATCAGGAGAAGGTCCGCAAGAGCCGCTACGACCTCGATCAGGCCGAGTTGAAGCCCTATTTCGAGCTGAACAACATCATCCAGGGTTCGCTCTATGCCGCGAACCGGCTCTATGGGCTGGAGTTCAAGGAGATCACCGGCACGGTTCCGGTGTTCGAGCCGAACATGCGCGTCTGGCATGTGACCCGCAACGGCAAGGAAGTGGGCCTGTTCTACCGCGACGATTTCGCGCGGACCGGCAAGCGTTCGGGCGCCTGGGCCAACACCTATCGCGGCCAGCGCAACCTGCCGCCGGTGCAGAATGTCCTGTCGTCGAACAACAACAACTTCGCCAAGGGTGCGAAGGGCGAGCCGGTGCTCATCAGCCTGGACGATGCCGAGACGCTGTTCCACGAATTCGGCCACGCGATACACGCGATGCTCCAGAACGTCACCTATCCGGGGCTCGCGGGCACGCCGCGCGACTTCGTGGAATATCCCAGCCAGGTGAACGAGCATTGGCTGCTGACCCGCGACGTGCTCGACAAATATGCGCGCCACTACAAGACCGGCCAGCCCATGCCGCAGGCGCTGCTCGACAAGATCAAGGCGTCGGAGACCTTCAACCAGGGCTTTGCGACGACCGAATATCTGTCCTCGGCGATCGTCGACATGAAGCTGCACACCATTGCTGATGGCGTGGTCGATCCGGCGGCATTCGAGGCGGCGACCCTAAAGGAGATCGGGATGCCGAAGGAGCTGGTGATGCGGCACCGCCTGCCGCAGTTCAATCACCTGTTCTCGTCGGACAGCTATTCGGCCGGGTATTACAGCTATCTCTGGTCGGAGACGATGGACGCCGACACCTTCGCCGCGTTCGAGGAAGCGGGCAGTCCGTGGGACAAGGCGACAGCGGATCGCTTCGCGCGTATTCTGTTGTCGACGGGGAATGAGACCGACCGGGCGGAAGCGTACCGCGCGTTCCGGGGGCGTGATCCGGATGTGAACGCGTTGTTGAAGCAGCGCGGTTTCCCGACGAAGTAACCGCTTAAATCCTCCCCAAGCAGAGCTTGGGGAGGATTTTTTGCGTTACAGAGCCTTCAACCGGATCGCTTGGCCGCCGCCGGGGGCCAGCGACAGGGTCAGCGTATCGCCCTTCTTCACCCGCTTGGTCTCGAACGCGATGGAATGGCGCGCCTCGGTCGCATAGGTCGCGCCGGGACCGTCCTTGTAGACCTGCGCCTCATAGGTCTTGCCCGGCTCCAGGAAGTCCAGCGTCACGGTCAAGTCCCGCGCATTCTCGTCGGTGATCGAGCCGATATACCAGTCGCGGCTCTTTCGGTCCCGCCGCGCGAAGGTGACATAATCGCCAACCTCGCCGTTCAGCACCCGGCTATCCTCCCAATCGACCGGCACATCCGCGATGAAGCGGAAGGCTTCTGGATATTTTGCGTAATTCTCCGGCGTGTCCGCCGCCATCTGCACCGGCGAATAGAGCACGACATACAGCGCCAGTTGCTTGGCGATGGTCGACTGGATCGGACTGTTGTCGGTGCCGGTCAGGCTGAGCACGCCCGGCGTGAAGTCCATCGGGCCTTCGAGCATCCGGGTGAAGGTCAGGTTCGCCTCATGCTCGGGCGGGTTCTTTCCGGCCCAGGCGTTATACTCCATCCCCCGCGAGCCCTCGCGCGCCAGCCAGTTGGGATAGGTGCGGCGCAGGCCGGTGTCCTTGACCGGCTCGTGGGCATCGATCGACACCTTGTACTTGGCGGCGGCCTCCAGCACGCGCAGATGGTGGTTCACCATCCACTGGCCCTCATGCCACTCGCGCGACACCGAGCCGTCCGCGTTCACCCGCTCGATCTGCCCGGCATCGGCGACATAGCCGGTCTTGACGACATGCTCGCCATGATCGGCGGCGAACTTGAAGGCCGGGTCGAACTGGCTCTCATAGTGGCTGACCGCGCCGCCCGTCTCATGATGGCCGATCAGCGAGACGCCTTTTGACTTGGCGTATTTCGCCAGCGCATCGGCGTCGAAATCCTCCGCCGGGGTGGCGAACTGCATCGCCGAGCCATTGCCCGCCCAGTCGCCGTCCCAGCCGATATTCCACCCCTCGACCAGCACGCCGGGGATGCCGTATTTCGCGGCGAAGTTGATATAGGTCTTCACGTTCGCGGTGGTCGCGCCGTGGCGGGGGCCGCGTGCCCAGCTCCATTCGCCCTTGATCATCTTCCACCAGACGCCGACGAACTTGCCCGGCTTCACCCAGGATACGTCGCCCAGCTTGTTGGGCTCGTTCAGGTTGAGCATCAGATGGCTCATATACAGCCCGCCCGCGTCGGGGGCGATCAGGATGGTCCGCCACGGCGTTTCCCACGCGCCGGTCTTCATGACCTTGGGCGCGCCCGAGCCGGGGGTGAGCACCGCCTTGAAGCTGTTGCCCTCGGTCTTCATCAGCCCCATGCTGGCATAGTCGACCAGCGCCGCCTCATGGATGGCGATATGGGTGCCGTCGTCCAGCTTCATGGTGATCGGCGTCGCCGCCGTGCCGACCGCGTTGATGGGGGTGCGGTTGTAGAGATACTCTTCGCGGTTCCACAGGAAAGCGGGCTTCCACCACGCCGTGCCGTCTTGCGCGATGTTGAACTCGGTCAGTTCCTCAGCGATGTTCGCGTGTGGAAGCCCCTGTTGCTCGGGAAACTCGTAGCGGAAGCCGACGCCGTCGTCCTGCACCCGGAACACCACGTCATAGCGGCGATGGAGCGCGCTCGATTCCATCAGGCGGACGCGCATCTCGCGGTGATTGTCGCGGATGGTGCGCCACTCGCCCCAAGGCTGGGTCCAGCTGGTGTCGGACTTGGCGTGGGCGACGGACTCGATTTTCATCCCTCGCTCGATCTTGGGCGCGTCAGCGAACATCATGCCCAGGCGAGACGGCGCGACGATCGCCTTGCCGTTCCGTGCGATCATATAAACGGCGCGACCGTCATTGTCGGTCGAGACCTGTACTGTGATCTTGCCATTGGGCGAGGTTTCCACCGCGTCGGGCTGGCCGACGGGCTTGGCGAATTTGAACGTCTCATTGACCGCCGGATCGGCGGGGCCGTTCTGGGCATGGGCGGCGCTGGCGATCAGGCCCAGTCCCAAGGCAATGGTCGTCTTCATACAGTCATCTCCCGGATCGCCGCCCCGAACGCGCCCAGGCGTTCATCGGTGGCGCTATTGATCTGGACCAGAACCCGCCCACCACGCGGCAGGGCAGGGGGCAGGGTCATGGGCGTGTCGCCCAGATTGAACAGGCAGAGCAGCCGCTGGTCGCCCTCGCGCCGCTCGAACGCGAGCAGCTGGTCGTCGGCATGGAGCAGCGTCAGGTCGCCGACCGCCAGCGCTGGCGTTTCCGCGCGCAGGCGAACGAGGCGACGGGTGAGGTTCAGGAGCGAGTCCGGGTCGCCGTCCTGCCGGTTGACTGCCAGTGCGGCATGATCCGGCCCGACGGGCAGCCACGGCTCGGCGTCCGAAAAACCACCGTTAATGGCATTGCTGCTCCACGGCATCGGCGTGCGCACCCCGTCGCGCGACAGGGTCAGCGGCCAGTTTGCGATCGCCTCCGGGTCGACCAGCCGCTCGAACGGTACATCGACCTGCGTCAGCCCCAGCTCCTCGCCTTGATAGAGAAACGCATTGCCGCGCAGCGACAGGAGCAGCAGCATCTTCATCCGCGCGAACGGCTCGCGATGCTCCGGCGTGGTCCAGCGCGACACGGCGCGCGGCGCGTCGTGATTCTCGAACGCCCAGCTCGGCCAGCCCGTACCAGGCTCGGCGGGCCATTTCGCCAGCGCCTCGGCGACGATGCGCGGGGTCAGCCGGTCGGCATAGAGGAAGTCGAAGCCGTACGCGGTGTTGAGCCGGTGATCGCCCGCCGTGAACAGCTTCATCTCGCGGTCGGCCTCGTCGCCGCCGACCTCGGCTACGGTGAAGCGGTCGCCATACTCGTCCAGCGTGGCGCGGATGCGTTCCAGGAACGGCACGATGTCGGAATGGCTCTGATTATAGAGCTTCAGCTGGAAGTCGAACGGCCGGGTGCGCGTCTTGCCGGTGTCGGGGGCGGGCGGGTTATCGCGGAAAGTCGGCTCGTGCATCATGAAGTTGATCGCATCGAGGCGGAAGCCGTCCACTCCCCGGTCGAGCCAGAAGCGCGCCGTCGCCAGCAACTCGGCCTGCACGTCCGGGTGATGGACGTGAAGCTGCGGCTGCTCCTTCAGGAAATTGTGGAGGTAATATTGCCCGCGCCGGGCGTCCCAGGTCCAGGCGGGGCCGCCGAATACCGACTGCCAGTTGGACGGCGGCGAGCCGTCGGGCTTGGCATCGGCCCAGACATACCAGTCGGCGCGGGCATTGGTGCGGCTCGACCGGCTCTCGGTAAACCAGGGATGTTCGTCGGAGGTGTGGCTGTACACCTGATCGATGACGACCTTCAGACCCAGTTCGTGGGCTCGGGCGACCAGCGCGTCGAAATCCTTGAGCGTGCCGAAGATCGGATCGACGTCGCGGTAATCCGCCACGTCATAGCCGAAATCCTTCATCGGCGAGGTGAAGAAGGGCGACAGCCAGATCGCATCCACCCCCAGGCTGGCGACATGATCGAGGCGCGCGGTGATGCCCGGCAGGTCGCCGATGCCGTCGCCATTGCTGTCGGCGAAGCTACGCGGGTAGATTTGATAGATCACCGCGCCCTTCCACCAGGGGCGTGCGGCGTGGGGGATGGTCTTGGTCATCAACGGCTCTCCGCCGCGCAGACGGCATAGCCGAAGGCGGGCAATTCCAACATCAGGCTCCCCGGCGCGGCGGCGCTCGGGGCGCAGGCACCCGCCATGGCGGTGAAACGCTGCGAGCCGGTTTCGACCTGAACGGCCTGGGTGATCGGTTTGCCCGAGGTGTTGAACGCGATCACATATTCGCGTCCCGTGGCGGGGTCGAAACGGGACACCGCGAACAGCCCCGGCGCATCGCCCCGCGCGCGGATCACCTGCCGCCCGCGCGTGAGGGCGGGGTTGGCGACGCGCAGGCGGGCGAGCGCCGCGATCTCGCGATAAAGCGGGTGGCTGGTCACGAAGCTGTCGGTCGCGGTCGTCTTCGTCGTGCCGACGAGCGTGTTGTTGTTATAGCTTGCGACCTTGCTGGCGAACATGTCCTCGCGTGCGTCCTGGTCATTGCCGTCGCCCGCAAAGCCCTGTTCGTCGCCCGAATAGATGGTCGGTACGCCGCGCAAGGTCAGCAGCATGGCATGACCGAGTTCGACGCGCTTCAGGATTTCCGCGTCCGAGGCGTTGGGGTTGGCCTGCCTCACGTCACGGGCGAAGCGGCCATGGTCGTGATTGCCGAGGAAGGTCGGCAATATGTCCGCCGTCGCTTCCTCCTTGGCGTAGAGCACGTCACCCTCGAACAGGTTGGAGAGGATACGCGTCGGCTTGTTCTCGGCGACGGTCTGGATCACCGCGTTCATGAAGGCGAAGTCGAGGACCGCCGGATAGTCGGCAATCTTGGTCCAGCGGGCAAGGGCGCCTGGCTCCATCCCCGCCGTCACCTCGCCGAAGATGTGGAAGTTGGGGATGCCCTTCGCCTTGGCCCGCGCCAGCATCGCAGGCACGAAGCGGCGCCAGAATGCCGGGTCCACATGCTTGGCGGTATCGATACGAAAGCCGTCGATCCCGAACCGGTCGATCCAGCCGCCGTATATGTCGATCATCCCCGCGATCACGCGCGGGTTTTCGGTGAACAGATCGTCGAGTCCCGAAAAATCGCCCATGGTCGAACTCTCGTCCTCGAAGGTCGAGTTGCCGCGATTGTGGTAATAGATCGGGTCGTTGAGCCAGGCGGGGGTCTTGGCGTTCTTTTCACCCGCCGGGACGTACGGCGTATAGGCGTAGTTCGGGTCGATCAGCGTCGCGAAGTTGGCGGGGGTCTGCACATCGTCGCCCGCAAAGCCCGGATTGATCGCCCGGCCGTTCACGCCGCCGCGCCGTTGATAGGGATAGGTCGCGCGGTCGCGGTACGGGCAGGGCGAGCCCTCCGCGCATTCGCGATACTGGATCACGTCGGCGGTGTGGTTGACGATGATGTCCATATAGACCTTCATCCCCCGCGCATGGGCGGCGGCGATAAAGGCATGCAGGTCCGCTTCGCTGCCCAGATGCGGGTCGACCGTGGTGAAGTCGGTGATCCAGTAACCGTGATAGCCCGCGCTCTCCTGCCCCTTGGCGCCCTGAACCGGCTTGTTCTTGAAGATCGGCCCCAGCCAGATCGCGGTCGCGCCCAGCCCCTGAATATAGTCGAGCCGCTTGGTCAGCCCCTTCAGGTCGCCGCCATGGTAGAAGCCCTTGTGCGTCGGATCGAAACCCGTGATCAGCGGTCCGCCCTTCAGGCCGCCGCGGTCGTTGGACGGGTCGCCATTCTCGAACCGGTCGGGCAGGACGAAATAGATCACCTCGTCCTGCGGCAGGCGCTGGCGGTAATCCTGCGCGGCCAAGGGCGTTGCGGTGGCGAGCAGGGCGAGCAGCAGCGACTTCATGCGGGAACCTTCGAAACGGGCGCGGCGCAATGCGCGGTCAGAAAAGCGTCGTGCGTCGGTAGCCGCGCGGCCACCTGCGCGGCGTGACGCCGGGTGAGGGTGAGGAATTCGTCGAGTTCGTCCGGCGACACCGCATCGGCCAGTGCGTGATGCCCGGCGGGCAAGATGCCCTGACCGATCATCACCTGCGCCCAAGCGGGCTCGGCAAAGAGTTCGTCGCCATCGCGCTGGATGCGGCCGTTCGCGCGGAACAGGGCGATCCGGGCCGCGAGGCTATCGGGCAGCGGCACCGCGCGTCGCTCGACCCAGAAGGGCTCGGGGCGCGCATTGGCATGGTAATGCAGGATCAGGAAGTCCCGTACACCCAGCCACTCGGCCTCGGTCAGACGATTATAGGCGTCGATCTCGACCGGCTGGAGCATCGGCCCCGGCCAATAGTCCAGCAGCCGGGCGATAGCCGACTGGATCAGGTGAATGCTGGTCGACTCCAGCGGCTCCAGGAACCCGGCCGCCAGCCCCAGCGCGACGCAATTGCCGACCCAGGCGCGCCGCCGCCGCCCCGTGGTGAAGCGCAGCAGGCGCGGCGCGCCCGTCGCCTCTCCCCCCAAAGCCGGGAGCAGCCGGTCGGTCGCTTCATCCTCGGACAGGTGGCGGCTGTCATAGACAAGGCCGTTGCCGGTGCGATGCTGAAGCGGAATGCGCCAGCGCCACCCCGCTTCGTGCGCGATCGCGCGGGTATAGGGAGGCAGGGGGCTGGCCCGCTCGCCCGCCACGGCCAGCGCGCGGTCGCAGGGGAGCAGGTCGGACCAGTCGTCATACGGCTCGGCCAGCGTCTCGCCGATCAGCAGCCCGCGAAAGCCCGAGCAGTCGATGAACAGGTCGCCCGGTTCGCGATGTCCCCCCTCCAGCGCGACATGATCGATCCGCCCGGCCATGTCGCGCGCGACCGAGGCGATCCTGCCCTCCACCCGCACCACACCTGCCGCCTCGGCATGGCGACGCAGTAGCGCGGCATAGAGGCTGGCGTCGAAATGATAGGCCCAGGCCAGCCCGCTCGGCAGGTCCGGGCGGCCCGGATCGGGGGCAAAGCGCCCGGCCATCGCGGCCTGGGCGCTCGCCATATGCCCCCAGAGCGAGGCGGGGTTCGCCGCCCCGCCGCCGCGCAGCCAATAATGGTGGAACGGCACCAGACCCAGTCCGCGCCCGATACTGCCAAAGGCGTGGAGATAGCCGCTGCCGTCGCCCGACCAGCCCTCGAACCTGATGCCCAGCTTGAAGCTGCCATGGGTGGCGCGGAGGAACGCGGCCTCGTCCAGCCCCAGCATCTGGTTGAACAGGCGGATGCCAGGGATGGTCGCCTCGCCAACCCCGACGGTGCCGATCGCGTCGGACTCGATCAGGGTGATGCGGGTGGAGGCGGGGACGAACCGCGCGAGTGCCGCCGCCGCCATCCATCCGGCGGTGCCGCCGCCGACGATCACCACGCGCTGTGTAACGGCCGGGCGCGCGATACGGTCTGGGGAGGGGGCGGCGTCCATAAGGCGTCTCACAATGCCCCGCGCCAGCCGATCGACCGGCGCGGGGGTATGGTCATCAGAAGCGATAGGTAAACCCGGCCAGGAACCGGCGGCCATAGCTTTGATAGTCGATCACCTCGTCACGGCGACCGGCATTGGTGGTGACGAACGGCGTATCGGTCAGGTTCTGGCCTTGCAGGAAGATCGACAGGCCCTTGAATGCGCCCTCCTGGAAGTCATAGCCGATCTGGCCGTCGACGATCGTCTCGTCGATCGCGCGGCGGCGGACACGATTGGCGCCGAAGCCCGACAACTCACCCACGAAGGTCGAGCGGTAGCGGACCGAGCCGCGAATATTCAGGCCCCATTTCTCGAAAAAGGCCGTGCCATTCGCCACCCAGCGCGAATAGCCGGGAATGTCCTCCGGATCGCCACCGGGGGTCGGGGTGATCTCGGTCTTGGTGTAGGAGCCACCGCCCGTCAGGCCGAAGCCGTCGAGGAAGCCGACGATCTGCCCCAGCGGCAGTGTCCCCGCCAGTTCGACGCCGTAGATTTTGCCGCCGGTGCCGTTGATCGGCCGGGTGATGCGCCCTTGCGTCGGAATGCCCGCAGGCAGCGAGGCGGGCAGCGGTAGACCGGCATAATTGTAAGGCTGCTCAAGATTGTAAACGAAGCTCTTGAGATCCTTGTAGAAGCCCTGCGCGGCGAGGTAGCCGCGCGTGCCGAAATATTTCTCGACCGTCACGTCATAGGAGTTGGAGCGGATCGGGCGGAGATAGGGATTGCCGCCATTGCCCGAGATGATGCCCTGTGCCGCGTCGAAGCCATAGGACAGCGCAACCCGCATATCGTCGAAGCGGGGCCGCATCATCTGGCGCGCCGCCGCCACGCGGAACACCCAGTCGCTGGGCAGGCGCAGCGACAGGTTGGCGCTGGGCAGGATGTCCCAATAATCGGCGCCCTGGGTGATGTTGGTATAGCCGGTGCCGTTATAGATCAGCCCGCGCGACTTCTGCTCGGTGCCGACCGCCTGCACGCCGACATTGCCGGTCAGCTCGGCGGTGCCGAGTTGCGCCTTCAGGTCCGCCTGGAGATAGGCGGTCATCAGATGCTCGGTCGTGGTATAGGCCTTGGCGGGCACGTCGGGGCTGGTGTTGGGCGTCAGCGTATAGACCCCGCCCGCCAGCAGCGCGCGCGGATCGTAGCTGAGCATCGGTCCCAGACCCAGATAAGTCAGGTCGGTCGGCGTCTGGCGATATTGCTGCGGCAACGGCGCGATGGTCGCACCACCCGGCAGCGTCACGAAGGACTCGTTCGGCGCCAGCGACTTGACGTGATCGGTATAGTTCAGGCCGAAGCGCAACGCGCTGACGATCGGCGTCTCGACCTCGCGTTCGATCTCGACGCGGTATTGCTTGATCTGGTCGGTGATCTTGCGGTCGTTGAAATAGCCCGCCTGCCGCGTCGAGCCGCCCCAGCCCAGCGGATCGGTCAGCTGGATGAGGTTGGGGTCGGAATAGTTGAGCGTCGGCTTGAACACGGTGCCGGTGGGCCCGGTTACGAAGCCGATCGTATCGGTCGCGCCATTGCCCTGGCCGTATCCGGTGCCGCTATAGGTTTCCAGCGTCACCTCGTCGCGGTCGGTGCGCGAATAGCTGAGGTCGATGAACGCGCTCCAGCCGTCATCGCCCTTGTACTTGCCGTTATAGCCGAACGAATAGAGCTTGGCCTTGCGCTGGAACGAGTCGTTGCGGACAACGCCTTCGACCTTGTTGAAGGTGCCCGAGGTGACGAGGCCGTTATTGACCACCGCATTGGTCAGCGACGTGCCCGAACCCCATTGCAGCGGCAGTTCGATGCCGCGCTTGATCTGGTCGTCGTTGAAGTCGGAATAGAAGCCGTCGAGCGTGCTGGTGAACGTGTCGCTCATCCGCCACTGCACCGTGCCCGACAGGCCGAGGCGCTTCAGCGTGGTCGAGGTGACATAGGATTTGGACCCGCCGATGACGTCGACCGGCTGGCCGCCGACCGTGGTCTGGGCATAACCCCAGGCATTGCCTTCCTGAATCTGGTATGGTTCGTTCAGATAGCTGGCCGACAGCGCGACGCCGATCGTGTCGTCGGCGAACTGGTCGACATAGGTCGCGCTGGCGCGGTAGCCGAAATCCTTCGACCCCGCATTCAGCTTGCCGATATCGGCATAGGTGCCGCGCGCACCGACCGAGATCACGCGCTTGCCGTAATCGAGCGGGCGGATGGTCTTCAGGTCGACGGTGCCCGACAGGCCCTGGCCGATCAGCCCGGCATTGGCCGTCTTGTAGATCAGGACCTGGTTGACGACTTCCGCCGGATACTGGTCATATTCGACCGCGCGGTTGTCGCCGGTCGAGGTCTGCTCGCGCCCGTTCAGCAGCGTGGTCGAGAAATCGGGGGCGAAGCCGCGGATCGAGATGGCATTGGAGCGGCCATTGACGCGCTGCGACGTGACGCCGGGCAGGCGGGCGATGGACTCGGCGATCGAGGCGTCGGGCAGCTTGCCGATATCCTCGGCCGAGACGGACTCGACGACCAGGTCGCGGTTCTTCTTCTCGGCGACGGCATTTTCCAGCGCGGCGCGAAAGCCGGTGACGACGATATCGCCTGGCTCGGATTCGGCCTGGGCCTGCTGGGCGGCGGCATCGGCCTGGCCGGTGGTGGGTGCGGGCACGATCGCGGCGCTTTGCGCGAAGGCGGGCGCGGCGATGACCATGGCCAGCGTGCTGACCCCGAGCTTCAGGAACGAGCGCGCGGCATCGGCCGGCGCCCCAGGGCGAACCGTCATGAAATCCCCTCCAGGAAACCCCGTCTTCGTTCAAAGGACGGGTATGGTTGTTGCCCCTCCTGTGAAAGGACGCGCACCGAAAAGGAATGATGCCGCATACGTATTCAATGCGGCCGGATCGGCCTGTTGCATTATTACGACAGCGCTTCTGCTTAACCCGGCTCAGGAAAGCCGGTAAGCGGGGCGGAGAGGAGGAAGCATCGATTTGGCCGGTCCGCGAAAGCCCACATCGTTCGACATCGCGCAAATGGCGGGCGTATCGCAGCCGACGGTCAGCCGTGCGCTGCGCGGCAGCCCCTCGGTCAGCGCCGCCACCCGCGCGCGGATCGAGGCGATTGCCAAGACCCTGAACTATACGGTCGACCGCGCCGCCTCCAATCTGCGCAGCGGGCAGACCCGCACGCTGGCGCTGCTCCTCTTCCGCGATCCCTCGCCGGGGCGGACGCTCATCAACCCGTTCTTTCTCGGCATGCTGGGCTCCATCATGGAGAGTTGCGCGGAGGTCGGCTACGACCTGCTCGTCTCGTTCCAGAACCCGACCAGCAACTGGCAGGCGGATTATGAGGACAGCCACCGTGCCGATGGGCTGATCCTGCTGGGCTATGGCGACTATGCCGATTACCGCGAACAGTTGGAGACGCTGGTCGCGCGCGGCACGCATTTCGTGCGCTGGGGATCGGTGACGCCGGGGCAGCCGGGGCTGACTATCGGCTGCGACAATCATGCGGGCGCACTGGCCGCGACGCGGCATCTGATCGCGCAGGGGCGCAAGCGGATCGCCTTTCTGGGCGATGCGACCGACCATTATCCCGAATTTCACGATCGCTATCGCGGCTATTGCGACGCGTTGGCCGAGGCGGGGCTGGACTGCGATCCGGCGCTGCAGGTCGGTGCGATTTCCAGCGAAGAGGCGGGCGAACAGGCGGCGCGCGCCTTGCTGGCGCGGGGGCGGTCCTTTGACGGGATCATGGCGGCCAGCGATCTGATCGCGCTGGCCGCGCTGCGGGTCGTGACGGAGGCGGGGTTCCGCGTGCCCGCCGATATCTCGCTGGTCGGCTTCGACGATATTCCGGCGGCGAGTTTTGCGCATCCGCCGCTCAGCACGGTGATCCAGGACGCCGCCGCCGCCGGACGATTGCTGGTGAGGGCGCTGCTCGCCGAGATTGCGGGCAAGCCGCGAACGCCGACCCTGCTGCCCGCCACGCTCGTCGTGCGCGGGTCAAGTATCAGACCATAATCATAACGAAAATAATATGTTGGGAGAGACTATGGAGAAGCCGCGTCAGGGCTTTTGGGGGTTGTGGAACACCTCGTTCGGCTTTTTCGGCATCCAGATCGGCTTTGCTCTGCAAAACGCCAATGTCAGCCGCATCTTCCAGTCGCTGGGGACGGCCGAGAAGGACCTGGCGTTCCTGTGGATCGCCGCACCCCTGACCGGGCTGCTCGTCCAGCCGGTGATCGGCCATTATAGCGACCGGACCTGGGGACGGTTCGGGCGGCGGCGGCCTTATTTCCTGGCAGGCGCGGTGCTCGCGACGCTGGCGCTGGTGGGGATGCCCAATGCGGGCGGGCTGGTCGCGGCCGCGATGCTGCTTTGGCTGCTCGACGCCTCGCTCAACGTGTCGATGGAGCCGTTCCGCGCCTTTGTCGGCGACATGTTGCCCAGCCGCCAGCGGACGGCGGGCTATGCGTTCCAGACCGGGTTCATCGGCGCGGGGGCGGTGTTGGGGTCGCTGGCCCCGATGGTGCTGACCGATGTCTTCCATGTCGCTAATGTCGCCGCACCGGGCGAGGTGCCGCCCTCGGTGCGCTATGGCTTTTATATCGGTGCCGTGGCCCTGTTCATTGCAGTGTTGTGGACCGTCCTGACCACGCGTGAATATGCGCCCGAGCAACTCGCCGCCTTTGCCGATAGCGATGAAGGGCAGGCGACGCATAGCGATGCCGCGCCCAGCGATCGGATGGGCACGGCGCCGCTCTGGATCGCGGGCGGGGCGGTGATCGTCGCGGGCGTCGGCTGGCTGGGGCTGGACAAGCCGGTCTATCTGCTGGGCGGCGGGCTGATCGCCTTTGGTCTCGCAAAGATCGTCAGCGCCGTGCTGGTTCGGGATGGGCGGGGGAGTAATGCGCTCAGCCAGATCCTTGCCGATCTGGCCGCCATGCCTTTAACGATGAAGCGGCTTGCGCTCGTTCAGTTCTTCACCTGGTCGGCGCTGTTCATCATGTGGATCTACACGACGCCAATCGTCGCCGAGCGGGTCTTTCATAGCAGCGATGCGAACAGCGCCGCGTTCAACGCGGGCGCGAACTGGGTCGGGGTGCTGTTCGCGGTCTATAGCGGGGTGGCAACGCTCTGGGCCTTCGCGCTGCCGCCGCTGGCGCGGGCGATCGGGCGGCGGAATACGCATATCCTGGGGCTGCTGAGCGGCGCGGCGGGGTTCGCGTCGTTTCTGGTGATCCGTGACGCGTGGTGGCTGATGGGGTCGATGGTGCTGGTCGGCATCGCCTGGGCCTCGATCCTGACCATGCCCTATGCGATCCTGTCGGCCGCGCTTCCGGCAGAAAAGCTGGGTATCTACATGGGGTTGTTCAACATCTTTATCGTACTGCCGCAGTTGATCGTATCGTCGATCATGGGTGCGGTGGTCGGGCATTTCTTTGCCGACAATCTGGTCTGGGCGATGGCGATCGCCGCTGCGGTGATGGGGCTGGCGGCGCTGGCGATGCTGCGGGTGGAGAAAACCGCCTGATCTAGGAGCGCGGCAGGGTAATCGTCGCCGCCAGTCCGCCCTCGGGCCGGTTGGTGAGGCGAATGTCGCCCCCCGCCTCGCGCACGATCGAGCGGGCGAGGGCGAGGCCCAGGCCCACCCCACCGGTGTCGCGGTTGCGCGAGGTTTCCAACCGGGTGAAGGGATCGAACACCGTCTCCAACTGCTCCTCGGCGATGCCGGGGCCCTGGTCGGCGACGATGATCGCGACATGCTCGGCCTGCGCATCGATGCGGACATCGGCGGCATGGCCATATTTGACCGCATTCTCGATCAGATTGCGCACCGCGCGCCGCATCAGCGAGGGGCGCAGTTTCAGGCGCAGGCGCCCGCGCTCCTCGAAGGTCACGTCCTGCCCCAGATCGTGGAAGTCGGCGACGACCGCATCGACCAGCGCGTTCAGGTCGACATCGGTCTCCGCCTCGCTCGGCCGCCCCATGCGCGCCAGCGAGAGGATATCCTCCAGCGTCTTGTTCATCTCGGCGATGGTGTCGGCCATGCGCAGCCGGTCCTGCTCGTCTTCGACCGACTCGATCCGGACGCGCAGCGCGGCGAGCGGCGTGCGCAGGTCATGCCCGATCGCACCCAGCATCCGGTCCTTTTCCTCCAGCATCGCTCCGATCCGCAGCCGCAGCGCGTTGAAGGCGGCGATCAGGCCCGACACGTCGAGCGGCCCTTGTTCGGGAATGGGCTCGCCCGGTACGCGCGGGTCGAACCGCTCGGCCGCGCGGGTCAGGTCGCGCAAGGGCCGCGAGATGCGCCGCCCGATCCACAGCACGGGAAGCAGGATGATGCCGTAGAGGATCAAGGTCTGGAAGAAGAGGCGCCAGACCAGGAACAGCCCCTCGCGTGGCCAGCCCGCCCGCGTCACGAACCAGCCCATTTTCGGCGTCTCGACCGCGATCAGTATTTCGTCTTCCGGATGGCGGTTGCGGTCGAAGCGGCGACGCGGCCAGTCGAAATCGGCGGTGTTGAACGGGCGGACGCCGGTCACGACCTGACGGACCGGGTGGCCGAGTTCCTTCATGCCTTCGCGCACGATCGATTCGACGACGGCGACGCGGGGCAGGTCCGGCTTGACCGGATTGGCCGGCAATCGCCGCACCCGACCGCGATCGGGACCTGGGCCGCGCCCCAACGCGCTTCGTTCGATCGCGTCGTTCAGCCGCGCGACCGAGGGGCCCGTCACCTGCTCCAGCACCAGCGTCCGCCGCTCGCCGAGCAGCAGGACGAAGCTGATCGCCTGTGCCACGAACAGCGCGATGGCGAGCAGCAGCGCCATCTGCGCCGCCAGCCGACGTGGCCAGAAGCGGAGCTTCACGGGCCTGGGCGTCACAGGCGCGTGACTTCGGCGGCGAGCGTATAGCCGCCGCCCCAGACCGTCTTGATGATCTCGGGCGATTTAGGGTCCGCCTCGATCTTGCGGCGCAGGCGGCTGACCTGATTGTCGATCGCCCGGTCGAAGGCGGCGGCCTCGCGCCCCTGGGTGAGGTCGAGCAACTGATCGCGGGTCAACACCTGGCGCGGGCGGCTGACCAGCGCGAGGAGGAGGTTATATTCGCCGGTGGACAGCATCACCGACACACCCTCGCGGTCGACCAGCGAGCGTTCGCCCGATTTCAGCACCCAGCCCGCAAAGGCATAGGAGCCGCTGTCGGGTGCATGGTGGCGCGCGCCGCCCGCCTGGGTCCGGCGCAGCACGACCTTGGCACGCGTCGCCAGCTCGCGCGGGGAGAAGGGCTTCACGACATAATCGTCCGCCCCCATCTCCAGTCCGACGATCCGGTCGGTTTCCTCGGCCCGCGCGGTCAGCAGGATGACCGGCACCTCACTGGTCGCGGCGATATGGCGGCAGAGCGACAGGCCGTCCTCGCCCGGCATCATGATGTCCAGGATGACCAAGTCGATGGCATAGGCGGCCAGCCGCGTGCGTGCCGAGGCGGCGTCGCCCGCCTGCGTCACGCGGAAACCCTGTTTGGTGAGATAGACGGCCAGCGGCTCGCGGATCGAACGCTCATCGTCGACGAGCAGCAAATGCGGCGTTTCGGACATAGGATCGGTGTCTAGCATGGCGGGCGCAAGCCGCAAAAGGGACGGGCCGGGGGAGAATGGCCCGTCCCTCTTGCAGTCGATCAGTCGGCGTCGGGCCGGGGCCGATCGGGGGCGGTCATGCCGCCGCCATGACGGCCGCCCCAGCGTGGGGCGGCGGCGCGTTCCGCCGGGTCGATCTTGCCGTCATGATTGGTGTCGAGCCGATCGAACATCGCGGCGGCGCGGGCGCGGAAGGCGTCGGCGGTTATCGGCTGCGGCGCGGGGCGACCCGGCCGGTCGGGGCGTGCGCCCTCGGGACGGCGGGCAGCGCGTTCGGCCCGCTGCTGCGCGCGATAGGCCTGCATTTCCTCGGGCGTGACGGTGCCGTCGTGATTGGCATCCATCGCGGCGAAGCGCCGGTCGGCAGCGGCGAGCGCGGCGGCGCGGGTGATGTTGCCGCTGGCATCCGGTTGCAGCCCCATCAGGCCGCCGCGCATCCCGCCGCCGGGCGGGGGTGGCGGTGCGTCACTCTGGGCATGGGCCGCAGTCGTGCTGAATATCGCGGCGCTCAGCAGCAGGGCGGGGGAAAGGCCGATCAGGGTCTTTCGCATGGGGTGGGCATCCTCTTGACGGCAAGGGTGAAGTCCCCGCCGGACGATGGCCTTTCTGCGCCCCGGCTGTCGCCCGATCATGTCGGACCGCCCCCGCAATTGTCGCAAATTGTGTGCCTCAGTCCAGAAAGCGGTCGTCGAACATGCCGTAGAGGATCGTCGAGGCGTAGAGCGCGATGGCATGGGGGCGCGCCATCGTGCCCGCCCATTTGCGCATGTCGAAGGCGGCGTTCTGGATCGCCATCAGCGCCTGCGCCGCGATCAGCGCATCGACCGCGCGCATCGATCCTTCGCCGATGCCGTCCATGATCGTGCCCGCATAGCGCCGCGCGATCCGGTTGGACCGTTCGACCATCTGGGCGCGCACGTCACCGGGCAGGCTGGCGAGCGCGGTGGTGCGCAGCAGCGGCCCGCGCTCGGCGAACTGGATGTCGAGCAACGTCGCGATCGCACTCGACAAACGATGCCAATGGCTGCCCCCGGCGGCGTCGGCCAGTTGCTGGGCGGTGGTGATGGTGTCGAAGCTGCGGCGATAACAGGCGGCGACCAGATCGTCCTTGGCGTCGAGATGATGGTAGAAGCTGCCCTTGGTCACGTTCAGCTCGGACGCGATGCGCTGTACGCTGGCGCCGCGATAGCCGAGCTGGTTGATGAGCCGCGTCGCCGCCAGCAGAAATGCCTCGCGCCCCGGCTCGTGCTCGTCCGCCGTCCGGGCATCGAGGTCGAGCATGGCGGGCGACCAGTGCGCACCGGGCGCGGCGATGCCATGGGTCAGCACGTCGAGCAGCCGTTCCTCGACACGCGCATATTGGTCGGGCTCGTACCGGCCCAGCCACATCGGCAGCCAGAAGGTGTTTTCCAGCAGGACATGCGCGCGGGCGCCGTGCAGGTCGGTATGCGCACGGCTGGGGGCGGGGCCCCACAGGCTGCGGGTGGCGCGGAAGACCTTTTGCCAACCGGCCATCAACCGGCCCCGGATCGGCTCTTCCATCGCGCGCAGGTCGGACAGCACGGCGAACGGCGTTTCTTCACCGCGTTCGATCCGCGCGAGCCGCGCCATATTGATCGACAGATAGCGGGCGACACGGGCTTGCGGCGTCGCCTCTTCGGCGGCCTCTTCCAGCATCGCGAGCAACCGTTCCAGCGTGTGTTCGAACGCCGCGGCGGCCAGATCCTCCTTGCGGCGGAAATAATAGGTGACGCTGGTGGTGTTCAGCCCGACGCGGCGCGCGACATCGGCAAAGGTCAGGCCCTTGGCCGATTGTTCGTTGATCGCCTGCGCCGCCGCCGCCAATATGGCATCACGCTTCTGCCGATAGCGCTCGGTATTCTGTCCTTCACCGACGGACGTTGCCGCCATCCCTTGCATCCTCTCCGATGGTCGCGGCGCATGACGACGCGATCGGCCATGTTTAGAAGCGGAAGTGTCGTGCGTCACCGGTATTTGCACATCATCGCGCTGGAGAGGGAGGAAAAATCCGTCATCATCCTAAAATGGGTATGGCGTCTGCCCCGAAACGGTACGGTGCAGCCGGTCCCGCAGGACCGGCCGGGCGGGGCTTCGGCATCGCCGCCGCCGTTAGCCTATGGCTCCCGGCTCACCCCCACGCAGGCGGATCAGCCCTTCCTGCGCTACGCTGGCCACCAGCCGCCCGTCGGCGGCGAAGATGCGCCCCCGGTTGAACCCGCGCGCATGGCCCGCCCAGGGGCTGTCGGTCGTATAGAGCAGCCATTCGTCCGCCCGGAACGGCTCGTGCAGCCATAGCGCATGGTCCAGGCTCGCGGTCTGCATGTCGTGGATCAGCCAGTTGATCCCGTGCGGCAGCGTCGAGGTGCCGAGCAGCGCGAAATCGCTGGCATAGGCCAGGATCGCCCGGTGCAGCGCGGGATCATCGCCGATCGGCGCGACCAGCCGGAACCAGATCGCCTGGACCGGCTCGCGTGGTTCGGGGGCGAGCATCTGACGCGGATCGACGGGACGCAACTCGATCGGGCGCGGGCGTTCGAGAAAGGCACGGATCTGCGTCGGCACCTGATCGCCCAGCTGCGCGAGCAGGGTGTGTTCGGACGGGAGCGCGTCGGGCGCGGGAACGTCGGGCATCGCGTCCTGATGATGCATGCCCGCTTCGGGTGTCTGGAACGAGCAGGCCATGTTGAGGATCGGCTTGCCCTTCTGCATCGCGATCACCCGGCGGGTGGCGAAGCTGCGCCCCTCGAAATCGCGTTCGACCCGGTAGATGATCGGAAACCGCTCGTCGCCGGGCCGCATGAAGTAGGCGTGGAGCGAATGGGCGATGCGCGGCGCATCCGTGGCGCGCTGTGCGGCCTGCAACGCCTGCGCGATCACCTGCCCGCCGAAGACGCGGCCCTGACCGCCGGGGCGCCGGGCGCCGCGATAGAGATCGGTGTCGATCTCCTCGACATCCAGCAGCGCGACCAGGCCTTGCGCCAGTTGATCGGACGAGGGGCGGGGGCGGGGTGTCGCGTTCATCGGCCAAGTGATGGGAAACGTTAACGTAAACGTCAACCCGAAAGGCCGGGATTCGGGCCGGGGCGGTGGAACTGGGACGCACCAAAAGATGCTTTCGCGCTGTTGGGGGGCTCGCTACACAGTCGGCAGCGATCTGGCTGGGAGAAGGCGATGGACGGTGTGAACGATGATGGTGTCTCGGAACGTGCCGAACTGCACTTCCTGGCGGCATTGACCGAGGAACTGATGCGCCATCTGATGGAGGCCGGGGTGCTGACCCGGACCCAGCTTCAGTCGATTGAAAATGCGGTGGCGGAACGCACCGGCGGCATCCCCCGCGCCTGGTGACGCGGCCCATGGGGCGACATGTACGCCTCACATGACATAAAGGTCATCGTCTGACGGCGTTAGCGGCTTTTCTACCATGGGAAAGCCGCTAACGTGACCGTCATGAGTGACGTGCATGACGACGTGGTCGACAAGGCTTATCCGGCGGGTGATTCGATCCTGGGGGTGCCGGTGGGCATGGGGCCGCGCGATGCGGTGCGGATCGCGATGCGGCGCGACCGGTTGCTCGCCGGGCTGACCCTGACGGCGGGGGCGGGATTTATCCTGGCCTTGCCCTTCGCGCTCCATGAGGGGGCCGAATTCTTCCTGCCGCTGACCACCGCGCTGGTCATCGCGATCGCGCTGGTGCCCATATTGGAATGGCTGGAGCGGCGGCGCGTGCCCTCGGCGCTCGCGGCACTGATGTGCGTGCTCCTGTTCCTGATCGTCGCGAATATCGCGCTGGCGGCGATCATCGTGCCCGCGACCGACTTCTTCCGCCTGCTGCCCAGCCGGATCGGGCGCATCCAGTCCAATCTGGCGCCCCTGCTCGACCTCTATTCCAGCCTCGAACACTATGTGAACAAGGCGCTGCGCCAGGTCGCCTCCACCCCCATCCGCCAGGCGCAGACATCGGCCGTGTCGCCGCCCAGCTCGATCCTCGAACTGGCGGCGACCTCGGCACCGGCGCTGATCGTGCAGTTCCTGTTCGGCGTCCTCGTCGTCTTCTTCGTGTTGTCCGGCTGGACCCGGATGCGAAAGGAGACGATTCGCGGGCGGACCAGCTTCGACGGCGCGATGGCGACCGCGCGGGTGATCCAGGAGGTGGTGGACGACGTCTCGGCCTATCTGGGCACGATCACCATCATCAACCTGGCCTTGGGTGGCGCGGTGGCGGGGGCCTTGTCGCTGTTCGGCATGCCCTATCCGCTGATGTGGGGCGGTATCGTCGCGCTGCTTAATTATATCCCCTATTTCGGTCCGGTGATCGGGGCGCTGCTGCTGGCGGTGGGCGGTCTGATGACCTTCAGCGACATCTGGGTCGCGTTGGCGCCGCCTGCGATCATGTACGGGATGCACCTGATCGAGGCGAACCTCATCACCCCGCTGATCGTCGGACATCGCCTGACCATCAGCCCGGTGCTGATCCTGATCTCGTTGAGCTTCTGGGGATGGGTCTGGGGCACGCTCGGCGCATTGCTGGCGGTGCCGCTGCTCATCATCCTGCAAACCGTCCTGAAGGCGGCCGGAAAGCCCGATATCGCGGGCTTCCTGTTCGAGCATGGAACGCTCACCCATCTCGACCGCGAAACCGACCCGGAGGACGTTCCGCAAGAAAAATGAAATGATGCGTTGACAGGTTCGGAAGGCTCGCCTAGTTGGCGCGCCTCGACGCTTTCAGCGGGTGTAGCTCAGTTGGTTAGAGCGCCGGCCTGTCACGCCGGAGGTCGCGGGTTCGAGCCCCGTCACTCGCGCCATTCCCTTACCGGAATGGCTGAAAATATCGAAATCCCCATTGGGGCCGATGCCTACATTGGTAGGCATCACATGGCTTTCAAGCGGGTGTAGCTCAGTTGGTTAGAGCGCCGGCCTGTCACGCCGGAGGTCGCGGGTTCGAGCCCCGTCACTCGCGCCATCCTTCGGGATGGCGTTTTTGTTTGCCGACAGCGCTGGGTTCTCCCCGCGTCATCCCAGCGACGGCTTCGTCAGCGCCGACCACCCTCCATCCAGCGCAGCAGCGGCTTCATCGGTGTGATCCATATGATCCCGGCGACGATGTAGAAGGCCAGTTGCAACACCCAATGCCATTGGCCGATGGTCGCGGACAGGCTGGCGACCAGTGCCGCCCAGGCGATGATGATCGCGACGATCAGCAGCATTCCGGCGGGTTTGCGCCAACTGGGGGTCATGGGACGATCCATTCCGATTCGGTGGCGATGGCGTGAAGCGGCACGTCCCAAGGATCGGGCGCCAGTTGCTCGACCGCCTGGACGCCCCAGGCAAGGCCGACGCGCCAGGCATCGGGATGGGCGGCAAAGGCGCGGTCATAATGGCCTGCGCCCTGTCCCAGCCGATTGCCGCGCCGGTCGAAGCCGACCAGTGGCGTCAGGATGATGTCGGGGCGGCATTCCGGCGCGTCGTCGGCGGGCTGGTGCAGGCCGAACGCTCCGACATGCAAATCCTGCCCCTGCGCCCATCGCAGGAAGCGGATCGGGTTCTCCCGGTCGACGACATGGGGCAGGGCGAGGGTCGCGCCCGCATGAAGCGCGGCCTCGACCCACAGTGCAGGATCGGCCTCCGCCCTCAGGGGGCGATAGGCGGCAATGACGAGATTGGGGAACAGCCGGTCCAGAAAGGGCCTTGCCACCGGCAGCAGGCCGGGGCCGTGCGCGTCGCGCAGGGCCCGCATCCGGGCGCGCAGGGTACGCTTATCGATCATGACAGGGTGGGGCGGGTGGCGGGACCGCCATGGCCGTTTGCCGTAATATCCACCGACGCCCAATACGTCAGGTGGGGACCATGTACGTCGGACCAGGGTCCGGGCAGGGACAGCCCCCTTGGATGAAGAATAGCCTCAGGGATTATCGTGGCTCGTACCGGGCAGAGCCCGCCGCCAACCCATGTAGGCGAGCGCCCAAGGATACTCAAGGGTGTCCTTCCTCATCCAGCGCATCGGCCAGCCCCTCCAGCCGCTCGGCGATGCGGGCGAGCGCGGCTTCGCTGACTGCGGCGCCTGCGGGGGGACGCCGTTCGGCCTCTTCCAGGGAATCGGCCAGCATCAGCGCCACGAACAGCAGCGCCCGCTCGCCATTATGGCCGCCCGAGGCGCGTAGCGCCGCCGACCAGCGCTGGTCGAGCATCTGGCCCAGCATCCGGACGCGGGCCTCGCCGCCGTCCTGACACGCCACGCGGTGCGGCCGGTCGCCGACCAGGATCGTCACCTCGGCCATCAGGCGGCGCTCCCCCGGCTGATGACGTCATCAAGGGCGCTCACCGCCTCGGCCATGCGCGCCTTCAGCGCGGCGTGACGGCGGGCGAGCGCATCCTCCTTGGTGGCGCGGGTTCGGATCGCCCGTTCGATGCGGGCGATCGCGCGGTCGATCCGCTCGACGGAGGAAAGGACGTCGTCGGCAATAGGTTCGGGCATGAAAGGGGCTTAGCAGGCTGGTTTCATGCGGCAACCCGGAATTGGACGGCCAGCGGCGCTGCGGCGGTTGACAGACACTCGCGCGGCTCCGAAAGGCGTGGCGCGAACGATGGAATCATCTGAACGATCTCCATCCAACCGGGGGCGGTGCCGTCCAAGGCACGGCCCGTAAGAGACAGGAGCTTGCTGGCATGACGGTCAAGGTTGCAATCAACGGTTTCGGCCGCATCGGTCGTCTGGTCGCGCGTGCGATCCTCGAGCGTGGCGAGGGCGCGCTGGAACTGGTCGCGATCAACGATCTCGCCGACGCCAAGTCCAATGCCTGGCTGTTCAGCCGCGACAGCATCCATGGCCGCTATCCGGGCGAAGTGTCGGCCGAGGGCAACGACATCGTGATCGACGGCAAGCGCATCCGCGTCACCGCCGAGCGTGATCCGGCCAACCTGCCGCACAAGGAACTGGGCGTCGACCTGGTGCTGGAGTGCACCGGCTTCTTCACCGACAAGGCGTCGTGCGAAAAGCATATCGCGGCGGGCGCGAAGAAGGTGCTGATTTCGGCGCCGGGCAAGAATGTCGACCTGACCGTCGTGTACGGCGTCAACCATGACAAGCTGACCGCCGACCACACCATCGTGTCGAACGCCTCATGCACCACCAACTGCCTGGCGCCGGTCGCCAAGGTGCTGAACGACGCGATCGGTATCGAGCGCGGCCTGATGACGACGGTCCACGCCTATACCAACGACCAGAAGATCCTCGACCAGATCCACCCCGACCTGCGCCGCGCCCGCGCCGCCGCCATGTCGATGATCCCGACCACCACGGGTGCTGCCCGCGCGGTGGGTGAGGTTCTCCCCGAGTTGAAGGGCAAGCTGGACGGCTCGGCCATCCGCGTGCCGACCCCGGACGTCAGCCTGGTCGACCTGACCTTCACGCCCGCGCGCGACACGACCAAGGAAGAGGTCAACGCGATCCTGAAGGCGGCGTCGGAGAGCGAGGCGCTGAAGGGCGTGCTGGTCTATACCGACGAGCCGCTGGTCTCGATCGACCTGATGCACTCGCCGCAGTCCTCGACCGTCGACAGCCTGGAGACGGCGGTGATCGACGGCAAGCTGGTGCGCGTCGTGTCCTGGTACGACAATGAATGGGGCTTCTCGAACCGCATGGTCGACACCGCGACCGCGATGGCGAAGTTCCTCTGATGACGACGCGGGCGATGACCGGGCGTCTGGCCGGTATCGCCCGCCATGCCGTGCCGAAAGGGCCGATGGCGGTGATCGACACCGCCATCGTCACCCTGGAGGGCGGCATCGAAGGCGATGTGCGCGGGCGTGTGAAGCCCGGCGGTCGCGGGCGGCGTCAAGTGACGCTGATCGAGCGGGTCGACTGGAACGCCGCGCTGGCCGAGATCGATCGTGACATCCCCTGGCAGGAGCGCCGGGCGAACCTGCTGGTCGAGGATTTCGACCTTCCCCAAATTCCGGGCACCCGGCTTCGTATCGGGACTGTCCTGCTGCAAATCACCATGGAATGCGATCCGTGCCACCGCATGGACGCGATCGCCGATGGATTGCAGGCGGCTCTTCGGCCTGACTGGCGCGGTGGCGCGTGCAGCAAGGTGATCGAGGGCGGCACGATCCGCATCGGCGATACAATCAGGATCGAGGAATCATGACCAAGGCCTTCAAGACGCTCGACGATATGGGCGATGTCCAGGGCAAGCGCGTGCTGGTCCGCGAGGATCTGAACGTGCCGATGGCCGATGGCCGCGTCACCGACGACACCCGCCTGCGCGCGACGATCGCGACCGTGACCGAACTGGCCGACAAGGGCGCGATCGTCCTGATCCTCGCCCATTTCGGCCGCCCCAAGGGGCAGCGTAACCCCGAATTCTCGCTGGCGATGCTGACCCAGCCCTATGGCGACGTGCTGGGCCGTCCGGTCCGCTTCATCGACGATGTGGCGGGCGAGGCGGCGGAGGCTGCCGTTGCGACGCTGAACCCCGGCGATATCGCGATCCTGGAAAACACCCGCTTCCATGCCGGTGAGGAAAAGAACGACGCCGAACTGGCGGCGCAGATCGCGAAGCTCGGCGATCTCTACGTCAACGACGCCTTTTCGGCGGCGCACCGCGCGCACGTCTCGACCGAAGGGCTGGCCCGCCAGCTTCCCGCCTTTGCGGGCCGGGCGATGGAGGCCGAACTCGACGCGCTGGAAAAGGCACTGGGCAATCCCGAGCACCCCGTCGCGGCGGTGGTCGGCGGGGCCAAGGTTTCGACCAAGCTCGCCGTCCTCAAGCATCTGGTCGGCAAGGTCGATCACCTCATCATCGGCGGCGGCATGGCCAACACCTTCCTCGCCGCGCGCGGGGTCGATGTGGGCAAGTCGCTGTGCGAGCATGACCTGACCGGCACCGCCGAGGAGATCCTTGAGGCGGCGGACAAGGCGGGCTGTACCGTCCACCTGCCCTATGATGTGGTGGTGGCACGCGAGTTCAAGCCGAACCCCGAGACGCGCACTGTCAACGTGCACGAAGTCGCCGCCGACGAGATGATCCTCGACCTTGGCCCCAATGCGGTCGAAGCGCTCGGCGACGTGTTGAAGAACTGCCGCACCCTGGTCTGGAACGGCCCGCTCGGCGCGTTCGAGACGCCACCCTTCGACATGGCGACCGTCGCGCTGGCCAAGACGGCGGCGGCGCTGACCCAGGACGGCAGCCTCGTCTCGGTCGCAGGGGGCGGTGATACCGTCGCCGCGCTCAACCAGGCGGGCGTCGGCACGCAGTTCACCTTCGTCTCGACGGCGGGCGGCGCGTTCCTGGAGTGGATGGAAGGGCAGGACCTGCCCGGCGTCGCTGCGCTGATGGCCTAATCCAAATCCTCCCCTGTAAGGGGAGGTGGCAGGCCGAAGGCCTGACGGAGGGGTGTCACCATCGGCGAGGGTGGACCTACCCCATAAACGGAGACACCCCTCCACCAGCTTCGCTGGTCCCCCTCCCCTTGCAGGGGAGGAAGATTACATCGCTACGACCCCGTCGCCGCTGGCGGCGGGGTTTCCTTCAACAGCGGCACCAACAGCCGGTTGAGATCGTCGATATCGAACGCCGCCGCCTTGGCGTAGCGGACGCGTCCGGCGCGATCGATGATGTAGTTGGTCGGCACCGCGCCCAGTATCGCATAAGGCCCCTTGATCCGCCGCGCCGAAGGAATGGCCATCGCGGCGAACAGCGGTTTCAGCTTGTAGAGGGGCAGCGAATCCTCGGTCGCCACCGCGAACACCTTCAAGCCATGTTTGCCCTGGATGCGATAATATTGGTCGAGCAGCGGCAGCTCGGCCCGGCACGGCCCGCACCAGGTCGCCCAGAAGTTCAGCACGACCACCTGTCCCCGCAGATCGGCCAGCCGGACATGACTGCCGTCGATCAGCGTCAGATCGAAATCGGGCGCCATCTCACCCAATTCCGGTGCGGACTTGGCGATGGCCGGAGGGGCGGCCGTCGACATCATCAGCGCCGCAGCCAGCGCCCACCGAATCCCCGTCATCCTTTTCCTCCCCCCAAATCGCCCCGGATCAGGATGATCCTTGGTTGGACATGGCGCAAGGACGCTTGATCCCACTTGTCCGACTTGCTAGGTTAAACGCGTTAAACGAAGGAAGTGGCAATGCTCGGCGTCCGCCTCGATACCGAATTGGAAGAGCGGCTGGCGGCCGTCGCGCGCACGCAAGGGCGCAGCAAGAGCGATATCGCCCGTGAGGCGGTGCGCCGCTATGTCGACCTGCACGACGAAGCCTATCGCCGTGAAGCCCGCCGCCAGTCGACCCGCGCGTCGAAACGCGACACGCCGGAGGATTTCGCCTTCTGGAATGCGCTGGCCAAGGAGGCGGAGGCGTGAAGATTTCGCATGCCGCCATCGTGCTGGCGACGACAAGCGAGGGGAACGATCACCGGCCCTTCCTGGTTGTTCAGTCTGATCTCTATAACGAGACGCATAACACCATCACCGTCTGTCCCATGACGTCGGTCGTCGGCGGCGAGGCGCTGTTCCGCGTCGCCTTTTCCCCGCGCGAGCATACCGGCCTGACCGTCGAGTGCGAGGTGCAGGTGGACAAGATTCTGTCGATCCCGCGCAATCATATCGTCAAAGTGCTGGGCCATGCTTCGCCCACCCGGATGGAGCAGGTCGATCAGGCGCTGCGCCGCTGGCTGATGCTCTAACCCCGTTTCGAACCCAAAATCCGTCTGGAGAGAATTGATGACCCCGATCGTGAAAGCCATTCTCGACAAATATGAAGGCACACCCGCCGCGGTGAAGGCCAATCTCGCCCGCATCCTGATGCAGGGTAAGCTGGGCGGCACCGGCAAGGTCATCATCCTGCCGGTCGACCAGGGCTTCGAGCATGGCCCGGCGCGCAGCTTCGCGATCAACCCGCCCGCCTATGACCCGCATTACCATTTCCAGCTGGCGATCGACGCCGGGCTGTCGGCCTATGCCGCGCCGCTGGGCATGCTGGAGGCGGGCGCCGACACTTTTGCGGGCCAGATTCCGACCATCCTGAAGATCAA
The DNA here is from genome assembly GCF_034659795.1 of Sphingomonas fuzhouensis. Taxonomy (NCBI): domain Bacteria; kingdom Pseudomonadati; phylum Pseudomonadota; class Alphaproteobacteria; order Sphingomonadales; family Sphingomonadaceae; genus Sphingomonas; species Sphingomonas fuzhouensis. The sequence goes on from NZ_JAXSQY010000001.1 coordinate 656,725, forward strand.
CAGCTCGAACAGCTGGGGCACCTCGATCACCCAGGCGGTGACGGGCAGCGTGCAGGACGCGGTGCGGCTGGGCTGCGCGGCGATCGGCTTTACCATCTATCCGGGTTCGGACGGCATTTTCGACGCGATGGACCAGATCGCGATCCTGTCGGCCGAGGCGCGCGAGGCGGGCCTCGCCACCGTCATCTGGAGCTATCCGCGCGGCGGCAAGCTGACCAAGGACGGCGAACTGGCGCTCGACGTCGGTGCCTATGCCGCGCACATGGCGGCGCTGCTCGGCGCGCACATCATCAAGGTGAAGCTGCCCACCGACCATATCGAGCAGGCCGAGGCAAAGAAGGCCTATGAGGGCAAGGACTGGTCGAAGCAGTCCGACCGTGTCGCCCATGTCGTCCAGTCGAGCTTTGCGGGTCGTCGCATCGTCGTCTTCTCGGGTGGTGCCGCCAAGGGGGCGGACGCCGTCTATCAGGACGCGCGCGACATTCGTGACGGTGGCGGCAACGGCTCGATCATCGGCCGCAACACCTTCCAGCGTCCGCGTGACGAGGCGCTGGCGATGCTCGACAAGCTGATCGCGATCTACAAGAACGAAGAATAAGTTCTTGCTAGGGTTGGGCGTTCCGGTTGGGGAACCGGGACGCCCATTCCTCCGCCGCGCCAAAGAGGTGACGGATGCCGCGTCAGGCGCTAGGGGGAGGGCCATGACGCTTGATGACGATCCCCTGGGGCCCCTCGACCCGAATTTCGCCGCGGCCTTTACCCGCGATGTGCGGCGCCCGCCCTGCCAGCTCTATCTGATCTCGCCGCTCGACGTGACCGGTAATTTCGCCGACCGTTTGGCGCGCGCGCTCGACGCCGGGCCGGTCGCGGCCTTCCAGTTCCGCGTCAAGGACATGGACCAGCACGCCGCCGCCAAGCTGGCCGAACCGCTCCAGCGCATCTGCGCCGATCGCGAGGTCGCCTTCATCGTCAATGACAGCATCAGCCTGGCCAAGCGGCTGGGCGCGGACGGCGTGCATCTGGGCCAGGAAGACGGCGACGCCCGCGAGGCCCGCGACGTGCTCGGCCCCTCGGTCCAGATCGGCATCACCTGCCACGACAGCCGCCACCTGGCGATGGAAGCGGGCGAGGCGGGCGCGGACTATGTCGCGTTCGGCGCCTTCTACCCGACCATGACCAAGGAAACCAAACATCGGCCCGAGCCGGTGATCCTGTCCTGGTGGTCGGCGCTGTTCGAACTGCCCTGCGTCGCGATCGGCGGCATCACGCCTGCCAATGCCGCCCCGCTGGTCAAGGCAGGCGCGGACTTCCTCGCCGTGTCGGGCGCGGTGTGGAACGGCGATGAGACCGCGGCGGTCAAGGCCTTTGCCGAGGTCCTGCGCTGACCGTAGCCGCTGCGTCCGTTGCGCAGAGGAAACAAGCTCCGCCCGCCCGCGTTTAACCTAGGATCGATAGGCGGACCTGGGGAGCGGGCGTGAAGAGACTGGCAATCGCTCTTATCGGCGGCGTGGCAATGGCACTGGTCGCCGTGGCGACGCATCCGACCCCGGCGCAGAATGTGAAGCCAGTCGATCACCAGCCATCCGCCGCGCGCAATATGGCGGCATTGCCGCAATGAGGCGTGGCGGGGGCAGGGGGCCGCTGTCGCGTTTTGGCTGGGTGATGCTGGCCCTGATCGTCATCGCGGTCGGTGGCTTCCTGTCGATGCTGTCCTTCGGGCCGGGCGAGGTCGTGGTGCCGGACGTCGCGGCTCCCGCCAAACAGGCGGCGGCGGGCAGTGCGGCGGCCCTCGCCATGCCGATCGCCGATTATCCGGTGGCGTCGCTCCATCATGACTGGGGCGATCCGCGCGAGGGCGGCACGCGCAGGCATGAGGGGATCGACCTCCCCGCACCCGCCGGAACGCCCGTCGTCGCGGCGCTGAACGGCACGGTCGAGAAATTGTTCGACAGCGATCGCGGCGGCCATACCCTCTATATCCGTTCGCGCGATGGCCGCTGGAGCCTCTATTATGCGCATCTCAAGGGCTATGCGCCCGGCATCGCCGAAGGGCAGCGGGTCAGGCGCGGCCAGGTGGTCGGCTATGTCGGCGACACCGGCAATGCGGGGGCGGGCAACACCCATCTCCACTTCGCGATCAGCTGGATGCGCGCGGGCGACGGCTGGTGGCAGGGCGAGCCGGTCGATCCCTATCCGCTGCTTGCCGGAAAGCGCGCCACAGGCTAAAGCGGCCGACACGGACCGCCGGGCCGCTTCCATGCCCCGGCATCCTTTGCTCTTTCCAGCAGGTTGAAGACCCATGAAGATCAGCGGCGTGGACATTCGTCCCGGCAACATCATCGAGTATGAAGGCGGCATCTGGCGCGCCGTGAAGATTCAGCACACCCAGCCTGGCAAGGGCGGTGCATATATGCAGGTCGAGATGAAGAACCTCATCGACGGCCGCAAGACGAACGTCCGCTTCCGCTCCGCCGAGACGGTCGAGCGCGTCCGCCTGGACACCAAGGACTTCCAGTTCCTGTTCGCGGAAGGCGACGACCTGACCTTCATGGACAAGGAAAGCTATGAGCAGATCACGCTGCCGCGCGACCTGCTGGGCGATGCCGCCGCTTTCCTGCAGGACGGCATGGATGTCGTGATGGAACTGCACGAGGAAAAGCCGATCTCGGTCCAGCTTCCCGACCAGATCGAAGCCACCATCGTCGAGGCCGACGCGGTGGTGAAGGGGCAGACCGCCTCGTCTTCGTACAAGCCCGCCATCCTCGACAATGGCGTGCGCGTGATGGTGCCGCCGCACATCGCGTCCGGCACGCGCATCGTCGTCGACGTGTACGAACAGACCTACGTCCGCCGCGCGGACTGATGACGATCGGCGGATGACCGGCGCGATATAAGCGCGACCCCGTCATCCGCCGTCCCGGCCCGTCGTTCGCGGCGGGCCTTTTCAATTAGAGCGCCCTGGGCAAGCAGCGGCGCGATCGAAAGGACGATCATGGCCTCGCACTCCGGGCTTCTCACCATCATGGAACGCGCCGCGCGCAAGGCTGCCCCGCGTCTGCGCCGCGACTTCAACGAGGTTCAGCACCTCCAGGTCAGCCGCAAGGGTCCCGCCGACTTCGTGTCGATGGCCGACAAGCGCGCCGAGGAAACTGTCTTCGAGGAATTGAAGAAAGCCCGTCCCGACTGGAACTTCCTCATGGAGGAGGGCGGCGAGATCAAGGGCGATCCGTCGAAGCCGCGCTTCATCATCGACCCGCTCGACGGCACCTCGAACTTCCTGCACGGCATCCCGCACTTTGCCATCTCGATCGCGGTCGAGGAGCAGATGCCCAACGGCAAGCGCGAAGTCACGACCGGCCTGATCTATCAGCCGCTGACCGACGAGAGCTTCTGGGCCGAAAAGGGCCGGGGTGCGTGGTTGCAGGACGGCCGCCTGCGCGTGTCGTCGCGCCGCGATCTGTCGGAGGCGCTGATCGCCACCGGCATCCCGTTCCTCGGGCATGGTGATTTCGTCCAGTGGAGCCGCATTTTCGGGGCGATCGCGCCGCAGGTCGCCGGTATCCGCCGCTTCGGCTCGGCCGCGCTCGACCTCGCCTGGGTTGCCGCCGGTCGCTATGACGGCTTCTGGGAGTCGGGCCTGAAGCCATGGGACGCGGCGGCGGGCATGCTGTTGGTGCGCGAAGCGGGCGGTTTCGTCAGCGACTTCCGCGGCAGCGACAAGTCGCTTGAGCGCGGTGAGTATCTGGCGGCCAATGAGGGCTTGCATTCCAAGCTGCACAAGCTGCTGGCCAACGCGCTGCGTTAAGAATTTGGTGGGATTTGAGCGCGAGTGGCTGGGGCCCTTGCGCTCAACCATCTGAATTACCATGTAAAAATTCGAGGATAACAGCGGGTGGCGGCGTTCACTTGCGATTCATTCTCATGCCTCCGCTGGCTTGCTCCGGCCGACCCATCGGCCTAAAGCCATCCGCATCCAGTTCCGCATCTGCGAGAGAAAAACTTGGTCGATCTGTCGCAATATCTGCCGATCCTCCTGTTCCTGGGCGTTGCCCTGGCACTGTCGACGGCCTTCGTGTTTCTGCCGATGCTGGTGGCGCGCCTGACCGGTGCGCATCAGCCCAACGAGCAGAAGCTGTCCGAATATGAATGCGGCTTCCCCGCGTTCGAAGACCCGCGCAGCCAGTTCGACGTGCGTTTCTACCTCGTCGCGATCCTGTTCATCATCTTCGATCTGGAAGCGGCGTTTCTGTACCCCTGGGCGGTCAGCGTCTTCAGCCTCGGCTGGACCGCCTGGTTTTCGATGATGATCTTCATCGGCGAGCTCGCGCTGGGTCTCGTCTATGCGTGGAAGAAGGGAGCGTTGGATTGGGAGTAAATCTTCACTCCGGTCCGGTTGAGTTCAAGCCGCAGGCCCATGGCGGACTCGTCCATGATGGCCAGGCCGTCGTCCAGCCCGATCAGGGCTTCTTCGATGGTCTGAACGGCGAGCTGACCGACAAGGGCTTCCTCGTGACCTCGACCGAGGAACTGTTCCAATGGGCGCGCACCGGCTCGCTCTGGTGGATGACCTTCGGTCTGGCGTGCTGCGCGGTGGAGATGATCCACGTCAACATGCCGCGTTACGACATGGAGCGCTTCGGAGCCGCACCGCGCGCGTCGCCGCGTCAGTCGGACGTGATGATCGTCGCGGGCACGTTGTGCAACAAGATGGCTCCGGCGCTGCGTCGTGTGTACGACCAGATGTCGAACCCGAAATACGTCATCTCGATGGGCAGCTGCGCCAATGGCGGCGGCTATTATCATTACAGCTATTCGGTGGTGCGCGGCTGTGACCGGATCGTGCCCGTGGACATCTATGTCCCCGGCTGTCCGCCGACCGCCGAAGCGCTGTTGTATGGCGTGATGCAGCTGCAGCGGAAGATCCGCCGCGCCGGGAGCATCGAACGGTGAGGGCGCCTGCTCCCCGTTTCGCCGCGAATGACGGCGTGATCGATGCGGCCCGCGCCGCGCTTGGCCCGTGGCTGGTCGATGCGCGCGAGCATGTCGGTGAGGTCGCGCTGATCGTCGATCGCGCGAACCTGGTGCCCGCGATGACCGCGCTGCGCGATACCAAGGGGCTGGAATATCAGCAGCTGATGGAGATTGCGGGCGTCGACTATCCCGAGCGCGACGAGCGTTTCGAGGTGGTCTATTGCCTCCTCTCGCTGACCCGCAACCACCGCCTGCACGTCCATGTCTGCACCGACGAGGACAAGCCGGTGCCGTCGGTGACGGGCCTGTGGCCGGTCGCGGGCTGGCTGGAGCGTGAGGTCTATGACCTGTACGGCGTGCTGTTCTCAGGGAATAGCGACCTGCGTCGCATCCTGACCGACTATGGCTTCCGCGGCCATCCGCTGCGCAAGGACTTCCCGCTGACCGGTTATACCGAGCTGCGCTATTCGGAAGAGGAAAAGCGCGTCGTCTATGAGCCGGTGAAGCTGGCGCAGGACTTCCGCAACTTCGACTTCCAGAGCCCGTGGGAAGGTGCTGAATATGTCCTTCCCGGCGACGAGAAGGGCACGCAGGCGCAGGGTAAGGGGGCTCAGACCCCGGCCAGCGCCGACGCGGTGAAGAAGGCCGACGCCGCGCCGGACAAGACCGCCGCCGCCAACGCGCCCGAGACCAAGACCACCGAAAGCCCCAAGCAGACGGGCGCGGGTGAACCGCATCCGGGCAACAAGGCCGAAGGTAAGCCCCAGGACCCGGACGTCGTGCCGGGCAAGGGCGGAGGACAGAATCAGTGAGCGACTATGTCGACGAACTGCTCCACAAGACCGATGCGGTCGACCCGACCACGGGCGACGTGTCGATCCAGAACTATACGATCAACTTCGGCCCGCAGCATCCGGCGGCGCACGGCGTGCTGCGCCTCGTTATGGAGCTGGACGGCGAGATCGTCGAGCGCGTCGATCCGCATGTCGGCCTGCTGCATCGCGGCACCGAGAAGCTGATCGAGTACAAGACCTATTCGCAGGCGCTGCCCTATTTCGACCGCCTCGATTACTGCTCGCCGATGTGCATGGAGCACAGCTATGTGCTCGCGGTCGAAAAGCTGCTCGACCTCGAAGTACCGCTGCGCGCGCAGTATCTGCGGACGTTCTTTGCCGAGCTGACGCGCATTTCGAACCACATGCTCAATCTGGGCAGCCATGTGATGGACGTCGGCGCGATGACGCCGAACCTGTGGATGTTCGAAATCCGCGAAGACTGCATGAACTTCTATGAGCGCGCCTCGGGCGCGCGCATGCATGCGAATTATTTCCGTGTCGGTGGCGTCCACCAGGACGTGCCGCTCAAGCTGCTGACCGATATCGCCGACTGGCTCGATACCCGTCTGCCGCAGCTGTTCGAGGATGCGATCGGCCTCGTCGCCAACAACCGCATCTTCAAGCAGCGCAATGTCGACATCGCGGTGGTGAACCGCGAGGACGCGATCAAGTGGGGCTTCTCCGGCCCAATGATCCGCGGCTCGGGCATTCCGTGGGATTTGCGCAAGTCGCAGCCCTATGACGCCTATGACAAGGTGGACTTCGACGTGCCGGTGGGCACCAGCGGCGATTGCTATGACCGGTTCATGGTGCGTGTCGAGGAAGTGCGCCAGTCGGCCCGGATCATGAAGCAGTGCCTGGCGCAGATGCCCGAAGGTCCAGTGCTGGCCAGTGATCGCAAGGTCACGCCGCCCAAGCGCGGTGAGATGAAGCGCTCGATGGAAGCGCTGATCCACCACTTCAAGCTCTATACCGAAGGGTATCACGTCCCCGCCGGTGAAGTGTATGTCGCGACCGAAAGCCCCAAGGGCGAATTCGGCGTGTATCTCGTCTCCGACGGATCGAACAAACCCTATCGCTGCAAGATTCGCCCGACCGCGTTCAGCCATCTCCAGGCCATGGAATTCATGTCCAAGGGCCATATGCTGGCGGATACGACCGCGATCCTGGGCGCGATGGACATCGTGTTCGGGGAGTGTGACCGGTGATCCTCTCGCGTGAAAAACTTGGACTTCGCCTCATAGTTGTTGCGGCGTGTTTTGCTGCGGGGTGGATGGTTCTGAGTTTGGTCGGCATCCAGCATTGGAATGTCACCGGAGGCGACGTATCCGCGCTCATTGGCCTTATTGGTGGCACGATCGCGGCACACCTGATGACAGGTAAGAAGAATGGCTGACGCTCCCAACATCCCCGACGAGGCGGAAGTCCGCGCCCGCTGGGGCAATTTCGCCTGGACCGACGAGAACCAGAAGAAGGCGAACGAGATTCTCGCGCGCTATCCGAAGGGCCGCGAGCAGTCCTGCTCGATCCCGTTCCTTGATCTGGCCCAGCGCCAGGTCGGCGCGGAGACGCAGACGCAAGGCTGGCTGCCGGTGCCGGTGATCGAGTTCGTCGCGCGTCAGCTCGGCGTTGCGTACATGCGCATCTATGAGGTCGCGACCTTCTACACGATGTTCAACCTCGCGCCGGTCGGTCGCTATCATGTGCAGGTGTGCGGCACGACGCCGTGCATGCTGCGCGGGTCGGACGACGTGCTGGCGGCGTGCAAGAATAAGGGCCTCATCAAGGGCAAGACCACGCCCGACGGCATGTTCACGCTGACCGAGGTCGAGTGCATGGGCAATTGCGCCTCGGCCCCGATGGTCCAGATCAACGACGACAATTACGAGGACCTGGATTACGACCGTACGGTCACAATCCTCGAGGCGCTGGCCAAGGGCGAGCATCCGAAGACCGGCACCCAGGAGCCGGGTCGCCACACGGTCGAGCCGATCGGCGGTCCGACCACGCTGACCGCCATGGTCGGCGACAATCACGACTATCGCGGGGAGTGGGGCGCATAATGCTCGCTGACAAGGACCGCATTTTCACCAATCTCTACGGCTATCAGCCGTGGAACGTCGACGCGGCGATGAAGCGCGGCGATTGGGACAATACCAAGGCGCTGCTCGAGCTGGGCCAGGACAAGATCATCGACGTCATCAAGGCGTCGGGTCTGCGTGGACGTGGCGGGGCCGGCTTCCCGACCGGCATGAAGTGGAGCTTCATGCCCAAGGAACCGCGCCCCGACCGGCCGAGCTTCCTGGTCATCAACGCCGACGAGTCCGAGCCGGGCAGTTGCAAGGACCGCGAGATCATCCGCCACGATCCGCACAAGCTGATCGAGGGCGCGCTGGTCGCGGGCTTCGCGATGCGCGCGCGGGCGGCCTATATCTATATTCGCGGCGAATATATCCGCGAGGCCGAGACGCTGTTCGCAGCGGTGGCCGAGGCCTATGACCGGGGCTTCCTGGGCAAGAATGCCTGTGGCTCGGGTTACGATTTCGACGTCTTCGTTCACCGGGGCGCGGGCGCGTATATCTGCGGTGAAGAGACCGCGATGATCGAAAGCCTGGAGGGCAAGAAGGGCCAGCCGCGCCTGAAGCCGCCTTTCCCGGCGGGTGCGGGCCTCTATGGCTGCCCGACGACGGTCAACAACGTCGAGTCGATCGCGGTCGCTCCGACGATCCTGCGTCGCGGCGCCGAATGGTTTTCCTCCTTCGGGCGTGAGAACAACAAGGGCACCAAGCTCTTTCAGATTTCCGGCCATGTCGATCGCCCCTGCGTGGTCGAGGAAAGCATGTCGATCAGCTTCCGCGAGCTGATCGAGAAGCATTGCGGCGGCATTCGCGGCGGCTGGGACAATCTGCTCGCGGTGATCCCGGGTGGTTCGTCGGTGCCGTTGGTGCCCGCCGCCGAGATCATGGACGCGCCGATGGACTTCGACGGCCTGAAGGCGGTCGGATCGGGTCTCGGCACGGCGGCCGTCATCGTCATGGACAAGTCGACCGACATCGTCCGCGCGATCAGCCGCTTGTCGTACTTCTACAAGCATGAGAGCTGCGGCCAGTGCACGCCGTGCCGTGAAGGCACCGGCTGGATGTGGCGTGTGATGGAGCGGATGCGCACCGGCGATGCCGATGTGGCCGAGATCGACACGCTGTTCCAGGTGACGAAGCAGGTCGAAGGCCACACCATCTGCGCGCTGGGCGACGCGGCGGCCTGGCCGATCCAGGGCCTGATCCGCCACTTCCGCCCGGAGATGGAACGCCGCATTCGCGAACGCAAAGGCGAGACGGGCGGCAACGCCCCGATGATGGAAGCTGCCGAATAATGCCTAAGGTCAAAGTCGACGGCGTCGAGATCGAGGTGCCGCAGGGTGCCACCGTGCTCCAGGCCTGTGAGCTGGCGGGCAAGGAAATCCCGCGCTTCTGCTATCATGAGCGGCTGTCCATCGCGGGCAATTGCCGCATGTGCCTGGTCGAGGTGAAGCCTGGGCCCCCCAAGCCGCAGGCGTCGTGCGCGCTTCCGGCGGCGGACAATCAGGAAATCTTCACCACCACCCCGATGGTGAAGGCCGCGCGCGAAGGCGTGATGGAATTCCTGCTCATCAACCACCCGCTGGACTGCCCGATCTGCGATCAGGGCGGCGAGTGCGACCTGCAGGACCAGTCCATGGCCTATGGCAAGGGCCATAGCCGCTATGACGAGAACAAGCGGGCCGTCACCGAGAAATATATGGGTCCGATCGTGAAGACGGTCATGACCCGTTGCATCCAGTGCACCCGCTGCGTCCGCTTCGCCGAAGAGGTCGCGGGCGTGGAGGAGATCGGCGCGATCTATCGCGGCGAGAACATGCAGATCACGTCCTACCTCGAACAGGCCGTGTCGAGCGAGCTGTCGGGCAATGTCGTCGACCTGTGCCCGGTGGGCGCGCTGACGTCCAAGCCCTATGCGTTCGAGGCGCGTCCCTGGGAGCTGAAGAAGACGCTCGCCATCGACGTGATGGATGCGGTGGGAACGAACATCCGCCTCGACAGCCGGGGTCGTCAGGTGCTGCGCTGCGTGCCGCGGATCAACGACGAGGTGAATGAGGAGTGGGCGAGCGACAAGACGCGTCACGCGATCGACGGTCTGGTCCGTCGTCGTCTCGACCGTCCGTTCATCCGCCGCGACGGCAAGCTGGTGCCCGCGACTTGGGACGAGGCGTTCGCCGCGATCCGTGACATGAATGCGGGTTCGAGCGTCGCCGCGATCGCCGGTGATCTGGTCGATTGCGAGACGATGTTCGCCGCCAAGGCGCTGCTCGCCAAGATGGGGTCGTCGTTGCTCGAAGGTCGTCAGACTGGTATGGACTATGACGTGTCGAGCCTGGCTGCGGTCAACTTCAACACGACCATCGCGGGCGTCGAGCGCGCCGATGCGATCCTGCTGATCGGCACCAATCTGCGCTGGGAAGCGCCGCTGGTTAACACCCGTATCCGCAAGGCGATCAAGAAGGGCGCGAAGGTCTTCGCGATCGGCCCCGAAACCGACCTGACCTACAAGGTCGAGTGGCTGGGCGCCGACCTGTCGGTGCTGGGCAACCTGCCCGAGGTCGTGACCGAGCTGTTCGGCAAGGCCGCGCGTCCGATGGTGATCGTCGGTGGTGCTGCGCTGAAGGGTGCACATGGCGCCAGCCTGAAGCTTGTCGACCAGTTCAATCTGGTGCGGACGCTGGAGGATGGTTCGGCCTGGAACGGCTATAATGTCGTTCACATGGCGGCGGCTCGTATGGGCGGGCTGATGCTCGGCTATGCGCAGAAGGGCGGCATTGCGGACGTGGTTTCGGCCGCGCCGAAGCTCGCCTTCTTCCTGGGCGCCGACGAGGTCGATTTCGCCAACTTCTCCAATAGCTTCAAGGTGTTCGTCGGCCATCATGGCGACAAGGGTGCGCATCACGCCGATGTCATCCTGCCGGGTGCGACCTATGCCGAGAAGTCGGGCACCTGGGTCAACCTCGAAGGCCGGGTGCAGCGTGGCGACCGCGCGGTGTTCGCGCCTGGCGATGCGCGCGACGACTGGACGATCTTCCGCGCGCTGTCCGAAGTGCTGGGCCAGACCTTGCCGTTCGACACGCTGGAACAGCTGCGCGCTGCCATGGCCGCAGAGGTTCCGGCGCTGGGCCAGGTCGGCCTCGTGACCTTCGACTGGGCCGCACCGTCGCTGGACGCGACCGCGAGCGGCACGCTCGAGGGGTATCCGATCAAGGACTTCTACCTCACCAACGCGATCTGTCGCGCCAGCCCGACGATGCAGCGCTGCTCGGCCGAACTGGTCCATGGTGAGAGCTATGCGGAGGCAGCGGAGTGACCGCGTTTTTCAACACGACGCTCGGCCTTCCTTATGGCTGGGCCTGGACGATCGCGACGCTGGTCGGGATTCTGGCGATCGCGCTGCCGCTGATGCTGGCCGTCGCGATGGTCATCTATGTCGACCGCAAGATCTGGGCGGCGATGGCGCTGCGCCGGGGGCCGAACGTGGTTGGTCCCTTCGGTCTGCTTCAGTCCTTCGCCGACGGTCTGAAGGTCTTCCTGCAGGAAACCATCGTTCCGGCGGCCGCCAATCGCGGGCTGTTCCTGCTGGCGCCGATCATCACCTTCACGGTCGCGCTGATCGTTTGGGCAGTGGTCCCGTTCCAGCCGGGCGTGGTCGTCGCCAACATCAATGTCGGCCTGCTCTATGTCCTCGCGGCTTCGTCGCTGGGCGTATATGGCGTGATCCTGTCGGGCTGGGCATCGAACTCGAAATATCCCTTCTACTCGGCGCTTCGTGCGGCCGCGCAGATGGTGTCCTATGAAGTCGCGATCGGCTTCATCCTGATTTCGGTCGTGATGTGGTCGGGCAGCTTCAACCTGACGAATATCGTCGAGGCGCAGAAGGGTGTGCTGAACACGCCCGTCAACGGCTTCTTCCTCAACCCGCTGCTCTTCCCGATGGCGATCATGTTCTTCATCTCGGCACTGGCCGAGACGCAGCGCGCGCCGTTCGATCTGACCGAAGCGGAGTCGGAGCTCGTCGCGGGTTACCAGACCGAATATAGCTCGATGTCGTTCGCGCTGTTCTGGCTGGGTGAATATGCCAACGTCATCCTGATGTGCGCGCTGAACGCGATCCTGTTCTGGGGTGGCTATCTGCCGCCGCTCGACTGGGCGCCGCTTTACGCCGTGCCGGGCATCGTCTGGCTGCTCTTGAAGATGTGCTTCTTCTTCTTCGTCTTTTCCTGGGTGAAGGCGACCGTACCGCGCTACCGGTACGACCAGCTGATGCGGCTGGGCTGGAAGGTGTTCCTGCCGGTGTCGCTGTTCTGGGTATTCTTGGTGTCTGGCGTGCTGATGTATGCGCGCGTGGGAGTTCCGGCATGAGCGTCGCTCAGTACGTCAAGGCTTTTACGCTGTGGGAGTTCGTGAAGGGCCATGCGCTGACCCTTCGCTACTTCTTCAAGCCGAAGGCGACGATCAACTATCCGTACGAGAAGAACCCGATTTCCCCACGCTTCCGGGGCGAGCACGCGCTGCGTCGCTATCCCAATGGCGAGGAGCGGTGCATCGCGTGCAAGCTGTGCGAGGCGATCTGCCCCGCCCAGGCGATCACGATCGAGGCGGAACCCCGCGACGACGGCAGCCGCCGCACGACGCGCTACGACATCGACATGACCAAGTGCATCTATTGCGGGCTGTGCCAGGAGGCCTGCCCCGTGGATGCGATCGTCGAGGGTCCGAACTTCGAATTTTCGACCGAGACCCGCGAAGAGCTGATCTACGACAAGTCGAAGTTGCTCGATAACGGTGACCGCTGGGAAAGCGCGATCGCGGCGAACCTTGCCGCCGATGCGCCGTACCGTTAAAGCCCGCGACCAACGGTTCGGGGCGGACAGAAAAGGGGCCTGACAGGCAGTGATACAGGCTATCGCCTTCTATATTTTCGCGACCGTGGTGATCGTGTCCGCAGGGCTTACGATCGCGTCGCGCAATCCGGTGCACTCGGTCATGTGGCTGATCCTGGCGTTCTTCAACGCCGCGGGCCTCATGGTGCTGTGCGGGGCCGAGTTCATCGCGATGCTGCTCGTCATCGTCTATGTGGGCGCGGTCGCGGTGTTGTTCCTCTTCGTCGTCATGATGCTCGATATCGAGGTCGCGGCGATGCGGGCGGGCTTTGCGCGCTATCTGCCGCTGGGCCTGGCACTTGCCGTCGCCCTGCTGGCCGAGGTCATCATCGCGTTCCAGGCGTGGAGCGTCGGCGGCGTGCAGCTGGCGGCGCGTGCCGCGCCCATCGCGCCGGAAGTGTCCAACATCCAGGCGATCGGCAATCTGCTGTACACGCGCTATCTGTTCATCTTCGAGGGTGCCGGCCTGGTCCTGCTCGTCGCGATGATCGGTGCGATCGTGCTCACGCATCGCAAGCGCGGCGGCGTCCGTCCGCAGAACATCGCCAAGCAGAATGCGCGTCAGCCGCATGAGGCGATCCGCAATATCAATCAGCCCATCGGGCAGGGGGTGGAACTGTGACGATCGGTCTCGTCCATTATCTGGTCGTTGCAGCGATCCTGTTCACCATGGGGGTGCTGGGTATCTTCCTCAATCGGAAGAACCTGATCGTCATCCTCATGGCGATCGAGCTCATCCTGCTCGCCGTGAACCTGAACCTCGTCGCCTTCTCGGCCGCGCTTCAGGATCTGGTGGGTCAGGTCTTCGCCATGTTTGTCCTGACCGTGGCCGCCGGTGAGTCGGCGATCGGTCTGGCGATCCTGGTCATTTATTTCCGTGGCCGCGGCACCATCGCGGTCGACGATGTCAACCGGATGAAGGGGTAATCGGGTTGATCCTCGCTATCGTCTTCCTGCCGTTGCTGGCCGCCGCCATTGCGGGGTTCGGCAACAAGGCCATTGGGAACGTGCCCGCCAAGGTCGTCACGACCGGCGCGCTGTTCATTTCCTGTGCCCTCTCATGGCCGATCTTCATCGGTTATCTGTCGGGCCATAACGTCGCGACCGTGACGCCAGTGCTCCACTGGATCACCAGCGGCGATATGTCGGTCGACTGGGCGCTGCGCGTCGACTCGCTGACCGCGATCATGCTGGTGGTCATCACCAGCGTGTCGGCCTTGGTCCACCTCTATAGCTGGGGCTATATGAGCGAGGACCCGGATCAGCCGCGCTTCTTCGCCTATCTCTGCCTTTTCACCTTCGCGATGTTGATGCTCGTGACGGCGGACAATCTGGTCCAGATGTTCTTCGGCTGGGAAGGGGTGGGCCTTGCGTCCTACCTGCTGATCGGCTTCTGGTTCCGTAAGCCCTCGGCCAATGCGGCCGCGATCAAGGCGTTCGTCGTCAACCGCGTCGGCGACCTCGGTTTCATGCTCGGCATCTTCGGCACCTTCCTGGTGTTCAAGACCGTCTCGATCCCCGAGATCCTGGCGGCGGCGCCCGGCATGACGGGTTCGACCATCGGCTTCCTGGGCCACCGGTTCGACACGATGACCGTGCTCTGCCTGCTGCTGTTCGTCGGCGCGATGGGCAAGTCGGCGCAGCTGGGCCTCCACACCTGGTTGCCGGACGCGATGGAAGGCCCGACCCCTGTGTCGGCGCTGATCCACGCGGCGACGATGGTGACCGCGGGCGTGTTCATGGTGTGTCGCCTGTCGCCGATGTTCGAAACCTCGCCGACCGCCATGACGGTGGTGACGGTGGTGGGTGCCTGCACCTGCTTCTTCGCCGCGACGATCGGCACGGTGCAGACCGACATCAAGCGCGTCATCGCCTATTCGACCTGTTCGCAGCTCGGTTACATGTTCTTCGCGGCAGGCGTCGGCGCCTATGGCGCGGCGATGTTCCATCTGTTCACCCACGCTTTCTTCAAGGCGCTGTTGTTCCTGGGTGCGGGCTCGGTGATCCATGCGATGCATCACGAGCAGGACATGCGCTATTATGGTGGTCTGCGTCGCCACATCCCCGTAACCTTCTGGGGCATGATGATGGGCACGCTGGCGATCACCGGCGTTGGTATCTACGAAGTGGGCGGCTTTGCCGGTTACCACTCGAAGGACGCAATCATCGAAGTGGCCTATGCGGCGGGTTCGCCCTTTGCGTTCTGGGCGGGTGTGATCGCGGCGCTGCTGACCAGCTTCTATTCGTGGCGCCTGATGTTCCTGACCTTCTGGGGCAAGCCGCGCTGGGCCGCGTCGGAGCATATCCAGCACGCGTTGCATGACGCTCATGGCCACGGTCATGACGATCACGCGCACGCCCATGACGCGCATCATCATGACGAGGCGCATCACAATGTCGCGCATGCCGAGGATGCCGGTGACGAGCCGAGCGTTCACGGCGCGGCGCATACCGATCTGCCGGAAGGCACCGGCGGCTATCATCCGCATGAGAGCCCGCTGGTCATGCTGATCCCGCTGATCATCCTGTCGATCGGCGCGATCGCGGCGGGTTTCGTCTTCCAGCCCTGGTTCGTCTCGCCCGAGGCGGGTGAGACGTACTGGAAGGGTGCGATCTTCTTCAACGAACACCTGATGCATGCGATGCACGGCATTCCGGTGTGGGCGAAGCTGTCGGCGACGATCGTGATGCTGATCGGGTTCGTGACCGCGTATCTGACCTATATCCGTGCACCGGAGTTCCCGGCCAAGTTTGCGGACCAGTTCCGCATCCTGTACCGCTTCCTCCTCAACAAATGGTATTTCGACGAGATCTACCATTTCCTCTTCGTGCGCCCCGCCTTCGCGATCGGCCGGTTCCTGTGGCACCGTGGCGACGAGAAGACGATCGACCGCTTCGGTCCCAATGGTGTCGCCTGGCTCGTCCAGCTCGGCAGCAAGGGTGCGGCGCGCTTCCAGACGGGATACCTCTACAGCTATGCGTTCGTCATGTTGATCGGCCTGACCGCGGCCGTCACCTGGGCCATTTTGGGTTGATCGCGTGATGCAGGGCTTCCCGATCCTCTCCGTCATGCTGGCGGTCCCGGCTGTTGCCGCGATCGCCTGCCTTTTCCTCAACGCCAACGGCGCGCGTATGCTCGCGCTCGCCGCCACGCTGGTCGATTTCGTACTGGGCATCGTGCTCTGGATGAATTTCGACGTGGGCGGCGCCCAGTGGCAGTTTGTCGAGCATGCCCCCGGCATCTTCGGCCCGTTCGGCTGGTCGCTCGGCATCGATGGCTTCGCACTGCTGCTGATCATGCTCAGCGTGTTCCTGATGCCGATCTGCATCGGCGCCAGCTGGCGCGCGATCGACAAGCGGGTCCCGGAATATATGGGCCTGTTCCTGTTTACCGAAGTGCTGATGATCGGCACCTTCGCGGCGCAGGACCTGTTCCTCTTCTACGTCTTCTTCGAAGCCGGCCTGATCCCGATGTATCTGATCATCGGCATCTGGGGCGGGGCGAACCGCATCTACGCGTCGTACAAGTTCTTCCTGTACACGCTGCTCGGCTCGCTCCTCATGTTCGTCGCGATGCTCTATATGGCGCGCACGGCGGGCACGACCTCGATCCCGGCGCTGCTGGCCTATGACTTCCCGGTCTCGGTCCAGATGTGGCTTTGGTTCGCGTTCTTTGCCTCGTTCGCGGTGAAGATGCCGATGTGGCCGGTCCACACCTGGCTTCCCGACGCGCATGTGCAGGCGCCGACGGCGGGTTCGGTCATCCTGGCGGGCGTTCTGCTGAAGCTCGGCGGTTATGGTTTCATCCGCTTCCTGCTGCCGATGTTCCCGGAGGCGAGCGGACAGCTGACCTGGCTGATCTTCGCGCTGTCGGCGGTGGCGGTGATCTATGCCTCGCTGGTCGCGCTGGTGCAGTCCGACATGAAGAAGCTGATCGCCTATTCGTCGGTCGCGCACATGGCGATCGTGACCATCGGCCTCTATGCCTTCAACCAGCAGGGCATTGAGGGCGCGATGATCATGATGCTCAGCCATGGTCTGGTGTCGGGCGCGCTGTTCCTGTGCGTCGGCGTTATCTATGACCGGCTGCATACCCGCGAGATCGCGCGGTACGGTGGCCTGTCGATCAACATGCCGAAATATGCCGTGCTGTTCCTGTTCTTCACCATGGCGTCGATCGGTCTGCCGGGCACCAGCGGCTTCGTTGCCGAGTTCCTGTCGCTGATGGGCACCTATCAGGTGTCGACCTGGACCGCGCTGCTTTGCACCACCGGCATCATCCTGGGTGCGGCGTACATGCTCTATCTCTACCGGCGCGTCGCGTATGGCGAGATCAAGTCGGACGAGGTGGCGGCGATGCCTGACCTGTCGCATCGCGAGCTGTGGCTGCTGGCCCCGATCGCTGCGGTGACGCTGTGGATGGGCGTGTACCCGGAGAGCTTCCTGGCGCCGATGCGCAAGGACGTGGCGATCTTGCTTCAGCGGATCGACCGGGCGAACCCCGGTTCGGACAGCCGCCCGACCGCTGGCAAGCCTGCCCTTGTGACCACCCATGCCCCTGAGCACCAAGCTGCGCACGGGGAGGCGCACTGATGAGCTATTCGTTGAACCTCTTGATGGTCCTGCCCGAGTTGGTGCTGACCCTCGGCGCGATCGCGCTGATGCTCGTCGCTGCCTGGGGCGGGACCAACGCCACACGCGGCATCTCAATCGCGGCGGTGTTCGTGCTGGCGGGGGCGATGGTCGCGCTGGCCGGGCCTGCTACTACCGGCGGTCTCGCTTTTGGCGGGCTGTACCGGGCGGA
This sequence comes from Sphingomonas fuzhouensis, assembly GCF_034659795.1. Taxonomy (NCBI): domain Bacteria; kingdom Pseudomonadati; phylum Pseudomonadota; class Alphaproteobacteria; order Sphingomonadales; family Sphingomonadaceae; genus Sphingomonas; species Sphingomonas fuzhouensis. Next base: position 674,300 of record NZ_JAXSQY010000001.1, read on the forward strand.
TGCCTTTGCGGGCTTTGCCAAGGTGCTGATCTATCTGGCGACCGCGGTGGCGATCATCATGGCGCCGCGCTTCTTCGCCCGTTCGCCGGGTGAGGATCTGCGGCCCGAATATCCCATCCTGATGCTGCTCTCGTCGGTTGGCATGGGTATGATGGTGTCGGCGGGTGACCTGCTGACCCTCTATGTCGGTCTCGAACTGCAGAGCCTGTCGGCCTATGTGCTGGCCAGCTTCATGCGGCGTGATGGTCGTTCGGCCGAAGCGGGCCTGAAGTATTTCGTCCTTGGCGCATTGGCCTCGGGCATCCTGCTCTACGGCATCTCGCTGGTCTATGGCTTCTCCGGTTCGACCGATTTCGCGCAGATCGCGGGCGCTTATGGTCGCGATGCGGCGATGGGCACACGCTCGCTGGGTTTGATGTTCGGCCTGGTATTCGTGTTCGCGGGCCTGGCGTTCAAGATGTCGGCGGTGCCGTTCCACATGTGGACTCCGGACGTCTATGAAGGCGCGCCGACCCCGGTCACGGCCTTCTTTGCCTCGGCTCCCAAGGTCGCGGCGATGGCGCTGGCGATCCGCGTCGCCGTCGAGGCGATGGGCTCGGCCGTGCAGCAGTGGCAGCAGATCGTGACCTTCGCCGCCCTGGCCTCGATTATCCTGGGTGCGGTCGCGGCGATCGGGCAGACCAACATCAAGCGGCTGCTGGCCTACTCCTCGATCAACAATGTCGGCTTTGCCCTGATCGGTCTGGCGGCGGGCACGGCGCAGGGCGTCGCGGCGGTGCTGACCTACCTGACCATCTACGTCATCATGACGCTGGGCGCGTTCCTGATCGTCATCCGCATGCGGGATGAGAACGGCAATCCGCTGGAGTCGATCGCCAGCCTGTCGGGCCTGTCGCGCACGCGTCCGGCGCTGGCTTGGGCGATGGCGTTCTTCATGTTCTCGGTCGCGGGCATTCCGCCGCTGCTCGGCTTCTATGCCAAGTTCGCGGTGTTCAATGCGGCGGTCGCGGCGGGCCTGTTCCCGCTGGCGGTGATCGGTGTCGTCGCCTCGGTGATCGGTGCTTATTATTATCTGCGCATCATCAAGACGATGTTCTTCGACGAGCCGGTCGGTGCGTGGGATAACGGCGATGCGCAGCCGGTCGAGAACGGCCTGATCGCCTTGTCGGCGTTGTTCGTCTCACCGGTCGGCTATCTGGCGATCCCGCTGCTTGGCGCTTGGTCGCTGGCGGCTGCTCGGGCGCTGTTCTGAGCCGATTGCTGCACGTCCCTGAAACGGGATCGACCAATGCCGATCTTCGCCAGCTTGCCGAGGCAGGCGGCGAAGAAGGCCTTTGGCTCCGCGCCGACCGCCAGATGGCGGGGCGCGGACGCCAGGGACGGGACTGGTCCTCGCCTTCGGGCAATTTTTACGGGTCGACCCTTGTGCGGTTGCGACCGGGCGATCCGATGGCGGCCACTTTGGCGCTGGTTGCAGCAGTGGCGATCGAAGACGCGGTTCGCGCCTGGCTTCCCGAGATTGGCGCTCGGTTGAGCCTGAAATGGCCCAACGACCTGCTGATCGACGGCGCGAAGCTGTCGGGTATCTTGTTGGAGCGCACCGGCGATGCGGTCATCATCGGCATGGGGATCAACCTGGCGTCGGCCCCGCAGCTACCCGACCGCGCTACGACCGCGCTGGTCGATCATGGCGTCGATGTCGCGCCCGCGGCGATGCAGGCGCTGCTCGCCGAAGCCATGATCCGCTGGCTCGCCGTCTGGCGCGAGCAGGGATTGGCCGCGATTACCCGGCGCTGGGAGGCCCGTGCGCATCCGCGTGGCACCGCATTGACGGCGCGGTTGCCCGATGGACAGGTCCTGACGGGCAGCTTTGAAGGGCTGGCAAGCGACGGCGCGCTGCGGCTCGGCTTGGCGGATGGCTCGGCCCATGTCATCCATGCCGGCGACATCTTCCTGGTCTGAGGAACCATCATGCTGCTTGCGATCGATGCCGGGAACACGAACGTGGTCTTCGCGCTGCTCGAGGGGCGGACGATCAAGGGCCGCTGGCGCATCGCGACCGATCCGCGCCGCACGGGTGACGAATATGCGGTGTGGCTTAGCCAGTTGCTGGCGCTGGAAGGCTATGCGCGCGAGGATGTGACCGGCGTCATCATCGCGACGGTCGTGCCGCGTGCGCTCCACAATCTGCAGGTGCTGGCGCAGAAATATTTCAAGGTCGATCCGCTGATCGCCGGACGCGCGCCGGTGGAGTGGGGGATCGCCATTGATGTCGACGAGCCCGCCTCGCTGGGCGCGGACCGCGCGGTCAACACGATCGCCGCGCACGAACTCTATCCCGGCGACCTCATCACCATCGATTTCGGCACCGCGACGACCTTCGACATCAGCGACTATCAGGGCGCGTACAAGGGCGGGATCATCGCGCCGGGCATCAACCTGTCGCTCGACGCGCTGGTGACCGCCGCCGCCAAGCTGCCCCGCATTGCGATCGAGGCGCCCGAGAGCCGCAGCGTGATCGGCCGCAACACGGTCGACCAGATGCATATCGGCATTTTCTGGGGCTATGTCGCGATGATCGAAGGATTGGTCGCGCGGTTGAAGGCGCAGGTCGGGCGGCCGGTGAAGGTGCTCGCGACCGGCGGCCTGGCGGCGCTTTTGTCGCCGCATACTGACGTATTCGATCATATCGAGCCCGATCTGACCATTCAGGGACTGGCGATCCTGTGGGAACGCGCCCATATCAGGTGACGAGTTTCGGATCGTGCCGCCCGCGAGATGCCGCAGGGCGCATGAGCCGCGAAGAAATGACCGCGCCCTGACCGGCGCACCCCTATCGCCCCGAACCCGCTTTCAGCGGGGTGGGCGTCTATTGTCAGGAAGTGAATGACTCCCAAGAAAGAATTGCTGTTCTGCGCGCTCGGTGGATCGGGCGAAATCGGCATGAACGTGAACCTGTACGGCACCGATGGTAAGTGGGTGATGGTCGATTGCGGCATCACCTTCGCCGATCCGGCCTATCCCGGCATCGACGTGATTCTGCCCGACCTCAGCTTCATCGAGGATCGGCTAGACGATCTGGTCGGCATCGTGCTGACCCATGGTCATGAAGACCATATCGGCGCGCTGCCCTATCTGGCCGAAGACCTGGGCGTGCCGATCTATGCCACCGCCTTTACCGCGGGCCTCGTCCGCGGCAAGCTGGAGGAAGAGGGCAGCGCCAATCGCGTCAAGCTGCGCGTGATGGAAGCGGGCAAGGCGTTCGAGGTCGGCCCGTTCGACTTCACCTTCGTCCCGCTGTCGCACTCCATTCCCGAAGCCAATGCGCTGCTGATCGAAACGGCGGTCGGCCGTGTCTTCCATACCGGCGATTGGAAGCTCGACCAGACCCCGGTTATCGGCAAGCCCGCCAGCCCTGCGCAGCTGTCGTCGATCGGCGATCGCGGTGTCGACATTCTGGTGTGCGATTCGACCAACGCCTTCAACACCGAGGCTTCGGGCTCGGAAGCCAGCGTCCGCCCCGGCATCGCCGAGACGGTCGCCAAGGCCAAGGGGCGGGTGGTCGTCACCACCTTTGCTTCCAACGCCGCGCGTCTGGTGACGCTGGGCGAAGTCGCCAAGGAGACGGGGCGCAAGCTGTGCGTCACCGGCCGTTCGCTCGACCGGATTTTGAAGGTCGGCAAGGCCTGCGGTTACTTTAAGGGCTTCCCGGAGACGGTCGATCCCGAAACCGCGATGCGCCTGCCCAAGGACCGCGTCCTGATCGTGGCGACCGGCGGGCAGGGCGAGCCGCGCGCGGCGCTGTCGCGCATCGCCGAGGGCAGCCACACGATCCGGCTCGACACCGGTGATACCGTGATCTTCTCGGCGCGCCAGATTCCGGGCAATGAGACGGCGGTCGGCCGTATCCAGAATATCCTGGCGGGCAAGGGCGTCCGCATGGTCACCGAGCGTCAGGCGCATGTCCATGTCTCGGGCCATCCCGGCCAGCCCGAACTGGCGCAGATGTACAAATGGCTTCGCCCGCGCACGCTGATGCCCGTGCATGGCGAGATGCGGCACATGATGGAGCATGCCCGCTTCGCCACGACGCAGGGCGTGCCGCAGACGCTGGTTCAGTCGGACGGCGATATCGTCCGCCTGCTGCCGGGCAACGCCACCAAGATCGGTCAGGCGCCGGTCGGGCGGCTGGTGCTGGACGGCGACGTCATCCTGCCGTCGGACGGATCGACGATGAACGAGCGGCGCAAGCTGGCGATCAATGGCCAGATCTCGGTCGGCGTCGCGGTCGCCAAGGGGCGGCTGGTCGGTAGCCCGCAGGTCCGCGTGCAGGGCGTGCCGGTCGAGGACGAGCGCGATGCCTTCATCGCCGAGGCGGTGGCCGCCGCGGCCAAGGCGGTCGACGGCCCGCGCCGTGCGACCGACAAGCTGCGCGAGGATATCCGCCTGTCGGTGCGCAAGGTGGCGACCCGCTGGACCGGCAAGAAGCCGATCGTCGACGTCCTGCTGATCGAGGGATAAGACCATGCACTGGACGTCGGCCCTTGCGATCTACGTCCTGTTCTGGTTCCTCGCCGTGTTCCTGGTCCTGCCCTTCGGGGTCAGGACCACGCACGAGGTGGGGGGGCAGCATATTCCCGGCACCGCCGAGAGCGCGCCGCACGTCTTTCTGATCGGGCGTTTCTTCCTGCGCACGACGATCGTCGCGACGGTGATGTTCGGCCTTTTCTATCTGAATTACGTCAACGGCTGGATCACCGCCGACATGCTCGACTGGAGCGGAGTGAGCGGGCGCGCCTGACATGGCGCGTGCGTCCCGCCTGTTCGATCTACTCCATCTGCTCCATCGCCAAAGTGGCGTCGTCTCCGGGCGGCATCTGGCCGAGCAACTCGGCATTTCGCTGCGCACCCTCTACCGCGATATCGCGACGCTTCAGGCGATGGGCGCGGATGTCGAGGGCGGGGCGGGAGTCGGCTATCGGCTGAAACCCGGCTTCATGCTGCCGCCGCTGCGCTTTCCGGTCGAGGAGGTCGAGGCGCTGGTCCTCGGCGCGCGCTGGGTGGCCGAGCGGGCGGACCCGGCGATGGGGCAGGCGGCGCGCAGTGCCGCCGCGCGGATCATGCGCGCGATGACGCCTGAACAGGCCGATGCGATGCGCGACACGGCGCTGTTCATCGCCTCACGCGCCGAGCCTTATGCGGCGAACGTCGATCCGGCCCCTTTGCGCGCCGCGATCCGGGCGGAGCGCCGCCTGTCGCTCCTCTATCGCGATGTGCAAGGGCAGGCGTCCGAGCGGATCATCTGGCCGATCGCGATGGCCCTGTTCGACCGCGCGGATATGCTGCTGGGGTGGTGCGAATTGCGCGGCGCGTACCGGACGTTCCGCATCGATCGGATCGTCACCGCTCGCACCCTGGCCGAGCGTTACCCGCGTCGCCGCGCGGTGCTGCTGCGCGAATGGCGCGAGGCCGAGGGTATTCCGCAGGAGCGTTTCCTGCTGACGGAAACTGACGCGGCGGTCGGATAGCCAGGGCTCCTCTTCAACGAAGGAGCTTTTCATGACCTGCCCGACCACGACCATTTTGCTGCACGTCGCCGATCCGCTCGCCAGTGCCGAATTTTATCGTCGCATTCTCGAAAGCGAGCCCGTCAGCGCGGACCAGGACTTTGTCCTGTTTGCACTATCGCCGGGCAACGCGCTCGGCCTGTGGCGCCGCGACCGGATCGATCCGCCCGCGACCGGCGTGACCGACAGCATCGAGATCGGCTTCAAACAGAGCCATGATGGCGTCGATGCCTGTCATGCCGATTGGGTGGCGCAGGGCGTGACCATCCTGATGCCACCGAGCGACCGTCCGTTCGGGCGCAGCTTCGTCGCGCTCGATCCGGATGGGCATCGGCTGCGGGTCTATGCGTTGAAGGGGTGAACGGCCTGCGCAACCGCCCTTCAAAATCCGAAGGCCGGAATGGCTGTTACCGCAGCCGCTCGATCGCCTGGGCCAGCGCGACATAGAGCTTGCCCATGTCCGACGACAACAGCGTCACGCCCAGCGGCGATCCGTCCCGCTGGGCCAGCACGCCGCGCAGCATCGCTTCGAAATCATGGATGTAGCGGTTCACATGGTCGCGGAACTTGGCGTCCGAATCATAGAGATCGGCGATGTCGCGCGCCTGATGCGAGTCGAGGATACGCACGGCCCGCCGCGTGAAGACGCCGCGATCCCCCTTTAGATAGGCCGCCCAGGCGCTGTCGGTGACTTCGGGCGCATAGATTTTGGTGATGTCGATCGAGGCGGAGTTGAGCGATTCGACCAGCAGCGAGGCGCGGCGGGCGAAATTGTCGCGGTCGGCGTCCTCGCGCTCGCTCCGGGCTTCCTCGATCCGGCTTTCGACGATCGCGGTCTTCTCCGCGATCAGGTCGGCCTGCCGTGCGAGGCGTTCGGTCGCGCGGGTGGCGGCCTCGACCGCGCCCTGCGTGGCGTCGACGATCGCATGGACCTGCCGCTCGACCGTGTCGCCGGTTGCGCGGCGCATCGCCTCGGCACTGGCGCGTTCGAGCGCCAATGCGGCTTGCGGAATGACCTCGGCCAGCGTCTCGCGCGCCTGTTCTGCCGCCGTCGCGGCCGTCTCGCGAACGCGCAGGAGGGCATCGACCAGCTTGGGCGCGGCCTCGTCGGCGAATTGGTGCGAACGGTCGATCGTCTCTTCGACCATCATGCCCAGCGCATCGGCCTTGGCGCGGCCGGTCGACAGCGTCTCGATCAGCGAGCCCGACAGCGTTTCCAGCGTCTGGCGCTGCTCGGCGATGACGTCGGCGATGGCTTCGATCGCCTCGTGCGTGCTTTCGGCCGCCGCGACGAGTGCCAGCAGCTCGGGCTTGGTTTCGACCACCACTTCGTGGCTGGCCTGCATCCGCGTGTCCAGGCGATCCAGCGCCTCGGGCAATGTCTCGTCGATCTCGCGCGCCGCGGCGTCGAGTGCGATCAGCAGGGTTTCGGTCGTGCCGATGACCCGGTTGGCCATGGCCTCGCCCGCTTCCAGCGCGCCGGTCATCGCGTCCGCCGATCCGCCCAAGGCGCTGATCGAGGCGGCGAGCATCTGCGATTTTTCCGTGCCCTGGCTATGAAGCACCGCGATTCGCGTCTCGACCCGTTCCAATTCGGTATCGAGCGTGTCGATCACCGTCTCGCCTGCGATCCGCTGCGCCTCCAGTTCGGCGGTCAGCCGGGCGACCGCGCCGTCGACGGTCGTCAGCCGCTCGGCCAGCGCGTCGGCACTGTCCCGGGCAGCGCTGTCGAGCGCGGCCTGGTTCGCCGCGACCATCGCCAGCATCGCCTCGCCCTGGGCGGCAATACCCTTGCGCGACTGGTCGATCGCCTCGGCGGTACGGTCGAGCAACGCGTCGATGGTCGTCGCGACATTGGCGGTGACATTTTCCAGATGCGCGCTGGCGGTGCGGCTGGTCGCCTCCATCTGTTCGATATGCGTGGCCAGGCGGAGCGTTGCACCGCTGGCGATCGTGTCGGCATCCTGGCCGCGCCGCCCGAGCGCCACGAGTTGTGCGTCGAGTGCGGACGCATGGCTCTCCGCCGAGCGTGCGGCCTCCGCCATCCGGTCGCTCGCCTCGCCCACCTCGTCGGCCGCGCGGGGAAGCGCGTCGAGTAGCTGGGTCAGGCTCGCCTGGCTGGTCCCGGCAATCTCGGCCAGGGTACGGCCATGCGCCTCGACCATCTGGATATCGTCGGCCAGATCGCGGGCGATGGTGTTGAAGCGCGTCTCGGCGGCCTGCGCCATTTCGGACAGCGCGATCGCCTGGGCCGACAATTCGGAGCGGTTGGCGGCCAGCGCCTGTCCGATCGCGGCGACCGCGCGTTCCAGCGCCGCCGCCTCAACGCGCATGTCCCGCGCGGTCAGCGCGAAGCGGCGTTGCTCGGCGCGGCTGCTGCGCTGTCCGACCAGCCAGAGGATCGCGATCAGCATCGGCCCGGCCAGCGCCAGGGTGACGAGCGGCGCCAGCGTCACCGCCGAAAGCGACGCCGTCGTGGCCAGGCCCCATGCCAGCACTGCAACGATCCATAAGACGGCGCCGATGATCGCCACGATCAACGGCCAGCGTGCCGGCGGTGCCTCTTCGACCGGGGCGGCCATGTCGTCGAGCCAGGGGCTGGACGTGGCGGAGAAGGCGGGCGCATCGTCATCGGCCGGGGGCAGGGGGGCATAGTCCACCATATCCGGTTCCGCGTTCGGCATGTCCGACCTGTCCTGACGCTCCGCGCGCAAATCCACGATCATCTGGGCCCCCGTGTCACAATGGGCCGGTTTATCACGTTTGCCAGCGGCAGAAAGCGAATTGCGCTATTCCGTGTCGTCGCGCTTCGGGTTTAAGGGGGGGGGATGACCTATGAGCATGGAACGATCGATTCTGCCTTGGCGGCCGTGGCGGGTGACGAACCGGCGGTCATCCAGGATCTTCGCCGTGCCTTTGTCGAGAGCGTGACCCGCGCGATGGAGGCGATGCACGCCGCCGAGAACGAAGGCGAATGGCGGGAAGCGGCGCTTCGACTGAAGGGGCTGGCCGCCAGCGTCAACGCGTTGCCGTTGATGACCCTGGCAGGGCAGGCGGCCGAGCGTGACGGTCCCGATGCCGTGATCCTCGACCGGATCGGGGAACTCGTCGCCCGGCTGTGACCCGGTGAGCCCGGCATGGGGCTCGGGGCTGGCATGGCGCGCGCCAAGCGCCTAACAGCACGCGATGCTGTCCGGTCTTCTCTTTGCGATTGACGACGCCGACGACCGCCCCGGGCGGTTGACGGCCACCTTGCCGTTCGCGGGTGTCACCCTGATCGAGTATCAGGCACGCCTGCTGATCGCGGCGGGCGCAGCGCAGATCATCATCGTGGTCGCCCGGCTGACCCCCGAGCTGCTCGGCGCGATCGCCCGAATCGCCCAGCGCGGCGTGGTGGTCGACACGGTGCGCAGCGCGGTCGAGGCGGCGGAAAAGCTCCATCCCCTGTCGCGCCTGCTGGTGTTGGCCGATGGCCTCATCACCACCGAGGATACGATCGCGCTGGTGCTGCGCGAGGCGGGGCATGACGCGCTGATCGTCCTGCCCGAGGCGGAGGCCGAAGCCGGGCTGGAGCGGGTCGGCGGGCAGATGGCATGGGCGGGCGTCGCGCGGCTCGATCCGCGCCGGGTCGCCGAAGTCGCCGGGCTGCCTCGCGATTATGACCTGCAATCGACCTTGCTCCGCCTCGCGGCGCAGGCACGGGCGACGCATATCCTGCTGCCCGCCGATGCCGAAAAGGCGGGCCATGGCATCGTCCACCGGGCCGAGGCGCTGGAAGCGCGCGGACGCGCGGTGGTCGCGCGGCTGGTGTCGGGGCGGCGGAGCTGGTTCGACCGTTATATCCTGGCACCCATTGCGCGATTGGCGCTGCCGCGTCTAGTCGAACGGGCCGTCCCCGCCCATGTCGCGGGCGGCGTCGGAGCCGGACTGGGCCTGTTGGGGCTGGTGCTGATCCTGTTCGGTCTGCCCGCCTTCGGGCTGATCGTCGCGATCATGGGGACGCTGGGCCTGGGGCTGGGTGAGACGCTGGCGGGGCTTCGCGACGAGCAGGGCACGGCGCGAGTCGGATCGGCGGCGATCGCCGCGCTGGCCGGGCTCGCCGTCGCGGCGGTCGGCTGGCAGGATTATCGGCTGTCGGGCGAGGATATCGCGCCGGTTCTGGCGTTGATGCTGATTATCCTGGGTATATTGGCGGAGCGCGCCGGGCTGTACCGGTTCCGGCGACGCTGGTGGGCCAGTCCGCCCGCCTATCTGCTGGTGATTTTCCCGGCGGCGCTGGTCGGCCTGTCCTCCTGGGGGCTGGCTTTGGCGAGCGTCTATGCCATCGTCACTTTGGCGTCCGCAATCGAGACATTGCGGTCCCAAGTTTAGTGTCGCTTTAACATCAAAGCGGTTAGCGGTTTCGGATGGCGGTCGAACCGGACCCACTTCACGCCTCCGAATGGCATGGCGCGCGGCTATCTGCCCGCGTTGCCGCCGCGCGTGCGCGCAGTGCGGCACGGGGGCGGGGGGCGGTGCTCGACCTGCGGCTGGACGATGATTCGCGGCTGACCGATCAGGTTCGCTTCGCGGTTACGGCGCGGCTGAAGAAACTGGTCGAGACGGCGATGTGCGATCTGCTGCATCAGGCGGAGCGAGTCGCACCGCAAGGCGAAGTGTCTCTGCGCCCCACCCCCGAACAGGTGATCGAACGTCTGCGCCGCGCCGATGCGCTGGCCGAGCCCGCGCTGGTCGAGGAACTGGTCGCGCAGGTTCGGCAGGAACTGATCGCCCACGCGCTGCCGATCGAAACCCTGGCGGGCGACGCGCCCAGCCTGCTCGTCCGCCTGACCGAAGCCCCCGATCGGATCGTGGCCGCGGCCGCGCGGGCGGTGCTGGCGGCCGAAGCCCGCGCACGCGATGCGGATGAGGCGGTGTCGCTGCCGATGCGTCTTCAGGACCGGTTGATCTGGACGGTGGCGGCGGCGCTGCGGGACGGCGACGAGCCGGCCTGGGACGGCGCGCTGGCGCAGGCGGCCGAGCGGGTGATCGCGGCGCAGGACGAGGCCGAGCGGCCAGGCGCAGCGGTATTGCGGCTGGCGGCGGCGATCGACGCGCGGGCGGCCGAACTGCCCGATCTGCTGCTCGAAAGCCTGTCCGATCGGCAACTGGGCGTGTTCGTCGCGCTTCTTACCCATGCGCTGGGCATCGAGCATGGCCTGGTGCGCGAGATCGTGTTGGAGCCCGAAGGCGACCGATTGTGGCTGGCCTTGCGGGCGCTGGAGCAGGATCGTGCGACGATCGCGCGAATCGGCCTGTCACTATGCGAAGCCGATGGCCGCCGCGACGTGGAGGCCTTTGCGGAGGCTCTGGACGCGATCATGGCCATTCCCGCCGCAGAGGCGCGCCGGGCCATCGCATCGCTGACGCTGCCCGAACCTTTTCGGGAGGCGATGGCGCGTCTGGAAGGTTCTGACCAGCGATGACCTCGATGGACAGTCCCGGCGAATCGATGGTGGCGCGCGCGATCCTGGATTCGGGCGACCATATCCTGTCGGCCGATCCCCCGATCGAGCTGTTGCACATGCGCGCGGGCGGCGGGGTCGGTGATTGCCTGGCAGTCGCCCCTATCGCCCGGATCGCGCGGCTTGCCCGGCGGCTGGGCATTGCGGTGTCGCGCCAGGTGGTGGTCGCCGATGATGAGGGCGATCTGGACCTGTGGGTGCAGGCCCGGCCCGAAACGGGGCAGATACGTCTGAGCGTCAGCGGCTGGCGTGACCGTGCCGCCTGGAAGCCGGGCGCGACGCCGCCCGATTATGCCGCGATGGGGGCCGATTTCCGCTGGGAAACCGATGCGGCGCTTCGCCTGACCTTTCTGTCGCCGGGCGCGGGTGCGCGCCATGGGTTCGACGGACAGGCGATGCTGGGGCGGCCGCTCAACGCGCTGTTCGCGTTCGATACGGGCGCGGCCGCCTTGCTGGACGATAGCGCGCCGCTCGATGGCCGGGGCGCGCGGTTGCGGCCGACCGATGCGCCGGTACGGCTGTCGGCGGCGATCCGGCATGACGGCATGGGCGGTATCGCCGGGCTGGTCGGCGCGACCTATCTGATCGACGAGCCGGGCGAGGGGGACGAGGATGTTGCGCTGCACCCCGGCGGCTCGCCGCTAACCGAGACGTTCACCGCTGGGCTCGACCGCGCGCTGCGCACGCCGCTGGCGCGGATCGTCGCCAATGCCGACAGCATCGCCGCGCGCAGCGACGGGCCGATCGCGGCGGAATATGCGGATTATGCCAATGACATCGCCCATGCCGGGCGGCATCTGATCGGGCTGGTCGACAATCTGGTCGAGTTGCAGGCGATCGAGCAACCCGATTTTCGCCTGGCCGCCACGCCGATCGACCTGGCCGATGTCGCGCGCCGTGCCGCCGGGCTGCTCGGGGTCCGTGCCGACGCCGCCGGGGTCGGCATCCGCCGTCCCGGCATGGCCGAGGGCCTGCCCGCCATCGGCGATTTCGGCCGCTGTCTTCAGATCCTCATCAACCTGATCGGCAATGCGATCCGCTATTCCCCGCGGGGGGGCGAGGTGATCGTCACCGCCGAGCGCGACGGCGAATGGGCGCTGGTCAGCGTTACCGATCACGGCAAGGGCATCGCACCCGAGGACCAACTGCGCATCTTCGAGAAGTTCGAACGCGTCGACCCCAGCGAGCCCGGCGGCAATGGCCTGGGCCTGTATATCGCCCGTCGTCTCGCGCGCGCGATGGGTGGCGAACTGGGGGTCGAAAGCGTGCCCGGCGAAGGTGCGACCTTCCTTTTCCGCCTGCGCGCTCGATAAAAAAAGGGCCCCCGAAGGAGCCCTTCTTCCCAATTTCCGCCCTGAACCGTTCAGCGCCGCCGGGGAAGCCGCCGCGCGATCAGGATCAGCGCCAGTCCCGCCACCGCGACGAACGCGCCGCGATCGGCCCATTCGCCCTGACCGAGCATGAAGCTCTGTTCGGGCCAGTGGATATATCCCAGGCCCTGGCCGATCCATAATCCCCCCGTCAGCGCCAGCATGACGCCGATGGCGATCAGGATCGGCCGGACCCGGTTCACGGCTTAGCGCTGCTCGACCGGAACATAGGCACGCTGCGTCGGGCCAGTGTAGAGCTGACGCGGACGGCCGATCTTCTGGTCGGGATCGGTGATCATCTCGTTCCACTGCGCGACCCAGCCGACGGTGCGGGCGAGGGCGAACAGCACCGTGAACATCTCGGTCGGGAAGCCGATCGCCGACAGGATCACGCCCGAATAGAAGTCGACGTTCGGGAACAGCTTCTTCTCGATGAAATACGGGTCGTTGAGCGCGATCTCTTCGAGGCGCAGCGCCGTCTCGAACAGCGGATCGTTGACCTTCAGCGCGTCGAACACTTCGCGCACGGTCTTCTGCATCACGGTCGCGCGCGGATCGTAATTCTTGTAGACGCGGTGACCGAAGCCCATCAGGCGGAACGGATCGTTCTTGTCCTTGGCGCGCGCGATGAACTCAGGGATACGCTCCGGCGTGCCGATCTCGCGCAGCATGTTGAGCGCGGCCTCGTTCGCGCCGCCATGCGCCGGACCCCACAGACAGGCGATGCCCGCCGCGATGCAGGCGAACGGGTTCGCGCCCGACGAGCCCGCCAGACGGACGGTCGAGGTCGAGGCATTCTGCTCGTGATCGGCGTGCAGGATGAAGATGCGGTCCATCGCCTTTTCGACGGCCGGGTTCACCTCATAGGCCTCGGCCGGAACGCCGAAGGTCATGCGCAGGAAGTTGCCGGTGTAGGACAGCGAATTGTCCGGGTACAGGAAGGGCTGGCCGACGCTGTACTTGTACGCCATTGCCGCGATCGTCGGGATCTTGGCGATCAGGCGGTGCGACGCGATGGTGCGCTGCACCGGGTCATGGATGTCGGTCGAGTCGTGATAAAAGGCCGACAGCGCACCGACGACGCCGCACATGATCGCCATCGGGTGCGCGTCGCGACGGAAACCGCGGAAGAACGCCGCCAGCTGCTCATGCACCATGGTGTGGCGCGTGATCGTGGTGGTGAAGCCCGACAGCTCGTCCTGGTTGGGCAGCTCGCCGTTCAGCAGCAGATAGGCGACTTCCATGAAGCTGCTATTCTCGGCCAGATCGCCGATCGCATAGCCGCGGTGGAGCAGCACGCCTTCGTCGCCGTCGATATAGGTCAGCTTCGACTGGCACGACGCGGTCGAGGTGAAGCCGGGATCATAGGTGAAGGCGCCGGTCTGCGCATAGAGCTTGCGGATGTCGACCACGTCGGGGCCGATCGAGCCCGACATGACCGGATAGTCAAAGCCCTTGCCGCCGATGTCGAATTTCGCGGTGTCGCTCATACTCAATGATCCTTCCTATCTGCGGTCATCTGGTCCGCGATCCGACCCAGGCTTTCCTCGCGGCCCAACAGGCTGAGCACGTCGAAGATCCCCGGAGACGTCTTGCGTCCGGTCAAGGCGGCGCGGAGCGGCTGGGCGACCTGGCCGAGCTTCACGCCCTCGGCTTCGGCCACTTTGCGTACCGCGTCTTCCAAAAGCTCCGTATCCCAGTTGTGCACCGCGTCAAGCGCGGTGTGAACGGAAACGAGAATGCCCCGTGCCTTTTCGTCGAGAAGGCCGGTGGCGGCATCGTCCAGGCTCAACGGACGGGTCGCAAAAAGGAACCGCGCGCCGTCGGCCAATTCGTTCAAATTCGCCGCGCGCGGCTTTAGCGACGGCATGGCGGCGGTCAGCAGCGCGACGTCCTCGACACCCATCCGCTTGGCCACCAGATCGGCGAGCCGCGCGTCATCGGCCTCGCGGATATAATGGCCGTTGAGGTTTTCGAGCTTCTTGAGGTCGAAGCGCGAAGGGGCCTTGCCGACGGCCGTCAGGTCGAACCACTTCACCGCCTCTTCGCGCGAAATGATCTCGGCATCGCCATGACCCCAGCCGAGGCGGAGGAGGTAATTGTCGAGCGCTTCGGGCAGGATACCCATTTCGTCGCGATACGCCTCGATGCCGACCGCGCCGTGGCGCTTGGACAGCTTGGCGCCGTCCGATCCGTGGATCAGCGGGATGTGCGCGTAGATCGGCTCGGCCCAGCCCATCGCCTTGTAGATCGGCAACTGGCGGAAGGCGTTGTTCAGGTGATCGTCGCCGCGAATGACATGGGTCACGCCCATGTCATGGTCGTCGACCACCACGGCCAGCATATAGGTCGGCGTGCCGTCCGAGCGGAGCAGGACGAGGTCGTCGAGTTCGGCATTCTGGACGGTGACGCTGCCCTGCACCCGGTCCTCGATTGTGACCGAGCCTTCACGCGGTGCACGCAGGCGGACGACGAAGGGCTGACCCTCGGGCGCCGTGGCGGGATCGGCGTCGCGCCAGGGCGAGCGGATGCGCAAGGGTTGCTTGGCGGCCTGCGCGGCCTCGCGCTGGGCGGCGATCTCGTCCTGCGTCATATAGCAGCGATAGGCGTGGCCGCGCGCCATCATCTCCTGCGCGACCTCGGCATGGCGGTCGGCGCGGGCGAACTGGAACACCGCGTCACCGTCCCAATCCAGGCCCAGCCAGCGCATGCCGTCCAGGATCGCGTCGATCGCGGGCTGGGTCGAGCGGACGCGGTCGGTATCCTCGATGCGCAGCAGGAACTTGCCGCCATTCGCGTGCGCGAACAGCCAGTTGAACAGCGCGGTGCGCGCGCCGCCGATATGGAGGAAGCCGGTCGGCGAGGGCGCGAAACGGGTCACGATCCCGTTGGCGGCGATATCATCTGTTGCGCTCAACCGCGCATACTCCCAATCATGAAATCCGATGGCCCATTCAGCCGCCGCAGCCCCTAGCACCATGCGCCCGCGCCGCCAAATGCCGCGCCTGATCCAATTGGAGCGCTGGGCCGAGGCGGAGCGCAACCAGATGCCGCTGTGGACGCCGGTGATGCTGGGGACGGGGATCGCGGCGTGGTTCGTGCTGCCCGATCCGAGAGCCTGGGTCGCGACGGCGCTATGGTGCGCCGCGATCGGCGTGGCGGCAGTGACGCTGTCCGATGGCGGACGGGTCATGCGGGGGGTGGGTGTCGCGGCGTTGGTGATGCTGGCGGGTGTGCTGCTCGCCTGGGCTCGCGCCGAGTCGGTGCGGGCGCCCGTGCTCGCCCGGCCGATGATGGCGGAGATGGTCGCGCGGGTGGAGGGTGTCGACCGGCTGGCCGCACGGCAGATCGTGCGCCTGATGCTGCACCCCTTAACGGCGTGGGACGGGCGGGGGCGGGACGTCGCCTTGCCGCCGCGCATCCGGGTGTCGCTGGCGGAGCAGGATGCCCCGATCGGGCTGGGGCCAGGCGCCGAAATTCGGGTGCGTGCCCGACTGATGCCGCCCGCAGGACCGGTTGCGCCGGGCGGCTATGATTTCGCGCGTGCGGCCTGGTTCCAGGGGATCGGAGCGACCGGGCGTGGCTTTGCACCCGTCGTCATGTTGCGCGGTGCGGGGGCGGACGAGGGGCTGCGTCGGCGCCTGTCGCAGCGGATCACGACGCGACTTGACGGAAGCGAAGGCGGGATCGCGGCGGCGCTGGCGACCGGCGATGTCGGTGCGATCGCCGAAAGCGATGCGGAGGCGATGCGTCGCGCAGGGCTGGCGCATCTGCTGTCGGTCAGTGGGCTGCATATCACGGCGGTCGTCGGGATCGCGATGACCTTGACCATCCGGCTGCTGGCGCTGTGGCCGGGGCTGGCGTTGCGGGTTCGCTTGCCGCTGGTGGGCGCGGCGGCGGGCGCTTTGGCGGCGATCGGCTATACGTGGCTGACGGGGGCGGAGGTGCCGACGATCCGGTCCTGCGTCGCGGCGATGCTGGTCCTGACCGCGCTGGCGCTGGGACGCGAGGCGATGACCTTGCGACTGGTCGCGGCGGGCGCGCTCATCGTCCTGGTGTTTCGGCCCGAGGCGCTGGTCGGTGCGAGCTTTCAACTGTCCTTTGCCGCGATCACCGCCATCGTGGCGCTGCACGATCACCCGGCGGTCCGGCGCGCGCTGGGGCCGCATCCCGACTGGCGCGTGACGGCGGCACGGCATCTGGGTGCGCTGCTGGTGACGGGATTGGTGGTGGAGGCGGCGCTTATGCCGATCGCCGTCTACCACTTCCACAAGGCCGGACTTTACGGCGCGCTGGCCAATATCGTCGCCATTCCATGGACGACCTTCGTCGCGATGCCGTTGGAGATGATCGCGCTGTTGCTCGACCCCCTGGGGCTGGGTGGGCCTTTCTGGTGGCTGCTCGGCAGGGCGATCGGGTTGCTGCTGGCGCTGGCGCACCATGTGTCGGCCATGCCGGGATCGGTCGTCGCCTTGCCTGTCGCGCCCGGATGGGCCTTTGGCGTGAGCGTGGTCGGGGGCGTGTGGATCGCGCTGTGGCGGACGCGGTATCGATGGCTGGGTGCGCCAGCGCTCGCCGCAGGGATCGCGGTCATGCTCGCTGCTCCCGCGCCGGACCTGATCGTGACCGGCGACGGCCGCCATGCCGCCATCGCGACGGACCAGGGCATGGCGCTGCTCCGCGACCGGGCAGGGGATTATATGCGCACCACCCTATCCGAACTGGGCGGGAGCAAGGCCGAGCCGCTTGTGCTGGCCAATCAGCCCCGCGCCCGATGCGGGCAAGATATGTGCGTGACGGACATCGTGCGGGACGGCCGGACCTGGCGGATCGCGGCCACGCGCAGTGGTTATCCCGTGCCGTGGGACGCGCTGGTCGCACTATGCAGGCGGGTCGATATCGTGGTTGCCGACCGGCGTCTTCCGCCCGCCTGTCGCCCGCGTTGGTTGAAACTCGATCCGTCGACCCTGCGGAATACCGGGGGCGTTTCGATCCGGCTAAACCCACCTGACGTTCGGACGACGCGTGAGCCGGGGGATCGGCATCCTTGGGCCTATATGCCTTCCGGCAAAGGGCGCTGACGGAGCAGTCTCGTATCGATGCTCGATGCCGCACGCGAATCCGCTGAACTTATTCTGGCTGAACCCAATCTGCTTATCGCGTCTTACGATTGGATACATCGACAGGAGAGAAAGCTACTCGCCGTTAGGGTGTGGCGGGTAATGCCCTCCGCCAAGCTTCCACCATGCTCCACCCCGACGAAGGCGGAGCTCCAGTAACAGGTCGATCGGAAGGAATTACCAGCCTTACCCCAACTGGGTCCCGGCCTCCGCCGGGACGATGTAATAGGTTCGGCAACGATCCGTCGCAGAGCGGAAAGGGGAACGACCCACGCCATGTCGGGCCCCTCACTCGATCCAAGGCGACGGAGAGACCGCCCGGCCCCCGCCATCCGCCATCATTCGTAGCGGCGGAGGATTCCCGACAATTTACCCTGCACCCGCACCTGCGCCGGCGCATAGCGTTGCGGATCATAAGCCCGGTTGGCGGGGTCGAGGCGGACCATCGAGCCTTCGCGTCGGAAATATTTCAGCGTCGCCTCACTATCGTCGATCAGCGCGACCACGATCTGGCCGTCGCGCGCGACATCGGTGCGGCGGATCAGGGCATAGTCGCCGTCGAGGATACCCGCCTCGACCATCGAATCGCCCGACACCTCCAGCGCATAATGCTCCCCCGAGCCCAGCAGCGCAGCGGGGACGGCGAGCATCGAACTGCCCTCGAACGCCTCGATCGGGACACCGGCGGCGATCCGGCCGTGCAGCGGGATTTCGACCACGTCATTGGCGGGCTCGATCGCCGGACGCGTGGCGGGAGTACGAACATTGCCCGGCCCCGGTTCGGCCGCGACCGGCTTTTCGGGCCGGTCGGGCATCCGCAAGACCTCCAGCGCGCGGGCGCGATTGGGCAGGCGGCGGATGAAGTTGCGCTCCTCCAGCGCGGAGATCAGGCGGTGGACGCCCGACTTGGACTTGAGGTCCAGCGCCTCCTTCATCTCCTCGAAGGAGGGCGAGACGCCGGTTTCCTTCAAACGGTCGTTGATGAAGCAGACAAGCTCATGCTGCTTTGCGGTGAGCATCGCGATCCTCCGTCCAGAACAGACGTGGAACTTATATGGAACGTATTGGCTTGCGTCAAGCGAGCATCAGGATTTCCGCCGAGTCGCCGATCGCGGCGGCCGGAGCATACGGCGGGCGGATAATGAGGCAGGTCGAACGCGCCAGCGTCAGCAGCATCGAGCTGTCCTGAATGGCCGCCGCATGGACCCGCCCGTCGATCATCGCGGCGCGGAGATAATCGATACGCGGGCCGTTGGCGGGCAAATCCTCGCCTAGAATGGCGGGGACGGGCGCGGGGAAAGGGGCCGCCGCGCCCGCCATATGGGCGATCAGCGGACGGACGAACAGCGTTGCGGTGACGAAGGCGGAAACCGGATTGCCTGGCAGGCTGAGCACCACCGTCTCGCCCAGGCGCCCGGCCATCATCGGTTTGCCGGGGCGAAGTGCGATACGCCAGAAATCGACGCTGCCCCCGGCGGCCTTCAGCGCAGGCTGGACGAGATCATGATCCCCGACCGACGCACCGCCCGTCGTCACCAGCAGGTCCGCCTCGACCGAGGCGAAGGCGTCGCGCAAGGCATCCAGATTGTCGGGAAGGATACCCAGATCGATGATGTCGACCGGCAGATCGGCGAGCATCGCGGCCAGCATCACGCCGTTCGATTCGGGCAGCGCGGTCGGATCGGTGCTGCCCGGCGGCACCAGCTCGTCGCCAGTCGCCGCGATCGCGACGCGGACGGGCGGACGGACGGGCAACGTGGCATGGCCGCCGGTCGCCGCGACCGCAATCCGCGCCGGGGTCAGCCGCTGTCCGGCGGCGATCAGCGTCGCGCCCTCGGCAAAGTCCAGGCCGCGTCGCCGCACATTGCGACCCTGATGGGCGGGGCCTTCGCCCGCCAGCGTCAAGATCGTGCCGTCGCGGGCGGCTTCTTCCTGCACAAGCACGGTATCGGCGCCATCGGGCAGCGCCGCGCCGGTAAAGATGCGAGTCGCCTGGCCGGGTTCGACCCGGCCCCCGAAAGGCCGCCCCGCCGCGCTTTCGCCGATGACGGTCCAGGGCCCCGGCATGTCTGCGAACCGGATCGCATAGCCGTCCATCGCCGACAGGTCGTGCGCAGGCTGGGTCCGCCGCGCAGCCACGTCGCGCGCCACCCAGCGTCCGGCGGCTTCGCGCAAAGGACGTTCGACGACGGGGCGTTCGCTGGCCAGTGACAGCAGGCGCGCCTGCGCTTCGGGGACGGGTAAGAGAATGACGGTCGCTCCTTTTGGCCCAAGGACGCATCCGGGCCTTGTCCGTTCCCGCGCTCGGAGGCGTCAGGCGTGCCAGTCGCCCGACTTGCCGCCGGTCTTCGCGATCAGGCGAATATCGCTGATCGTCATGCGCTTATCGAGTGCCTTTGCCATGTCGTAGATGGTCAGCAGCGTCACCGACACGGCGGCCAGCGCCTCCATTTCCACGCCCGTCTGGCCCGCCGTCGCGGCGGTGGCGGTGGCCGTCACGCCTTCTTCGTCCAGCGCGAGGTCGATCTCGACCTTGCTCAGCGGCAGGGGGTGGCAGAGGGGTATCAGGTCACTGGTCTTCTTGGCGGCCATGATGCCCGCTACCCGTGCGACCGCCAACACATCGCCCTTCTGGACGCTGCCCGCGCGGATCGCGGCGGCGGCGTCGGTGGACATGGTGATGCGGCCCCGCGCCACCGCCTGTCGCGAAGTGACCGCCTTGGCCCCGACATCGACCATCCGGGCCGCGCCCTCCGCGTCGAGATGGGTGAGGCCAGTCATCCGATCAGCGCGCGGGTCGCCGCCTCGACGTCCTGCTGGCGCATCAGCGCTTCGCCGACCAGGAAGCAGTGAATGCCGTGCTCGGCCATCGCGTCCAGATCGGCGCGCGTCGTCAGCCCGCTCTCGGCGACGAAGGTGCACCCGGCGGGCGCGCGGCCGACGAGTTCATAGGTCCGCTGAAAGTCGACGGAGAAGTCCCGGAGATCACGGTTGTTCACCCCGATCAGTCGCGACTTCAGCCGGGCTGCACGCTCCATCTCGGCGGCGTCGTGGACCTCGACCAGCGCGTCCATGCCGCATTCGATCGCGGCGGCTTCGATCTCCTGCATCTGCCCGTCATCGAGTGCGGCGACGATGATGAGGATGGCATCGGCCCCCAGCGCGCGCGACTCGTGCACCTGCCAGGGATCGACGATGAAGTCCTTGCGCAGCACCGGGATCGATACCGCGTCGCGCGCCTGTTCCAGGAAGATGTCGGCCCCCTGGAACCAGCGCTCGTCGGTCAGCACCGACAGGCACGCCGCGCCCCCGGCTTGGTAAGCGCGGGCATGGGCGGGGGGATCGAAATCGGCGCGGATCAGGCCCTTGGAGGGGCTGGCCTTCTTGACCTCGGCGATCAGCGCATGGCCGGTCTTGGCGTCGAGCGCGGCACGGAAACCGCGCGGGGCGGACATGGTCGCGATCTTGGCGTCCAGATCGGCATGCGACATGGTCGCCTTGCGCGCGGCAACATCGGCGCGCTTGGTTTCCAGGATGCGGTCGAGCATCGTCATCGGTAAGCAATCCATCGATCGAGAAGCGCCGCGGCCTCGCCCGAGTCGATCGCCCGAGCGGCAGCGACCGCGCCTTGGCGAAGGTCGGTGCTATGCCCGGCGACCAGCAGGGCGGCAGCGGCATTGAGGAGAACCGCGTCGCGATACGCGCCCGGCTCCCCGGCGAGAAGGCGGCGAAGCGCTTCGGCATTGTGCCGCGCGTCGCCGCCGCGAATGGCGGTGACGGGATGGCGGGGGAGGCCCGCATCCTCCGGCGTGATGGTCGCAGGCGCGGTGATCTCGCCCACCGATACCGCGATGCTGGGCCCGGCACCGGACAATTCGTCCAGCCCTTCCTCGCCCGACACGACCAGTGCAGCCTCGGCCCCCAGCTGCTCCAGCGCCTCGGCATAGACGGTTGCATAGTCGGGTCGCGCGATGCCGATCAACTGCCGCCCGACATGCGCGGGATTGGCGAGCGGACCCATCAGGTTGAAGATCGTCCGCCGTCCGATCCGCCGCCGGATTGGGGTGATCCGCGCCATCGCCGGATGATGGTTGGCGGCGAACAGGAAGGCGATGCCGATATCGCCCAGGCTGGCCTCGGCGACCTGGCCCGCCCGCTCCATGTCGAGGCCGAGCACTTCCAGCGTATCCGCCGCCCCCGCCTTGGACGAGGCGGCGCGATTGCCATGCTTGGCGACCGGCACGCCCAGCGCGGCGACGACCAGCGACACCGCGGTCGAGACGTTGAGCGTGTGGTGCCCGTCGCCCCCGGTGCCGCAGACATCGACGGTGCCTTTGGGCGCCGCGATCGGGATGACCCGCTGACGCATGGCGCGCGCGGCTTCGGCGATCTCGATCGAGGTCTCGCCGCGCTCGGTCAGGCCGATCAGGAAGGCGGCGATCGCGTCATCCTCGGCGCGGCCGTCCAATATGTCGGCAAAGGCGGCCGCCGCCGTCTCACGCGACAGCGGGCTGACGGGATCGGGCAGCAACGCGATGGTGGTCACGCGGCGCTCTCGACCGGCGGCCGCAACCGCTCGGGCAGCTCATGCGCGACGCCCGCTTCGCGCAGGAAATTGGCGAGCATCGCATGGCCATATTCGGTGGCGATGCTTTCCGGATGGAACTGAACGCCGTGAATCGGCAGCGTCGCGTGGCGGAAGCCCATCACCGTGCCATCCTCCGCGCGCGCATTGACGACCAGGCTGTCGGGCACGTCGTTGACGATCAGCGAGTGATAGCGGGTTGCGGTGAAGGGCGAGGGCAGGCCCCGGAACAGCCCGGTCCCGTCGTGCAGCACCGGCGAAGTCTTGCCGTGCATCAATCCGCCCCGCTCGACCAGACCGCCGAAATGCTGGCCGATCGCCTGATGGCCCAGGCACACGCCCAGCAGCGGCCGCCCCGCATCGGCGGCGGCGGCGACCAGGTCCAGGCTGACGCCCGCCTCGGTCGGCGTGCAGGGGCCGGGGGAGATGAGAAAGGCTTGCGCCCCCGACGAGAGCGCTTGGCCCGCCGAGATCGCGTCGTTGCGGACCACCTCCACCGCACTGCCCAATTCCTGAAGATAATGGACGAGGTTCCAGGTGAAGCTGTCGTAATTGTCGACGACCAGGATCATGGCACCGCCATAGCCGATCGTACGGACGGTGCAACGCCCCCTTGCTTGGCAGGGCAGCGCGAAGCTGTTGGCGGAATCGAAAGACATGCGACATATGGCCGCAATTTCGCCCGGAATCGGCCCCCGGCGCGCGCCGTTCAGCATGGAGCCATGCCGCGCGTCCGACGTTGTCAGGACATAAGGAGTTTTCGTCACCATGGTTCGAGCCGCTCTGATCGCCGCCCTGTTGCTGACCCCCGGTGTGGCGCTGGCCCAGCAATCCGCTCAGGAGGCGCAGGCCGAGAGCGGCCAGCCGCCCAAGCGCGTGCGCAACGTCACCCTGACCGGCGACCAGAAATGCCCCCCGAGTACCTCGGACGAAATCGTGGTCTGCGGCCGGGACGACGAGCCCTATCGCATTCCCAAGGCGCTGCGGAACGACAAGCCCATCCCTGCGCAGAACCAGAGCTGGGTCAACCGCGCCGCGACGATCGATCAGGTCGGCCGGGTGGCGGGCGGCATTCCCGACACCTGCTCGCCGGTCGGCACGGGCGGCCAGAGCGGGTGCAGCATCATGTGGAACCAGCAATATCAGGCCGACCGCCGCGCGCGTCGGGCCGAGGCGACGCCGCCTGCGGCTGACGGGGAGTAAGAGTTGATAGTGGTAAGACGGTCGGCGCTTTAACCTGCACGACCCTTACCCTTCCGGCGCTTTGCGCCTCCCTCCCTCTCCCATTGAGAGAGGGAAGGGGCCCGCCCGCGATAGCGGGTGGGAAGGGTGAGGGGCGTTCTCCCCGTTTACTGCCCGAAACCACCTTCGCCAGCCCGCGCCACCGCATCGCGCGCGGCGGCGAGCATGGCGCCCGCCTTGGCCTCGCATTCGCGCTGTTCATAGGCGGGGTCGCTGTCGGCGACGATACCTGCACCCGCCTGGACATGGATGGTGCCGTCCTTGACCACCGCCGTCCGCAGCACGATGCACGAATCCATCGAACCGTCGGGCGAGAAATAGCCGACGCCGCCTGCATAGGCCCCGCGTCGCTCCGGCTCCAGCTCGGCGATGATCTGGCAGGCGCGGACCTTGGGCGCGCCGCTGACCGTGCCTGCGGGGAAGCCCGCGAACAGCGCGTCGAGGGCGTCCTTGTCCTCCGCCAGATGGCCGACGACGTTGGAGACGATGTGCATGACGTGGCTGTAGAACTCGACCGTATAGCTGTCGGTCACCCGCACGCTGCCCGCCGAAGCCGCACGGCCGACATCGTTGCGGCCCAGGTCCAGCAGCATCAGATGCTCGGCGCGCTCCTTGGGATCGGCGAGCAGGCTGTCGCGGTTCGCGGCGTCCTCGGCGCGTGTCTTGCCGCGCGGCCGGGTGCCCGCGATCGGGCGGATCGTCACTTCGCCATTGCGGACGCGGACCAGGATTTCCGGGCTCGACCCGATCAGCGAAAAGCCCGGCAGGTCGAGATGGTAGAGGAAGGGTGAGGGGTTGATCCGCCGCAGGCTGCGATACAGCTCGAACGGCGGCAGGGTGAAGGGCGCGGAGAAACGCTGCGCCAGCACCACCTGAAAGATATCGCCCGCGACGATATAATCCTTCGCGCGGGCCACCATCTCGCCATAGCGGCCGGGCGCGAGCGCGGGCTGATAGGCGGGTTCGGGCAGGTCGGCGCGAACCGGCGCGGGCAAGGTCGCGGAGGCGAGGCGCGCGGCGGTCGCGTCCAGTCGCTCTTCCGCCTCGGCGATCATCCGAGCTGCGTCGCGCGACGCATCGGGCCAGACCGGTGCGACGAGATAGAGCGCATCGGCCAGCCGATCGAAGACCAGAATGACGGTCGGCCGCACGAAGATCATGTCGGGCAGGCCGAGCGGATCGGCCTCGGGCTGGGGCAGGGTCTCGACCAGCCCCACCGTCTCATAGCCGAAATAGCCGACCAGACAGGCCAGCGCGGAGGGAAGTCCCTTCGGCACCTCGGCGCGGCATTCGGCGACCAACGTGCGCAGCGCGGCGAGCGTCGGCGTGGGGCAGGGCTCGAACGCCGCGCGGTTGGTCGCCCAATGCCGGTTGATCGCGGCGTTGTGCCCTTCGGCGCGAAAGACGAGGTCGGGCGCGAGGCCGATCAGGCTGTACCGCCCCCGCGTTGCGCCGCCCTCGACCGATTCGAGCAGAAAGTCGCCGCGACCCGGCTCGATCAGCTTCAGCGCGGCGGCGACCGGCGTCTCGGTGTCGGCGATCTGCCGACGCCAGATCAGCTGCGGCTGGCCGTCCGCCAGCCGCTCGGCGGCGCTACGCTCAGTTGCTCCCATTGTTCAGCAGCTCCGAGCGGACCTTGGCGATCGCCTTGGGATCGGTCTTCACGCCGACCACGTCGCGGACCGCGCGGGCGAATTCCGAGACATATTCGCGCCCGATCAGACGGCCGATATCGGCGCGGGCGGCACGGATCGCGGCGTCGTTGCCGGTCGCATTGCCCGGTTCGATCTTGGTCACGCGGATGATGTACCAGCCCTCATTCTGCGGCGCGGCGAGCGTGCGCGCCTTGTTCTGCGGCATCGAGAAGAGCAGCGCGAGCGGGGCGGCGGCGGGGGTGTTCTGCGCGGCGGCCAGATCACGGCGCGAGGCGGCGATCGGACGGACCGGCGGCACCGCCAGCCCGGTTTCCTTCAGCGCCTGCGCCATCGGCATGCCCTTGTTCACCTTGGCGAGCACGGCATTGGCCAGCTTGCGCGCGGCGGCGCGTTCGCGGTCGGCGGTCAGGTCTGCGACGACTTGGTTACGCACCTGCGCCAGCGGACGCGGGGCCGAGCGCTGGATCTGGCCGACGCCGACGACGGCGAAGCCGCCATCCTGGCCGATCGGCACGATCTGCGGCGCGTCGCCCTGCTCGGCGGTGAAGGCGGCGGTGATCATCGCACGCTGTTCGGCTGTGGGCTGGAAGCCGGGGGCGTCGGGCGCGAGACCCTGGGCGGTCACGGCCGGGGTGGCCTGTGCCTGCAGCTTGCGGTCGGCCACCACCTCGTCGAACGTGGCGTTGCCCGACAGCGCGTCCTCGATCGCGTTGCGCATCTCGCCCAGCGCGGCGGCCTGCTTCTGCTTGGTCAGCTCGGCGACGATTTCGGGGCGCGCCTGGGCCAGAGTCTTGCCGGGAACCTGGGTGATCGCATCGACCTTGGCGACGACGAAGCCGAGCGTCCCGCGAACCGGGCCGACGACCGCCCCTTGCGCGGCACCGAACACCGCGTCGGCGACGGCGGCCGAGGTTTGCGCGGCATAGGCGGCCTTGTCGACGCCCTTCTGCACCGACGCCTCCAGCCCGGCGGCACGGGCCGCGTCGGCCAGCGAGGTGCCGCCCTTGGCCTTGGCCGCCAGCGCGTTCGCACCCGCCTGATCCGCGACGATGACCTGGGTCACGTCGCGCTTCTGGGTGGCGGCATAGCGCGATTGGTTGCTCTGATAATAACGGGCGATCTCCGCATCGGTCGGCACCGACTGGGCGGCGACGGCGGCGGGGCTGACGACCGCATAGCGGACCACACGACGTTCCGGCAGCGTGTAGCGCTGGAGGTTGCGGGTATAGAAGGTCTGGATGTCCGCGTCGCTGGGCGCGGGGCCTGCGGGCACCAGACGGGTCGGGATATAGCCGACCTCACCCTGCCGCTTTTCGAGCAGCAGCGAGGCATAGGGCAGCGCCATCTGGGTGGCGAACTGGGTCGCGCCGATGGTCGGGATGGTCAGCTGCTGCGCGAAGGTCGAACGCTCGATATCGGTGCGGACCTGCGCATCGGTCATCTTCCGCTGGGCCAGAAGCTGCTGGTAAAGCGCGGGGTCGAACTGGCCATTGGGGCCGCGAAACGCCGGGATCGAGGCGATCTGGCCATCGACCAGACGGCGCGAGACGACCATGCCCTGCTGTTTGCCGAACTGTTCGAGCGCCAGGCCGGTGATCTCGCGCTGGAGCACGCCCTCAAACCCGCCCGCCGCGATGAACTGCGCCATGTCGAGCGTCGGCTGTTCCTGGCGATAGGCCGCAACCTCGTTCTGCGCGGCGGTGCGCAGGTCGTTGGCGGTCACCTTCGCATCGCCGACCTTGGCGACTTCCGAGCCGGTCAGGCCGCCCGCCATTCCGGCGATGTTGGTCACGTCACCGGCCGCGAACGCGATCGCGATCACGCCCAGCACGATGAAGGTCACGACGACGCCGGCCTTGGAATTGATGATCCGGCGGAAGAAGCTGAGCATGGACGACCGATCGGCAAGAAATAAAAACGTGCCCGCTTTAGGGGCGAGGCGGCTCGGCATCAAGCTTGTGCGAAATCCACGATCCGCTATCGGTGTTGAACACGTAAAACATGCGACTCATCGGGGAGCCTGATATGGCACGGCGCAAATTGGTGGCGGGCAACTGGAAGATGAACGGTTCGCGCGCGGCGCTGGCCGAACTGGACGGCATCGCCAAGGCCGCCGAAGCCGCACCGGGCGTCGATGTGGCGATGGCGGTGCCCTTCACCCTGATCACGCCCGCCGCCGAGCGGGTGCCGGGCCTCGCCATTGGGGCAGAGGATGTGCATGAGCGCGACTCGGGGGCGCATACCGGCTGCGTCTCGGCGGCCATGGTTAGGGAAGCGGGGGCCAGCTTCACCATCGTCGGCCACTCGGAACGGCGCGCGGATCAGGGCGAAACCAGCCAGGACGCCTGGGCCAAGGCGGCGGCGGCGCATCGCCAGGGGCTGCACGTCATCCTGTGCTGCGGCGAGACCGAGGCGGAGCGCAATGCAGGGCGCGCCGAGCGCGTCGTGCAGGCGCAGATCGAAAAGTCGGTGCCGGACAATGCGGACGGCAGCTGGTTCACCCTGGCCTATGAGCCGCGCTGGGCGATCGGGACGGGGCGGACGCCGACCGTGGACGAGATCGCCAGCATCCACGCCATTGCGCGCGCCAAGCTGCGGATGCTGATCGGCGATGCGGCGGACGGGGTGCGCATCCTGTATGGCGGTTCGGTCACGGGCGAGAACGCCGCCGTGTTGCTGGCGGTCGAGAATGTCGATGGCGCGCTGGTCGGCGGGGCCAGCCTGACCGCCGCGAAGTTCGTGCCGATCATCGAAGCCGCCGCCGGATTGTAACCGGAACCCGTCATCCCGATAAGGGCTGGGATGACGGGTCGGACATCAGGCCGAATAACGCCCCTTCAACATTCGGGACGCCGCGCGCAGGGCATAGGCGTCGCCGCCCTTGGGCCGCCCCGGCTTGGCCGAGGGGCGCCAGGCGAACACGTCGAGATGGGCCCAGGCGATATCCTTGGGCACGAAGCGCCGCAGGAACAGTGCCGCCGTGATCGCGCCCGCAAAGCCGCCGTCCGGGGCATTGACCATGTCGGCGATGTCGGACTTGAGCATATCGTCATAGCCGTCCCACAGCGGCATTCGCCATACGGGGTCGTCCTCGGCAGCCGCCGCCGCGAGCAGATCGGCCGCCAGCGCCTCGTCATCGGTGAACAGCGGCGGCAGGTCCGGCCCCAGCGCCACCCGCGCTGCGCCGGTCAGCGTGGCGAAGTCGAGGATCAGCTCGGGCTTTTCCTCGCCCGCACGGGTCAGCGCGTCGCCCAGGATCAGGCGTCCCTCGGCATCGGTATTGGTATTCTCGACCGTCAGGCCCTTACGGGTCTTCAGCACGTCGCCGGGTCGGAAGGACGCCCCCGACACCGCATTCTCGACCGCCGGGATCAGCAGGTGGAGCCGCACCGGCAGCCTGGCCGCCATGACCAGTCCGGCGAGCGCGAGCGCATGGGCCGCGCCGCCCATGTCCTTCTTCATCAGCCGCATGCCAGCCGAGGGCTTGATGTCCAGACCGCCGGTGTCGAAGCACACGCCCTTGCCGACGATCGCGATGCGCGGATGGCTGGGGTCGCCCCAGTGCAGCTCGATCAGGCGGGGCGCCCGCTCGCGCGTCGCGGCCTGGCCGACCGCATGGATCATCGGATAGTCACGGGCCAGCGTCTCGCCGATCGTCACCGTGACCTGGGCGTGATGGGCGCGGGCGAGTGCTTCCGCCTCCGCTTCCAACTCGGCCGGACCGAGGTCGCCCGCGCCGGTATTGACCAGATCGCGGACCTGCGCCGTCGCGGCGGCGAGGCGGATTATTTCGTCCCGGTGGGCGACGTCGCGGGTCAGCAGCACGCGTGCGCCGTTGTCGTCGCCCTTGCGATAGCGGGTGAAGCGATACTGACCGAGCAGCCAGCCGAGCGCATTGGCACCGACCTCCGCGCCGTCGAGCCGATATTGGCCGTCCGGCAAGGCTTCGGCCAGCTTGGCGAGTGCCCAGGGGGCGGCGGCGTTCGCGACGCCCGCGACCACCGCCACCTCGCCGTCATGCGGCACGAGCATATGGGTGTCGGGCTTGGCCGTGAAACGCTGTGCGGCCGCCAGCGCGCGGGTGGCGGCGGACTGCCGCGCCAGCCAGTCGGCGAAAGCCTCTGGTGTCAGCAGGGTGATCGTCCGGGCGGCCTGGCCGCGATCGGGCTGGAGCAGGGGGGCGAAGTCGATCATTCGGCGGGGCTCACGAGGAATTGTTCGATCTTTCCGTTGGCGCCGGGCTCGGCATAGGTGCTGATCCGCAGGCTCCGGCCGGGATAGGTCACGCGGTAGGACCGGTTGACGAACCCGCCGCGC
The DNA here is from genome assembly GCF_034659795.1 of Sphingomonas fuzhouensis. NCBI lineage: Bacteria > Pseudomonadati > Pseudomonadota > Alphaproteobacteria > Sphingomonadales > Sphingomonadaceae > Sphingomonas > Sphingomonas fuzhouensis. Next base: position 703,660 of record NZ_JAXSQY010000001.1, read on the forward strand.
AGACGCGTGCGACCCGTCTGCTCGATCTTGGTCGGCGCGCCCAGCGGCGACAGGCTGGCCTTATAGTCGGCCAGCGTCGTCGGGGTGAAATAATAGGCCGCATCGTCGGTCAGCAGCGAACGGTCGAGGTTCCCGGTCTGCAACTGCGCATAGACGGCCTTGGTTCGATCGAGTGCGGCCGTGTCGGCATCACCCGTCTCGGACGGAGGCAGGATGATGTCGGCGATACCCTTTGCGATCCGGTTCTGGGCGTCGGCGAACCACGCATTGACCTCGACCACGATCGCGGCCTTGTCGTCCGGATACACGATATTCTCGGTGAGGAAGCCGACCGCCTCGCCGCTATGCTCGACCATGCGGTGCCCGTCGGCGACCGCGATCCCGACGCCCAGGCCATAGCCGGTGTTGGAGCCGTCGGTCAGCTTGACCGGCGTTTCCTGCTCGGCCCAGTCCTTGGGCGGAAGCAGCGTGCGGTTCATCCGCGCGATATCCCATTTTGCCAGGTCTTCGGCCGACATGGACAGCTCGCCCGCCGCATAGAGCCAGCCGGGAGCGGCGGGCTTTTCCACCCGCACGGGGCCGAGCGCGTGGCGGAGATAGCCCTGCGGAAAGCCGGGGCCGACCGCCTTGTCCTGATCCAGCGCGCGGATGCCGAGCGGCTTGAAGACATGGCTCTGGAGGAACTGGAGCAGCGGCTCGCCTGAGACCTTCTCGACGATCATGCCCGCGACGACATAGCCGGTGTTGGAATATTGCCACTGGGTGCCGGGCTTGAAGTCGAGCGGTGCCTTGGCCCAGCGGTCGACGATCCCTTGCGGCGTGGTCGGGGTCGCCATCGCCTTGAAGCTGTAATCCTGCGGCCAATAGTCGCGCAGGCCCGAAGTGTGGCTGAGCAGCTGGCGGATGGTGATCTTGTCGCCATCGGTGATGCCGGGGATATATTTGCTGACCCTATCGTCGAGCGACAGCTTGCCTTCATCGGCGAGCAGCAGGATCGCGGCGGCGGTGAACTGCTTGGATACCGACGCGATCTGATAGGGCAGCTTGGGGTCGGCGGGGCCAGCCTGCCCCTCGAACTGTTTGCCATAGGCCTTGGCGAGCACGATCTTGCCGCCGCGCACCACCGCGATCGAGGCGGAGGGGACGCCGGTATCGGCCAGCGTCCTGGTCACCAGCGTATCGATCTTCTGGGTTTCCGCCGGGGTCAGGGCCTGGGCGAGCAGCGGGGCGGGGGCGATGAGCGCGATCGCCGCCAGCAAAGTCGGGTATCTCATGCGTGCCAAGGAAGCAGGTTTGCGGGGGCGGCGCAACGGGGTGATGGGGATCGGTTCACCTGCTGACGGGTGCGCCGTTGGCTATGCCCCTCCACCACCGGGCTGCGCCCGGCGGTCCCCCTCCCCATCGAGGATGGGGAGGATTGGGATGTCCGTCATTCCTCCAGACATGTTCCTCCCCAAGCGCGCTTGGGGAGGGGGACCATCGCGACAGCGATGGTGGAGGGGCTATGTCCGGCCGATAGCGACGGGATTTATTCGTTCCCCGTCACCGGCACGCCGTACAGGTCATGCTCGTCGGCATCCTCGATCGCGACCGGCACGATATCGCCGACCGACAAATGCCCGGCATCACGCAGGAAGACCTCGCCGTCGATCTCGGGCGCATCGGCCTGGGAGCGGCCGGTCGCGCCGCCTTCCTCGTCCACCGCGTCGATGATAACGGGTAGGGTGCGGCCCACCTTGGCGGCGAGCTTGGCGGCGGAGATGGCGGCGGTCTTTTCCATGATCCGCGCGTAACGCTCTTCCTTCACTTCCTCGGGGACGTGATCGGGCAGGGCGTTGGCTGCGGCGCCCTCGACGGGCTCGAAGCGGAAGGCGCCGACCCGGTCGAGCTGGGCTTCGTCCAGCCAGTCGAGGAGATATTCGAAATCCTCCTCGGTTTCTCCGGGGAAACCGACGACGAAGGTCGAGCGGATCGCGATGTCGGGGCAGATGTCGCGCCACTGGTGGATGCGTTGCAGCACCTTGGCGTCGTTACCGGGGCGCTTCATGCGTTTCAGCACCGAGGGTGCGGCGTGCTGGAACGGAATGTCCAGATAGGGCAGCACCAGGCCGTCCGCCATCAGCGGGATCACCTGATCCACATGCGGATAGGGATAGACATAGTGGAGGCGCACCCACGGTGCGATCTTGCCGAGTTCGCGGGCCAGGTCGGTCATGTGCGGCACGACCTCCTGTCCCTTCCACATCCGCGGCTCGCGGCGGATGTCGATGCCGTAAGCCGAGGTATCCTGGCTGATGACCAGCAGCTCGCGCGTGCCCGCCGCGACCAGCTTCTCCGCCTCGCGCAGGATCGCATCGGGGCGGCGGCTGACCAGATCGCCGCGAAGCGACGGGATGATACAGAAGCTGCACCGATGGTTGCAGCCCTCGGAAATCTTGAGATAGCTATAGTGACGCGGGGTCAGCTTCAGGCCCGCATCGGGGATCAGGTCGATATAGGGGGACAGATTGGCGGGCGCGGCGGCATGGACAGCCTCGACCACCTGTTCATATTCATGCGCGCCGGTGATCGCGAGCACGTCCGGAAAGCGGGTGCGGATCGCCTCGGCTTCCTTGCCCATGCACCCCGTCACGATGACGCGGCCATTTTCCTTGATCGCCTCGCCGATCGCTTCCAGGCTCTCCTCCTTGGCGGAGTCGAGAAAGCCACAGGTGTTGACCAGCACGACATCGGCCCCGGCATAGTCGGGCGACATCTGATAGCCATCGGCGCGCAGCTGGGTCAGGATGCGTTCGCTGTCGACCAGATTCTTGGGACAGCCGAGCGAGACCATGCCGACGCGCGGCGGAGTAGGGAGTTTGGTTGCCATGGGATACGCGCGCACATAGGCGAAATCGTGCGGCTTTTCCAGATGTGCTTGCGCCAGGTGGTCGACAGGTCCGGGCGATCGCGGCATGAGGGGCGGAAATTCACAAGGGTTAAGCGCGATGCTGGCGATCGGATTGATGTCGGGAACCTCGCTCGACGGGGTGGATGCCGCGCTGATCGAGAGTGACGGCGACGCGCTGGTCCGGCCCATCGCCTTTCGGAGCGAACCCTATTCGGACGGTGCCCGCACCGAACTGGCCGAGGCGACCGCGCTGGCGCTGACCTTCGACCGGCCGCGTGCCAGTCCGCCGATCGTCGCGGCGGGCGAGTTGATCGTGCGCACCCATGCGATGGTCGTGCAGAAGCTGCTGCGCGATGCCGGGGTGGAAGCGGGCGCGGTCGATGTGATCGGCTTTCATGGCCAGACGGTGGCGCATCGCCCCGATCGCGGCTGGACCTGGCAGATCGGCGATGGGCAGGCGCTGGCGGATGCGACCGGCATCGTCACCGTCTCCGACTTCCGCTCCGCCGATGTCGCGGCGGGCGGGCAGGGGGCGCCGCTGATCCCCGTCTATCACGCCGCGCTGGCCGTCGATCTGCAGAAGCCGGTCGCGATCCTCAATCTGGGCGGTGTCGCGAACATCACTTGGATTGGCCGCGACGGGGCGCTGATCGCCTTCGACACCGGCCCTGCCAACGGCCTGATCGACAGCTGGATGGAGGCGGAGACCGGCCAGCGTTATGACGCGAACGGCGCGCTGGCGGCGAGCGGTCGGGTCGAGCCGACGGTGCTGGACACGATGATGGACAATGGCTGGTTCGACCTTGCGCCGCCCAAGTCGCTCGACCGCAATGACTTCACCATTCAGCCTGCGCGTGGGCTGTCGGCGGCGGATGGGGCGGCGACGCTGACCGCCTTTACCGCGCGGACCGTGGCGCGGGCGCTCGATCACCTGCCCGAGCGGCCCCGGCGGTTGCTGGTCGCGGGTGGCGGGCGGCATAATGCCACCATGCTGGCGATGATCGCCGCCGAGACGGGGCTGACGCCCGAGCCGACCGATGGGCTTGGCTGGGACGGCGATGCGCTGGAGGCGGAAGGATTCGCCTATATGGCGGTGCGGCGGCTTCGCGAGCTGCCGATCAGCTTTCCGGGTACGACGGGGGCGCCAGCGGCGATGACCGGCGGTGTGATCCATCGGCCCGCCGGGCGCTGAGGGCTCCCCCTTCGGGGAAATCGGGTCAGCGTTGCCGTTTGGGTTTTGCACGGACCATGGCGGGGACCGGGCAGCCATCGATTTCGCGAACGACGGCGAAGCGGGGTTCGGCGTCGGGCAGTTCGTTGAGCTTGTGCTGGCCGATGACGGGGGCGGGCTGGCTGACCTGCGTTTCCTTTGGCACGCAGCGTTCCGGCACCTGGCCGATGCGCGGCATGGTCGAAGACGGCGTTCCCCAATCCGCAGACAGCGCCAACACAGCGAGCAACAGCATCGATCATCTCCCGTGACAGGCGATCAGGATATGCTGTCCCTTGATCCTTATCAATCAGCGCGCGACATAGGCGTCGATCAGTGCGCCGACATAATCGGGCTTGTCGCTGGTCAGCTCGGGCGCGGCATGTCCCTTGCCATAGATGAAGCCGTAGATCGGATAGGTGGAGCTGCCCAGGCCATCCGAGTCGCGGAACCAGACCTTGACCATGCTCCAGTCATTTTCGGGGGATACGTCGAACAGGGTCACGTCCTGTTCGGCATGGCCGCGTTCGCCATTTTGGATCGACCAATTGGCATGGGTCAGCATCAGCACCCGGTCCTCGACCACGCGGCTGACCACCGCGACATGGCCCAGCGGCAGGCGGCTGGTCTTTTCGAAGACGACGACCGCGCCGACGCGGGGCTTGCGGCCGCGCGGATATTTTCCCTCCGCCTTCGACCACCAGGTCCAGGCATCGCCATAGATCGCGATGCCCGATGCCTGCCGCGCGAAGGGGACGCATTGCCCGACATAATCGAGCAGCGAGTGCGCCTCGGCGGATTGCATCACCGTCAGTGCGCAGAGCGATACGATTGCTTTGGACACCATGCCTCTCATGGCGCTCACGCTATCGGGATTGCGTGAACGCCAAACTGTTTATGTTGGTTAACAACGCGGTAAGGAGACCGGACGACGTGGAGTTGCGGTCAGCCGAGGCACCCCGCCGCACGGCTCAGCTCCGCCGGGCGCTGGCACGCGCCTCCAGCAGGTCCCACAGCCCGCGATGCTGGATCAGCAGCTGAGTCGCGCCGAATCCCCGCGCGCGCGCCAGGCCGATGCTCGATTCGTCATCCTCTTCTTCGTAGAGCGGCTCGGGCATGTGACCCGGCGTCGGCAACAGGCCGAAGCGCCGCGCCGCCTGGTCCAGCACCTGGCGGATCGATCGCCAGTCCAGGATCAGCGCCGACACCGCCCCGGTCGCACAGCCCCGCCGGTCCGAATTGGCAAGCATTTCCAGCGTATGGCGAAGCTGGGTCAGCGCCGCATCGGTCTGCGCCTGGCCGGGGGTGGAGGGCAGCGGGCCCGCCGCCGAGGTGAGATTGGCGAGGAAGGCGCGCTCGAAGGAAAAGGCGTTGGACGACTGGATCAGCCAGGGCAGCGTTTCAAGCTGGATGCCGCGCGCCATCGCGTAATCGATCATGCAGGGGTGGTTGCCATGGACCGCGCATACCGCATGGACGGCATCGGTCAGGTCATGCAGCAACACCTGCGGCATCAATAGCGCCTGCACATGCGGATGCCCGGCGCTGCCCCATTGCGCCAGGATCGCACGGATGTCGCCGCGTCGATCGCCTTGAAGATCCAATGCCGTAATCGTCGCCATATTCGTTCCGATAATGGGCCGGGTGCGGACGGCAGAATCCATGGTTCGTCCGCCACTCCCGAACGGACGGCCTAATCTGATTTCGTTAACGGCGAGTTTACGAAACCCGAAACGGTTGCGTTACGATCGAAAAAGCCCGGATTTCAGGATGAAAAACCGGTCCCCGAACATAGCGATCCGATCACGCTTGCGGGATCGCGACACCCCCGCGATAACGCCCGGCCATGCGCCGGGCGCGGGCCCGGCAACGACCAAGGTCTGGAGTGGTATGAATGCGCAAATGGGTGCTGGGTCTGGCGCTGGCTTCGGTCGGGGCATCGATCATGGGCGGAATGGGGGCACCGGCCATGGCCGCTGATGCCCCCGCGAAGCAGGACGTGCTGACGCTGTCGCGCGTGTTCGGCAGCCCGGACCTGTCGGGATCGCAGCCGCGCGGGCTTCGCCTGTCGCCCGACGGCACGCTGCTGACCGAGTTGCGGCCCCGCGCCGACGAGCGCGAGCGGCTCGACCTCTGGGCGCGCGATACCCGCACCGGGCAGGAGCGAATGCTGGTCGATTCGAAGAAGGTCGGATCGGGTGCCGAACTGTCGGAGGCCGAGAAGATGCAGCGCGAGCGTGCGCGCATCGGCGGGTCGAAGGGGATCGTCGCCTATGACTGGGCGCCCGACGGCAAGTCGATCCTGGTGCCGCTCGACGGCGATCTCTACCTCGCCAGCCTGGACGGCACGGTCCGCCGCCTGACCAACACGCCGGGTGGCGAGCTGAACCCGATCGTCAGCCCCAAGGGCGGCTATGTCAGCTTCGTGCGCGACCAGAATCTCTGGTCGATGCCGCTCGCCGGTGGGGAGGCGCGTCCGCTGACCACCGAAGGCGGCGGCACCGTCCATTTCGGCGAGGCGGAGTTCGTCGCGCAGGAGGAAATGCACCGCTTCACCGGTTATTGGTGGAGTCCCGATGAACGCTATATCGCGGTCGAGCGGTTCGACGATGCGCCGGTCAAGGTCGCGGTCCGCGCCGCGATCGGCGCGGCGGGGACCAAGGTCTATGAACAGCGCTATCCGGCGGCGGGCACGCCCAACGCGCTGGTCGACCTCTATGTGATGAAGGCGGACGGCTCGGGTCGGGTGAAGGTCGATCTGGGCAGCAATCCCGACATCTATCTGGCCCGCGTCGACTGGACGCCCGATGGCAAGACCCTGCTGGTCCAACGCGAGAGCCGCGACCAGAAGACGCTCGACATGCTGCGCGTCGACCCGGAAACCGGCAAGTCGACGGTCCTCTTCACCGAGCGTTCGGGGCAACGCAGCTGGATCAACCTGTCCGATGCCTATCGGCCGCTGAAGGACGGCAGTCTGATCTGGCGGTCGGAACGCGACGGTTTCGGCCATCTCTACCGCTTCGCCAATGGCCAGTGGACGCAGCTGACCAAGGGTCCTTGGGTCGTAACCGGCCTGGTCGGCGTCGACGAGGCGAAGGGGCGGCTCTATTTCACCGGGTTGAAGGACGATGTGCTCGAACAGCATCTCTATTCGGTCGATATCGCGCACCCGGATGTCATCACCCGCCTGACCGAGCGCGGCTATACCAACAGCGCCTCGATGGATTCGTCCGCCAGCCGCTTCATCGTCTCGCGCTCCAGCCCGAGCCAGCCGACGCAAATCTATCTTGCCGACACCAGCGGCAAGCGGCTGAACTGGATCAACGAGAATGCGATCAAGCCGGGGCACCCCTATTACCCCTATCTCGCCAGCCACCGCGAAACGAAGTTCGGTACGATCAAGGCCGATGACGGCACGACGCTCTATTGGGAGATGATCACGCCCAAGATGGAGCCGGGCAAGAAATATCCCGTCTTCTTCCAGCATTATGGCGGCCCCGGCACCGGCCAGCAGGTCACCCGCGCCTGGCAGGGGGCGTTGCCGCAATATCTGGTCGATCAGGGCTGGATCTTCTTCCAGCTCGACAATCGCGGCTCCTATAATCGTGGTAAGGCGTTCGAGGACCATATCTACCACGCGATGGGCACGGTCGAGGTCGCCGATCAGCTGGCGGGGGCGAACTATCTGAAGACGCTGCCTTTCGTCGATCCCACCAAGATCGCGACCTATGGCTGGTCCTATGGCGGCTATATGTCGATCAAGATGCTGGAAAAGACGCCGGGCGTCTATGCCGCCGCCGTGTCGGGCGCGCCGGTCACCGACTGGCAGCTTTACGACACCCATTATACCGAACGCTATCTGGGCGACCCGCGCACCGCGCCGGAAAGCTATGCCCAGGCCCAGGCGATCACCGCCGCGCCGAAAATCCATGATCCGTTGATGCTGATCCACGGCATGGCCGACGACAATGTCTTCCTCGACAACTCGACCGCCTTCGCCGCCGAGATGCAGAAGACCGACACGCCGTTCGAGATGATGCTCTATCCCGGCCAGACCCACCGCGTCGGCGGCCCCGGCATTTCCGAGCATCTGTGGCACACGATCCTGAACTTCCTCGACCGGACGGTGAAAGATAAGCCTGCCAAAAAATGATCGCGTCATTCCTCCCCTGCAAGGGGAGGGGGACCAGCGAAGCTGGTGGAGGGGTGTCCCCGCTGATGGTGACACCCCTCCGTCAGGGCTTCGCCCTGCCACCTCCCCTTGCAGGGGAGGAATTAGGTGAGCAGCCATGGCATTCCTGAAGACCTTCCACCTCTGGCCGTTCCTCGACACGTTGGTCAGCTATCTGACCGCGTTCATCCTCGGCACGCTGATCGGGGCCGAGCGGCAATATCGCCAGCGCACCGCCGGGCTGCGCACCAACGCGCTGGTCGCGATCGGGGCGGCGGCGTTCGTCGATCTCGGTCAGCGGCTGGGCGGCGATGTCGAATCGATCCGCATCATCGCCTATGTCGTCTCCGGCATCGGCTTTCTGGGCGCGGGCGTCATCATGAAGGAGGGGATGAACGTTCGCGGGCTGAACACCGCGGCGACCCTCTGGTGCTCGGCGGCGGTCGGCGCGATCGCGGGCAGCGACATGGTGGCCGAAGCCGTGCTGCTGACCTTCATCGTCCTGCTCGCCAACACCGCGCTGCGCCCGCTGGTCGATGCGATCAACCGCATTCCCGTCGAGGGGCGGCATGTCGAGGCGACCTATTCGGTCAGCCTGACCACGACCGCCGCCGAAGCGGGGCCGGTCGGCGACCTGCTGGTCGAGCATCTGGAAGAGGCGGGGCTCCCCGTCGCCGAACTGGAGACGGAGGAACTGGGCGAGGATCAGGTAACGGTCACCGCCACCCTGACCAGCACCATCGTCGAAGCGGGCGAGCTCGACCGGATTACCGACCATTTCCAGACCGTCCACGGCATCGTCCACGCGACCTGGGGCGCCAGTACGCATGATTGATGCGCGAACTGCACTCCCGCAAATCGTCGCCCGGGCGAAGGCTGGCTAAACCCCCGCTTGCCGTGATCAAACGCGCACTATTCGCAAAGTTGGTGGACGTGTCCGCGCAATGACGCTACCGGCTCATGCTTCCGAGTGGAGGGTTTAATGGGTTATCGCGTGGTGGTCGCCGGGGCGACGGGCAATGTCGGCCGGGAAATGATCAACATTCTGGCGGAGCGGGAATTCCCGATCGACGAGATCGCGGTGGTCGCGTCCTCGCGCAGCCAGGGCGACCAGATCGAATTTGGTGAGACCGGCAAGATGCTCACCATCAAGAATATCGAGCATTTCGATCCGACCGGCTGGGACATCGCGCTGTTCGCGATCGGGTCCGACGCGACCAAGGTGTACGCGCCCAAATTCGCCGCTGCGGGCTGCGTGGTGATCGACAATTCGTCGCTCTATCGCATGGACCCGGACGTGCCGCTGATCGTGCCGGAGGTGAACCCGGATGCGATCGACGGTTATACGGCCAAGAACATCATCGCCAATCCGAACTGCTCGACCGCGCAGATGGTCGTGGCGCTCAAGCCGCTGCACGACAAGGCCAGGATCAAGCGCGTCGTCGTCGCGACCTATCAGTCGGTGTCGGGCGCGGGCAAGGCGGGCATGGACGAACTGTTCGAGCAGAGCCGCAACATCTTCGTCGGCGACCCCGCCGAGCCCAAGAAGTTCACCAAGCAGATCGCCTTCAACGTGATCCCGCATATCGACAGCTTCCTGGACGACGGCTCGACCAAGGAAGAGTGGAAGATGGTCGCCGAGACCAAGAAGATCCTCGATCCCAAGGTCAAGGTGACGGCGACCTGCGTCCGCGTGCCGGTGTTCGTCGGCCATTCCGAAGCGCTGAACATCGAGTTCGAGGAGGAAATCTCCGCGACCGAGGCGCAGGACATCCTGCGCGAAGCCCCCGGCGTCATGCTGATCGACAAGCGCGAGGACGGCGGATACGTGACCCCGGTCGAGTGCGTCGGCGACTATGCGACCTTCATCAGCCGGGTTCGCGAGGACTCGACGGTCGATAACGGCCTGTCGCTGTGGTGCGTGTCGGACAATTTGCGCAAAGGCGCGGCGCTGAACGCGGTGCAGATCGCCGAACTGCTCGGCCGTCGCCACCTGAAGAAGGGCGACTGACGCTTATCTTCCTCCCCTGTAAGGGGAGGGGGTGTTCGAGCTTTGGTTTGCCTCCGGCAGACCAAGATTGTGCCGGGGGCACAATCTCGCTCGAACACGAAGCTGGTGGAGGGGTGTCCCGCTATCGAGAGGCGACACCCCTCCGTCAGGCTTCGCCTGCCACCTGCCCTTGAAGGGGAGGAAGAGGGTTTACCGCCCCATATACAGCCCCGGCCGGTGCCAGGCGAACAGGATCAGGCTGATCGCCGCCGCGCTGATCGCCGACCATATCATCTGCACGCCGCTGACCACCGGGATCGCCATCGACAGGATCACCACGTCCAGCGCGACCTGCGTCATGCCCATATTCCATCCCCGCTTGCGATAGAGCCAGATGGTGATGACGCCGGTCCCGCCGACCCCCGCCTGATGCCGGGCGAGCGCCAGGATGCCCATGCCGATCACGGTGCCGCCGACCAGCGCGGCGAAGGCCGGGTGGACGGTATCGACATGCACCGAAACACGGGTGATCGCGGACGCCACGCCGATCCCGATATTGACCAGCACCGTCTTCACCGCGAACCGCGCGCCCATCACCTTGTGCGCGAACAGGAAGAAGGGAATGTTGACCAGGGTGAACAGCACGCCCGCGGGCAGGGGGATCAGATAGGAGAGCAGCAACGCGACCCCCGCGATCCCGCCCGTCACCAGCCCCGCCGCTTTCAGGAACACCAGCCCCACGATCAACAGCGTACAGCCGATGAAGATCGCATAGGCATCCTCCAACAGGCTGTGGGGACGCCCGATCGGGCTGGGCAGGGCTTCGGTGGTCGGGGCGGTCGCTGCGGTCATCGAGGGTCCGGATCATGGGTCCGGCATCCGCTCCCGATTGGCCTGCTTCTGGCGGCAGAGGGGCGTTCCTTACCGTAATCGCTTCGAAACGCCAATCGCTTCGCCTAGCGCAGGATCAGCCAGCCAAGGGCGATCATCACCAACAGCGCATAGAGCCCGCCTTTGGCCTGGAGCAGATAGCTCGCCCCCAGCACGCCCGTCGCGGCCAGCGCGCAGGCGGCCACCCGGTCGGCCGCGATCCATTCCAGGATGACGAATGCCCCGACGATATTCGCCGCCGCGTTGACCGCGATCCACAGATAGGAGGGAAAGGCCCCGATCGACCCGATCAGGGGTATCTTGATCGTCGCGAAACCACGCATCGTGCCGGGAAACAGATCGGCCGCCAGATGGAAGCCGACGCCGAAACCCAGTCCGGCGGCGACCGCCCAGGTGCGCGGATCGAGGGTCGCGACATAGAAGGGCAGGATACTGTGCACCAGCGCGCTGCGGTGTTGAAGCTGGAGCGGTGTGTCCAGGTCGGGCAACCGCGTTCCCGCTGCCGTCGCGGCCGCTACGCTTGCGATCAGCATCCACGGCCCGCCCCCACCGGCGAACGCCAGGATCACCGCGAGAAGAAGGAACAAGGATGCTGCCATGGGCGGCGGCTAACGGCTTGTACCCCTTTTGTCCATGATCGCGACTCGTCGGGAATCAGAAAAAAGCACGGATTCCCGCCATTTTGTGATGACATGGTGAGGCGGGGACCCATCGCGCCGTTGCGGACCGCCTCGACCGGGCGGGAGTACAATTTTTTGAGGGTGGCCGCGCCGGCTCGCTCCGGCATAGTCGGCCCCATGACCATGCGGGCCAAAGCGGGCGTCGGGGCGCTGACCGACCGCGAGAAACAGACGCTACGCCTGATCGTGCGAGGGCATGACGCCAAGTCGATTGCGCGCGAACTGAACCTGTCCGTCCACACGATCAACGAACGGCTGCGCGACGCCCGCCGCAAGCTGTCGGTATCGAGCAGCCGCGAGGCGGCGCGGATGCTGCTGGAGGTGGAGGATGCGCCACCGCCCCCCGATTATCTGGGGGACATGAGGATCGGGGAGGACCAGCTCCAAGTGATGACGCAGGAAAGCCCGGCGCCGGTCGTCGGCGTCAGGCGCGGCATCCGCCGCCCCCGGATCATCATCGGAGCGACCCTCATGACCCTTGTCCTCAGCCTTCTCGCCCTTGGCGGCCTGACCCATATGGCTTCCGCACCGCCGCAAACGGCTTCCACCGTGGCGAGCGATCCTGCGGCGGTCGAGGCAGCACAGCGTTTCGTGCAACTGATCGACCAGGGGCGCTGGGCCGACAGCTACCGTATGACCACGACCAGTTTCCGCAGGCTCAATACCGAACAGGTCTGGGCCGCCACCTCGGACAAGGTGCGGACCCCGCTGGGCAAGACGGTGTCGCGCACCTTGCTCAGTCAGGACGACATTCCCGCCCCGCCCGCCGGTTATCGGATGGTGCGGTTCAATACCCGGTTCGGCAACTCGGCGGATGTCGTCGAAACGGTGACGCTGGAGCGCGAGGACGGCGAATGGCGGGTTGCCGGGATTTACGTCGGCTAAGGCAGACTGCCCTCACCCTTCCCTCTCCCATCGGGAGAGGGAGGGAGGCGCGGAGCGCCGGAAGGGTGAGGGCAGCATACCGGCAAGAAAGGTCCACATCCTCGCCGATCCGTATTAGGAGGGCGCGGTATAGCTTAACTGCCGGAGACCGAACCCTTGGCCGACACCGTCCCCGAAACCCGTTTTTTCGACAGCTTCGACGGCACCCCGATCGCCTGGCGCGAAATGGGGGAGGGGCGTGCGGTGGTGCTGATCCACGGCTATTTCTCCGACGCATATACGAACTGGATACGCTATGGCCATGCCGCCGCGATCGCGGCCAAGGGCTACCGGGTCATCATGCCCGATCTGCGCGCGCATGGCGAAAGCGGCAAGCCGCACGATCCCGCCGCCTATCCCGCCGATGCGCTGACCCGCGACGGCCATGCTTTGGTCGAGCATCTGGGGCTGACCGATTACGACCTGGGCGGCTATTCGCTGGGCGCGCGGACGGTCAGCCGGATGCTGGCGACGGGCGCGGAGCCGGGCAAGGCGATCTTCGCGGGCATGGGGCTGGAGGGGCTGCTCCACACCGACCGTCGGGTCGCGCATTTCACCAATATCCTGACCCGCCTTGGCGAGCATCAGCGCGGCAGCCCGGAATGGATGGCAGAGGCGTTCCTGAAGACCACCGGCGGCGATCCGGTGGCGCTGCTCCATATCCTGAAGACCTTTGCCGACACGTCGCTGTCGGCGATCGAGGGCTTCGACCTGCCTGTGCTGGTCGTGGCGGGCGTCGATGATTTCGACAATGGCGCGGCGGTCGATCTGGCCGAAGCCCTGCCGCGCGGTCGCTATGTCGAAATTCCCGGCAACCATATGAGTTCGGTGACGAAACCCGAACTGGGCGCGGCGATCGCGCAGTTTCTGACGGCTTGACGGCGGCGGCCAAAGCCGCACAACTGCGCGCCATTCGCCCCGGTTCGAGGGCAAATCAGAATTTCAGGGGGATAGCATGATCCGTTCCGCCGTTTCCGGCACCGTACTCGCCATCGCGCTGGCGAGTGGCGCCCAGGCCCAGAACGCCACCCAGACCGCCGCGCCGAGCACCCAGCCCGCCGCCACCGTCGCCGGGGCGGATGCCTTCGTCGCCGAGGCCGAAAAGACGCTCGCCGAAAAGTCGGTGCCTGCGCAGCAGATCGCCTGGGTCAACGCGACCTATATCACCGACGATACCGATGCGCTGGCCGCCGCCTCGGGCGCGGAGATGACCGCGCTCGCCGTGCGCTACGGCCTGGGCGCGGCGCGCTATCAGGCGCTGCCGGGGCTGTCCTACGACACCAAGCGCAAGCTCGACCTGCTTCGCGGTGGGATCACTCTGCCTGCGCCGACCACGCCGGGCGCCGCGGCGCAGCTGTCGATGCTGACCACGCGCATGTCCTCCTCCTATGGCAAGGGGAAGGGCCTGCTGAACGGCCAGCCGATCAACGGCTCCGATATCGAGGCCGCGATGGGCAGCGAGCGGGACCCGGCCAAGTTGAAGGAGATGTGGGTCAGCTGGCATGACAATGTCGGCGCGCCGATGCGCGCCGATTATGCGCAGATGACCGCGCTCGCCAATCAGGGCGCCAAGGAACTGGGCTATGTCGATGCCGGGTCGCTGTGGCGTTCGGGCTATGACATGCCGCCCGAACAGTTCGCGCAGCTGACCGACAAGATCTGGGGCGAACTGGAGCCGCTGTACAAGGCGCTGCACACCTATGTCCGGTGGAAGCTGAACGAGAAATATGGCGACACCGTCCAGTCCAAGACCGGCCCGATCCGTGCCGACCTGCTTGGCAATATGTGGGCGCAGGAATGGGGCAATATCTATGACCTCGTCGCGCCCAAGGGGGCGGGCGATGTCGGCTATGACACGGGCGAACTGCTGGAGGCCAAGGGCTATGACCCGGTCAAGATGGTGAAGACGGGTGAGGGCTTTTATTCCTCGCTGGGCTTTGCGCCGTTGCCGCAGACCTTCTGGCAGCGGTCTCAGATCGTGAAGCCCGCCGATCGCGAGGTGATCTGCCACGCCTCGGCCTGGGATATCAACAATCTGGACGATATCCGCATCAAGATGTGCACCAAGGTCAATGGCGACGACTTCGTCACCATCCACCATGAACTGGGCCATAATTACTATCAGCGCGCCTATATGAACCAGCCCTTCCTCTACAAGAACGGCGCGAATGACGGTTTCCATGAGGCGATCGGCGATACCGTCGCCCTGTCGATCACGCCCGATTATCTGGTGAAGATCGGTCTGCTCGATCCCGCCAAGGTGCCGAGCGCCGACAAGGATATCGGGCTGTTGCTGCGCCAGGCGATGGACAAGGTCGCGTTCCTGCCCTTCGGCCTGCTGATCGACAAGTGGCGCTGGGGCGTGTTCTCGGGCCAGATTCCGGCCAGCCAGTATCAGGCGGGCTGGGACGCGCTGCGCCTGAAATATCAGGGCGTGGTGCCGCCGGTCGCGCGTGACGAGACCAAATTCGATCCGGGTGCGAAGTATCACATCCCGGCGGGCGTGCCCTATGCGCGCTACTTCCTGGCGCGGGTGTTGCAGTTCCAGTTCTACAAGGCGGCCTGCGACCAGGCCGGGTGGAAGGGGCCGCTCCACCGCTGCTCCTTCTATGGCAACAAGGAGGTCGGCAAGAAGCTGAACGCGATGCTGGCGATGGGCCAGTCCAAGCCCTGGCCGGATGCGCTTCAGGTCTTTACCGGCAGCCGCGAAATGTCGGGCAAGGCGCTGGTCGAATATTTCGCGCCGCTGAAAGCCTGGCTGGACCAGCAGAACAAGGGCAAGCCGCAGGGGTGGTAAAGGTTTTCCTGGCAGGTGTTGCCTGCCCCTCCACCACGCGCTGACGCGCGCGGTCCCCTCCCCATCGAAGATGGGGAGGATTTGATGGACCATTCCTCCCCAAGCTGGCTTGGGGAGAGGGACCGCCGCGAAGCGGTGGTGGAGGGGCATGGTCGCTAGAGCGGTTTCCGACCAAGCTGAACCACCGTCATCGCCCTGCGGGCGACCGCTACGCGGCGGGGCGCTCTCGATCCGGGGCGGCGTTGCTTGTCGGTCCCGATGCTTGGGCATCGCTCCCTCCGCGCGCCTGGCCCCGAACCGAGATCGCCGCCGTGCCGATGATCCAACCTGGTCGGAAACGCTCTAGCGGCGACACCCCTCCGTCAGCCCTGCGGGCTGCCACCTCCCCTTGCAGGGGAGGAATTTGGAGCTTCTTCCCACCTGACCAAATCCCAACCTGCGTTCAGGCTGAGCGAAGTCGAAGCCCATGCCTCGACTTATGCCAGAGGGGACAGGTTTTCCTTTGGCCTTCGACTTGGCTCAGGCTGAACGGAGCGGGTGAGGGAATCAGCCCTGGTCGTCCTCGTCCCCGTCACGCTTTGCCGCACTCCCCTTGAGCGACAGCAGCGCCGCCGTCAGCCCGGCCGCGGCCGCAAGGCTGCCGAGGATCGAGGCGACACCCCATTTGCCGCCGATCTTGTCCAACCCCTGCTTGCCCAGCGCAGGGGCCGGCGCTGGCTTGATGGCGGCGGGTTTGCGCGGTGCGGTCTTGCGCGGTGTGGTGCGCTTGGTCGAACGTGGCTTGGGCGGTGCCTTGGGCTTGGCGGCGGGTTTGGGGACCTCTGACACCGCGTCGCCGCCCGTCTCCGTGCCGACCGGAGCAGGCGGCGTTTCCTCCGTCACGTCTGCCGGTTTGGGCGCGGGGCGCTTGCGCGGGGTCGGCGCGCCAGCGGCTTTGGGCGTGGCGCGGCGGCGGGGTGGGCGTGGCTTGTTCGGGTCCGTGGTGTCGACCATGGTGAAATCCCCCATTTCAACAAAGCAGCTTCGGTTCGTACCCGTAACGCTTACCCCGCCGCCCGGTTGCTTGTCCGCCTATCGATCAGCGGAAGGGCGGCTCGTTGAACGCGCGCAGCTTGCGGCTGTGCAGCTTGTTGCCCTCGCGCCGCAGCTGCTCGCACGTCTCGATGCCGATCCGCATATGCTCGCTGATCGCGCGCTCATAGAAGCGGTTGGCCTGGCCCGGCAGCTTGAGTTCGCCGTGCAGCGGCTTGTCCGAGACGCAGAGCAACGTCCCATAGGGCACGCGGAAACGATAGCCCTGCGCCGCGATCGTCGCCGACTCCATGTCGATGCCGACCGCGCGGCTGAGCGAGAAGCGCAGCGCCGACTTGGAGTAACGCAGCTCCCAGTTGCGGTCGTCAGTGGTGACGATGGTGCCGGTGCGCAGACGACGCTTCAGATCGTCGCCCGACTGGCCCGACACGATCTCGGCCGCCTTGGCGAGGGCGACCTGCACTTCGGCGATGGCAGGCACCGGGATTTCGGGCGGGAGGACATCGTCGAGCACATGGTCGTCACGCAGATAGGCATGGGCGAGCACATAGTCGCCGATCCGCTGGCTGGGCCGCAGGCCGCCGCAATGGCCGATCATCAGCCACGCCTCGGGCCGCATCACGGCCAGGTGATCGCAGATCGTCTTGGCGTTGGAGGGGCCGACGCCGATATTGACCAGCGTGATGCCGGTGCCGTCCTTGGCGACCAAATGATAGGCGGGCATCTGGTGCCGCCGCCAGGCGCTGTCGGTGACGATCTTGTCGACATCTTCCGGCCGCTCGATCACGATCCCGCCTGCACCCGATAGCGCGGTGAAGCGCGATCCCTCGCCCAGCTGTGACGCGCCCCAGCGGACGAACTCATCGACATAGCGGTGGTAATTGGTGAACAGCACATAGCGCTGGCAATGCTCGGGCGGGGTGCCGGTATAATGGCGCAGGCGGGCGAGCGAGAAGTCGGTGCGCAGGCCGTCGAACAGCGCCAGCGGCCGGTTGCCGTCGGCGGTCATCCACAGCCCGTCGGCAATCTCGTCACCGATGTGCGCAAGCTCGGTCGCGGGGAAGAACCGCGCCAGCTCGGCGGCCGATACCGTATCCAGGCTCAGCGCATGGCCGGGATCGAGGACATAAGGAAAGGGGATTTCCTGCCGACCCGGCACCGCCTCGACCGAGACGTCATAATCCTCGATCAGCAGGGTCAGCTGTTCGATCAGATAGTCCTTGAACAGCGCGGGCTTGGTCACGCTGATCCGATAGTCGCCAGGGGACACCAGGCGACCGAAGGAGCGCATCGGGGCGGGGCGTCCACCTTCGCCGCGATAGAGCAGCCGGATTTCGGGATAGGCGAAACAGCCCTGCGCGCGATCTTCCAGGCTGGGCGCGGTGCCGTCGCGGAGATAGAGGGTCAGCGCATCCTTCAGGCGCGTGACGGAGGCGGTATAAAGGCGGTCGAGTTCTTCGACGATCTGGACAGCGTGAGTCATCGGACAGAGCTAAGCCCTGTTGCGCAGGCTGGCAAGCGGGCGCGGGCGACATCGGATCGCCCGCGCCTTGCCTAAGGGGTCAGGCCCCTTGCGACGAATTCTCGTCGTCATTGGCGGTGCGCAGCTTGGACGCGCCGAAGGCGGCACCCGCCACCGCGGCCGCCACGCCCGCCGCGATGCCGGCGGCGGCATAGGGGTGTTCCTTCACCTTGCCACCGGCGGCCTTCGCGGCTCCTTGCGCCTTTTCGGTGAAGCTCTTGGCCTCAGCCTGCTTCTCGGGGGGGACATAGGTGGTCATGACCAGGGTTCCTCTCGTTATGCCAGTCCGTGATGCGCAAAAAACGCGGCGAGGCCCAGCACTGTTCCACCCCCGATCCGATCAGCCGTGCGTGTCGCCCGATCAGAGGGCGGCGAGAAGATGCTCCGCCGAGCTGACCTTGAACTCGCCGGGGGCCTCGACGAACAGCTGCTCGACGACGCCGTCATCGACCAGCATCGTATAGCGCTGGCTGCGCATGCCCATGCCGAATTTGGTGGCGTCCAGCGTCAGGCCGAGCGCCTTGGCGAAATCGCCATTGCCATCGGCCAGCATGGTGATCGCACCCGCGTCATTGGCCAGGCCCCAGGCCTTCATGACGAACACGTCGTTGACGGATGTGCAGGCGATCTCGTCCACGCCCTTGGCCTTCAGCGCCTCGGCCTGGGCGATGAAGCCGGGCAGATGCTGGGCCGAGCAGGTGGGGGTGAAGGCGCCGGGCACCGCGAAAAGCGCGACGCGCCGTCCCGCGAAATAGTCGGTGGTGGTCACCTGTTCGGGGCCCTCGGGCGTTACCTTGACCAGCGTGGTGGTGGGCAAGCGGTCTCCGGCCTTGATCGTCATCATGCAGATCCTTCGGGGGCAAGGCCCCGGCACCGTGCCGGGCCTTTGGTGCGTTCATGGGACGGAACGGGGATAGATTTCAAGCA
The DNA here is from genome assembly GCF_034659795.1 of Sphingomonas fuzhouensis. Taxonomy (NCBI): domain Bacteria; kingdom Pseudomonadati; phylum Pseudomonadota; class Alphaproteobacteria; order Sphingomonadales; family Sphingomonadaceae; genus Sphingomonas; species Sphingomonas fuzhouensis. Next base: position 722,694 of record NZ_JAXSQY010000001.1, read on the forward strand.
TGGCGGGGCGGGGCGGCGATGCCTATAATCGATGGCGTGCATCAACTGACCTATCTTTCCGGCCAATTCCTGCTTGCCCTGCCCGGTATGGCCGATCCCCGTTTCGACCATGCGATCATCGCGATCTGCGCGCATGACGAGGGCGGCGCGCTGGGCATCGGGCTGGGCACGACGATCGACGGGATCGGCTTCCACACGCTGCTCGACCAGTTCGGGATCGCGCATGGCGATATTCCCGACACGCCGGTCCATTATGGCGGTCCGGTCGAGCCCCGGCGCGGTTTCGTGCTGCATAGCCATGACTGGCAGGGGCAGGACAGCGTCGATGTCGGCGGCCGCTGGGTCCTGTCGAGCACGGTCGACGTGCTGCGCGCCATTGCCGAGGGTGCGGGGCCGTCGCAATGGATGGTGGCGCTGGGCTATGCCGGGTGGGATGCCGGGCAATTGGAGCAGGAGCTGCGAGAACCGGGATGCTGGTTCAACGTCGGCGGCGAGCCCGATATCCTGTTCGACGTGCCCGCCGAGGATCGCTGGCAGGCCGCGTTCGGCGCAGCCGGTGTCGATCCAAGGCAGTTGGTGACGGGCGGGGGCACCGCCTGAAAACCAGATCGCCAAAACGATATAAAGATATCTTTATATTTGATCCCTAAGGCGATCACCGCTAAGGCGGGCGCCGTGCCGATCGGCGTGCGCGCTACGTCTTGGTCGGCCCCATTTTGCACGGAGTTTCGTCGTGTCCACGACTGCCGCCACCAAGAACGATTATGTCATCAAGGATATCGGCCTGGCCGATTTCGGCCGCGCCGAGATCAAGATCGCCGAGACCGAGATGCCCGGCCTGATGGCCCTGCGTCAGGAATTCGGCGCTGCTCAGCCGCTCAAGGGCGCGCGCATCACCGGCTCGCTGCACATGACGATCCAGACCGCCGTGCTGATCGAGACGCTGACCGCGCTCGGCGCCGATGTGCGCTGGGCGACTTGCAACATCTTCTCGACCCAGGATCACGCCGCCGCCGCGATCGCCGCTGCGGGCATCCCCGTCTTCGCCGTGAAGGGCGAAACGCTGGCCGACTATTGGGACTATGTCGGCGACATCTTTGACTGGGACAAGAATGGTGACGGCACCACCGCCAACATCATCCTGGACGATGGCGGCGACGCGACCATGTTCGCGCTGTGGGGCGCCAAGCTGGAAGCTGGCCAGACCTTCGGCGAGCCGGAGAATGAAGAGGAAGTCGAGTTCCAGCGTTCGGTCAAGGCGTTCATCGCCAAGAAGCCGGGCTATCTGACCCAGACCGTCAAGAACCTGAAGGGCGTGTCGGAAGAGACGACCACCGGCGTTCACCGCCTGTACGAGATCGCGAAGAAGGGCGAGCTGCCTTTCCCTGCGATCAACGTCAACGACTCGGTCACCAAGTCGAAGTTCGACAACCTCTATGGTTGCAAGGAATCGCTGGTCGACGCGATCCGTCGCGCCACCGACGTCATGCTGGCGGGCAAGGTCGCTGCGGTCGCCGGTTTCGGCGACGTGGGCAAGGGCTCGGCCCAGTCGCTCCGCAACGGCGGCGCGCGCGTGCTCGTGACCGAAATCGATCCGATCTGCGCACTGCAGGCGGCGATGGAGGGCTTCGAGGTCGTGACCATGGATGAGGCCGTGAAGCGCGCCGACATCTTCGTCACCGCGACCGGCAATGCCGACGTCATCACCGCCGATCACATGAAGGCGATGAAGCCCATGTCGATCGTCTGCAACATCGGCCACTTCGACAGCGAGATCCAGATCGCGGCGCTGTCCAACTATAAGTGGACCGAAGTGAAGCCCGGCACCGACCTGGTCGAGTTCCCGGACGGCAAGCAGATCATCGTGCTGGCCAAGGGTCGCCTGGTGAACCTGGGCTGCGCAACCGGTCACCCGAGCTTCGTGATGTCGGCTTCGTTCACCAACCAGACTCTCGCCCAGATCGAGCTGTGGACCAAGTCCGAGAACTATAAGAACGAAGTCTACGTTCTGCCCAAGCACCTCGACGAGAAGGTGGCCGCGCTCCACCTCGAAAAGCTGGGCGTCCAGCTGTCGAAGCTGTCGGAGAAGCAGGCCGCTTACATCGGCGTGCCGGTCGAGGGCCCGTTCAAGCCGGATCACTATCGCTATTGATCCCGGCTCGGGGTCTTTACCCGAACCAAGGGGGCCGTCCGCAAGGGCGGCCCCTTTTTCGTGGCGTATCGCCTGTCGATCGGGCTAGAGATGCGGGGATGCAGCGTTCCGGTCCGGCCCTTCTCCAATGATTACGATCGGCAATACCGAGGCGGTCCTGCTGGGCGCAGGGGCCTGTGGGCTGATCGTGGTCGGCATGGTCCTTCTCTATCTCGGCGTTCGCGCGCGGGCGGAGGCGTCGACGGTGCGGCTGGAGCGCGACCGGCTTCACGCGCTGATGTGCGCAGGCCCGGCCCAGGCGATGGTGGTCCGCAGCGACGGGCGGATCGAGATGCCCCGACGCCTTGCCGACTGGCTGGGCCTCGCCGATGTCGCGCGCTTTTTGGAAGAACTGTCCGATGACGATGCGGGTCTGACGGCCGAGGATCAGGCGGTGTTCGCGACCGACCTGACCGCCGCGCAGAAGACCGGGCGTCGTTTCCGCCGGATCGTCCGGCCGCAGGGCTCCGCACGCACCTTGTTGTTCGAGGGGGCGCGGGCACCGGCCCATCAGGGCGCGGGCGGAGAGGTCGTCATCTGGGTCTTCGACATGACCGAGGCGCAGGACGAGATCGTTCGGCTTGACGGCGAAGCCAAGCGGCTGGGGGATGCCTTTCAGGCGCTGACCGGCCTGATCGAGGCGGCCCCCTTGCCCATGTGGTATCGCGGGCCCGACCTGCGGCTCGCCATGGTGAACAGCGCCTATGTCGAGGCGGTCGAGGGGCGCGATGCCGCCGATGTCGTCGGGCGCGGGCTGGAACTGGTGGAAGGATCGGGGCGCGGCGGACCGCTGGCGGGGGCGGCGGCGGCGCGCGATCGGGGACAGCCGCATGAGCAGGTGCTGCCCGCCACGATCGACGGGGCGCGTCGGGCACTACGTATCTTCGACGTGCCGCTGCCCACCGGCGGGATCGCGGGCTTCGCGGTCGATATCGAGGATCTCGAACAGTCGCGTGCGGGTGCCAAGCGCTTTGCCGAGGCACAGCGGGCGATGCTCGACCGGCTGTCGGCGGCGGTGGCGCATTTCGGGCCCGATCGCGGCCTCGTCTTCTGCAACCAGCCCTTCCGCCGTATGTTCGCGATGCGGGCCGAGTGGCTGGCCGATCATCCGGAGTTCGACCGTATCCTGGAGCGGATGCGCGAGGCCAATCGCAGCCCCGAGGTCCGCGACTTTCCCGGTTGGAAGGCCGAGCGGGTCGGCTGGTTCCGTCAGGCGAGCGGCGGGATCGAGGAGCAATGGCATCTGCCCGGCGGCACGCACCTGCGCGTCGTGGCGCAGCCGCTGCCCGATGGCGGGCTGCTGATGATCTTCGAGGATCGCACTGAGGAGGTGCAGTTGGCCTCCGCGCGCGACACGTTGCTGAGGGTGCGGACCGCGACCTTCGACAATCTGTTCGAGGCGCTGGGCGTGTTCGCCGCCGATGGCCGGTTGCAGCTGTGGAACAACCGCTTCCGCGCGCTCTGGGGTCTGGAGGAGGATTTCCTGACCAGCCATCCGCGTGTGGACGCCTTTGCCGAGCGCGTGGCCGAGCGGCTGGCGACACCGGGCCGCTCGGCGCTGATCGTCGATCTGGTCCGCTCCGCGACGATCGAGCGGCAGCAGCGCGGCGGCCGTGTCGCCTTTGCCGATGGGCGGCATTTCGAATTTGCGGGCGTGCCGCTGCCCGATGGCAATGCGCTGTTCACCCTGCTCGACATCACCGACAGCCGCCGTGCCGAACAAGCCTTGCGCGACCGTGCCGATGCGCTGGAGGCGGCGGACAAGGTCAAGACCGCCTTCGTCGCCAATATGAGCTATGAGCTGCGCACGCCGCTGACCTCGATCAGCGGTTTTGCCGAGATGCTGCATGGCGGCTTCGCCGGGCCGCTGCCCGAGACCGCGACGACCTATGTCGAGGCGATCCTCGAATCGACCGAGCGGCTGGGCCTGTTGGTCGATGATGTGCTCGACCTGACCCGCGACCAGGCCGATGGCGGGATTGCGCGCGAGGATGTCGAGCTGGCCCGCGTCGCACGCGCCGCCGCCGATACGATCCGGCCGATCGCGGGGCGGCGCAAGCTGGACTTCGCGGTTGAGGTCCACCGCTCGCTGGGGCGCGTCACCGGCGACCGTCGCCGCCTGCAGGAGACGATCGAGCATCTGCTCCGCCACGCGGTCGAACAGACGCCGGAAGGCGGGCGCATCCTGCTCCATGCCGATGGCGATGCCGTGCGGGCGCGGATCGTGGTGTCCGATGACGGGCAAGGTATGGACCAAGAGGCGGTGGCTCGCGCCTTCAACCGTTTCGCCGAGCCGGGGATCAAGGCGACGGGCGAACGCGCGCTGGGCCTGGGCCTGCCGCTCGCGAAGAAATTCGTCGAGGCGCATGGCGGCACCATCACCCTGCTCTCCGAGCCGGGGGAGGGCACGCTGGTCACGGTCGAACTGCCACGCCGTGTGACGGAGAAGGACAAGGCATGACGATCCGGCTGGCCGATGCCGCCGCGACCGAGGATTTCGGACGACGGCTGGCGACGCATATTCGCCCCGGTGACGTGGTGACGCTGACCGGCACGCTGGGGGCGGGCAAGACCAGTCTGGCGCGCGGGGTACTTGCCGCGCTCGGTCTGCCGGGCGAGGCACCTTCCCCCAGCTTTGCCATCGTTCAGCCCTATGCCCCGCCCGAAACCGCGTTTCCCGTCCTGCATGTCGATCTCTACCGGCTCGACGGGCCCGAGCAGATGGAGGAACTGGGGCTGGACGAGGCGCTGTGGGACTCCGCGCTGATCGTCGAATGGCCCGACCGTGCGGGCGAGGGCGCCTGGCCGCAGGCGCTAGCGCTGACCATCGCGATGGACCCGGACGGCGGACGTATCTTGACAGCGAAGGTGCCCTCGGGCTGGGAAATGCGATGGCCGATATGACCCCTCCGGCGGATGCGCCCGCCTTTCTGACGACGCTGGGATGGGAGGGGGCGGTGATCGCTCCGCTCGCCGGGGACGCGTCGTTCCGCCGCTATTTCCGGGTGACGCTGGCGGAGCGCCGCGCCGTCCTGATGGACGCGCCGCCGCCGCACGAGGACCCGCGCCCGTTCATCGCGATCGCGCGCTGGCTGGTCGGCCGGGGCTTTGCCGCGCCCGCGATCCTGGGGGCGGACGAAGCGCGCGGCCTCGTCCTGATCGAGGATTTCGGCGACGATCGGATGCGCGAGGCGATCGAGGCCGATCCCGACGCGACGGTGAAATTGTACAGCGACGCGGTCGATCTGCTCGCGGCGCTGCGCGGCCATGCCCCTGAGGGGCTGGCCCCTTATGACGAGGCCGTCCTCCACCGCGAGGTGGCGTTGTTCCCCGAATGGTACACGCCCGCCGTCGGCTTGGATGTCGATGTCGAGGGCTATCGCGCCGCCTGGGACCAGGTGTTCGCCCATGCGCTGGCCGACAAGCCCGTCACCGTGCTGCGCGACTATCATGTCGAAAATCTGATGCTGGTCGGGCCGAAGCGTACGCTCGGCCTGCTCGATTTCCAGGACGCGCTGGCGGGGCATCCCGCCTATGACCTCGTCTCGCTGCTTCAGGATGCGCGGCGCGATGTCGAGCCGTCGATCGAACAGGCGATGCTCCAGCGGTATCTGGCGACGACGGGCGAGGGCGATGCCTTTCTGGACGCCTATCATGTGCTGGGCGCACAGCGGAACGCCAAGATTCTGGGTATCTTCACCCGCCTGTGGAAGCGCGACGGCAAGCCGCGTTATGCCGCGCTGTGCCCGCGCGTCTGGGCCTATCTGGAGCGAGATCTGTCGCAGCCGGTGCTGGCCCCGGTCGCGGCGTGGTTCGACGACAATGTGCCGCCCGAACTGCGCGGCGATCCGAAGGTGTTGTCCCAATGACCCGCCAACTCTCGCTCCGTCCCACGCCTTCGGGGCAGGTGCCGCGCACCGCGATGGTGATGGCGGCGGGGTTGGGCAAGCGGATGCGCCCGCTGACCGCCACGCGCCCCAAGCCGTTGGTATCGGTGGCGGGCAAGCCGCTGATCGATCACGTCTTCGAGCGGCTGGTCGCGGCGGGGGTCGAGCGGGCGGTGGTCAACGTCCATTACCTCGCCGACCAGTTGGAAGCGCATCTGCGGGACCGTTTTCCGGGGATCGAGATCATCATCTCCGACGAGCGGGATCAGCTGCTCGAAACCGGCGGTGGGCTGGTCAAGGCGCGGCCGTTACTGGGTGACGAACCCGTGCTCGTCGTCAACAGCGACAATCTGTGGATTGACGGCCCGGTCGATGCGATCCGCCTGTTGTCGTCGCGCTGGGACGAAGGCGTGATGGATGCGCTGTTGCTGATGGTGCCGCTGGCCCGCGCGCATAATCATCAGGGGCAGGGCGATTTCCATCTCGGTGCCGATGGCCGCATCACCGCGCGGCGGGCGCAGGGCCGTGTCGCGCCCTTTTCCTATACCGGGCTACAGATCCTGCACCCGCGCCTGATCGTCGATGCGCCGGAGGGGCCGTTCTCGACCAATCTGTTCTGGAACCGGGCGATCGAGGCGGGACGTGCTTATGGCCAGGTCCATCAGGGCCTGTGGTTCGATGTCGGCACCCCCGCCGCGATCCCGCGCACGGAGCTGATCCTGACGGATGGCTGAGCCGCGTCGCCCGAGGCTGCACACCATCCCCGCGCATCGCGGTTTCGCCGATGCGCTGGTCGCCGGGCTGATGCGGCGGACCGGTGGCGATCCGCTGATGCTGGCGCAGGGCATGATCCTGCTGCCGACCAATCGCGGCGTCCGCGCGGTGACCGAGGCGTTCGTGCGCGCCAGCGGCGGCGGCCTGATCCTGCCGCGCATGGTGGCGCTGGGCGATCCCGAACTGGGCGAGGCGGCGGGCTCCGCGCTCGACCCCGCGGATGCCGAGGCACCCCCGCCGCCCGCCATCGCGCCCTCGGCGCGCCGGATGATCCTGGCCCGGTTGGTCGAGCAGGAGCGGCAGCGCGCGGGCCAGCCGGTGACGGCGGCCGAGGCGGTACGGCTGGCGGGCGATCTGGCGCGCACGCTGGACCAGATGCTGGTCGAGGAGGTCGATCCGGCCGAACTCGCCGCACTCGATCTGGGCCCCGAACTGACCGAGCATTGGCAGTCGGCGCTGGCGACCTTTTCCGTGGTGCTCGACCGCTGGCCCGCCGTGCTCGCGAAGATGGGGCGGATCGATGCGGCCCGGCGACGCACGCTGCTGCTCGATCGGATCACGGCGCGCTGGCGTGAGGCGCAGCCCGCCGGGTTCGTCTGCGCGGCGGGCGTTACCGATACCGCGCCTGCGGTGGCGCGGCTGCTGCGCTGCGTGTCGGAGATGCCGGGCGGGTCGGTGGTCTTTGCCGGGCTGGACCTGACCATGCCGGACGAGGAGTGGAACGCGCTCGGGCCGCACAAGCCCGACCCCGATACCGGGCGGGCCCGCCGGTCGATCGAGACGCATCCGCAATATGCGCTGAAGCTGCTGCTCGACCGTATGAGCGTCGGCCGCGGCGAGGTGACGGTGTGGCGCGGCGGCGGCGATTATGATGCCGGGCCCGCGCGCGGGCGTGCCATCGCCAATGCCATGGCCCCGGCCGACTTCACCGGCAAATGGACCGAACTGCCCGCCGAGGACCGGCGGCTGTCGGGCGTGTCGACCATCGAGCTCGCCACCCCCGCCGAAGAGGCGCAGGCGATCGCGCTGGCCCTGCGCGAGGCGGTCGAGGAACCGGGCCGGACCGCCGCGCTCGTCACGCCGGACCGGGCGCTGGCACGGCGGGTGGCGGCGCATTGTCGGCGCTGGAACATCCTGATCGACGATACGGCGGGGCGGCCCCTTTCGATCCTGCTGCCGGGCACCTTCCTGTTGCAACTGGCCGAGGCGGCGGCGCAAGCTTTCGCGCCGCTGCCTTTGCTGGCGCTGCTCAAGCATCCGCTGATCCATGGCGAGATGGAGCGGGTCGACTGGCTGGACGGCGTGCGCGCTCTCGATCAGGCGCTGCGGGGGCCTCGGCCTGCGCCAGGGCTGGAGGGGATTGCCGCGCATATCGCCGACAAGCCCACCGCCGCCGCCTTCTGGGCCAAGGCCGCGCCGATGCTGGAGGCGGTCGGGCGGACCTTCGGCGACGGACCGCAAGGGATGCGTAGCCTGCTCGCCTGTCTGCGCGAATGCGGCCAGACCCTGTGCGGCGACGCGCTATGGACGGGGCCAGCGGGCCGGGCGGCGGCGGAGTTTCTGGCGGGCTATGAGGAACAGGCCGATCACGGCCCCGCGCGGGTCGACCCCGCCGAGCTTCCGGCCCTGCTCCGCAGCCTGTTCGACGAGATCGCGATCCGCGCCATCCCGCGCGAGGGGCAGCATCCCCGACTCGCCATCTATGGCCCGATCGAGGCGCGGCTTCAGACCGCCGACCTGATGATCGCGGGTGGGCTGAACGAGGGTGTCTGGCCGGGGCGGCCCGCGCCCGATCCGTGGCTGGCGCCGCGTATCCGTTCGCTCTTGGGGCTGGTCGGCTTGGAGCAGCGGATCGGTATCGCCGCGCATGATCTGGCGCAGGCGATGGGTGCGCCCCGCGCGATCCTGACCCGTGCGCGCCGCGATGCGAGCGGGCCGACCCTGGCCTCACGCTTCTGGCTGCGCCTGCAGGCGATGGCGGGCGAGCGGTTCGAGGCGCATCCCAGCCTTGCACGCTGGGCCGAAAAGCTCGACCGGCCCGACGATTACACCCCCGCCGACCGCCCCGCGCCCAAGCCGCCTGCCGTGCTGCGCCCCACGACGATTTCGGTGACCGAGGTCGACCGGCTCAAGGCCGACCCTTACGCCTTTTACGCGCGCCGGGTGCTGCGCCTGTCGCCGCTCGATCCGGTCGATGCCGACCCCAGCGCGGCATGGCGTGGCACCGCCGTCCACGACATTCTGGAGATGTGGTGGAAGGAGGACCGGTGCGATGTCTCCGCGCTTCGCCCCCGCGCCCTGGCGATGTTGCGCGACCAGCGGACCCATCCGATGATGCGCGCGCTCTGGCAGCCGCGGCTGATCGAGGCGATCGACTGGATCGCCGCCGAGGTCGCCGCCAAGGCCACCGAGGGCCGTCACGTCCTCAGCGCCGAGGGCAAGGGCGAGGCCAAGCTGGCGGGGGTGACGCTGACCGGGCGGTTCGACCGGATCGACAAGGCCGCCGATGGTTCGCTGGTGGTGATCGACTACAAGACCGGCAAGCCGCCCTCCACCGCCGCCGTGCGCGAGGGGTTCAGCCTGCAACTGGGGCTGCTCGGCCTGATCGCCGAGCGTGGCGGGTTCGAGGGCGTCATCGGCAAGGCGGGCGGCTTCGAATATTGGTCGCTGGGCCGGGGGCGCGAGGGGCTGGGCTATATCGCCACGCCGGTCGATCCCGATGGCAAGCGCGAGCGTATCCGTACCGATGAGTTCGTCAGCATCGCGGCGGCCAATTTCACGGAGGCGGCGGGCCAATGGCTGACCGGTGATGCGCCGTTCACCGCCAAGCTGGTGCCCGAATATGCGCCCTATGCCGAATATGACCAACTGATGCGGCGGGATGAATGGTATGGCCGTGATCGGTGATCCCGGAGTGACGACATGACCGCGCGGCCCATGGCGAATCTGCCGCCGCTGAAGGGCGATCAGGCCGCCGCGAGCGACCCCGCCGCCCATGTCTGGCTGTCCGCCTCGGCGGGCACGGGCAAGACGCAGGTGCTGGCGGCGCGTGTCTTCCGCCTGCTGCTGCGCGGCGTCGCGCCGGAGGCGATATTGTGCCTGACCTTTACCAAGGCGGGCGCGGCGGAGATGGCGCAGCGGATCAACGGCCGCCTCGCCGCCTGGGTGCGGATGCCCGAGACCGAGCTGTTCGCCGATCTGAAGGCCTTGGGGGAGGCCGCAACGCCGGACCTGCGGGAACGGGCGCGGACGTTGTTCGCGCGCGTGCTCGACGCGCCGGGCGGCGGCCTGCGTATCCAGACCATCCATGGCTTCTGCCAGGGCCTGCTCGCGGCCTTCCCGGTCGAGGCAGGGCTGGCCCCCGGCTTCCGGCCGCTGGAGGCGCGCGAAGAGGCGGTGCTGGCGCGCGAGGCGCTGGCGCGGATGCTGGAGACCGCCGAGCGCGAAGGCCGGGTCGGCCCGGTCGAGACGGTCGGCGCGCTGTCGCTGCGGCTGGGGGAGGGCGGGGCGGAGGCGTTCCTTGCCGCCTGTGCCCGCGCACCGGGCGCGCTGGAGACGCTGCCCACCGGCATCCAGCCCTGGCTGCGGCGTGCGCTCGACCTGCCCTCGGGCGATATCGACGCGGCGATTGCCGAGGGTGTCGAGGAGATTGACGAGGATGCGGTCGCGCGGCTGGCGGGGGCGAACCGCGCCTGGGGCACTGCGACCGGCGAAAAGGCGGCGATCGTCCTCGAACGCTGGCTGGGCAGCGACCGGGCGGGGCGGGTGGCCGGGCTCGAAGAGCTGATGGGCACGGTCTTCACCGCCAAGGGCGAGCCGCGCAAGGCGTCCAAGAAGCTGACCGATGCCGACCCCGATTATGAAGATATGGCGCGCGAGCTGGGTGAGGCATGCCGCCATTTGCTGGGTCTGGCGGCACGGGCGCGGCATGCCGATCTGCTGGCCGATGCGCTGACCGTCGGGCGCGACTATGCGCGTGCCTATACCCTGTCCAAGCGGGCGATCGGCGCGGTCGATTTCGACGATCTGATCCGCACCACTGTCGAACTGCTGGAGCGGCCCGGCATCGGCGAATGGGTCCGCTACAAGCTGGATCAGGTGACTGAACATGTCCTGATCGACGAGGCGCAGGACACCAATGCGCACCAGTGGCGGATCGTCCGCGCGCTGGCCGACGAGTTCTTCGTCGGGCGCGGCCTCTATGCCCCCTCGACGCGGACGCTGTTCACCGTCGGCGATCACAAACAGGCGATCTTCGGCTTTCAGGGGACCGACCCGATCAACTTCCAGGCGGCCGAACTCCATTTCTCGCGCCGCGCCGAGGAGGTCGCGGGTGACGATGAATGGCCCGAGGATGAACGCGGCCTGCCGTTCAACCAGCTGTCGCTGACCCATAGCTTCCGCTCGACCACGCCGATCCTGGAGTTTGTCGATGCCGCGATCGAGGCGCTGGGCGAACCCGGCATGGGCATGGCGGGCGAGGTCGAACGCCACGCCAGCGAAGTGAAGGGCCCCGGCCGCGTCACGCTCTGGCCGCCGGTGGTGGCGGGCGGCAGCGACGAGGATGAAGAGGCGTGGATCGATGATGCGGTGCGCAAAGTCGCCACCGACATCGCGCGCGCCGTCCGTCGCTGGCTCGATGACGGCGTCATGCTGGAGAGCAAGGGCCGCAGGCTTGAGCCGCAGGACATCATGATCCTGGTCAAGCGGCGCGGTGACCTGGCCTCGCTGATCGTCGCGCGCCTCTATGCCGAGGGAGTGCCGGTGGCGGGCGTCGACCGGCTGCGCCTGAACGCGCCGCTGGCGGTGCAGGATCTGCTGGCGGCGGTGCGCTTCGTGTTGCAGCCGGAGGACGATCTTTCGCTCGCGTCCCTGCTCGTGTCGCCGCTGATCGGCTGGTCGCAGGAGCGTTTGATGGCGGCGGGGCACCGGGCGAGGGGATCGCTTTGGGCGCATCTGACGCGGACCCTGCCCGTCGAGGACCTGGCCCCGCTCCGCCAGATGCTGGCGCGCGCCGACGTGTTCACACCGTACCAGTTTCTGGAGGAATTGCTGTCCGGCCCGCTCGACGGTCGCCGCAAGCTGATCCGCCGATTAGGCACCGAGGCGCGCGATCCGATCGAGGAACTGCTCAACGCCGCGCTGACCTTCGAGAGCACGACCACGCCCTCGCTCCAGCGTTTCCTCGACTGGTTCGATCGCGGCGATGTCGAGATCGTGCGCGATCCGTCCGCGCCGCTCGATGCGGTGCGGGTGATGACCGCGCATGGCTCCAAGGGGTTGCAGGCGCCGCTCGTCATCCTGGCCGATGCCACCGCCGATCCGACCGCTTCGCCAAGGTCGATCCTGCGCTGGACGCCCGAGCCCGGCGCGTTGCCCATTCCGGTCTTCCCGCCGCGCGCCGAGGAGCGGGGTGGGCCGCTCGACGCGGTGGCCGCCGAGATCGCCGCGCGCGAACTGGCCGAGCATTGGCGGCTCTTCTATGTCGCGGCGACGCGTGCGGAAGAGCAACTCGTCATCACCGGCGCGCTGGGCAAGCGGGCGGCGGGGGTGCCGCCGATGCATAGCTGGTACGCGACCTGCGCCCGCGCGATGACCGCGCTGGGCGTGCCGGAGACCGAGCCAGGGGATGGCCAGTCGCGCCTGTTCCTCGGCACCCGGCCGCAGCCGCCGGTCGCGCTGCGCCCCGGTTCGGCCGTCGCCCCCGCCGAGCGCGAAGCGACCGCGCTGCCCTATTGGGTGCACAGCCCGGCCCCGCAAGAGTCGCGCCCGCCCCGTCCGCTGGCGCCGTCATCGCTGGGCGAGGATATGGTCGCCGATCCGCCGCCCACACCGGCGATGCGCGCGGCGGCGGAGCGTGGGCGGCTGATCCACTGCCTGCTCGAACGCCTGCCGCCGGTCGCGGTCGAGGCGCGGCGGGGCGCGGCGGAACGCTGGTTGACCCAGGCGGCGGGGGTCGAGGATGCGGCCTTGCGCGCCGATGTGACGGCCGCCGTCTTCGCGATCCTCGACGATCCGGCCTATGCCCGGCTGTTCGGGCCGGGCTCGCTGGCCGAGGTGCCTATTGCGGCGACGCTGGCCAACGGACTGGTCGTCTCGGGCCGGGTCGACCGGCTGCTGATCGAGGCGGACGCGATTTCGCTGATCGATTACAAGACGGGGCGGCGTGCGCCGACGGGGATCGAGGACGTGCCGCTATTCCATCTGGCGCAGATGGCGGGCTATGCCGCGGCGTTGGAAGTGATCTTTCCCGGTCGACCAGTATCGGTGGCGCTGCTGTATACGGCGGGGCCCAGGCTGGTCCGCGTGCCCGATGCGGTGCTGGCCGCGCACAAGCCCGGCTATCGCGATGGGGAGCAAAGCTTGGCGTTCGGTGGTTGAGCGACCGACGCCTGCATCCTAGATGGATGACAATCCAAGGAGTGAAGAAACATGGCAACCAAGCAGATCACCGACGCCAGCTTTGAGGCGGACGTCCTCAACTCCGACAAGCCGGTGCTGGTCGATTTCTGGGCCGAGTGGTGCGGACCGTGCAAGATGATCGGCCCGTCGCTGGAAGAGCTGTCCGAAGAGCTGGGCGAGCAGGTGACGATCGCCAAGCTGAACATCGACGACAATCCCGACGCGCCCGGTCGTTACGGCGTGCGCGGCATCCCGACGATGATCCTGTTCAAGGGCGGTGCCGCCGCCGCGACCAAGGTCGGTGCCGAGCCCAAGGGCCGGATCAAGGCCTGGCTCGAAGGCGCGCTCTGACGCTTGTGTCGATCTGAATAAGAGGGCCGCTCCCGTTCGTTGGGAGCGGCCCTTTTGATATCCGCCGTCATTGCTTCGCTACGCTCGCAATGACGGATGATGGTGCGTCAGCTGAGCGGGATCATCACGACGTCGCGAAATGGCGGGCGGTCCTGCAACGCCGCATACCAGCGCTCCAGATTGGGCCGTGACGGCCGCTCGACCGGCAACTGGAACCACGTATTCGCATAGGCCGCGACGGGAATGTCCCCGATGCCGAATGCATGACCCGACAGCCATTCCTGCCGCCCCAGCACATCGTCCAGGATCGCCGACAGGCCCGCCGCCCGCGCCACGCTCCGCTCGACCAGCGCGGTGTCGCGCTGGTCGGCTTCGGTGCGCACCATCTGGAAGAAGATCGGCCGGATCGCATCGGCCCAGGTGAAGCCCCAGTCCATCCATCGCTCCAGCGAAGCCCGCGCCTGCGGATCGGCCGGATAGAAGGCCTCGCCTCCATGCGTCGCCGCCAGATAGCGCAGGATGCTGTTCGATTCCCACAGGACGAAGCCGTCATCCTCGATCGTCGGGATCAACGCATTGGGATTGAGCGCGCGATACGCCGCATCCATCCCGAACGCGCCGCCGACGTCGTGGCGGTCATAGGCCAGCCCCATTTCCTCGGCCAGCCAGACGACCTTCTTCACATTGTGCGAGTTCAGGCGCCCCCAGATGGTCAGCATCGCGGCGTCAGCTCCGGTAATCGGCGTTGATCGAGATATAGCCATGCGTCAGGTCGCAGGTCCAAACCGTCGCAACGCCGTCGCCCAGGCCCAGGTCGACGCCGACTGCGATTTCCCGGCCCTTCAGATGCTGGGCAACCGGGGCCTCGTCATATCTCTCGACCGCCAGACCTTCGTGCGCGACCAGGGTCTCGCCGAAGCGGATCGACAGCCTGTCACGCTCCGCCGGTTCGCCCGCCTTGCCGACCGCCATGACGACGCGGCCCCAATTCGCATCCTCCCCCGCAATGGCGGTCTTCACCAGCGGCGAGTTGGCGATCGACATGGCGATGCGGTGCGCCGAGCGGTCGCTCTCCGCGCCCTCGACCCGGATTTCGATGAGCTTGGTCGCGCCTTCGCCGTCACGCACGACGAGCAATGCGAGCTGATGGCACAGATCGGCCAGCGCGGCGCGGAAGGCGTCGGCCCCGTCACTGTCATCGTCGGTGAGCAGGGCATTGCCCGCCTTGCCCGTGGCAAAGGCCAGCACCGTATCGCTGGTCGAGGTGTCGCCATCGACCGTGATGCACGAAAAGCTGCGGCCGTTGGCGGCGCTGAGCGCGCGTTGCAGGAATTCCGGGGCGACGGCGGCGTCGGTGAAGATGAAGCCCAGCATCGTCGCCATGTCGGGCGCGATCATGCCGGAGCCCTTGATGATCCCGGCCAGCGTCACCGTGCGGCCATCGACGATGGCCGTGGTCGTCGCACCCTTGGCGAAGGTGTCGGTGGTCATGATCGTCGCGGCGGCATCCTCCCAGCCGCAAGGCTCGGCGGTGAAGGCGGCATCCAGGCCCGCTTCCGCCTTGTCGATGGGCAGCGGCACGCCGATCACGCCGGTCGAGGCGACAAATATGTCCGACGGCTGGCAGTCGACGGCCGCCGCCGCGCGCGCGGCGATCGCCTCCACCGCGGCCCGGCCCCGGTGCCCGGTAAAGGCGTTGGAGTTGCCCGCATTGACGACCAGCGCACGGGCCTGACCCAGCACCAGCGCCTTGCGGCACCATTCCACTTCCGGGCTGGGGCATTTGCTGGTGGTCAGCACGCCCGCCACGCTCGTCCCCTCGGGCAGCGTCACGAAGGTCAGGTCGGTCCGGTCCCACTTCTTATACTGCGCGCGGGCGACGCGAAGCGTTACGCCATCGATTTCGGGCAGAGGGGGGAAGGGCTGGGCGAGGGGCGAAATGGCGGTGCTCATGGGGCCAAGCTAAATAGCCGAGCGGGGATCGGGGGCAAGCGCTTCCATCGCCTTGACCCACGCCGGGGCGACGGCTTTGATACGGATCGGCTGGACCGGGGTGGGGCGATATGTGGGGTCCCGTGCAGGACCACATGCAACGGATGGACGCGCGGCGCGTATCTGCCTAAGACAAGTCTCGCATGAACCTGCTTCTGCTCCTTTCTGCCCTTTTGTCCGCGCTGACCGGCGTGGGCGCGAGTGCGCGTGGGCAGGAGGCGCGCGGGGTCGTTGCCGAGCGTTGCATCGTGGCGGCTGCCAAGCAGGCTGCCGTGGCGCGCGCCGCGACCCGGCCGGTGCAGGCGCTTGCCGCGCTGGTGGATAGCGCCCGGCCGCTCGGGCTTTTCCGGGCGACCACACCCCGGCCGATTACCGCGATCTTCATGGGCCGTCGGCGCGAATAGGCCCGGCGTCGGTCTCGACCGACCCTTTCCTTGCCATTGCAGCCGCGCGCGCCTCCAGTCTTTGGCGCCGCGCCAGTCTCACGATATTTCAGTCAGGAAATCGCTTATGTTCGGCGGCCTCGCCAAGTCCCTGTTCGGTTCGTCCAACGACCGTTATGTCAAGTCGCTCAAGCCCCTGGTCGCCAAGATCGCCGACTTCGAGCCGACGATGGCGGCGATGAGCGACCACCAGCTCGCCGCGCAGACGGTCAAGTTCCGCGAGCAGCTGGATCAGGGCGCGACGCTCGACAGCCTGTTGCCCGAAGCCTTTGCGACCGTGCGCGAAGCGGCCAAGCGCGTGCTGGGTCAGCGTCACTATGACGTGCAGATGATCGGCGGCATCGTCCTTCATCGCGGTGAGATCGCCGAGATGCGCACGGGCGAGGGCAAGACGCTGGTCGCCACGCTCGCCACCTATCTCAACGCGCTGCCCGGCAAGGGCGTGCATGTCGTCACCGTCAACGACTATCTGGCCAGCCGCGACGCCGCGACCATGGGCCGCATCTATAATTTCCTGGGGCTGACCACCGGCACCATCATCCCCAATCTGGACGATGCGCAGCGCCGCGCGGCCTATGACGCCGACATCACCTATGGCACGAACAACGAGTTCGGCTTCGACTATCTTCGCGACAATATGAAGTATGAGCGCTCCTCAATGGTGCAGCGCCCCTTCAACTACGCGATCGTCGACGAGGTCGACTCGATCCTGATCGACGAGGCGCGCACCCCGCTCATCATCTCCGGCCCGACCGACGACAAGTCCGAGCTGTATATCGGCGTCGACGCGATCGTGAAGCAGCTGACCGAGGATGATTACGAGAAGGATGAGAAGCAGAAGTCGATCATCCTGACCGAGGACGGCACCGAGCGCGCCGAGCGCCTGCTGGAGGCGGCGGGGCTGCTCCAGGGCGAAAATCTCTACGACTTCGAGAATACCCAGGTCGTCCACCACCTGAACCAGGCGCTGCGTGCGAACATGATGTTCAAGCGCGACACCGATTACATCGTGAAGGACGGCAAGGTCATCATCATCGACGAGTTCACCGGCCGCATGATGGACGGACGTCGCTGGTCGGAAGGCCTCCACCAGGCGGTCGAGGCGAAGGAGGGCGTCAATATCGAGCCCGAGAACCAGACCATGGCCTCGATCACCTTCCAGAATTATTTCCGCATGTACCCGAAGATTTCGGGCATGACCGGGACCGCCGCCACGGAAGCGGGCGAATTCTACGACATCTACAAGATCAACGTCGTCACCATCCCGACCAATCTGCCGATCGCACGCGTCGACGAGGAAGACGAATTTTACAAGAACACCCAGGACAAGTTCCTGGCGATCGCCAAGAAGATCCGCGACCATGCCGCCAAGGGCCAGCCGGTGCTGGTCGGCACCGTCTCGATCGAGAAGTCCGAGCTGCTCAGCGAGTTCCTGACCCAGGAGAACGTACCCCACAAGGTGCTGAACGCCCGCTATCACGAGATGGAGGCGCATATCGTCGCGCAGGCGGGCCGTCTGGGTGCCGTCACTATCGCGACCAACATGGCCGGTCGCGGCACCGACATTCAGCTGGGCGGCAACCTCGAATTCCGGATGCTGGACGAGCATCCCGAGCTGGTCGAGGGCACGCCCGAATATGAGGAAGCGGCGACCCGTATCCGCGCCGAGATCGCCGCCGAAAAGCAGAAGGTGCTGGAGGCGGGCGGCCTGTTCGTGCTCGGCACCGAACGCCATGAAAGCCGCCGTATCGACAATCAGCTGCGCGGCCGTTCGGGCCGTCAGGGTGATCCGGGCCTGTCGCGCTTCTATCTCAGTCTCGACGACGATCTGCTCCGCATCTTCGGGCCGGACACGCTGTTCGCCAAGATGATGCGCAGCAATATCGAGGATGGCGAGGCGATCGGCAGCAAGTGGCTGTCCAAGGCGATCGAGACCGCGCAGAAGAAGGTAGAGGCGCGCAACTACGACATCCGCAAGCAGGTCGTCGAATATGATGACGTGATGAACGACCAGCGCAAGGTCATCTACGAACAGCGCTCCGACATCATGGATGCCGAGACGGTCGGCGATGTCGTCGCCGACATGCGCGCCGAGACGATCAACGCGATCGTCGGCACCGCCTGCCCGCCCAACAGCTATCCCGAGCAGTGGGATGTTGCGGGCATGAAGCAGCTGCTCAAGGACCAGCTGAACCTCGAGCTGCCGGTCGACGACTGGCTGACCGAGGAAGCGATCGACCCCGAAATCGTGCTGGAGCGCGTGACCGCCGAGGCCGATGCGATGGTCGAGGCCAAGGCCAAGGAGCTGGAGCCGGAAACCTGGGCGAGCGTCGAAAAGTCGATCCTGCTCCAGAATCTGGATCATCACTGGAAGGAGCATCTGGCGACGCTCGACGCGCTGCGCCAAGTCGTCCACCTGCGCGCCTATGCGCAGAAGACGCCGATCAACGAGTATAAGCACGAGGCGTTTTCGCTGTTCCAGCGGATGCTCGACAATATCCGCGAGGATGTCACCCGCACCATCGCCTATGCCCAGTTCCAGCTTCAGGCCCCGCCGGAACTGCCCGAGCTGCCGGACTTCATCACCTCGCACTTCGATCCGTTCACCGGCGAGGACAATAGCAACGATTGGGATGCCGCCGCGCGCGGGCTGCTCCAGCCGCAGATGCCGCCGATGCAGATCCCGCAGCCCGAGGGCATGGATCTCGGCACCGATCCCGCCCAGTGGGAAGGCCGCGTCAACCGCAACGCGCCGTGCCCCTGCGGCTCGGGCCTGAAGTACAAGCATTGCCACGGAGCGGTGACGGCCTGATCGTTTTACGATCGGCAGAATAATAGGGCGGCGGACTTCGGTTCGCCGCCCTTTTCATTCCTCCCCATCTCTGATGGGGAGGGGGACCGCCGCGAAGCGGTGGTGGTGGGGCACCTCGACCAGCGTTGCCCCCCTCCGTCAGCGCTCTGCGCTGTCACACCCCCTTACAGGGCAGGAATGTCGGACAGCCTTCGTTCAGCCCGGCCGCGCGATCCTCAGCCGACAGGGAGGATCAATCATGAAACGCTATGCGATTCTGGTCGCCATAATGGCTACGCTGCCCGCCAATGCGCCTGCGCAGTTCGTCAGTGCCGGACCGCCGGCTGATATCATCGCCATGCCCAACCAGCCGAGCTTTGCCGCGGATCGCCGGGATATCCGCCGCTCGATCCGCGCGGCGCGACGCAGCGGAGACATATCGCGCGCCGAGGCCCGGTCCTTCCGGCGAGAGGATGCCGCGATCGGCGAGCTGGCCGAGCGCTTCGGGCAGGACGGACTGTCGCTGTCCGAGGAACGTGAGTTGCAGGTCCGCGCCGAAGCGTTGCGGGGGATGGTCAATGCTCGCCGGGTGCGTGGCGGACGCCCCTGACGCCTTACGAAAAAGGGCGGCCACCCCGAAAGGTGACCGCCCCATCTTCGGGCATCGATGCCGACTTACTTCGGCAGCACCACCGTCGGCCCGATCGTGGCGACGATCGCGCGGGCGTCGAAGGCGCGGAGATTGTCGCGCGGGATCGGGCCCTTGCGCATCACGATCTCGGCGGTCGCTTCGTAGCGGTCGATGGTGTTGATATCCATGTTGTTGCCGAAGAAGGGATCACCCCAGAACGGGTCCCAGCTGCGCCAACCGAAGCCGCGGCCATAATAGCGCCACGACGGACCCCACCAGCCGCCGCCCCAGCCGCCGAAGCCCGGCCCAAAGGCACCGGGCGTCGAATAGGTGCGCGAGCGCAGCTGCGTGTCACGATCGGCCATCACGAAATAATCATAGCCATTGGCCAAAGTCAGCTCGGCCGCGCGGTACAGCAGATAACGCTCGACCGTATCACGCGAGGTGACGGTGTTGCCCGCGAAGCTGACGATGAAACGACCCGGCTCCAACTGCTGGTCGGAATAGCCGGTGCGGTAGAAGCCCGATCCGGTGGCGGGGCGATAGGTGGTTTCGGTCGCGCATCCCGCGACCATCAAGGTGCTGGCGCCGACCAGCGCGAGCGCGATCTTACGACCGAATTGCATGGACTTTTTTCCTTTCCTGCCGTCCGGCCGTGCCGAGCGACACCAGTCCTGTAGCGTATGGCAGCAAAACGGTCGATGAACGGTTTGGCTCCCGCGATGAATTGCGTGTTAGTCTCCGGCCAGATGCAGCGCGATCTGCCGCCGGTGCGGTGCCCGACGATGTTCGAACAGATAGATGCCCTGCCAAGTTCCCAGCGCCAGCCGCCCGTCGATCAGCGGGATCGACAGGTTCACGCCGGTCAGGATGCTGCGCAGATGCGCGGGCATGTCGTCGGGCCCCTCATCGTCATGGGCATAGGCACGGACATCCTCGGGCGCGATCCGTGCGAAATAATCGAGGATATCGGTCTTCACCTCCGGCGCGGCATTCTCCTGAATGATGAGCGAGGCCGAGGTATGGCGGCAGAACAGGGTCAACAGCCCCTCGTCCATGTCCTGTTCGCGGACCCAGGCAGTGACCGATCGAGTGATCTCGGTCAGGCCCTGACCCTGGGTGCCGAAGGTGATGATGGTGGTGGCTTGGCGCATGGGCGTTCAATGCCCGACATGCCCCAAGGGTGCCAGTCGCGTCGGGATTGAACGGGTTTGCGCGACGCGCGTTGTGCCCGCTTGAAGATTAAGGAGACCTGCCATGAAAGCCCTGCTCGCCGCTTTGGCCGTCGTTACCGTTGCTGCCCCGATCGCCGCCACGCCCGCCGTCGCACAGGAGCGCGACTATCGCTGGCATGGCGATCGCAACGACTGGGATGCCTCGCGCGACTATCGCCGCGGCAACCACCGCGAGCGTCGCCTGACCCGCGACGACCAGATTTTCCGTGGTCGCGACGGCCGCACCTATTGCAAGCGCAATGACGGCACTACCGGCCTGGTGATCGGTGCGGTCGGCGGCGGCGTGCTGGGCAATGTCATCGGCGGCGGGACGCTGGGCACGCTGCTGGGCGCGGGCGGCGGTGCGCTGCTTGGCCGTTCGATCGATCGCGGCAAGGTCCGCTGCCGCTAAGGTCGGGAGTCGTAAGGGCGTCGGTGGACAGGGTTCACCGGCGCCTTTCCATTTTTCTGGCCAAGCGCGCCGATCCTGCACCATGATGGGCGCGGGAGGGACGA
Organism: Sphingomonas fuzhouensis; assembly: GCF_034659795.1. Taxonomy (NCBI): domain Bacteria; kingdom Pseudomonadati; phylum Pseudomonadota; class Alphaproteobacteria; order Sphingomonadales; family Sphingomonadaceae; genus Sphingomonas; species Sphingomonas fuzhouensis. The sequence continues at coordinate 743,886 of NZ_JAXSQY010000001.1, forward strand.
AATGGCTTTTGATCTGAAATTTACGACGGCGATGGCGGCGGCGCTGCTGGCCAGCGGATGCAACCGGGCCAAAGCTGATGACAATTGGACCGCCGATCGCGACACGGCGATCTGCACCGACGCACAAGGTACGCGCCTGCCCGATGATCGTTGTCGGCAGCACCGCGTGGGCGGCGGCGGGGCCTTCTGGTATTTTCTCGGCCGTGGTCGGCCCATTCCCTTTTTCGGCGAACGCGCGACCGGCGGCAGCTTTCGCGCCGCGCCTGGCGCCCGCTATGGTTTTGCGCCCGCCGGTAGCGCAATGACCCGCGCCGCTGCCGTCAGCCGGGGCGGCTTCGGCGCATCGGCCCATCGCTTCGGCAGCATCCACGCATGATCCGCCAGACCCTGACCCCCCGGCCCGATTGGCAGGCCAAGGTCGAGGCGCTGGGCCTGATCTGGCATGAGGGGCGCGAGCGGCCCTATTGGGACGAAAGCGCCTGTTATCGCTTTACCCGCGCGCAAATCGATGTGATCGAAGGCGCGACGACCGAGCTGTACCGGCTGTTCCTGGCGGCAGGGGAGGCGGTGGTCAGCGATCCGGCGCTGCTGAACCGCTTCGCCATTCCGGCGGCCTTTCACGATCCGATTCGCGAAGCCTGGGAGGCCGAGCCGCCTTCGTTGAACTTCGGTCGGTTCGATCTCGGCTATGACGGAGGTGACGCGCCCAAATTGTTCGAGTTCAATTGCGACACGCCGACCTCGCTACTCGAAGCGGCGGTCGTGCAATGGGCGTGGAAGGAGGAGGTTTTCCCGGCGCTCGACCAGTTCAACAGCCTGCATGAGGCGCTGGTCGCCCGTTGGGCGGAAATCGCGCCCGCGTTGCCCGCCACGCTCCATGTCGCGCATGTCGAGGATCTGGCGGGCGAGGATGCCGTCACCGCCGCCTATGTGCGCGACACGGCCGAGGCGGCGGGGATCACGACCATGCCGATCCTGATGGAGCGGATCGGCTGGAATCACGCCACTCATTGCTTTGTCGACGAAGCGGATGTGCGGATCGAGGCGCTGTTCAAGCTCTATCCCTGGGAATGGCTGGTGCAGGAAGCGTTCGCGCCGCATCTCCTCGACAATCTGGAACGGGGCGACCTGACCTGGATCGAGCCGATCTGGAAGATGATCTGGTCGAACAAGGCGATTCTGCCGGTGCTGTGGGACCTGTTCCCCGGTCATCCCAACCTGTTGCCCACCAGCTTCACGATCCCGAACGGCGATGCGGTCGCCAAACCGCTGCTCTCGCGGGAAGGGGCCAATGTCTCGATCCGCAAGGCCGGGGCCATCGTCGCGGAGACGGCGGGGGATTATGGCGAGGAAGGCTATATCTACCAGTCGCTCTATCGCCTGCCCGAGGCGGCGCCGGGCTGTTTTCCGGTGCTGGGAAGCTGGGTGGTCGACGGCGCAGGCGTTGGGATGGGCATCCGCGAGGACGGCCTCATCACGTCGAACACCGCGCGGTTCGTGCCGCATGTGATCGACGGCTGACCCGTCATGGCTGGCGCTGTCTGGGAGAAGACAGCGCCGGTGGCTCCCTGAGTAGGATTCGAACCTACGGCCGCTCGATTAACAGTCGAGAGCTCTACCGCTGAGCTATCAGGGAATGTTCCGGCGCTGTGGAGGGGTCCTATAAAGGGCTCGAAAAAAGCCGCAACCCCTTTTTTGACGGTTTTGCGTAAGTCTGCCCGCCAAAGCTGTGGATAAAAGCGGGTCGGGCCTCAGTTGACTTACATTCCTCCCCTGAAAGGGGAGGTGGCAGGCCGAAGGCCTGACGGAGGGGTGTCCCGCTCTCGATAGGGGTGACACCCCTCCGACGCGCTACGCGCGCCACCTCCCCTTGCAGGGGAGGATTAGGGGGATGTGCTGCCGCTCGTCAGGAGACGAACTGCTCCATCGTGATGCGGTCGTCGAGCGCATGTTCGGGGTCGAACATAAGGGTGAGTTCGCGCGAGCGGTCCATGCAGATATCGACCTGTGCCACGTCGCGGACTTCGCGCTGGTCGGCCACCGCCGAGACGGGGCGCTTGCCGGGATCGAGGACCTTGATCGAGATGCGCGCCTTGTCGGGGAGGATCGCGCCGCGCCAGCGTCGGGGGCGGAAGGGGCTGATTGGGGTCAGCGCGATCAGCGCCGAGCCGAGCGGCAGGATCGGGCCCTGCGCCGAGAAATTATAGGCGGTCGATCCCGCCGGGGTCGCCGCCAGGATACCGTCGCACGCCAGTTCGGGCAGGACAATGCGGCCATTGACCGCGACCTCCAGCTTGGCGGTCTGGCGGGTTTCGCGCAGCAGCGACACTTCGTTGATCGCGGGCAGGGTATGGACGCGGCCATCGATCCCGGTCGCCGTCATCTGAAGCGGGGTGACGCGGAAGGGCTTGGCGCGCATCAACCGCTCTTCCAGCCCATAGCTGCGCCATTCGTTCATCAGGAAACCGACGGTGCCCAGGTTCATGCCGAACACCGGCACGGGCCCGCGTCGCCGCTCCAGCATCCGGTGCAGCGTCTGGAGCATGAAGCCGTCGCCGCCCAGCGCGATGACATAATCGGCCTCGTCGAAATCGACCCAGTCGCTGCTATTCTGAAGATCGGCGACCGCCGCCTGCGCGGGCGCGGTAGGCGAGGCGACGATCGCCCGCCGGACGGGATGCGTCATCCGCCGGTCACGCTCATATGACGCGATACCGCCGGGGCCGATCCCGACTCGATACGGAAATCATGCCGGGCGGGCTTGGCCGCCAGCCCCGCATCGATCGCCGCGTCCAGCGCCGCGATGCCCCCGTCCCGCAGCGCGGCCTTCAAATCCACCTGATCCTCATGACCAAGACACATATACAGCTTGCCCTCGGTCGTCAGCCTCACCCGGTTGCAGCCATCGCAAAAATTCGCGGTGAGGGGAGAAATCAGGCCAAGCCGGGTTCCACTACCCTCCACCTGCCAATAGCGGGCGGGGCCGCCGGTGCGGTGCCCGGCGCGGGTCAGGGGGAACTGTGCCGCCAGCCCGTCGAACACGGCGGTCAGCGGCAGGAAACGGTCGACCCGATCCTCATCGATCGCGCCCAGCGGCATCGTCTCGATCAGCGAAAGATCCAATTGCTCCGAAACGCACCATGACAGCATCGAACCGATCTCGTCTTCGTTCAGTCCCTTGAGCGCGACCATGTTGATCTTGATCGCAAGTCCTGCGTCGCGCGCGGAGAGGATGCCATGGATCACCTGTCCCACATCGCCGTGCCGGGTGATGTAGCGGAAACGCTCGGGGTCGCGGCTGTCCAGGCTGACATTGATCCGCCGGATTCCCGCATCGACCAGCGCGCCCGCATGATCGGCCAGCCGGGTGCCGTTGGTCGTCATGGTCAGCTCGTCCAGGCCATGGCCGACATGTCCGCCCAGCCGCTTGACCAGATCGCCCACGTCGCGCCGGACCAGCGGCTCACCGCCCGACAGGCGAATACGGGTCACGCCGCGCGCGATGAAGCGTTCGGCGATGATCGCGATTTCGTCCAGGCTCAACAGCTTGGCGCGGGGCAGGAAGGTCATCTGCTCGGCCATGCAATAGCGGCAGCGCAGGTCGCATCGATCGGTCACGGAAATACGCAGATAGCGGATCGTCCGGCCATGACGATCGACCAGCGATCCGGCGGCCGGGTGCCGGTCCGCCGCGGATATGGCATCCGCCATATTGGTCGGAATATTGACACGCCCCATCGTCATGACGGTAGCCCCAAGGCGGGACGCGAACAAGGTGGATTGCCGTTGGTGATCCCAGTGGCGGTGGATAGGGTGCGCCCATGACGCAGGATGAATTCGGTTTTAACGCCCACCGCAGAGGAACGGCGATCTTTGCGCTTTCGTTCCACCATCCTGCGATGCTGGACGAAGCCATCATCCGCGGCGGCTGGGCGATCTGGTCTATGGCGCCGCGCGATGGCGAGCCGCCCGCGGGCGACGTGTTGGTCGGTTCTTTTCTGGCCAGCGAGGCGCGGGTCGCCTTTATCGATGCACGCGGATCGAGCGATGCGGGGCTTCGCGCGGCCCAGGCGCTGGGGGCTGTGATCGCCGCGACCGGTGCCGCGATGCTGGTCGCCATTCCCGATTCGGAGCCCGAGACGTTCGACGCGTTCCTGGCCGCGGGCGTCACCCATATCCTGGCGCCCGACGCGGACGATGCGATGCTGCACGCCTCGCTGAAACTCGCCGAGCGCCATGCGCGGCGGACACTCGACGTGCGGCGGCGGCGGACCCATGCGGACGGCGAAGTCGGGGAAATCCATCGCTGGATCGCCGATGCGCTCGACCGGGGTGACCCGTGCGTTGCGGTTGTCGTCGCCTTGTCGCGGCTGGACCTGATCAACGCTGCCCATGGTCGACCGGCGGGCAATATGCTGCTGCGCGGGGTCGAGGTGCGGATGCAGGCCGCCGCCGCCGAGGCCTTTGGCGACCGGGCGATCGTCGCACGTTCGGGTGGTGCCGAGTTCGTGATGGCGGGCGTCGCGGATGGCCGCGATGCGCGTGCGATCGCGGAGACGCTGGAGGCCCTGCTCGCCCAGCCGTTCCAGGCGGGGGCGGTGCCGATCCGACTGGGCGTCCGCTTGGGCCTGTCGGAGTCCCGCCAGCATGAGGACCCGGCCAATTTGCTCGCGCGGGCGGGCGAAGCGCTGGCCCAGGCGCAGGCCAGCGACGGCGCGATGCTGCGCTTCGCGCATCCGGGCGATGTCGCGCCGCTCGACGTGCTGGCCGCCGATCTCCACCACGCGATCGAGCGGGGCGAGATCGACATCGTCTTCCAGCCGCAGGTCGCCATCAAGACCGGGCGGATCACCGGTGTCGAGGCGCTGGCCCGCTGGCGCCACCCGACGCTGGGGCCGCTGGGTGCCGACCCGTTGTTCGCGGCGGCCGAGCGCGCCGATCTGGGGCTCGCGCTGTCCGATCATATCCAGCAGATCGCACTGCAACGCGCGGCGCGCTGGCCGGGAACGCTGTCGCATCTGCGGTTGTCGATCAATATTACCGCCGCCGATGTCGGGCGGGCGGGGTTCGCGCGGATCTTCCTCGACCGGGTGGCGGCGAGCGGCTTTCCGATCGAGCGGCTGACCGTCGAGATTACCGAGACGGGGCTGATCCGCGAGCTGGACCGCGCCGCCGCCGTGCTCGACACGCTGCGCGACGCAGGCATCCGGGTGGCGATCGATGATTTCGGCACCGGCTATTCCAGCCTGGCCTATCTGACCAGCCTGCCGATCGACTATCTGAAGCTTGACCGGGCCCTGGTGACCGAGGTGGACGGATCACGGCGCGACCGGGTGGTGGTGCGCGGGATCATCCGGATTGCGGCCCATCTGGGCATGGGCATCGTGGCGGAAGGGGTCGAAACCCAGGAACAGGCCGCGCTGCTCGGGCGGCTGGGATGCGAGACCTATCAGGGCTTTCTATGCGCCGCGCCGCTGGACGAGATGGCGCTGCGGGCGATGGTCGAGGGAGAGTTGGAATGCGCGGCCTGACGATCGCGGCGGCCTTTGCGCTGTCGCCCATGGCGGTCCATGCCGCAGCCCCCGTCACCGATCCGGCGGCGGCTGGCATCCGGGCGGCGATGCTGGATAGCGCGGCGGCGTGGAATGCGGGCGATCTGAACCGGTTCGTCGCCATCTACGCCCCCGATGCGGTGTTCGTCGGACGGAACGGGCTGGTCCAGGGACGCGCGGCGATCGCCGACAGATACCGGAAGAGCTTCACCGATGGCGGGAATAGCCGGGGGCAGCTGCGTTTCGATTTCCTCGAGCTGAAGCGGATCGGCGACCGCCGCATACTGTTCGCGCGGTGGAACCTGTCGGGCGGCACGTCGGACGAGAGCGGGATGACCACCCTGGTCTTCGAGCACCGCGCCGATGGCTGGAAGATCGTCGCCGATCATAGCAGCTAGGCCCATTCCTCCCCAAGCTCGCTTGGGGAGGGGGACCGCCGCAAAGCGGTGGTGGAGGGGCTTTTCCCCGACGTTTGTATCCAGCCCCTTGCCCCTCCACCACGCCCTGCGGGCGCGGTCCCCCTCCCCATCGGAGATGGGGAGGAACGGAATTACCCCGCCGCTTTGGCCAAGCCCTTCGACAATTGCAGCGCGCCGTGCAGCCGTGCCTTGGGGTCCGGCCAGGCGCGGTTGAGCACCAGCCTGCCGTCGGGGCGCAGCTTGGCGAGTTCGCCCAGTCGCTCGACATAGGCGAACAGCCCGTCGACATTGGGTGGACGATTGTCGTGGAACGCCACCAGCACCCCGCGCGGGCCGACGTCCATCTTGGCGATGCACGCCGTCTTGGCGTTCAGCTTGATCTTGATGACCTGGATGAGGTTGTCGGTCGCCTCGGGCAGCGGGCCAAAGCGGTCGATCATCTCGGCGGCGAATTCCTCCACTTCCCTGTTCTTTTCCAGGTCGTTGAGACGCCGATACAGCCCCATGCGCAGGTCGAGATCGGGGACGTAATCGTCCGGGATCAGGATCGGCGCATCGACGGTGATCTGGGGCGAGAAGTCGCGCTTCTTCTCGAACGCGCCGCCCGCCTTGGCCTCCAGGATCGCCTCCTCCAGCATCGACTGGTAGAGTTCGTAGCCGACCTCCTTGATATGCCCCGACTGCTCGTCGCCGAGCAGATTGCCAGCCCCTCGAATGTCGAGGTCATGGCTCGCCAACTGGAAGCCCGCGCCCAGCGAGTCGAGGTCGGATAGCACCTTCAGCCGCTTCTCCGCCGCCTCGGTCATCATCCGCTCAGGGGGGGTGACCATATAGGCATAGGCGCGGGTTTTCGACCGGCCGACCCGCCCGCGCAACTGATAGAGCTGGGCCAGGCCGAAGCGGTCGGCGCGGTTGACGATCATCGTGTTGGCGGACGGAATGTCGATGCCGCTTTCGATGATGGTGGTCGACACCAGCACCTCGAACTTGCGGTCGTAAAAGGCGGACATGCGCTCTTCGACCTCGGTCGCCGACATCTGGCCGTGCGCGACGACATAGCGGACCTCGGGCACCTCCTTGCGCAGATACTCCTCGATATCCGGCAGGTCGGCGACGCGCGGGGTGACGAGGAAGCTCTGCCCGCCGCGATAATGTTCGCGTAAGAGAGCCTCGCGCAGCACGACCGGGTCCCAGGGCATGACATAGGTGCGCACCGCCAGGCGATCGACCGGCGGGGTCTGGATCACCGACAGTTCGCGCAGGCCCGACATCGCCATTTGCAGCGTGCGCGGGATCGGCGTGGCGGTCAGCGTCAGCATATGGACGTCGGCTTTCAGCGCCTTCAGCCGCTCCTTGTGGGTCACGCCGAACCGCTGCTCCTCATCGACGATGACGAGGCCGAGCCGCTTGAACTCCACATTCTTGGCCAGCAGCGCATGGGTGCCGACGACGATGTCGAGATCACCCGACGCCGCGCCGTCCTTGGTCCGCTTGGCCTCGGCGGCGGTGACGAGGCGGGAGAGGCGGCCGATCTTGATCGGGAAGCCCTCAAACCGCGTAACGAAATTGTTGTAGTGCTGGCGCGCGAGGAGCGTGGTCGGGCAGACCACCGCCACCTGCATCCCGGCCATCGCCGCGACGAAGGCGGCGCGAAGGGCCACCTCGGTCTTGCCGAAGCCGACATCGCCGACGATCAGCCGGTCCATCGGCTTGCCTGCGGTCAGGTCGCCCAGCACATCGTCGATCGCGCGGTCCTGATCGTCGGTTTCCTCGTAGGGGAAACGGTCGACGAACGCGGGATAGCCCGCGCTGTCCGGTTCGGCCACTTCGCCGGGGCGCAGCGCGCGTTCGGCGGCCACCGCGATCAGCTCGCCCGCGATCTCGCGGATGCGCTCCTTCATCCTGGCCTTGCGCCGCTGCCACGCCTCGCCGCCCAGACGGTCCAGCGTCGCGCCGTCCTCGCCCGAGCCATAGCGGGTCAGGACTTCGAGATTTTCGACCGGCACGTACAGCTTGTCGCCGCCCGCATAGGAGAGCGCCACACAGTCATGCGGGCTCTTGCCGACGGGGATCGAGGTCAGCCCCTCATAGCGGCCGATCCCGTGATCCGAGTGCACGACCAGATCGCCGGGCGAGAGCGTCGCCAGCTCGGCCAGGAACGCGTCGGCCGACTTGCGCCTTTTCTGCCGCCGGATCAGCCGGTCGCCCAGCATGTCCTGCTCGGTCAGCACCGCAATGCCCGGCGCAGTGAAGCCATGGTCGAGCGGCAGGACGACCAGCGCGACGCCGAAGCTTTTCGACGTGTCGGCGATGCCCAGCGCTTCCTGCCAGGTTTCGGCGGCCTTGGCCCCCTTCAGCCCATGATCCTTCAGCAGGCTGCCGAGCCGCTCGCGCGCGCCCACCGAATAGCTGGCGAGGACAGGCTTGCGGCCGTCCTTGCGTAAGCCTTCGACATGGTCGACGACCGCCTCATAGATATTGGCGTGGGCCGCGCGTTCGGGGGCGAAATCGCGCGCGCCGTCGACCTCGAAGTCGAGGACGGTGGCACTTTCCGGCTCGTGGAAGGGCGAGACGAGATGCGCGGTCGCAGCCTGCAGCCCTTCGTCCCATTCCTTGGGCGCGAGGTAGAGCGCCTTGGCAGGCAGTGGGCGGAAGCTGCCCGGTTGCGCGGCCTCGGCCCGTTTGCGGTTTTCGTAATAGTCGGCCACCGCCTCGAACCGGGCTGTCGCCGCCGCCGTCACGCCGCTGTCGCGCACCACCACCGCGCCGTCGCCGAGATGGTCGAACAGCGTCGACAGCTTCTCCTCGAACAGCGGCAGCCAATGCTCCATGCCCGCCATGCGCCGCCCCTCGGACACCGCCTGGTAGAGCGGATCGCCGGTCGCGGTCGCGCCGAAGGTTTCGCGGTAGCGGGTGCGGAAGCGCTTGATCGATTCCTCGTCGAGCAGCGCCTCGGAGGCGGGAAGCAGGGTGAAGCCTTCGATCCGGCCCGTCGTACGCTGGTCGGCGGGGTCGAAGGTGCGGACGCTCTCGATCTCGTCGCCGAAGAAGTCGAGGCGTAGCGCCTGTTCCTCGCCGCTGGGGAACAGATCGACCAGGCCGCCGCGCACCGCGAATTCGCCCTGGTCGTGCACCGTCTCGGTGCGGACATAGCCATTCGCCTGAAGCAGCGCCGACAGCTTTTCCAGCCCGATCCGCTCGCCGGGCGCGAGGCGGGCGACCAGTTGCCGGATGCGGAACGGCGTCAGTACCCGCTGGGTCGCGGCATTGGCGGTGGTCAGGACCAGCTGCGGCGTCTTGGGCTTTGCCTGGAGCCGGTGAAGCCCCGCGATCCGCTCCGCCATGACGCGCAAGGTCGGCGAGGCGCGGTCATAGGGCAGGCAGTCCCAGGCGGGGATCTGCAATATTTCCAGCTCGGGCGCGAAATAGGTCGCGGTCGAGGCCAGTTCGCGCATCTGTGCTTCGTCGGCGCAGATGAACACCGCGCGCGTCGTGGCGGCGCGTGCCAGATCGGCGAGCAGCACGGGCAGGAACCCCGCCGGAACGCCCGACAGGGTCAGCGGGCTTTTGGCGGACAGGATCGTCTTGATATCGGGCATGGGGTTCCGAAACTGGGGTGTTGAAGCATGGTGTCGTCAGCGTCCTTCACCCCTCCCCTTCAGGGGAGGGGCCGGGGGTGGGGCACTTCCGCGAGCGTGGCGCTCTTGGTGAGGCCCCACCCCAACCCCTCCCCTGAAGGGGAGGGGCTAGGCTCGGATCAAATCATCCGCGCGGGAATAAGTTACCGGGCGATCGGCACGAAATTCAGCGCGCGCATCCGCTGCATCACCGGGCCGTCCCATTGCGGGGGACATGCTTGGGTGCCGATGGCCCAGGCCATGATGTCGACATCCTGCTCCTCCAGCAGCGCCTCGAACCAGTCGAGTTCTTCTTGGCTCAGCGTCTCGTGATGCGCGTCGAAAAAGCCGCCGATCATCAGGTCGGCTTCCTTGGTGCCGCGATGCCAGGCGCGGAAGCGGAGGCGCTTGATACGGGTTTCGTGGTCCATGAGGCTCCGATCGAACGAGAATAGGTTCCGCACGCTCTGGCGGCGTACGAAGCAGAGGCTATACAGACCCATCTAGTCATGCGTCCCAATATCCTCAATCCGCTGTTCGCCGAGGTCACGTCGCTGAAAGGCGTCGGGCCCGGCCTCGCCAAGCCGCTCGAGCGTCTGCGCATCGCGCGGGTGGTCGATGTCGCCTTTCATCTGCCGACCGGTCATATCGACCGTTTTCCGCGCGACGAACTGATGGTGTCGGACGCGGGGCGGGTGATCGCCATTTCGTTGACCGTAAAGGAGCATCGCGCCTCATCGTCCCCGCGCGGGCCGACGCGCGTCCGCGCCGAGGATGCGGCGGGCAACAGCGTGGCGCTGGTCTATTTCGGCGGCAATTCGGGTTGGGTGAAGAAGCTGCTGCCGATCGGCGAAACCAAGGTCGTGTCCGGCCGCCTCGACCTGTACGGCCAGGATTTGCAGATCGTGCATCCCGATCTGGGCGACAGTGCCGAGGATTTCCGGGAGCGCGAGGCGATCTATCCGCTGTCGGAGGGGATCACCTCGCGGCGGCTGGGCGCGCTGGCGGCGCAGGCCGTCGAGCGTTCACCCGAGTTGCCCGAATGGATCGAGCCGGGACTGAAGGCGCAGCGCGGCTGGCCCGACTGGAAGGACGCACTGGCCCGCATCCATGCCGATCCGGCCGATGCCAAGGCACGTGAGCGGCTGGGCTATGACGAAGTGTTCGCCAATCAGCTGGCGATGACGCTGGTCCGCGCCGATACCCGCAAGCGGCGCGGGCGGGCCCTCAACGGTGACGGGCGCCTGCGCGACATGCTCAAGCTGCCCTATACGCTGACCGGCGCGCAGAGCCGGACGGTGCGCGAGATCGAGGGCGATCTGGCGCAGGACGCGCCGATGCTGCGGCTGCTCCAGGGTGACGTCGGCGCGGGCAAGACGCTGGTGGCGGCGATGGCGATGCTGATCGCGGTCGAGGCGGGGGCGCAGGCGGCGATGCTGGCCCCGACCGAAATCCTGGCGCGCCAGCATTATGAAACGCTACGCAAGACGCTCGCCGGGCTGCCGGTCGAGATCGCGGTGCTGACCGGCCGCGACAAGGGCAAGGCGCGCGAGGCCACGCTGATGGCGCTGGCGGCGGGGGAGATCGACATTCTTGTCGGCACGCATGCAATCTTTCAGGAAACGGTGACCTACCGCGACCTCGCGCTGGTCGTAGTGGACGAGCAGCACCGCTTCGGCGTGGCGCAGCGGATGATGCTGTCCGCCAAGGGCAAGGCCCCGCCGCACCTGCTGGCGATGACCGCAACGCCGATCCCGCGCACGCTGACGCTCGCCAATTATGGCGAGATGGATGTCAGCCGATTGGACGAGATGCCGCCCGGCCGCCAACCGATCGAGACGCGGGTGGTGTCCGAGGACCGGCTGGACGAGGTGGTCAACGCACTCGGCCGTCATTTGTCGGACGGCGGGCAGGCCTATTGGGTGTGCCCGCTGGTCGAGGAGAGCGAGAAGTCCGACCTCGCCGCTGCCGAGATGCGCGCCGAGACCCTGCGCGCCCGGTTCGGCGAGCGGGTGGGGCTGGTCCATGGCAAGATGAAGCCCGCCGAGAAGGACGCCGTCATGGAGGCGTTCGCGGGCGGGCGGCTGGGCGTGCTGGTCGCGACGACGGTGATCGAGGTGGGGGTGGACGTGCCCAACGCGACGCTGATCGTCATCGAACATGCCGACCGCTTCGGGCTCGCGCAGTTGCACCAGTTGCGCGGTCGGGTCGGGCGGGGCGGGGGGCTGTCGCGCTGTCTGCTCCTGCGGGGAAGCCATCTGTCGGAAACCTCGCGGGCGCGGCTCGCCCTGATGCGCGAAACCAATGACGGCTTCCGCATCGCGGAGGAGGATTTGCGGTTGCGCGGGGCTGGGGAGCTACTCGGCACGCGGCAGTCGGGGGAGATGGCGTTCCGGCTGGCCACGCCTGAAAATATGGCCGACCTGATGCAATGTGCGCAGGACGATGCGCGGCTGCTGATCGACCGCGATGGGGGACTGGAGGCCCCGCGCGGACAGGCGGCGCGGACGGCGCTTTATCTGTTCGAGCGGGATGCGGGCGTCGCGCTGTTGCGGTCGGGCTGAACGAAGCGGCGTTCGTCGCGTTGGGCGCGGATGGCTGCGTTTTTTCCGCTCATCCTCGTCCTGATCGCCGGCATCGGTCTGGCGATCCAGCCGCCGACCAATGCCGCGCTGGCCAAGGCTTCCGGCTCGGTGGTGCTGGCGGCGCTGACCTCTTTCCTGATCGGGACCGTGGTACTGGCGGTGGCCTGGGCCGCGATCGACCGGACCAGTCCGGCGGCGCTCAAGGGCGCGCCGGGTTGGGCTTGGCTTGGCGGGTTCTACGGCGCGGGTTTCGTCGCGGTGCTGGCCTATGCGGCGCCGCGTCTCGGCATTTCGGTCGCGCTGACGGCGGCGATCGCCAGCCAGTTGGTGGCGGCGCTGATCGTCGACCATTTCGGGCTGTTCGGGGTGCGGGTAGAGCCGGTGACGATGGGCAAGGTCATTGGAGTCGCGCTGGTGATTGCGGGGGCGGTGGTGGTGCGGCGAGGGTGAAGGCCTGGCTTATCAACGTAACCGTACCCCGGCGTAGGCCGGGGTCCAGTTGCTTTGCGGTTGAATGGGTGGAGAGAAAGCCTCCCACGCAGCGTGGTCCCGCTTCGCCGGCCGCTTAGAAACTGGGCCCCGGCCTTCGCCGGGGTACAATGTGGGGCGAAGGCCTATCTTCCCGAACCCCGTTCAGCCTGAGCGCAATCGAAGGCCAAGAGAATCACCCTGCCGTCAGCAAGCCGTGATTCTTCTTCCCCGAGGAAACCTTCACCGGTTCCGTGCCGACCGCGATGACGGCATTCTCGTCCGCAATCTTCTCGCCATCGACGCGTGCGCCGCCGCCCGCGATCAGGCGCCGTGCTTCGCCCTTGGACTTGGCGAAGCCCAGCCCGATCAGCGCATCGACGATGGTGATCGATCCGCCCGCGACCGCAAAGCTCGGCAATGCCGCGCCTGCCGATCCTTCCTCGAAGGTCCGCCGTGCCGTCTCGGCCGCTTCGTCCGCCGCCGCGCGGCCACGGCACATGGCGGTGGCTTCGTTAGCGAGGATCTTCTTGGCCTCGTTGATCTCCGCGCCTTCCAGCTTTTCGAGGCGGGCGATCTCGTCCAGCGGCAGGTCGGTGAACAGGCGCAGGAAGCGGCCCACGTCACGGTCGTCGGTGTTGCGCCAGAACTGCCAGTAATCAAAGTGCGGCAACTGGTCCTCGTGCAGCCAGACCGCGCCCGCCATGGTCTTGCCCATCTTGCCGCCGTCCGCCGTGGTGATGAGCGGGGTGGTCACGCCGAACACCTCGGTCCCGTCCATGCGGCGGGCGAGTTCGATGCCGTTGACGATATTGCCCCACTGGTCCGACCCGCCCATCTGCAACCGGCAGCCATGGCGCTGCGCCAGCTCGCGGAAGTCATAGGCCTGGAGGATCATATAGTTGAATTCGAGGAAGCTCAGCGACTGTTCGCGGTCGAGCCGCAGCTTCACCGAATCGAACGACAGCATCCGGTTGACCGAGAAATGCTGGCCCACTTCACGCAGGAAGGGGATATATTCCAGCTTGTCGAGCCAGTCGGCATTGTCGACCATGACCGCATCGCTGGGTCCGTCGCCGAAGGTCAGGAAGCGTTCGAAAATGCGCTTGATCGAGGCGACATTGGCCTGAATGCCATCTTCGGCGAGCAGCTTGCGCGCCTCGTCCTTGAAGCTGGGATCGCCGATCTTGCCGGTGCCGCCGCCCATCAGGACGATCGGCTTGTGCCCGGTCTGCTGCATCCGGCGCAGGAGCATGATCTGCACCAGGCTGCCGACGTGGAGTGACGGCGCGGTCGGATCGAAGCCGATATAGCCGGGCACGACCCCCGACGCCGCCAGCGTGTCCAGCGCGGCGGCATCGGTCATCTGGTGGACGTAACCCCGTTCATCCAGGGTGCGAAGCAGATCGGACGTGTATGCCATAGGCGTGGCTCGTTACACCGCCGATCCGCGTTCGTCACCCCACAGGAAACCGACGATCAGCGGCAGAGCGTCCGCCCGTTGCGCTGGACATAGCGGCAGGGGCGATAGCCCGAACCGGGGCCGGTATAGTTGGTATAGTCGCCCTGCGAGCGCGGATCGACATAGCCGGGGGTGCGGCGGGCACGATCATATTCGCGCGCGACGCGGGCCTCGCGCCGGGCGCGCCAGTCGTCACCTCGCCAGCCCCGATCATCGCGCCAGCCCCGCCGTTCGCCCCGCCAGTCGCCGCGATCATCACGCCGATCACGACGATCCTCGCGCCAGTCCGGGCGGTCGTCACGCCAGTCCCGGCGATCGCGGTCAAAACGGGGGCCGTCGTCGCGCCACGACTGGGCCTGGGCGCTGGAGACGGGCAGTGCCATCGTCGCCGCTACGCCCGCAACCGAAAGGCCGATCAAGGCCAAACCATGGAACAGCTTTTTCATACGCCAACTCCCAGGGGCACCGGCCCCATGTTCGTTTTCAACCTATGGCAGGTCACGGCGTTCCGAATCCTGAACCGCCTGTTAGGCGATGTTCAGGATTGCGGAAGGGGGCGTCAGTGCCCCGGCAGCTGGCTGAGCGGATCGACGGGCGTGCGGCCACGGCGCAGTTCGAAATGCAGTTCGGGCCGGTCAGCGAAACCCGTCTGTCCGGACAGGGCCAGCGTCTGGCCGCGCTTCACGCTCTGGCCGCGCTGGACCATCAGCTTGGAGGCATGGCCATAGACGCTGGTCCAGCCATCGCCATGCTTGACGATGACGAGGCCGCCCAGCGCCGCGATACCGTCGCCGACATAGGCGACCACGCCGTCCGCCGTTGCCTTGATCGGCGTACCGATCGGCACCGCGATCTTGATCCCATCATTGCGCTCGCCACTCGACCCTGCGCCGAAGCGTTTCACGACCTTGCCCTCGACCGGCCAGGCAAAGCCCGAGCGCAACCGGGTGGGCGCGGCGACGACGGCGGTCGGCGGCAGGACGCGGCGCGGCGTTGGGCTGGGCTTGGCGGGTTCCTGGTTGCTGGCGAGGGCAGGCTCACCGCCGGTCAGGATGTCATCGACATCGAGCGTGAAGGCGGCGGCCCGCTCGGCCGCGCTGCTGAGCGGTATGGCGCCGACCGCCATACCGGGGATCAGGATGCGCTGTCCCGCACGCAGGACGAACGGCTCGGTTAGCGCATTGGCCTCGACGATGCGCGACCATGCGACGCCATAGGCGCGCGCGATGGCGATACCGCTCTCGCCCGAGCGGACCAGATGATAGCGGCCGCCGGGAATGGTCAGCCGCTGGCCCGCACGGATCATGAAGGGCGGGGTCAGCGCATTGGCGCGCGCGATCGCTTCCGAGCCCGCACCCGTACGGTCCGCAATAGCGCGCAGCGTATCGCCCGGTTGGACGATGTAGGTCGTGTCGGCGATTTCGCGCGCATCGGGGGTGACGGGGCGCACTTCCCAGGACGGGCGCGGCGCAGGCAAGCTGGAGACACGGGGCGTGGGGGGCGTGGCCGGCATCGGCTTCTCGATGACGGGCATAGCCTGTGCCACGCGCGGGGCGGTGCGGCCCGGCGTCACCGGCACCGATCGGCGGATCGCGGGGCGCGATGGGTTCGGTCTGGCGATGGGCCTGGCCGGGGCAGGGCGGGGCATCGGCACGACCTGGGGCGGGGCGGCGTCGACGGGCGCGGCGGGGAGCGGCGCGACGGGTTCGGCCGCACGCATTGGCGGCTCCATATTTGGAATGCAACCCGATACGAGCAGCCCCGCGCCGATGATGCGCCCGATGGCGCCCGATGTCCGACTCAACCCCTAGTCCCCCCAAGAACCCGTTCAGCGATAGGCTTCGTTAAGCATAACGAATGAGGGTTCATGTGTCAGGTCGAGTTGCAAAGGCGTTACCGCGATGCAATCCGCGGCAATGGCATCCAGGTCGCTGTCCTGGCCCGGCTGGTGCGGCAGGCGGCCCAGCGCCAGCCAGTAATAGTCATAGCCGCGCGGGTCGGCGCGCCGTTCGAACCGGGCGCGGCCATAGTCGCGCAGGCCCTGGCGCGCCACGCGGATACCCTGCACCGCGTCCGGCGCGACCGGCGGGAAGTTGACGTTGAGCAAAGTGCGCGGGGCAAGGTCCAGGTCGAGCAGTGGGCGAAGCACCCGCTCGCCCCAGGCCTCCGCAGTCGCAAAGGATACCGCGTCGCCGACCGCCTGCTGCGCATAACGCTGACTGAGCGCGACCGAGCGTATGCCTGCCAGCGCCCCTTCCATCGCCGCCGACACCGTGCCGGAATACAAGACATCCTCGCCCAGATTGGCGCCGCGATTGACGCCCGACAGGATCAGGTCGGGCTTGTGGTCCGCCATCACCTCGCCCAGCGCCATCAGCACCGAATCGGTCGGTGTCCCCGTCACCGCAAAGCGCCGCTCACCGAACTGACGCAACCGCATCGGCCGGGTCAGGGTCAGCGAGCGGCTGGTCCCCGACTGGTCCTCGGCGGGTGCGACGATCCAGATATCGTCCGACAGCGTCGCCGCGATCCGCTCCAGTGCGGCCAGGCCCGGCGCATGATAGCCGTCGTCATTGGTGAGCAGGATGCGCATCAGCGCGGCTCCAGCACCGCCTGTCCGCCCAGATAAGGCTGCAGCATGTCCGGCACGACGACCGAGCCGTCCGCCTGCTGATAATTCTCGATCACCGCGACCAGGGTACGGCCGACCGCCAGTCCCGAGCCGTTCAGGGTATGGACGAAGCGCGTCCCCTTGCCCTCGGCGGGGCGATAGCGCGCCATCATCCGGCGCGCCTGGAAATCGGTGCAGGTCGAGCAGGACGAAATCTCACGATAGCGCGCCTGTCCGGGCAGCCAGACCTCCAGGTCATAGGTGCGCGCGGCCGAGAAGCCCATGTCGCCCGTGCACAGCAGCATCCGGCGATAGGGCAGGCCAAGCGCCTCCAGCACGCCTTCGGCGGCGGCGGTCATCCGCTCATGCTCGGCATCCGATTGCTCGGGCGTGGTGATCGACACCATCTCGACCTTGTCGAACTGGTGCTGGCGGATCAGCCCGCGCGTGTCGCGCCCCGCCGCGCCCGCTTCCGACCGGAAACAGGGGGTCAGCGCGGTGAAGCGCAGCGGCAGTTCGGTCTCGCTCAGGATCGCCTCGCGCACGATATTGGTCAGCGAGACTTCGGCCGTCGGGATCAGCCAGCGGCCATCGGTGGTGCGGAACAGGTCTTCGGCGAATTTGGGCAACTGCCCGGTGCCGAACGCCGCTTCGTCGCGGACCAGCAGTGGCGGCTGGACCAGTTCGAAGCCATGCTGCTCGGTCATCCGGTCGAGCATGAACTGGCCGAGCGCGCGCGACAGCCGTGCGATCGGCCCGCGCAGCAGGGTGAAGCGCGCGCCCGACAGCGCGACGCCGGTTTCGAAATCCATGCCCAGCGCGGGCGCGATCGCGTCATGCTCGCGCGCCTCGAACGTGAAGCTGGTCGGTTCGCCCTTCTGATGGACCAGCGCATTGTCATTCTCGTCCGCGCCTTGCGGCACATCGGCGGCGGGCAGGTTGGGAATGGCGGCGAGTGCGCTGTTCAGTTCGGCCTCGACGCTGCGTTCCTGCTCCTCCAGTTCGGGGAGCTTGGCCTTCAGCGCGGCGACCTCGTCCATCAATCCTTGCGCGCGCGCCTCGTCCTTGGCCGCCTTGGCCTGGCCGATCTGCTTGGACAGGTCGTTGCGGCGCGTCTGCGCCCCTTGCGCCTCGGCGATGATCGCGCGGCGACGCTCGTCGATCGCGATCAGCGTGTCGGCCTGGGGCGCGGCGCCCCGCTTGGCAAGGGCGGCGTCGAAGGCGGCGGGGTCGTCCCGGATCAGGCGAATGTCGTGCATGGGCGAGAGGCTATGGCCTTCGCTCCGCCGTCACGCAACCCGTGGCGAAGACCTTGCGTTACCCCTTTGCACATAGAAGGAGAAACGCGATGCAGGTGCCGCATAACAGCTTCGTGCTGGTCGTCGATGGCCGCAAGAGCCTGTTCTTCCGTAACGAAGGGGATGCCGAATATCCCAATCTGATCGTCGAACACGCGGTCGAACATCCCAATCCGGCGGACCGCGATCAGAAGACCGATAGTGCGGGGGCCGCATCCTCGACCCAGAGCGGCCCCGGTGCGCCGCCGATCGCGCAGGGCGGATCGAATCTGGCGGGCGGTGGTGGCCAGGGTGCCCAGTTCGCCGCCTCGCGCGGATCGATGGGCGAAACCGATTATCACCAGCAGGAGGAGGATCGCTTCGCCGCCGAAACCGCCGAGATGCTCAAGCGCCGCGCGCTCGCCAACGAGTTCGAGGCGCTGATCGTCGTCGCCCCGCCCAAGACGCTGGGCGAGTTGCGCAAACATTATCACAAGGCGGTCGAGGATCGGCTGGTGGGTGAACTGGCCAAGGATTTGACCGGCCATCCCGTGCCCGAGATCGAGGCCGCGCTGCAAAAGGCCTGATTGCCCTTGCCCGGCGGCGACGCGGTCAGGCCGTTTTCGGCTTGGCCAGTCGCCGCCGGATGACCAGCGCTGCCGCGGCGCTGCCGAACAGCAGGACCATCGGCGGGGCAGGAACCGGCGTGACCGGCGGTTTGTCGCCGCCCGACGATGACGCGCTGCTGGCCGAGGATGTGGACGAGGCGCTGGACGCCGACGACGCGCTGCTGGCGGAACTGGCCGAGGAGCCGTTGGACGACCAGCCGCTGCTGCTCGACGCATAGCCGCTCGAGGACGCCGAGGAAGCGGACGATGCCGAGGAGGCACTGGACGCGCTCGACGAACTGACATTGCCGGATGACGAACTGGTCGACGAGACATTGCCCGACGATGTCGACGACCCGCCCGAGGCCGATGACGTGGACGTCGACCCGCCGCTGCTGGTCGAGGAAATGATGATATTGCCGTTCGATCCGCCGCCACCGAAACCGAAGCCGCCGCCAAAACCGCCGCCCCAGCCGCCGCCCCAGCCGTCGCCGAAACCGCCACCCCAACCGCCGATCACGGCGGGGACATAGCCGCCGCCCGTCCCCAGCGGTGCGCTGGCGGGCAGGGGGACGGGGACCGGCGGTTCCTGGGTCGTGACGGTGACGATGGTCGGCGGCGGCGTGGTCGTCGTTGTGACGGTACGCGTGACGATCCGGCGCTTGCGATGCGGCGGGACGTGGTGGACGATACGCTTCTTGACCTTGGTCTGCTTGACCAGGGCCGGGCGCTGGGGACGGTCGACCATATGCACGGCCCCGCCGCCGATCACGGCGCCGCCCGCGACACATGCCGTCAGCTTCGCCAGGGCCATTCGCACAGACATCGTCACATCCTCAAACGGTGCAAGGCCCGAACCAAGGCTCAAGCGGCGTGATGGTTCCGGCACGCCGTCCGATCACGCCTATTGCAGCATTTCTTACGCCATTGTCATCACAGTGACCAAGAAATGCTTAAGCTCCAAGTCCGGAGTTTTTTCCGCCGTCTAGCTTTGGGATTCCGTAGCGGAAGGCGCGGCCGACCCGATAGCGCGGTGCGACGGTCGCCGATGGAGATTCGATAATTGGGTGTGGAAATTGGCCGCAATGGCACCAATTCGTCCATTTTCGGTTAACATCGCAACATTATTATAGAAATTGGCAACACGACGAAATGCCGGTCGCTTGCGGCAGACGGATGCACCGATTATAGGCCCTCTCAACCATCAGGGGGCGGCCCCGAGGACACGGTGCCGAACGTCGCACCGACGGGCCCTTTGGGAGAGTGGTATGGCGACGGTGTTTAATCGCGTGACGGACTCCACCGGGCCGGATGTGGCCAACGATATCGACGAGAATTATCGTCCCAGCGCGGACGAGCCTTTCATGAATCTGAAGCAGCAGGCGTATTTCCGCCGCAAGCTGATCGAATGGAAGGAGGCCATCCAGCGCGAGGCGCAGGGGACGCTGTCCCAGCTTCAGGTCGATTCGCTGCGCGAACCCGATCTGACCGATCGCGCTTCCAGCGAGACGGACTGGTCGATCGAGCTGCGCACCCGCGATCGCCAGCGCAAGCTGATCTCCAAGATCGATGCGGCGCTACGTCGTATCGAAGAGGGCGAATATGGGTATTGCGAGGTGACCGGCGAGCCGATCAGCCTGGGGCGGCTGGAGGCGCGGCCGATCGCGACCATGACGGTGGAGGCGCAGGAGCGTCACGAGCGCAATGAAAAAGTGTCCCGCGACGATTGAGGCGCGATGACCCCGACCGGTTCATGCCGGTCGGGGATGTCGGGGCTTATCAGGGCGTTGATCGGTGGGGTGGCCCGACCGAACGCAATCGGCTTGCCCCATATGATGACAGGCGGTTCGAATCCGTTGCCATTAATGATTGGCAACGGGACCCGGCGTAGCGCATGGTCGCGCGGAATTTTTACGGGTACGCAGGATAATCAGGATGGCGATGGACCGCGCACCCGCTAATAGGTCTGACATGGTGCAAGACGACGTGGAACGCAGCGACCGGACCGGACAGCGCGACAGCCTGTTGATGATGGCGCAGATGATGCTGGCCGACGAGTCCCAGCCGCGCGATGTCCGCGTCCGCAATATTTCCGAGGGCGGGTTGATGGCCGAACTGGCCGTAGCCGTGGAGATCGGTACGCCCGTCTCGCTCGATCTGCGTGGCATCGGCCCTGTGTCGGGGCGTATCGCCTGGTGCACCCAGGGACGGGTCGGGGTGGCGTTCGATCGCCAGATCGATCCCAAGCTGGTGCGCAGGCCGGTGGGCGGCGGCCCTTCGACGCCGGAATATGCCAAGCCCGCGACGGGCGGCAGGACCCGGTCGTTCCACTGATTATCACTTGAGGGTGCCGGCTGTCCCCATGGCCGGGGCAGCGAAGGCGGGCGGCCTGCCGGACAGGCGGCCCGCGACAAAGGCCGCGGCAGGTCAGGATGACCTGCGCGGCCACGCCAAGGCTATAGGCCTTGCATCTCTTCCTTCAGTTTGAGCTTCTGCTTTTTCAGATCCGCCAGGATCAGCGCGTCTGGCACGGGACGCTGTGATTCGGCGCTGATTCGCCGGTCAAGCGTGGCGTGCTTGGTCTCCAGGGCCGTTTGATGCGCCGTATGCATGGGCTTCAACCTCCTGTCTTCTGTTGGGGGAGTGATTAAAACACCAAAAATCCTGTCTGTCCCCACTCATTTTCGTCAGAATCGACCGGATGAGGCATTTGGCGCGACGACATGTTACGGCCTCTCGCCGCGCGCGTTTCCGCTTGCTACAGGGGCCCGATCGGCGTCGGACTTCCCGCGCCGGTCCGATCAGGGGGAGCAGGATGGACGTCACGCTGGCACGCGCGCGGATCGACATGTTGCGGACCGAACATCGCGATCTGGACGATGCGATCGCCGCCCTGCTGCAATCCTCGACCCCCGACCAGTTGCAGATCGCACGTCTGAAGAAACGCAAGCTGCGCCTGCGCGACGAGCTGGCGGAGCTGGAGGACCGGTTGATCCCCGACATCATCGCGTGAACGGCGGCTGGCGCGGGCGCTTCGTATCGGGACAGGTGGGGCAAAGCCGTCTCTTGTCCCCGCCGCGAACGGCATGCGAGCCAGGGGGCATGGCCAACGCATTGCCCGAATCCCCTTTCCACACGAAACTGATCGACAGCCTCTATGCCGAGGCGATGGCTTTGGCGGAGAGCGCGCGTGGCTATTTCGACGGGGTGGGGCGGAGCGAGCGCGATGCGCTGGCCCCTGTCGCGCGGGTCGCCTTTTCGTGCGAATCGTTGAAGGTCACGACGCGGCTGATGCATGTCATCGCCTGGGTGCTGACCCAGCGCGCGGTCGAGGCGGGAGAGATGCGCTGGGCCGATGCGCGCCATCCGGTGCGGCGGCTGGGGCGCTCGCCCGAGACGGATGATGCGCAGCTCGGGGCCTTGCCGGACCATGCGCAAAGGCTGACCCAGGCCAGCCTCGACCTGCACCGCCGGGTCGAGCGGCTGGACGAACTGGCCGACGCCGCGGTGCCGGTCGGCAGCCCCGTGCAGGCATTGCAGGCCCGGCTGGGTCAGGCCTTTTAAGGATCAGCGGGCGAGCGACAGCCGCGCCCGCGCGGCGTCATATTGGCGCGCCAGTGTCGCGACACGCTCGGCGGCGGGTAGGATCTGGTCGACCGCGCCGATCCCTTGGCCCGCGCCCCAGATGTCGCGCCACGCCTTGGCCGCCTGTCCACCGCCGAAGTTCATCGCCGCCGCATCACCCTCGGGCAGGTGATCGGGGTCGAGCCCCGCCGCCACGATCGAGGCGCGCAGGTAATTGCCATGAACACCGGTAAACAGGCTGGAATAGACGATGTCACTGGCTCGGCCGTCGACCACCGCCTGCTTATAGGCCTGTGCGGCATTGGCCTCGATCGTGGCGATAAAGGGCGAGCCGATATAGGCGAAGTCCGCCCCCATCGCCTGCGCCGCCAGGACGGCGTCGCCGGTCGCGATCGCCCCCGCCAGCGCCAGCGGCCCATCGAACCAGCCTCGGATCTCCTGGACCAGGGCAAAGGGCGACAGCCGCCCCGCATGGCCGCCCGCGCCGGTCGCCACCGCGATCAGACCGTCCGCGCCTTTCTCCACCGCCTTGCGTGCGAAACGGTCGTCGATCACGTCGTGCAACGTGATCCCGCCCCAGCGATGGACGCCCGCATTCACATCCTCGCGCGCGCCCAGGGAGGTGATGACGATCGGCACCTTCCACTTGGCACAGACCGCCAAGTCCGCCTCCAGCCGGTCGTTGGAGCGGTGGACGATCTGGTTGACCGCAAAGGGCGCGGCCGGGCGATCGGGATGCGCACGGTCATGCGCCGCCAGCTCCTCGGTGATCCGGTGCAGCCATTCGTCGAGCAGGCTGGCGGGCCGCGCGTTCAGGGCTGGAAACGACCCGACGATACCCGCCTTGCACTGGGCGATGACCAGATCCGGATTGGAGATGATGAACAGCGGGGACCCGATGACGGGCAGCGCCAGGCGACTCAGGGCAGGGGGCAGGCTCATGGCTTGACGATAACGTAAAGGTAAAGCCTGTCCAGCGCCGCAAAAGGTACGTGCAACATTATTACATGACCGTCATTTGCTTTGGGCGGCGTAGGGCGTAGAGATTTGCCCATTCCCAATTGAAAGGCCCCGATTGTCATGAAGTCCGCCCTTTCGGTCCTGTTGGCCCTGACCGTTTCCACCCCCGCCCTGGCGGCGGGCCAGTTGCCGCAGACCGTGGCCCCGATCCTGTACGACATCACGGTACGCCCCGATGCGAAGGCGCTGACCTTCACCGGCGAGGAAACGGTCGATGTCGATGTGAAGCAGGCGACCGCGACGATTGTCCTGAACGCCGCCGAGCTGACCATCACCCGCGCCACGTTCGACGGCAAGCCGGTGCCCTTCGCGCTCGACAAGGCGGCGCAGACCCTGACCCTCACCCTGCCACAGGCGGCGAGCGTCGGGCGGCACAAGGTGGGCTTTGCCTGGACCGGCACGATCAACCGCTCGGCCAATGGCCTGTTCGCGATCGACTATACCAATGCTGACGGCACGCCTGACCGGATGCTGGCCACCCAGTTCGAGGCACCCGACGCCCGCCGCTTCGCGCCGATGTGGGACGAGCCCGCCTTCAAGGCCCGGTTCCGCCTGACCGCGACCGCCCCGAAGGGCCAGCGCGCGATCAGCAACATGCCCGCCGCCTCGATCACCCCCCAGGCGGACGGCAGCCAGCTCTATCGCTTCGACGAAACGCCGGTGATGTCGAGCTATCTGCTCTATTTCGGATCGGGCAATCTGGACCGCAAGACGGTGGATGCGAACGGCGTCCAGATCGGCGTGGTCAGCCGCAAGGGCGTGGTCGACCAAGGCGATTACGCGTTGGGCGCGGCGACCAAGCTGCTGTCCTATTACAATGATTATTTCGGTACGCCCTATCCGCTGCCCAAGATGGACATGATCGCCGGGCCCGGCTCCAGCCAGTTCTTCGGCGCGATGGAGAATTGGGGCGCGATCTTCTATTTCGAGAACGAACTGCTCTTCAATCCGCTGGTGATGAGCGAGAGCAACCGTCAGCGCATCCACACCGTCGTCGCGCATGAAATGGCGCACCAGTGGTTCGGCGACCTCGTCACGCCGCGCTGGTGGGACGATCTGTGGCTGAACGAAGGCTTTGCCTCCTGGATGGAGGGCAAGGCCACCAACGACCTGAACCCGGCCTGGGAAGCGGCGGCCGCCAGCGTTTCGGGCGAGCGGGAATCGGCGATGGGGATCGACGCGACCAGCGCGACCCACCCGATCATCCGCAAGATCGAGACCGTCGACCAGATCGGCGAGGCGTTCGACAGCATCACCTACCTCAAGGGGCAGGCGGTGATCGGGATGCTGGAATCGATGCTGGGCCAGGACACGTTCCGCAAGGGCATCCGCGCCTATATGGCGAAGTACAAGTACCAGAACACCGTCACCGAACAGCTATGGGCCGAACTGTCCAAGGCGTCGGGCACCAATGTCGCGACGGTCGCGCATGACTTCACGCTGCAGGGCGGCGTGCCGCTCATCACTCAGGTCAGTTCGCGCTGCGAAGGCGGCAAGACCGTCGCGATGCTGTCCCAGGGGCGGTTCGGGCTGGATGCGGCATCGAAGACGCCGCAGACCTGGCATGTCCCGATCCGCGTCGCGACCATCGGCGGCGGGGAGACGAGCGCGATCGTGACGGGTGCGGCACCGACGGCCGTGACGATCGCGGGTTGCGGGACGCTGGTCCTCAACCAGGGCAAGGGCTCCTATACCCGCGTCATGTATGACGATCCGGGCCATGCTGCGATCGTGCGCGACTATACCAAGATGGAGCTGAAGGACCGGCTGGGCACGCTGGGCGACGATTATGCGCTGGCGGCGGGGGGATATCAGAGCCTGGGCCGCTGGTTCGACCTGATGGCGCAGGTCCGGCCCGAGGCCGATCCGCTGGAATGGGAAACGGTCGCAGGCGAACTCGGTCGCCTGGATGGACTATATGAGGGCACGCCGCTCGAAAAGCCGCTCCGCGCCAGGGCTGCGGCCATCCTGTCGCCGGTGCTGGCGCGGATCGGGTTCGAACCCAAGCCCGATGACAGTGCGCTCGTCTCGAACCTGCGCGAGACGCTGATCGGGATGCTGGGCGCCAGCGGTGACGATATGGTCGCCGCACGGGCGCGTGGCTATGTCGCGGCGCTTGCCAGGAACCCGAACGCCATTCCGGGCGCGATCCGGCAGCCGATCCTGGCGACCTATGCCAAGCGCGCGACGCCCGCCGAATGGGACAAGCTGCTCGACCTCGCCAAGGCCGAACGCAACCCGGTGGTGAAGAACCGCCTGGTCGCGCTGCTCGGCTATGCCGAGGACGAGGGGGCCGCGCGCCGGGCGCTGGGCCTGCTCAAGAACGACACCTTCACCCCGCCGCAGCGCGCCGCGCTGCTCCGCTCGATCGCGGGTGCGCATCCCGACATGGCATTCGACTGGGCGGTGGCGAACAAGCCGCTGGTCGACAGCTTCCTGGAGGAAAGCAACCGCGCGACCTTCATCGTCGGCCTGGGCGCAGGCTCGAACGATCCCGCCATGCCCGGCAAGATCGAGACCTGGGCCGCCGCCAACCTGTCCGAGGGTTCGCGCGGTGGGGCCAAGCGCTCGATCTCGCAGATCGCGGTGCGCAAGGCGGTCGCGGATCGGCTGAAGCCCGCCGTCGAGGCATGGCTGGCGCGCTGACGGTTCGGGATCGGCCCCTCCACCATTGCGCAGCAATGGTGGAGGGGCCGATCCCATCCTCTCGAACCGCTTGCCTTCCTGGCAAAAACGCGGGAACCATGACGGCTCCGTCACTTATTCCGTGAGCCCTTCGTGATCCGCAACAGCCTCGTCCTTCTTCTCGCCGCCACCACGCTGACCGCGCCGCTCGCCGCGCAGGAGGAGGGGGAGAAAAAGGCCGCGCATCACGAAGCCGCCAAGGCCGAGGCGGAGGCCGCCTGGGCCCGCGCGCCGTTGGAGGAGACCGAAGTTCGTCACCGCGACAGCGTGACGATCAACGGCCGTAATTATCCCTATATCGCATCGGCGGGCACGCTGACCGTGCGCGATATCGAGGGTAAGCCGACCGCCTCGATGTTCTATACTGCCTATACGCTCGACGGCACGAAGCCCGGCACCAAGCGGCCGGTGACGTTCCTGTACAATGGCGGGCCGGGATCGCCGTCCTTCTGGCTGCGCATGGGCTCGTTCGCGCCGATCCGCATCCGTACGACCAGCCCGGAGTTCGTACGGCCCGCACCCTATGATGTCGGGCCTAATCCGGACTCGCTGCTCGACAAGACCGACCTCGTGTTTCTCGACGCGATCGGCACCGGCTATTCGCGGCCGCTGGGGGATATGAAGCCCGCGCAATTTTACGGCGTCGACGAGGATGTCGATGTCTTTGCGGGCGCGATCCAGCGCTACGTCACCAAATATGGCCGCTGGATGAGCCCCAAATTCCTGCTCGGGGAAAGCTATGGCACGCTGCGTTCGGGGGCGCTGGCCTATCAGTTGCAGGAACGGGGCATGGCGCTGAACGGTGTGGTGCTGCTCAGTTCGATCATGAATTACGGCTATCGCCAGCCGGGGCTGGATCAGGTCTATCTCAACTATCTGCCCAGCTATGCCGCCACCGCCTGGTATCATAATCGCCTGGCCGACCGTCCCGCCGATGTCGCAACCGTGGTGGCGCAGGCCCGCGCCTTTGCGGTCGGGCCCTATATGTCGGCGCTGGCCAAGGGGCAGAACATCTCGCCCCAGGAACGCGACCAGGTCGCCGAACAGATGAGCCGCCTGATCGGCATCTCGCCCGATTACATCAAGCGCGCGAACCTGCGCATCGACCTGCCGCGGTTCCAGAAGGAATTGCTGCGGGGGCAGGCGCGGACGGTCGGCCGCTTCGATTCACGCTATCTGGGTATCGATACCGACGCGGCGGGCGAAGCGCCGGAAACCGACGCGTCGTCGGATGCGATCTCGGGCGCCTATATCGCGTCGTTCCAGGATTATCTGCAATCGACGCTCGGCTACAAGACCGAGCTACCCTATCGCCTGTCGGCGCGGGATGCGGCGGGCTGGACCTGGAACTGGAAGCACAAGTCGCCCGACGGCGGGCAGAACAATCCCAACACCGCGATCGATCTGGCCGCCGCGATGCGGGCAAACCCGTATCTGAAGGTGCTGTCGATGAACGGCTATTACGACATGGCGACCCCGTTCTTCGGCACCGAGAACGACCTGGGCCATATGATGCTGGAGCCAGCCCAGCAGGCGAATCTGCGCTTCACCTATTATCCGGCGGGGCACATGACCTATCTCAACCCTGACGCGCTGCGGAGCATGAAGGCGGACCTGTCGCGCTGGTATGACGAAGCGGTCAGCGATGCGAAATCCTCGACCCCGCCGGTGCCGCCATCGGGGCAGGGGGCACGGTGATCGATCGGCGATAGAGCGCACGATCAGGTGTCGTGCGCGCATTGCGGTGCGATGATGTCATCTGCCCGTAAATCCTCGAGGGGTAATCGCCAGAGGTTTAGGGCTAGATGACATGAGATAGCCTCACCCCTCCCCTTCAGGGGAGGAGCCGGGGGTGGGGCGGACCCGCAAGCGTGCGGTTCGGGGCAATGCCCCACCCCAACCCCTCCCCTGAAGGGGAGGGGCTCGCGTCGGTTCAATGCGCCTTATCCCCGACGCAGCATGGCCTCAGAATGCGATGCGGATCGGCTTGCCGGTATAGTTCACCGTCTTCGACGCAGGCAGATCGGCGATGCCTCCGGCCATGCCCGGCTTCACGACGACGATATTCAACCGCCGCGTTGACACCATGTTGGGAAAGCGGCCCTGCCGCGCGCCGATGGTCAAGGTTCGCCGCGCGTCGTCCCAGGTCAGGTCATAGGTCGCACGGCTGCCGCGTTCATAGGCATAGGTCTCGTTATCGTCCTCATACAGGGTGAAGCGGCCATCGGCGCCGGGATAGACGCGGATTTCATAGGGCGCGTCGGGCTTCTCGGTCGCATATTGCTGCACCGGGCCGAGCGGCAGGATCGCGCCTGCCCGGACATAGAGCGGCATGATGTCGAGGGGGACGTCGCGCGACGTCTCGGTGCCGCCCGCCACGCGCTGGTTCGTCCAGAAGTCGTACCAGTCGCTGCCTGCGGGCAGATAGGTCGCGACCGCCAGCTTCGGGGCTTCGCCCGCCTTGGCGGCCACGCGGCGCAGTTCGTCGGGAGTGCGCCAGGCGAAGCGCAGGTCGCGGTCGCCGTCGCCCTGATAATATTCGATGCGGATCGGCACGCGCTGTCCCTTGCGCAGCGTCACCTTCGCGCCATGATAGCGCGACGCACCGCTGGACCAGTCCTCGATTACCTTTCGCCCGTCGACGAACAGGCGCACGCCGTCATCGCCTTGCAGGCCCAGCTCATATTCGCCGTCCTCGGGCGCCACCAGCACGCCGTCCCAGCGGGCGGAGAAGTCGTTCAGGCTCTTCAGCCCCGGCGGCATGGGCTGGAGCGGCGGCTGGGGCCAGCGCTTGTCGATCACCGTATCGACGACGCGGCCTGCGGGCTTTTCGAAGTTGCGTCCCTCGAAATACTGGCCCGCCAGCCCCGGCTTGCCATCGGCCGTGAACAGCGCGGTCGCGGGCACGGTGGCGGCGGGTTCGGGCTCGACATGATACATGGCGCGGGTGACCGGGTGGACCAGCAGCGATCCGCCGAACATGAAGGCGTCGTTGAGCGCATGGACCCGCGCATCGTCGGGGAAGTCCATCGCCAGCGGCCGCATCATCGTATAGCCGCCCGACGTCACCTGCCACGCATTCGCATAGATATAGGGCAACAGCCGGTAGCGCAGGTTCACCGCGTCCAGCAGCGCGCCGTACATCTGCGGGTCGAGCGCCTTGAAGATATAGGGTTCGCGCTCGATGCTGGTGCCATGAACGCGCATCAGCGGGTTGAACACCGCATATTGGAACCAGCGCGCGAACAGCTCGCGATACGCGGGGTTCTTCTCGCCGCCGCTATAGCCGTTGACGAAGAAGCCGCCGGTGTCCTGCGTCCAATAGGGATTGCCGGTGACGGTGACGTTCACCCCGCCCGCGACCTGATGGCGCAGCGTCTCCCAGCTGGCCTGCGTATCCCCTGACCAGGATGTCGCCGCCGTCCGCTGCGCCCCCGCCCAGGCCGACCGGGTCAGGGTCAGCGCGCGCTTGTCGCTGGTCGCCCGCTGCCCCTGATAGGTGCCCAGCGTCGTCATCAGCGTATAGGCGTTCAGATAGCGCGAAAAGTCGCCCAGCGCGTTGCGGCCCAGCGACTTGACGTCGTCGACCGCCGCCTTGGCATCGTGCATCGCGCTGCTGACCTCGACCTCGGTCCCGTCCATCCACAGCGCGTCGACGCCTTTGTCGAGCAGGCCCGACTTGGCATGTTTGAAATAGATCTGTCGCCCCAGCGGGCTGAACGCGTCATAGACCCGCGCCTGTTTGGATATCCAGTGAAGCGGCTTGAACCGCAGGCCGTGCTGGTCCAGTTCCTTGCCCAAAGCGGTGTCGTTGCCGACCGAGGGCCAGATCGACACCATCAGCTTCATGTGCAGGTCGTGGATTTTGCGGATCGCGCCGACCGGATCGGGAAAGCGGGTCTTGTCCCACGTCATCCCGCTCCAGCTGCCGTCATTGCCGCCCCAATATTGCCAGTCCTGGACGATGTAATCGAGGGGGAAGCGTTCGCGGCGGAACGTCTCGGCCACTTCGACCAGCCGGTCCTGCGTTGTGTAGCGTTCCTTGCTCATGAACAGGCCGAAGGCTTGTTTGGGATACATGGGCGCGTCACCGGTCAGCTTGCGATAGGCCTGGACGACGCCGTCCATCGTATCGGCGCCCATGAAATAATAATCGACCCCGCCCGGCGCATCCTCCGCCCAGAGCCGCGCGCCGTTCGCATCGTCGGCAAAACGCATGTGCGAATAGGTGTCCCACATCACGCCATAGCGCCGGTTCGACACCATGACGGGGATGATGATGCCGATATTGGTCTGGATCAGGTCGAGGTCCGCGCCGCGCCGGTTGATCGTCGCGTCGTCGGTAAAGCCGAAGCCGTAAATCGCCTCGTCGGGCGTCAGGCGGAAACGGTTCTCCACCTCATAGCTGGGGTCCTTCGCGCTGGTGATCGGCTTGACGCTTTGCGGTCGGGCCTGGTCCTCGCGGGTATACAGCTTGCCTGCGGGATCGAAGAAGCTGACCGCCCCGGTTGTCTTGTCGACCGACAGGCGCAGTCGGGCGGTCGCGACGATCAGCGCCTCGGGCTGATCGGTCACCGTGAAGGCGATGTCGGCGGGCGGGGCGACGACCACGATGCTCTTCGCCGACCAATAGTTGCGGCCACCATTGGTGTTCACGCGCACGGTCGAAGGGCCATAGAACAGGATCGTCTTCGACACCCCGTTCAGCCGCAGCTGAACGCCATTGCGCAGCCGGCTATAGGTATAGCCCTGAACGGGTATCGGGCCGATCGCCTGAGGATGACCTTGCGCGTCGAGCCCCGTCGGCGTCCGCGCCTGCTCTTCGCCGACCGGTCCGGCGAGCGCCGATCCGCTCACCGCCAAACCCATCACCGCCACGCCGATGGCGAGTGCCGCCCGATACGCACGCTGGTTCACACGCTCTCCCGTCGTCATATTATCATTCGTCTCGGACACCGGAAGGACGACCAGCCATCAAAGGCGCGAACATACCGCCAAGATTGACGGCTATCCGCGTGATACCGATACGCGCTTCACGGCTCCTAATTGTCCGACTTTTGGAAGTGATACAGACTCTCGGGGGCGTTGCAAGAGCCTGACCCAGCGGTTTCGGAAACGTTTTCGATTGCAGGCTTTCAAATCCGTTCGTGCAGGCGCGTGGCGCTCGACCAATGGCGGCGTGGATAAAAGCCCCGCATGGGAAGTTCTGTGAGCCGGATATCGGGCGTTTGCGTATGATCGGCCATATAACGGGCGGCGTGCCATCGTCGTTTGATCGCGTTCGACGCCTTGGGGGTAGACGGCGGCCTTGCGATGATCGTCTTCGACCAGGGTGGCATAGGCCGTAAAAGGGAGATGGGGCGCCACATGATTTCGAAGGCCCGTATCGGATGGCTGCTCCATCGTATCGCTCGGAAAATCTGGTTTCGCGCCGCGCTCATCAGCGCCGCCAGCGTGGTGGTCGCCGCATTTGCGGGGATCGTCGCGCGAACCGTCCCCTATCATTTTACCGGCGATATCGGTCAGAATGCCGTCGGTACGGTCCTGGAAATCATCGCCTCGTCGATGCTGGCGGTGACCACCTTCTCTTTGACGGCGATGGTCAGCGCTTATTCCTCGGCGACCCAGCTCGCGACGCCGCGGGCGACACAATTGCTGATCTCGGATCGCATGTCGCAAAACGCGCTCTCGACCTTCCTTGGCGCCTTCATCTTTGCCGTCGTCGGCATCATCGGCCTGCAAACGCGGCTTTATGGCGGGCAGGGGCGTGTGTTGCTCTTGATCGCCACGGTCATGCTCGTGGCGCTGGTGGTCGTCACCCTGCTGCGCTGGATCGCCCATCTGGCCGCGTTCGGGCGCATGTCGGATGTGATCGACCGGGTCGAGGATGCGGCCCGATCGGCCATGCTGACCTTCGCGAACGATCCGTATCAAGGGGGTAGGCCCGCTATCCCGGTCCCCGACAATGCGCGACCGGTGCTGTCACAGACCATCGGTTATGTGACGCATGTCGATATCGAGCGCCTTGCCGCGCTGGCCCGGCGCCAGGAGATCGTCCTGCATGTGGAGGCGATCCCCGGTACGTTGGTCCATAAGGGGCGTCCGCTGCTCCGGACGGTCGGGGATGTGGCGGAACTGGAGGACGAACTGTCGCGCGCCTTCGTGATCGAGCGGCATCGCGCGTTCGACCATGACCCACGGCTTGGACAGATCGCGCTCGGCGAGATTGCCGGGCGGGCGCTGGCACCTGCCACCAACGATCCCGGTACGGCGATCGAGGTGCTGAACGCCTTGCTGCGGACCTTGAGCGAATTGCCGGTGCAGGGGCCTGCGCCCGACGATGATCTGCCGCCTGTCTATGTGCCGCGTCCGTCCGTGGACGAGTTGATGCGCGCCGGTTTCGCGCCGATCGTGCGTGAGGGGGCTGGCGAAGAAGAGGTGGCCATTCGCGCCTTCAAGGTGCTTCATGCGCTGGGAGAGACGCTGCCCCATGCCCTCGAAACCACGCAAGCCCTGGCGAATGAGCTGAAGCGGAATATCGAGCGGGTGATGCTCGACCAAGCCGCGCTCGCCAGGACGTTGGCGGTCTATGACGATCATGCGTGACGGCGGTATTGTCTTGGCGGGTGACGACACGTCGCCGGGTTATCTGCTGTGCTCAGGCGACCCGACGAAGGCGAGCAGGCTGACACGCTCGACCCGCTCTGATGTCCACGATGCCTGGGTTCAACTTACGCGTTTAACCATTCCACGGTGATCTCGCCCCGATGCCCTTCCGGCGCCAGTGCGGCGCGGAGGGCTTCGAGCAGAGGTGGCAATCCTTGCGTGAAGGCATAGGGCGGATTGACGATAAAAAGCCCCGCGCCGTTATAGATGCCGGGCTGATCGGCATCATACAGCCAATGCTCGACGACCAGGAATTTCGGGATGCCGAGCCTGCGCAAGTCGGTCTTCCACCGCTGATGCGTCGCGCGGTCCTTCAGCGGATACCAGATGACCGTCACGCCATGCGCCCATTTGCGGTGCGCGGCGGCGAGGGTAGCGGTGATGCGGGCGCGTTCGTCGGTCTGCTCATATGGCGGATCGACCACCACCACGCCGCGCGCCGTGCGGGTGGGAAGCATCGCGAGCCAAAGCTCATAGGCGTCGCGCTCATGCACGGCTGCAGGCGTACCGCGCATCGCGCCGCGTAACGAACGGGCGTCTTCGGGATGCTTTTCATTGAGGATCAGCACGTCCTGCGGGCGCAGGAGCTGCGCCAGGAACTGCGGCGAGCCGGGATAGAGCTGTGGCTCCGCCCCGACATTCACCGCCCGTACGGCGGCGCGATAGTCGTCCAACAAGGGGTTCGCATCGGCAAAGGCCCGCACCACGCCTTGCGCCGCTTCACCGGTGCGTTGCGCCTGCTCGCCGCCAAGGTCGTAGAGCCCGCAACCGGCATGGGTGTCGATCAGGGTCAGCGCGCCCTGTTTTTGCTGCAAGGCCCGGACAAGGGCCATCAGCAGGCTGTGCTTCACGACATCGGCGCTGTTGCCGGCATGGAAGGAGTGGCGATAATTCATGGCAATCCAAAACGAACCGGACGAAGGGCGTCGAAGTCCCTCCGAGCGAAGCCTCAAATCAGCTTTTGCGGTCGGCGGCAACCGGCGTCAGAGACAGCCGTGATCCGCAATCGCGCCCGCCATAGGTGCGGCCGACGCTATAGCGAGAGCTCTTCGAACTGGCCCGGTGCAATCCCGTCGACCGACCAGTCGCCGATCGACCAACGGACCAGCCTGAGGGTAGGCAACCCGACCGCCGCCGTCATGCGGCGCACCTGCCGGTTGCGGCCTTCACGGATGGTGATTTTCAGCCAGCTGTCGGGGATGTGCTTGCGCTGGCGTATCGGCGGATCGCGCAGCCACAGGTCGGGCGCGTCGATAGGCGCAATATCGGCAGGCAGGGTCATGCCGTCCTTGAGCCTCACCCCCCGGCGCAAGCGTTCCAGTTCCGGCTCCTGCGGATCGCCTTCGACCTGCACGAGATATGTCTTTGGCATCTTGAAGCGCGGATCGGCGATGCGCGCTTGCAGCCGTCCGTCATCGCACAGCAGCAGCAGGCCCTCGCTGTCCCGATCGAGCCTCCCGGCGGGATAGACGCCCTTCACCGGAATGAAGTCCGACAATGTCGACCGAACCGTCGGCGATCCGCGGTCGGTGAATTGCGATAGGACGCCGAAGGGTTTGTTGAACAGGAGCAGCCGGGCCATCCCGCGCTCATAGCGTTCGACCGAGGCCATGTCTTCTGGCGCAGATCGCCGCCGGACAGGCTGGGCCGGTTAGACCTACCGATAGGCTGTCGGATCGCTTTTCAGGGCGCTGGAATTCGAGCGCGAACAGTTAGAACAGAACGACATGAAACGGATTCGTCATTGCGAGCGCAGCGAAGCAATCCAGTGTCCGGGCAAGACGCTCTGGATTGCTTCGCTGCGCTCGCAATGACGGATTAGGTCAAGCCGACGTCATGGCGCTCTAATTTGGGATTTTTCGACGGGGCAGACCATCCCAGCAGATACAAAAGGGAGAAATCAGGGGAGCCCAAAAGCACAACGGCCCCGCATCGCTGCGGAGCCGTTGAAAAACCTGGTGGACGCACTTGGGCTCGAACCAAGGACCCGCTGATTAAGAGTCAGCTGCTCTACCAACTGAGCTATGCGTCCATTGCCGATTTGCGGCAAGGCGGGGAGCCTGTCCCCGTCTGGTGGCGCGCTGTTAGCCGAGCATGTCCGAGCTGCCAAGAGGGTTTTTGACATTTTTCTTGCGGCCGGGCGCGAACCCGCGATCCCGGCCGCGCATTTCCTCAATAGCCGACGGTAAAGCGCTGCCGGATATGGCGCGGCTGCTCGATCTCGTCGGCGAGCGCGATGGCGTAATCCTCGAACGAAATGCTGCTGCCCTGTTCGTTCGACAGAAGCTGGTCGGTGCCCAGCCGGAATTGCCCGGTCCGCTCGCCGGGGACGAACATCGCCGATGGGGACAGGAAGGTCCATTCCAGATCCTCCGCCCCCCGCAACAGGTCGAGAAACGCCGCGCCTGCGCTGGCTTCTGCCTTATATTCCTCGGGGAAGCCGGGCTGGTCGATCAGCCGTTGGCCGGGCGCGACTTCCAGGGTGCCCGCGCCGCCGACGACCAGATAACGCTTCACGCCCGACGCGCGCACGGTGTCGATCAGCTTGGCCGCGTCGGTGGGCAGGAAATGCACCGAGCTGATGACCGCGTCATGCCCGCGCAGCGTCTTGGTGAGCGCGGTCGGGTCGTTCACGTCGCCCGCGACTGGCGTGACGCCGGGCAGGGCGGCGATCCGCGCCGGAGTTCGCGCGATGGCGGTCACGGCGTGGCCGCGATCCGACACTTCCTTCAGGATGCGAGAGCCTGCATTGCCCGAGGCGCCGATCAGGGCGATCTTCATACGCTTTCCTTTCCATGGTCCACTTCGTAGACCATGGGGCTATGCAAAGCCTTTGCTCGCCACAAGACGTCCTTTTCGAGGGACCAGGTCACAACGGCGTGACCATGACGCTGACCGGGGAGGGCGGGTGCCCGATCCGCGATGTGCTGGACCGGATCGGCGATCAGTGGAGCTTGCTCGTCCTCGCCGCGCTGGAGCCGGAGACGCTGCGGTTCAACATGCTGTTGCGGCGGATCGGCGATGTGTCGAAACAGATGCTGTCGCGCACGCTGCGGCGGCTGGAGGAGGACGGCTTCGTCGCGCGGACCGTCTATGCGGAGGTGCCGCCGAGGGTGGAATATTGCCTGACCGATCTGGGGCGGTCGTTCCTGGAGCCGATGCGCGCGCTGATCCGCTGGGCGGACATGCATCAGCCGGAAGTGGAGGCGGCCCGCGCGGCCTATCGCGCGCGGACCTGACCCCATCCCCCTCAGGCGATGTGAACCGCCTTGGTAATCATATGGTTGGCGATGCCTTCGGGGCCGTCTTCCGAACCATAGCCGCTTTCCTTGACCCCGCCGAAGGGCGCATCGCCCCAGCTGAGCCGGACGGTGTTGATCGCGATCATGCCCGCCTCGATCTCGTCGCCCAGCTGGTTCTGGCGGCGGCCATTTTCGGTGAAGCAATACGCTCCCAGGCCGAAGGGCAGGCGGTTCGCCTCGGCGATCGCGTCCTCGGTGGTGGCGAAGGGGCGGATCAGCGCGATCGGGCCGAAGGGCTCTTCGTTCATCGCCTTGGCGTCCAGCGACACATCGGCCAGCACGGTGGGCGCGAAGAAGAAGCCGTCTCCGTCCTTGGCCTCGCCGCCGGTCAGCTTGCGCGCGCCGTTCCGCACCGCATCCTCGATCATCGCGCCGATCGCTTCCGGACGGCGGGGATTGGCCATCGGGCCCATCTGCGTGTCCGACGACAGGCCGTCACCGATCTTCAGCGCGGCGGCGCGCTCGGCAAAGCCCTTGGCGAAGCGCTCATAAATGCCCTCCTGCACATGGAAGCGGGTGGGGGCGACGCAGACCTGGCCCGCATTGCGGAACTTGTGGGTGACCAGGATGTCGAGCGTTTTGTCGAGATCGCAATCGTCGAAGACCAGCACCGGGCCATGACCGCCCAGCTCCATGGTCGACTTCATCACCGTATCGGCGGCCAGCTTCAGCAGATGCTTGCCGACCGGCACCGATCCGGTGAAGCTGAGCTTGCGGGTGACCGGCGAGGCGAGCAGATGGCGCGACACCGCGTCGGGCACGCCGAAGACGAGCTGCGCCACATCGCCCGGAAGCCCTGCATCCTGGAAACAGCGCAGGATGGCGATGGCGCTGGCGGGCGTTTCCTCGCTGGGCTTCAGGATGACCGAGCAGCCGGCGGCGATGGCGGGCGACAGCTTGCGCACCGGGTTCATGACGGGGAAGTTCCAGGCGCAGAAGGCCGCGACCGGCCCGACCGGCTGGTGCAGGACCAACGAGCGGGTGCCGGTGGGGCGTGGCAGGACGCGGCCATAGATACGCACCGCCTCACCGGCATGGAAATCGAGCAGCGCGGCGGTGGCGGCAACCTCGCCGCGCGCCTCGACGATCGGCTTGCCCTCTTCGATGGTGGCGAGGCGGGCGAGATCCTCGGCACGCTCGCGGACCAGCGCGGCGGTACGGTGGAGGACAGCGGCGCGCTCCTGCGGCGCGGTCTTGCGCCATAACTCGAACCCGCGCGCGGCGGCCTCCAACGCGCGGTCCATGTCGGCGACGGTCGCCAGCGGCAGGTCGCCCAGCGGCTGGCCGGTCGCGGGGTTCAGCACGGCCTGCGTGTCGCGCCCCTCCGCGCCCAGCCATTCGCCTGCGATATACAGGCCGGTCTTCACGTCGAAATTCGGGGCGGTCATGCGCGTCCTTTCCAAATGGGGTGAGGGGGTTATCCGGGCGGGAGATCGGCCCTGTCCGCCGCCGATGCAAGGTCGGACACGGCCGGAACGGGCATCCGTCGGGATCGAGGGAGCAAAAGCAGGGCTTTGTGCGTCCCAAGCTTTACGGCATTTCCTATCGGGGGGATCGAGATAGGTTACGCGCCGAAACGAAAGGGACAGGTCCAGATGCGAGCACCATTTCCGGCCATGATGGCCGCCTTGATGATCGGGACGGTTGGCCTGTCCGGCTGTTCGGGCGGGGGCAGCGGCAAAGGCTCGGTTGAGCTGCTGAACGTCAGCTATGATCCGACCCGCGAGCTGTACAAGGACGTCAATGCCGCCTTCGCCAAGCAATGGAAGGCCAAGACCGGCCAGACCGTCTCGTTCCGTATGAGCCATGGCGGATCGGGCAAGCAGTCGCGCTCGGTGATCGACGGCCTGTCGGCGGATGTGGTGACGCTGGCGCTCGCCTATGACATCGACGCCATTGCCGAGCGGGCCAAGCTGCTGCCCGCCAACTGGCAGACGCGCCTCCCGGACAATAGTTCGCCCTATACCTCGACCATCGTGTTCCTGGTGCGCAAGGGCAATCCCAAGGGCATTCGCGACTGGGGCGATCTGGTGAAGCCGGGCGTCCAGGTCATCACGCCGAGCCCCAAGACCAGCGGCGGCGCGCGGTGGAATTTCCTGGCGGCGTGGGCCTATGGCAAGAAGGCGGGCGGATCGGATGCGGCGGCGCAGAAATATGTCGCCGACCTTTATTCTCATGTGCCGGTGCTGGACTCCGGCGCGCGCGGGGCGACCACGACCTTTGTCGAGCGTGGTCTGGGCGATGTCCTGATCGCCTGGGAGAATGAGGCGCTGTTGTCCGAGAAGGAACTGGGCGCGGGCAAGTTCGACATCGTCGTGCCCTCCATCTCGATCCTGGCCGAGCCGCCGGTCGCCGTGGTCGACGCCAATGCCAAGGCGCATGGCACCGAGCAGGTCGCGACCGAATATCTGAAGTTCCTCTACACGCCCGAAGGGCAGGAGATCGTCGCGCGCAACTTCTATCGCCCGCGCGACCAGGCGGTGCTGGCGAAATATGCGGCGACCTTCCCCAAGCTGGACATGGTGACGATCAAGGATTTCGGCGGCTGGGGCGCGGCGCAGAAGCGGTTCTTTGCCGATGGCGGTGTGTTCGACGCCATCTATGGCGGCCAGGCCAAGCGGCGCTGATCGCATGAGGGTTGGAAAGCGCCGCTCGGCGCTGCCGGGCTTTGGCCTGACCATGGGGATGACCCTGTTCTGGCTGGGGCTGGTCGTGTTGGTGCCATTGTCGGCGCTGGTCATCCGGGCGGCGGGCATGGGTTGGGAAGGCTTTGCGGCGGTCGGGCTGTCGCCGCGCGCACTGGCCGCCTATCGGTTGAGCTTCGGCGCGGCCCTGGCAGCGGCGGCGGTCAATGCGGTGTTCGGGCTGCTGATCGCCTGGATACTTGTCCGCTATGAGTTTCCCGGCAAGAAGCTGATCGATGCGGCGGTCGACCTGCCCTTCGCCCTGCCGACGGCGGTGGCCGGTATCGCGCTGGTATCGCTCTATTCGGACAATGGCTGGGTGGGGTCGTTGCTGGCGCCCCTGGGGATCAAGGTCGCCTATACGCCGCTGGGCGTGACGATCGCGTTGGTTTTCATCGGCTTGCCCTTCATCGTTCGCTCGGTTCAGCCGGTTCTGGCGGACCTGGGTCGCGATGTGGAGGAGGCGGCCGCGACCCTGGGTGCCACGCGGCGGCAGACCTTCGCGCATGTCATCCTGCCCGCCATCGCGCCCGCCCTGCTGACCGGCTTTGCGCTCGCCTTTGCGCGCGGGGTCGGCGAATATGGCTCGATCATCTTCATCGCGGGCAACATGCCCTTCAAGTCGGAGATCGCACCGCTGCTCATCATCACCCAGCTCGAACAGTTCGACTATGACGGCGCGACGGCCATCGCCTGCGTCATGCTGGTCCTGTCCTTTGCGATGCTGTTATTCGTCAACCTGCTCCAGGCGTGGCGGGCCAAGCGGGGGACGCGATGAGCGGTTCCAACCCCACCACGATCGAAAGCCCCTGGGCGCGGCGGGCGCTGATCGGCGTCGGCTTCCTGTTCCTGGCGCTGTTCCTGTTCCTTCCGCTTATCATGGTGTTCGCCGGTGCCTTTGCGAAGGGATGGCAGGTCTTTCTCGACGCGCTGGTCGATCCCGATGCGGTGGCCGCGATCCGGCTGACCCTGTTGGTCGCGGCCATTTCGGTGCCGATCAACGCGGTGTTCGGGGTGGCGGCGTCCTGGGCCATCGCCAAGTTCGACTTTCGCGGGAAAAGCCTGCTGATCTCGCTGATCGACCTGCCTTTTTCGGTGTCGCCGGTGGTGTCGGGGCTGGTCTTCGTCCTGTTGTTCGGGGCGCAGGGCTGGCTGGGGCCATGGCTGACCGAGCATGGCGTGCGGATCATCTTCGCGGTGCCCGGCATCGTATTGGCGACGGTCTTCGTCACCTTTCCCTTTGTGGCGCGCGAACTGATCCCGCTGATGGCCGAGCAGGGGCGCGACGACGAGGAAGCGGCGCGGTCGCTGGGGGCGAGCGGGTGGCAGACCTTCTGGCATGTCACCCTGCCCAATATCCGTTGGGGGCTGCTCTATGGCGTGCTGCTGTGCAATGCCCGCGCGATGGGGGAGTTCGGCGCGGTGTCGGTCGTGTCGGGGCATATCCGCGGGCTGACCAACACCATGCCGCTGCATGTCGAGATCCTGTACAATGAATATGACTTTGTCGGCGCATTCGCGGTGGCGTCTCTGCTCGCCTCGCTCGCGCTGGTGACGTTGGGAGTGAAGACCGTGCTGGAATGGCGTTTCGGCATCCACCGGGCGGGAGCCGCGAATTGAGCATCACTGTCGAGAATATCTCCCGCCGTTTCGGGGGCTTTACCGCGCTGGACCGGGTGTCGCTGGAGACCAGGCCCGGCGAGTTCCTGGCGCTGCTCGGGCCGTCGGGATCGGGCAAGACGACGCTGCTCCGGACCATCGCGGGGCTGGACTTCGCCGATGAGGGTCATGTCCTG
Source organism: Sphingomonas fuzhouensis (assembly GCF_034659795.1). Lineage (NCBI taxonomy): Bacteria > Pseudomonadati > Pseudomonadota > Alphaproteobacteria > Sphingomonadales > Sphingomonadaceae > Sphingomonas > Sphingomonas fuzhouensis. Next base: position 784,223 of record NZ_JAXSQY010000001.1, read on the forward strand.
TTCGACGGGCAGGACATGACCGGCACCCCCGCGACCGAGCGGCGGATCGGCTTCGTCTTCCAGAATTACGCGCTGTTCCGCCATATGACGGTCGCGCAGAACATCGCCTTCGGCCTGACGGTGCGCAAGCGGCGCGACCGGCCCGCCAAGGCGGCGATCGCGGCCAAGGTCGCCGAGCTGCTCGCGCTGATCCAATTGCCCGACCTCGGCGACCGCTATCCGGCGCAGTTGTCGGGCGGCCAGCGGCAACGTGTGGCACTGGCCCGCGCGCTGGCGATCGAGCCGCGCCTGCTGCTGCTCGACGAGCCCTTCGGCGCGCTCGACGCGCAGGTGCGCAAGGATTTGCGGAGCTGGCTGCGGCGTATCCATGACGAGACGGGGCTGACCTCGATCTTCGTGACGCACGATCAGGAAGAGGCGCTGGAGATCGCCGACCGGATCGTCGTGATGCGCGGCGGCGTGATCGAGCAGGTCGGCACGCCCGACGAGGTGCAGCGCGCGCCCGCCACCGCCTTCGTCTCCTCCTTCATCGGCGAGACCAACCGCTTGGCCGTCACCCGGCGCGACGGTGCAGCGGTGGTGGGTGAGGGGCTGGCGACGTTGGCCGACGACGCGCGTGGGGACGGGGCGGGGGAGGTCCATATCCGGCCGCACGACGTGGAACGCGCCGAACCGGGTAATGCCGACGCGCTATCGGTCACGGTGCTCACCAGCCGCCCCATCGGTCGGTCGCGCCGGATCACGGCGGCGCTGGCCGGGGTGGCCGAGCCGCTGACCTTCGACCTGCCCGTCGCGGTCGAGGCGGCGCCGGGCGAACGCCTGTCGATCCGTCCGGTCCGCTACCGGATTTTCTGACGCGATTTCCGGCTTGTCGATGGTTCCACCCCTTTTCGCCATTTGCCAGCGCCGGGCACTCCGGGCATGAGGCGGCGGCAAAGGGGAGATCGTCGTTGAAGGTCGGACAGGAATGCTGGCGGATCGAGCAGGCGGACCGGATGGCGGTCATCGTCGATGCCGAACGCTATTTCCGGATGGCGCGCCGCGCGATGCTGAATGCCCGGCGGCAGATCCTGCTGATCGGCTGGGATTTCGACGCGCGCATCGTGCTCGACCATGACGAAGCGCCGGGCGAGACGGTCGGCGACTTCATCTACTCACTGGTTCAGCGCCAGCCGGACCTGGAGATATTCCTCCTCCGCTGGGACACCGGCGCGATCAAGTCGCTGTTCCGGGGCAAGACCTTCTTCACCGTCATGAAGTGGATGGCGCATCCGCGCATCCATACCAAGCTCGACGGCCATCATCCGATCGCCGCGTCGCATCATCAGAAGATCGTCATCATCGACGACCAACTCGCCTTTTGCGGCGGCATCGACATGACCAGCGAGCGTTGGGACACGCGCGAACACCGCGACAAGGACCCCGGTCGCAAACGGCCCGGCGGTCAGCCCTATAAGCCCTGGCACGATGCGATCAGCGCAGTCGAGGGTCCGGTGACCCATGCGCTGGGCGAGCTGTTCCGCGAACGCTGGCACGCCGCCGGGGGCAAGCCCATGGGGCCTGCGGTGCCGGGCGCGAGCTGCTGGCCCGAGGGGCTGGAGCCCGACTTCGTCGACCAGCCCGTCGCGATCGCGCGGACCATGCCCGAGATGGACGATCAGACGCCGGTTCACGAAAACGAAGCGCTGTTCCTCGCTCAAATCGCGCGGGCCGAGCGTTATATCTATATCGAGAGCCAGTATTTCGCCTCGCGCCGGGTGGCCGAGGCGATTGCGCGGCGGCTCGATGACGAAAACGGGCCGGAGTTCGTCATCATCAATCCGCTGACCGCGCAAGGCTGGCTGGAGCCGATCGCGATGGACACGGCGCGGGCGCGGCTGGTCGAGGCGCTACGGCGGCGCGATCGGCATGGGCGTTTCCGGCTCTATCATCCCTTCACCACGGCGGGCGAGCCGATCTATTGCCATGCCAAGATCCTGATCGCCGACGACCGCGTGTTCCGGCTGGGCTCGTCGAACCTCAACAACCGGTCGATGCGGCTGGATACCGAATGCGACCTGGCGATCGCGGTCGAGCCGGGCAGTGCGACCGGGCAGCGGATCGCGGCGATTCGCGACGATCTGCTCGCCGAACATCTGGGCGTGGCTCAAAAGGTGGTTGAGGATACGGTCGCGCGGACCGGCTCGCTGATCGCGGCGGTCGAGCTGTTGCGCCGGGCCGAGGGGCGGAGCCTGCGCCCCTATGAGGTGCCCGACCTGTCGAGCGTCGAGGAATGGCTGGCCGACAACGAAGTGCTCGACCCCGAAGGGCCGGATGAGATGTTCGAGGCGTTCAGCCAGCGCAAGGGGCTGTTCCGGCGGCTGCGGCGGCGCTGATGGGGGACGTCGTCAACTTCCGTCAGGCGCGCAAAGGGCTGGTTCGTAAGGCAGCCGAGCAGCAGGCGGCGGAGAACCGGGCGAAGTTCGGCCGGACCAAGGCCGAGAAGCAGCGGGATGCGGTGGAGCAGGAGCGGCTGCGTAAGGAACTGGACGGAGCCAAGCGGGACCCAATTCCTCCCCTGTAAGGGGAGGGGGACCATGCGCAGCATGGTCGAGGGGTGTCACGCTCTTGATAGGGTAACACCCCTCCGTCGCGCTTTCGCGCGCCCCCCCCTTGCAGGGGAGGAATGGGATTTCAGCGCGGCGTCGCGAACCAAATGGTATGGGTCGCGCCCTTGCCATTCTCGCGGGCACGGACCTTCACCTCGTCGACCAGGAACCCCGCCCGCGACAGCCTCCGGGTGAACACCGGATCGGGCGCGGCCGACCAGATCGCCAGCACGCCGCCGGGTCGCAATGCGACGCGCGCCTCGTCCAACCCCCGGTTGGAATAAAGCCCGTCATTGGCCGGACGGGTCAGCCCGTCGGGGCCATTGTCGACATCGAGCAGGATCGCGTCATACGTACCCCGTCCTGCATAGATCGCATTGCCGACATCGCCCATCGCCAGCGTGACGCGCGGATCGTCCAGGCACCCGGCGGTCAGCTCGGCCATCGGCCCGCGTGCCCATTCGATGATGCCGGGGACGAGTTCGGCCACCGTCACCCGCGCGTCGCGGCCCAGCCGGGCCAGCACGGCACGCAGCGTGAAGCCCATGCCATAGCCACCGATCAGCAGATGCGGCGCATTGCGTCCGCCCAGCCGGTCGCAGGTCATCGTGCCCAGCGCCACTTCCGAGCCGCTCATCCGCGTGCTCATCAGCTCGTTGCGGTCGAGCACGATCATGAAGTCCTTGCCCCGGCGGAACAGCCGCAGGGGCTCGCCGCCCGGCACCTCCGCGATGCCCAGCAGCTCGCGCGGGGTCACTTGCCCTGACGCGCCTTGCGAGCGGCGTAGCGGGCGTCGCGCGCGGCCTTCAGCTCGGCGGCGGTGGGGACCACCGGCGGGCGTGCGGCGGCGGCAGCGGCCTCGGCGGCGGCGTCCGCCTCGGCCTTCGCCTTGGCGCGGGCTTCCTCACGGGCGGCCTTTTCCTGCTCGATCGCGGCCTTGTGGGCGGCGCGGCGCTCGGCCTCGGCGGCTTCCTTGGCTTCGCGCGCGGCGGCGCGGGCGGCGACGACCGCAGGGTCGGGCGCGGCCTTGTTGCGCAACTTTTCGAGCGCGGCGGCCTTGGCGTCGCGCGAGGCCGATGCGCGATCGGCGAAACCGGGAACCTTATATCCTGCCATCAATCCTTCATCCCGCTGGAGGGCTATGGAGAGCCCAATGCACAACGGCCCCGCATCGCTGCAGGGCCGTTGGAGAAACTGGTGGACGCACTTGGGCTCGAACCAAGGACCCGCTGATTAAGAGTCAGCTGCTCTACCAACTGAGCTATGCGTCCGTTCGTCACGCTCGTCAGGCCGTCCGGCGGCCCGCCTCGTGATCGGGAGGCGCGCCTTTAGCACTGCTCCTGCGCTTTGCAAATGGTTTTTGCGGCAGCGCGGCGATTTTTTGGCCTACCATCGCGCCGCGCGCCGGTTCTCGCGGTCGATCGCCATCAGGATGCCCAGGCACAGCAGCACCGTCATCTGCGACGATCCGCCATAGCTGACCAGGGGCAGGGGAATGCCGACCACCGGGGCCAAGCCCATCACCATCATCAGGTTGACCATGACATAGATGAAGATGGTCGTGGACAACCCCGCCGCGGTCAGCCGGGCAAAGCGCGTCTGCGCCGCCTGCGCCACGTTCAGGCCCCAGCGGATGACGAGGATGAAGGCCAGGATCAGGAAGCAGCCGCCGACCAGCCCCCATTCCTCCGCCATGGTGGCGAAGACGAAGTCGGTATGTCCCTCGGGCAGATAGTCGAGATGGCTCTGCGTGCCGTTCAGGAACCCCTTGCCCCAGATGCCACCCGATCCGATCGCGATCTTGGACTGGCTGATATGATAGCCGGTGCCCAGCGGATCGCTTTCGGGATCGAGGAAGATCAGCACGCGGTTGCGCTGATAGTCGTGCAGCACGAAATTGACGGCCAGCGGGGCCGCGACCGCCAGCGCCATCGCGCCGCCGATGAACAGGCGTAAGGGTACGCCCGCCAGGAACATGACGGTCGCACCGCCCGCACAGATCATCAGCGCGGTCCCCAGGTCGGGCTGCTTCATGACGAGGATGGCGGGCACCGCGATCATCGCCGCGACCGGCCATATGCCGGAGAAACGCCGCGTCTCGGCAGGGGGCATCAATTCATAGAAACGCGCTGCACCGAGAACGATGAACAGCTTCATCAACTCGGAGGGCTGGAGCCGGATGAAGCCGACGTCCAGCCATCGCTGGCTGCCCCCGCGCACCGCGCCGAGCAGTTCGACCAGCACCAGCGCGACGACCAGGATCAGATAGCCCGGCATCGCGATCCGTCGCCACAGGTCGAGCGGCAAGCGCGACAGCACCAGCGATCCCGCGAGCAGGACGAAGAAGCGCACGCCTTGCGGCTTGGCCCAGGGGGTCAGCGATCCGCCCGCCGCCGAATAGAGGACGACCAGTCCGAAACAGCCGATGGCCGTGACGAGCAGGATGACGCGCCAGGGTAGCTGGGCGATGGGTTCGGGGATGATGCGGGGGCCGCTCATGGATTGGGGTCCGCCACATCATCGGGATCGGTTTCGCGCGTGGCCATCGCCTCGGCCTGCGCATCGGAGACGTTGGTCGCGGCCTCGACGGCGGGCGCGTCGGTGGCGGCGCCGGCATCGGTCTTGGTCGCGGCGGCGGCGGGCTGGGGCGAATGCGCCGCGCGGTAGGCGGCTTCCTCGGCCCGCATCCGGGTGGCGATGTCGCCGCCCCAGGTCGGCTCACCTTCCGCCAACGACGCCAGCGCCCGGTTGCGGTCGAACAGATAGGTCATGATGTCGCGGCCGATCAGCGGCGCGTCGAGATTGCGCACGGTATGGCCGTTATGCTCCAGCACCACGGAAATGGCATATCGTGGGTTGTCGGCGGGGGCGAAGCCGACGAACAGGGCGTGGTCGCGCAGCTTGAAGGGAAGCTGTCCGTTCTTCAGTACGCCCGTGCTGCGCCGCTCGGCCATGGTGATGCGGCGAACCTGCGCGGTGCCGGTCTTGGCCGCCAGCGAAACGCCGGGCACCCGCATTCGCGCCGCGCCGCCGGTGCCGCCCTGGTTGACCACGCCGAACATCGCATCGCGCACGATCGCCAGATGCTCGGAGGCGACGGGCAGGGCGGGGGCGTCGAGATGGACCTGATGCGCAAGCAGGCTGGGCTCCAGATGCCGACCCGAGGCCAGCCGCGCCGCCATCACCGCCAGCTGCAAGGGATTGGCCAGCACATAGCCTTGCCCGATCGACGCGTTCAGGCCGTCGGCGATCGTCCACTTCTTCTTGTATTTCCGTAGTTTCCACTCAGGGTCTGGCACGGTGCCGTAACGCTGGGTGCTGAGCGGCATGTCGAATTTCTGACCCAGCCCGACCATCCGGGCGATCGGTGCGATCCGGTCATAACCCATGCGCCGGATCATCTCGTAGAAATAGATGTCGCAGCTCTGCTCGATCGCGCCCTTCAGGTTGAGCGCGCCGTGCCCGCCCCGCTTGTGGCAGTGGAAGACGCCGGTGCCGACCCGCATCGCGCCGGTGCACAACACCCGGTCGTTCGCGCCGACGCCCGCTTCCAGAAGCGCAAGGCCGTTCATCGGCTTGACCGTCGAGCCCGGCGGATAGAGCCCCTGCGTCACCTTGTTCATCAGGGGCACATGGTCGTTTTCCGACAGCATCGCCCATTCGAGATGGCTGATCCCGTCCGAGAAGCTGTTGGGGTCATAGGCGGGCATCGACACCATCGCCAGCGTCTCGCCGGTGCGGCAGTCGAGCACCACCGCCGAACCCGAATTGGTGCCCAGGCGGCGCGCGGCATATTCCTGCAACCCCGCATCGATGGTCAGGCGGATGTTGCGGCCGGGCGTATCGGGACGGGTGGCGAGTTCGGCGACGACCTTGCCCCGCGCGGTCACTTCGACGCGCTTGGCGCCGGGCTTGCCGCGCAGATACTTCTCCAGCATCTTTTCCAGCCCGTCCTTGCCCAGCTTGAAGCCGGGGGTGACGAGCAACTGGTCGTGAGTCGCCTTGAACTGTTCGGCGGTGGGCGTGCCGACATAGCCGGTCAGATGCGCGACCGCAGGTCCGGCCGGGTAGAAGCGCGCAAAGCCCCGCGTCGGCTGCACGCCGGGCAGCTCGGGCAGGCGGACGCTGACCGCCGCGAAGCGTTCCCAGTCCAGCCGCTCGGCGACCTGCACCGGCTGGAACCCGGCGGCATGTTCCAGGTCGAGGCGGATGCGGTTCATCGCCTCGTCGTCCAGCTTCAGGATCTGGCGGAGCAAGGCGAGGACGCGATCCTTGTCCTCCAGCCGGTCTGGGATGATGTCGACGCGGAAGTCGGTGCGGTTGTTGGCGATGGGCACGCCATGCCGATCGATCAGCCAGCCACGGCGCGGCGGGATCATCGTCGTGTTGACGCGATTGCTCTCGGAGAGAAGATTATACTTCTCGTTCTGCGCGATCGACAGCCACGCCATCCGCCCGGCCAGCAACAGCCCGACGCCCGCCTGCGCCGTGCCCAGCACAAAGGCGCGGCGCGAGAAGCTATAGGCCTGTGCGGCCTCGGTCATGATCCGCCCCTGGCGTTCCATGGTCAGGCCCCTACCTCATTTCGGCCGCGTTTGCGATCGATCCAGGCGACCAGCCGCGTCGCCATGGGGAAAAGCAGGATGGTGATGGCGATCTGGATGACCAGCGGCGCGTCGACCTGCGCTCCCACCGGCACCGCCAGAAACCGCCCGGCGATCAGGCAGAAGGCGATGGCGCCGCTGGCGATCAGCCAGTCCTGCCAGAAATCGCGGAACACCAGCCGATGCTCGAATAGATCAATGGCGAGCGAGGTCAGCGACCAGAGCAGCATCGCCGACCCCAAAGGCTGACCCGACACCAGATCGTCGAACAGCCCCAGCGGCGCCGCGGCCCAGAGCCGCAGCGCGAACCGCGCGACCAGCCGCCAGGCGAGCAGCATCAACAGCCCCATCGGCGGCTGCAGGGGCACGATCGCCACCACCGGTACGATGGCAGTCAGCGATCCGGCCATCACGGTCAGCCACGGCAGCGCACGGGCGCGGGCGGGGGGCAGTCCGGGGTCGAAGGGATTATAGGTGTCGAGGGTCACGGCCGGGGTGCCGGCGCTGATGGCGGCATCGGCATGAAGGCGCGCTGAACGATCGCGAAATCCAGCGTGTCGGGATGGATGAAGGGCCGCGCCACCGCCACGTCGCCGCCATCGGCCTGGACGCGCGCGACGGGAATATTGGGGGCATAGAGGCCGCCGGTCCCTGAGGTGACGAACAGGTCGCCCTTGCCCAGCCGGACATTGGTGTTGACCGAGCGGACGTCGAGCGTCCCGTCGCCGCGTCCGACCGCGATGGCGGGCATGCCGTCGCGGGTGCGCCGGACCGGCACGATACTCTCGGGGTCGGTCAGCAGCAGCACGCGCGCGGCGGCGGGGCCCGCCTCGGTCACGCGACCGATCAGCCCTTCGGGCCCGCGCACCGCCATGCCGGGGGTCACGCCCTGCCAGCGGCCTGCGTTCAACAGTGCGAAGCGGCGGCCGCTGGACCCTGTGGAACTCACCAGTCGCGCGGTCGTGACTGTATCGGGCGTGCGATCACGCACCGCCAGCAGCGTGCGCAGGCGACGATTGTCATAGGCGATCGTCCGCGCGGTCAGCAGGATTTTACGCGACTGCTCCAGCTCCGCGCGCAGACGCTCGTTTTCGGAATGGACGAAGAAATAATGGCCGATCGTGTCGGGCACGCCGCTGACCGCGTCCGCGACCGCGACGAACGCGCCTGAAATAGGCGCGGTCACGCTGCCCAGCGTCATGCGCAACGCGCCGAAGGCGGGCGGGTTGAAGGTCGATGCGACAAGCAGCACCGCCCCCACCACCGCACCCGCCACCGCGAGCACATAGGCCAGGAAAGCTCCATATTGCCGCCGTCGCGAGAAACCGGTGCGACGGTCGCGGGCGGGCGCCATGCGCCGGTCCCCTTATGCTGGAGGTTAGCCGTTCAGCAGGACGCCGCGATACATCGGGTCTTCCAGCGCACGGCCGGTGCCCAGCGCCACGCAGGTCAGCGGATCTTCCGCCACCGTCACCGGTAGGCCGGTTTCGTCGCGCAGCACCTCGTCCAACCCTTCGAGCAGCGCGCCGCCGCCGGTCAGGACGATGCCCTGGTCGACGATGTCGGCGGCCAGTTCGGGCGCGGTATTCTCCAGGGCGACACGGACGCCTTCGACGATGGTCGCGACCGGCTCGGACAGCGCTTCGGCAATCTGGCCCTGGTTGATCTGGATTTCCTTGGGCACCCCGTTGACGAGGTCGCGGCCCTTGATCTGGATCGTCACGCCGATGCCGTCCGCCGGGGGACGTGCGATGCCGACTTCCTGCTTGATCCGCTCGGCCGTGGCTTCGCCGATCAGCAGGTTGTGGTTGCGGCGAACGTAAGAGACGATCGACTCGTCCATCTTGTCGCCGCCGACACGCACGCTCGTCGTATAGGCGAGGCCACGCAGCGACAGCACCGCGACTTCGGTCGTGCCGCCGCCGATATCGACGACCATCGAGCCGATCGGCTCGGTGACGGGCATATCGGCGCCGATCGCGGCAGCCATCGGCTCCTCGATCAGGAAGACCTGGCTGGCTCCTGCGTTCGAGGCAGCGTCACGGATCGCGCGGCGCTCGACCTTGGTCGAGCCCGAGGGCACGCAGATCACGATTTCCGGCCAGCGCGCGAACTTGCGGGGGCCGTGCACCTTCAGGATGAAGTGCTTGATCATCTGTTCGGCGACATCGATGTCCGCGATCACGCCGTCGCGAAGCGGGCGGATCGCCTCGATATTGCCCGGCGTCTTGCCCATCATCAGCTTGGCGTCGTCGCCGACCGCCTTCACGCGCTTGATGCCGTTGATCGTCTCGACCGCGACGACGGACGGTTCGTTCAGCACGATGCCGCGTCCGCGGACATAGACCACGGTGTTCGCGGTGCCGAGGTCGATCGCCATGTCTTGCGACATGAATTTCAGGAAGCGGGGAAGGGGCATCGAGACTATCGTTCCGTCTATGGACCGGGTGGGCGTGGACTCATATCCCGAACCGCCGCCAAGAGCCGTCCCAAGAGCCTTCAAAGGCACCTGCACCGTCATTTGCGGGGTCGCGGGATGCCGTCGCTTGGGCTAGGGTTTGCCGCATGTCAATACGGCGTCTGCCTCCCCATCTCGTCAATCGTATCGCGGCCGGTGAAGTGGTGGAAAGGCCCGCCAGTGCGTTGAAGGAATTGGTCGAAAATTCGATCGATGCGGGCGCGACCCGGATCGCGGTCGCGCTGGGCCAGGGCGGGGTCGGCCGGATCGAGGTGGCCGATGACGGATGCGGCATGTCGGCCGAGGACATGGCGCTGGCGCTGGAGCGGCACTGCACCTCTAAATTGCCAGACGAGGCGATCGAATCGGTCGTAACCCTCGGATTTCGGGGCGAAGCGCTACCCTCGATCGCCAGTGTCGCGCGGGTGACGATCGAAAGCCGTCCACCAGGCCGCGATGGCTGGAGCCGCGTCGTCGACAATGGCGAGGTGCTGCGCGACGGCCCCGCCGCCGTCCCGTCGGGCACCCGGATCGTGGTGGAGGACCTGTTCGCGCGGGTGCCCGCCCGGCGCAAATTTCTGCGTTCGCCACGTTCCGAATATGCCGCCTGTCTCGACATGGTGCGCAGGCTGGCGATGGCGCGGCCCGATATCGCCTTTACCCTGGAGCATGACGGGCGGCGCGTACTGACCGTACCGGGCGGCGAGGAGCGGCCGGGTCGTGTCGCCGGGCTGACCGACCGGGCGCTGGCCGAGAATTCGGTCGCGATCGACTGGGTGCGCGACACGGTGTCGCTGGGCGGTGTGGCGGGATTGCCCACCTTCAACCGGGGTATCGCCGATCACCAATATCTGTTCGTCAACGGACGGCCTGTGCGTGACCGCCTGCTGATGGGCGCGATTCGAGGGGCTTATGCCGAGATGTTGCCACGCGATCGTCATGCGGTCGTGGCGTTGTTCCTCGACATGCCGCCGTCTGAAGTCGATGTGAACGTCCACCCCGCCAAGACCGAGGTGCGCTTCCGCGACCCGGCGCTGATCCGGGGCATGATCGTGTCGGGCCTGCGCCGGGCACTCGACGAAGCGGGACATCGCAGCGTTCAGCGCCCGCCCGACTCGGCACTGGCCATGTGGCAGACCGAAAACGTCGCGCCCGTGGCTGCGCCGCCGCTGCCTGCCGATGACTGGTCCGCCGCAGCGCCCGAAAGCCGGGTCATGGAGCGTCAGTCGCTGTTCGCGCCGCGTCCCGGCTTCACCGCCCCGCCGCCACTCGCCCGCGCCGAAGCGGCGTTCGCGCCGCCGCCAGAGGTTCGTCAGTTTCCCATGGGCGTCGCGCGCGGACAGGTCGCCAAGACCTATATCGTCGCCGAGGCCGAGGACGGGCTGGTCCTGGTCGACCAGCACGCCGCCCACGAACGGCTGGTGCTGGAGCGGATGCGCGCCGCACTGACCGGCGGCCGGATCGCGTCGCAGGCGATGCTGATTCCCGAAGTCGTCGAACTGGACGAACCCGCCTGCGACCGTCTGGAGGCGCGCGCGGAGGAACTGGCCGAGTTCGGCCTCGACCTCGAACGCTTCGGCCCGACCGCGATGCTGGTCCGCGCGACGCCCGCGCTCTTGGGGCAGAGCGATCCCAAGGGATTGGTCGCCGACCTCGCCGACGAACTGGCGGCGTTCGACCAGGCGCTGTCCTTGCGCGAACGGCTCGACCACGTCGCGGCGACCATGGCCTGCCACGGTTCGGTTCGTGCAGGCCGCATCCTGTCGGTCGCCGAGATGAACGCGCTGCTCCGCGAAATGGAGGTCACGCCGCATTCCGGCCAGTGCAATCATGGTCGCCCGACCTGGGTAAAGTTGCAGCACGGCGATATCGAGAAGCTGTTCGGACGGAAGTGAGGGGGCTCCAACCCCCTTCGCGCCTGGCTTTGACGCCGCTAGGCTGCCGCCCTTCAGCTGGCGGTAAAGGCGATCATGCAACAGGCTCCTATCGTCACCCTCATTCTTGGCCTTGTCACCGCGATCATCACCGCCGTCACGCTGATCGCGACCAAGGAAAACAAGATCAGCGAATTTCGTCAGTCCTGGATCGATGGCCAGCGCGCCGATCTGGCGGCAGCGATTGCGGCGGCACAGGGCTTTTGCGGGACGCTGGAGGCTGAAGGGCGCGGGCGGTGGCTGGCGGAGTTCCATGCGGCACGGACGCGGATCGCCTTGCGGGAGCGGCCGGGCGGCGAGGAGTGGCGCGAAGTACTGGCTGCGCTCGATCGGATCGGAGCGATGCTCGCTGCGCGCCGGATCGACCGGGCGGTGCTGGGTGAAGCGACGGCGGTGATCGAGAGCGCAGCTCGGGTGCCGTTGAAGCGGCACTGGGAACGGGTGAAGGCGGGCGAGCGGGGTTTCCGAATCTTCAAGGCGGTGTTCCAAGCCTGTCTGGGATTTCTGGCCGCGGTTGGCGTTTTCCTGGCCTTCACCACCTCACGAACGGTTCCGCCGACCAATGTACCACCAGCCGCAGCGCAGAAGCGTTAAAAAGTCACCTGATAGGGCAAATTCTGTCTAACCCACGATAGTCTGCCTCTTGTGGCCACGGTGAACCGAGCCCATAGGGCGATGAGTTGAGATTTTTCTCGTTCCGGCGTTCACCGTAACGAAACTTTTGCACTTGGCCGTGTATTAATCGGCTATTGGACAGGTAGGCAGTCAGATCATGAAGCACATCATGCCGATCATCTTCGCGCTCATCCCGCTGGCCGCCGTCGTCGGCGCCTGCGTCGCCTGTCCGTAAAGCGGTTTCGCGTGGCCGCCGGGTCGCGCACCATGTTGCCGTCCCCAAGACGCAAAAAAGGGCCGCCCGGTCATGCCGGACGGCCCTTCTTTTATCGGCGGACAAGCCGAAGCGTCGGGGATTAGCCCTGCGCTTCTTCCTGTTCCGGCTGAACCTCGGCGGTGGCGCCGGGCTCTGCGTTGGGATCGTAATCCTCGGTGAAGCCGGCTTCGTCACGCTCGAACATCGAGGCCATGACGTCGACGCCCTGCGCCTGCATCTCGGCTTCTTCCGGCGAGCGGGCGACGTTGACCTTGACGGTCACGGCTACTTCCGGGTGAAGCGCGACACGCACGTCGTACAGGCCGATCGCCTTGATCGGACGGTCGAGCACGATCTGGCTCTTGTTGACCTTGTGCCCATCGGCGATCAGCGCCTCGACCAGGTCACGCACTGCGACCGAGCCGTACAGCTGGCCGACGTTCGACGCCTGACGGATCAGGGTGACGGTGGCGTTCTCGAAGGTCTTCGACTCGACCTCGGCCTCGGCGCGACGGTTCGCGTTCTCGGCTTCGATGCGGGCGCGGTTGGCCTCGAACACCTTCTTGTTGGCTTCGTTGGCGCGCAGCGCCTTCTTGCGCGGCAGCAGGAAGTTACGGGCATAGCCGTCCTTCACCGAAACCACGTCGCCGATGGCGCCGAGCTTCTCGACGCGCTCAAGCAGAATAACGTTCATCTGTAAGACCCCTTACTTCACGACGTAGGGCAGGAGGCCCAGATGGCGGGCGCGCTTGATCGCCTGAGCCAGCTCGCGCTGCTTCTTGGCCGACACGCTGGTGATGCGCGAGGGCACGATCTTGCCGCGCTCGGACACGAAGCCCTGCAGCAGACGGACGTCCTTATAGTCGATCCGGGGCGCGTCCTTCGCGGAGAAGGGGCAGCTCTTGCGGCGACGGAAAAACGGGCGGGCCATTATGCGGCTTCCTCTTCACGATCACGACGGGGGCGGTCAGCGCGGTCGGGGCGTTCGCCACGATCGGCACGACGCTCGCGGTCGCGCTCCTGCTTGCGCATCATCACCGACGGACCTTCTTCATGGCCGTCAACCTTGACGGTCATGTAGCGGATCACGTCTTCGTTGATCTGGGTCTGGCGCTCCAGCTCGGCGACGACACCCGCGGGGGCGTCGATTTCGAGCATGACGTAATGCGCCTTGCGGTTCTTGGCGATCTTGTACGCCAGCGAACGCAGGCCCCAGGTCTCGGTCTTCACGACCTTGCCCTGATTGTCCTCGACGATCTTCGTGGCGGCTTCCGCCAGCGCGTCCACCTGCGCCTGTGCCAGATCCTGGCGCGCAAGGAACACGTGCTCGTAAAGAGCCATGCAGCTTACCTTATGTTGGCCGATCGCTGACGCCCACCCCATGTGGGACGCCCCTCCGGCTGTCTTCCATACTTCAATACCGTCACGCCAAAATGGCATGAGGGCGGGTGAAGCAGGTGCTTCCCGCCCAATGGTGCGCTGGCTCATAGCGATCTGGCGGCAAAAGGCAAGCGGGGAAGGGGGCGCGGACTTGCCAGCGGCGGGCGACCTTTCTACCGCGCGGACCATCCTATTACGCTTTGATGGCAGAACGACATATGCGTGCATTCATCTTTCCGGGCCAGGGCAGCCAGGCCGTCGGCATGGGCAAGGCGCTGGCCGAGGCGAGTCCGGTCGCCCGCGAGGTGTTCCAGGAGGTCGACGAGGCGCTGGGCCAGCATCTCTATCGCCTGATGACGGAGGGCCCCGCCGACGAGCTGACCCTGACCCAGAATGCCCAGCCCGCGATCATGGCGAATGCCATCGCGACGCTGCGGGTGCTGGAGAAGGAAGGCGGCGTCCGTCTTTCGGAAAAGGCCGATTTCGTCGCGGGCCACTCACTGGGCGAATATACGGCGCTGTGTGCTGCGGATGCGATCGACCTTACCACGACGGCGCACCTGCTGAAACTGCGTGGCCTGGCAATGCAGGCGGCGGTGCCGGTGGGCGAGGGGGCGATGGCCGCCCTGCTCGGCGCGGACTTGGAAAAGGCCAAGACCATCGCTGGCGCGGCGGTCGATGCGATCCTGGCCGAGGGCGGCAAGGATCTGGTCTGCACGGTCGCCAATGACAACGACCCGAGCCAGGTCGTGATCTCGGGCCACCGTGCGGCGATCGAGAAGGCGGTCGCGCTGGCCAAGGATCTGGGCGCCAAGCGTGCCGTCCTGCTGCCGGTGTCCGCCCCCTTCCACTGCCCGCTGATGCAGCCCGCCGCTGATGCGATGGACGCCGCGCTGGCCGAGGCGACGATCCGCGCGCCGCTGGTCCCGGTCTATGCCAATGTCGAGGCGGCGCCGGTTGCCGATCCCGACGCGATCCGCGCGCTGCTGGTGGCGCAGGTGACCGGTATGGTCCGCTGGCGCGAATCGGTGCTGGCGATGCAGGATGCGGGGGTGACGCAGTTCGTCGAGTTCGGTGGCAAGGTGCTCGGCCCGATGGTCAAGCGCATCGCACCGGACGCGGATGCGCTCAGCGTCGTGACCATGGACGATATCGAAGGGCTTCTCGCCAAGCTCTGATTTTGCGCGCAGAGGCGCGGAGGACGCAGAGGGGGGAGTCGGGGCCATGCGGGACATTGATCTCGTTAGTGGGGATGTGGTCGATGTCGCCTTGCGGTTGCATCGCGAGCTTGGCCCCGGTCTCCTTGAAAGCGTCTATGAGATTGTCTTGGCCGCCCGATTGGCGGCCATGGGCTACTCTGTCGCGCGTCAGCGCAGCATCGATATTGAGTTTGAAGGCGTGCGGATCGAAGGGGCTTTCAAGATTGACCTATTGGTCGATGAGCGGCTTGTGGTGGAAATCAAATCGGTGGAGCGACTGGCTCCTGTTCACGCCAAACAACTTCTGACGTATCTTCGTCTTACCGGGCAACCTGTTGGGCTGCTGATCAACTTCGGAGGGGAGACGCTGCGCGAGGGCATACGTCGCCTCGTCAACAACCACACCCCCTCTGCGTCCTCCGCGCCTCTGCGCGAACAAAAATTCTAGGGAGTTTCTCAAATGTTCGACCTGACAGGAATGACCGCCCTCGTAACTGGCGCATCGGGTGGCCTCGGCTCGGCGGTGGCGAAGGCGCTGGCGGGGCAGGGGGCCAAGCTGGCGCTGTCCGGCTCCAATATCGACAAGCTGGAGGCGTTTCGCGCGGAACTCGGCGGCGATCATGTCGCCGTGCCGTGCAACCTGTCCGATCCTGCCGCCGTCGATGCGCTGATCCCGCAGGCGGTCGAGGCGCTGGGTGGCAAGCTCGACATCCTGGTCAACAATGCGGGCGTCACCCGCGACAACCTGACCATGCGGATGAAGGACGAGGAGTGGGATCAGGTCATCAGCGTGAACCTGGAGGCGACCTTCCGCCTGATCCGCGCCGCTGCCAAGCCGATGATGAAGGCGCGCTTCGGGCGCATCATCTCGATCACCTCGATCGTCGGCGCAACCGGCAATCCGGGCCAGGCCAATTATGCCGCGTCCAAGGCGGGCATCGTCGGCATGTCGAAGGCGGTGGCGCAGGAGCTGGCCAGCCGCAACGTCACCGTCAATTGCGTCGCCCCCGGCTTCATGCGCTCGGCGATGACCGACGTTCTCCCCGAGGCGCAGAAGGCCGCGCTGCTCGGCAAGATTCCGGCGGGCGATCTGGGCCGTGGCGAGGATATCGGCGCCGCCGTCGTCTATCTGGCGTCCAAGGAAGCGGGCTATGTCACCGGCCAGACGCTGCACGTCAACGGCGGCATGGCGATGCTCTAAGACTGTTTGAAAACGTGCTGAGGGCACGTTTTTCGGCACCGGCCCACTCCCCCACCCGGCCTCCCATCCAGGATACTCTGTGGGAGGCCGGGTGGGGGAGCGGGCCGGTGCCGTCCGAAACTCGCTTTTAGCGAGTTTCCAAACGGGCTCTAAGCCCGCAAAAACGGCACGAATGATCCGATCCTAGAGCAAGTCCGTCGCTGGACGGGCTTGCCAGACTAGGGCGCGCGTTCTACGTGCGTTCAGGAAGTATCAACCCCCGATGAATTACGAGAAGGGATTACCATGAGCGAGACCGCCGACCGCGTGAAGAAGATCGTCGTCGAGCATCTCGGCGTCGAAGCCGACAAGGTGACCGAGGACGCGAGCTTCATCGACGACCTCGGTGCCGACAGCCTCGACATCGTCGAGCTCGTCATGGCGTTCGAGGAAGAGTTCGGTGTCGAAATCCCGGACGATGCCGCCGAGAAGATCACGACCGTCAAGGACGCGATCACGTATATCGACGAGAACAAGGCCTAATTCCGGGGCCACTCGGCGCGTGTGACCCACGCGCCGAACAGGTCGCGAGACCAGGTTGCAAGCGGCTCCCCGACCCCGACATAGCGGGCGGGGAGCCGTTTTCGTGTGAGATGGAGTAGAATATGCGGCGCGTTGTCGTAACTGGTCTGGGTCTTGTCACGCCGCTGGGCGCGGATGTGGAAACCGCCTGGGCCAATCTGATCGCCGGCAAGTCCGGCGCCGGTCCGATCACGCGGTTCGATACTACGGGGCAGAAATGCACCATCGCGTGCGAGGTGAAGCCCAAGGATCACGAATATGGCTTCGATCCTGACAAGCGCGTCGACCACAAGGTTCAGCGTCAGGTCGATCCCTTCATCGTCTACGGCATCGACGCCGCCGGACAGGCGCTGGAAGACGCCGGTCTCACCGAGATGGACGAAGAGATGCGGCTTCGCGCGGGCGTGTCGATCGGCTCGGGCATCGGCGGTCTGCCGGGCATTGAGATCGAATCGGTCAACCTGCATGAGCGCGGCCCCGGCCGGGTCAGCCCGCACTTCGTCCATGGTCGCCTGATCAACCTGATCTCGGGTCAGGTCAGCATCAAATACGGCCTGATGGGCCCGAACCATGCGGTCGTCACCGCCTGCTCGACCGGCGCGCATTCGATCGGCGATGCGGCGCGCATGATCCGCGACGACGATGCCGACATCATGCTGGCGGGCGGTGCGGAAAGCACGATCAATCCGCTGGGCGTGGCGGGCTTTGCCCAGGCACGCGCGCTCAACATGAGCATGAACGATCGCCCCACCGAGGCGAGCCGCCCTTACGATAAGGGCCGCGACGGTTTCGTGATGGGTGAGGGCGCGGGCGTCGTCGTGCTCGAGGAATATGAGCACGCCAAGGCGCGCGGCGCGAAAATCTATGCCGAAGTGGTCGGCTATGGCCTGTCGGGCGACGCCTATCACGTCACCGCGCCGCATCCCGAGGGCAAGGGCGCCGAGAATGCGATGCGCATGGCGCTGCGCAAGGCGGGCATGGAGCCGTCGGACATCGATTACATCAACGCGCATGGCACCTCGACCATGGCCGATACGATCGAGCTGGCCGCCGCCAAGCGCGTGTTCGGCGACGACCTGTCGGGTGCGTCCATGTCGAGCACCAAGTCGGCGATCGGCCATCTTTTGGGCGGGGCAGGCGCGGTCGAGAGCATCTTCTGCATCCTGGCGCTACGCGACCAGATCGTGCCGCCGACGCTGAACCTCGACAATCCCGATGAGGGGACCGAGGGTGTCGACCTGGTCCCGCATATGGCCAAGAAGCGCGAAGTGAAGGCGGTGCTGAACAACTCGTTCGGCTTTGGCGGCACCAACGCCTCGCTGGTGATGAAGGCGATCTAAGGCGCCCCTCCGTGCTTCGCCTTATGCGGGCGAAGGTGGACGCGTGAAAAAGACGGCCCCGGCGACGACCGGGCCCGCTTGCAAAACGGTCAGGCTCACGCCATCGGCCAGACATGCAAGCGGACCCGGATCGTTGCCGGGGTCGTTGTCTGTTCGGGGCTGGTGTCCCCTTCGAAACCGGGTGAGATATGCGCAAGGTCGGCTGTATCGGATTGCTGCTGGGGCTGATCGGCATCGCCGTCTTCGCCTGGGTCGCGCATGACTGGGCGGGCAGCGGTCCGGCCGACAAGCCGCTCGCGGTCGTCGTGCCCGAGGGGGCCAGCCTCGCCCGCGCCGCCAACGAACTGCAAAAGGTGGGCGCGATCCGCTCGGCCGGGCGCTTCCGCCTCTATGCGCGGCTGTTTGGCGAGGGCGGTGCGATCAAGGCGGGCGAATATGCCATCCCCGAACATGCCAGCGCCTCCGACGTCCTGGCGCTGTTGCAGGAGGGCAAGGTGCGCCAGCGGCTGGTGCCGGTGCCGGAGGGTTATCCCTCGGTCCTGGTCCATGACGCGCTGATGCGCGCGGACGGGCTGACCGGCGACGTGGCCGTACCCGCCGAGGGATCGGTCCTGCCCGACAGCTATGCCTATCAGAAGGGCGACACCCGTGCCTCGGTCGTCGCGCGGATGCAAAAGGCAATGAAGGATTATCTCGCCCAGGCCTGGGCCAACCGAAAGCCGGGCATCGCGGTCAAGACACCGCAGGAGGCGATCATCCTCGCCTCGATCGTGGAGAAGGAGACGGCCAAGCCGTCCGAACGGCGGACGGTGGCGGCGGTTTATGGCAACCGTCTGCGCATCGGCATGCCGCTTCAGGCCGACCCGACCGTGATCTACCCGATCACCAAGGGCCGTCCGCTGGGACGCCGCATCCTGCGCTCCGAACTGCATGCCAAGAATGGCTACAACACCTATGCCAGCCCCGGCCTGCCGGTCGGGCCGATCGCCAATCCGGGCCGTGCGTCGATCGACGCGGTGCTGGACCCGGCGGACAGCAAGGCGCTGTATTTCGTCGCGGACGGATCGGGCGGCCATGTCTTTGCCGACACGTTGGCAGAACATAATGCCAATGTGCGCAAATGGTACGCGATCCGTCGCCAGCGCGGGGAGATGTAAGGATCAGCGCCGTTCGCTGCTGATCCGTTGGGCGAGCCGCCGCTGCGACGACAGGGCATAGGCGCGGCAGGCTCCCGGTTTGGTCAGGTAGCGCTCGGTTGCGCCGTCCTGATCGGCATGGGCGGTGATCAGAATGTCGCAGGGCAGGGTGCGCATCGCCGCCTGGCCACGTGCGAAAGCTGCGACCACGGCCTTGTTCGCGGGCGCAGAGAAGCGATAGTCGTCGGTCGATACCGGGTTCAGGCTGGCGGCGAAGACGATCGCCTTGCACCGGGTGCCCTCGCAGGCGCGCCAGCTCCAGCTCATGCTGCCCATCGTATGCCCCGGCGTCGCCCGCGCGGTGATGACGGTATCGCCCAGCGTCAGTCGCTCGCCGTCGTGGATGACCGTCACGGCGCGCACGGGCGGAAAGCGGCTGTCATAGCCACGTTGCGGATCGTCCCCCGCCAGTCGGCCGCTCCGCAGGCCCTCGGCTCCGCGTGCGCTCGCAACGACCGTCGCGCCGGTATCGCGGGCCAGTGCCGCAATTCCGCCCGCATGATCGAAATGCGGTTCTGTGCTGAGAATATATTTGATGTCGTGCGGGCCAAAGCCGAGCTTGGCAACATTGGTGAGGATCGCAGGGGCCGCCTGGGGCAGCGCGCCGTCGATGAGGATCAGGCCTTTGCCGGTATCGATCAGGGCGACGTTCAGGCCACCGAAGCCGACCAGATAGGTCTTGCCGAACACCCGGACGGGCGGCCGGGGCGTCAGCCATTCCGCTGTATGTTCGGTGACGATGGGCCGCGTCAGCGGGTCTATGGTCTGCGGCGTCGCGGGCATGGACGTAAGGGCGATCAGCGAGAGCAGGGTCGGTCTGCCGAGCATGGCGTGTCTCCTCGGGCGTCATGATGCCGACCGCCTTCGGCATCGGCAAAGCATCTTCCCTCGACAGAGCCATGAGCAAAATTCATGATGGGGTATGGACCGCGCCCAATTGCCGCTGAACGCCCTGCGTGCTTTCGAGGCCGCCGCGCGCCATCTGAACTTCACGCGCGCCGCGATCGAACTCTGCGTCAGCCAGGGGGCGGTCAGCCATCAGGTCGCCGCACTGGAGGAGCGTTTGGGGACGCGGCTGTTCCACCGGCTGCCGCGCGGATTGGCGCTGACCGATGACGGACAGGCGCTGGTGCCGGTGCTCGCTGAGATGTTCGACCGGATCGGCGCCACGCTGGACCGGTTCGCCGACGGACGGTTCCAATATTCGCTGGGGTTGGGCGTGGTGGGGACCTTTGCCACCGGCTGGCTGCTGGAGCGGCTTGACGATTTCGCTTTGGCCCATCCGCACATCGATGTCCGGGTGTCGATCAACAACAACCGGGTCGATCTGGCAGGCGAGGGGCTCGATTACGCGATTCGTTTCGGCGACGGGGCGTGGCATGGCACCCATGCCGAGCCGTTGCAGGCCGCTCCGCTGACACCGTTATGCGCGCCAAGGATTGCCGGGCGCTTGGGCCAACCCGAGGATCTGGCGCGGGAGAGGCTGCTGCGCTCCTACCGGGTCAGCGAATGGGAGCGGTGGTTCGAGGCGGCGGGCGTTCCGGCCCCGGCGTTGCGCGGGCCGATGTTCGACAGTTCCGCGCTGATGGTGGGCGCGGCGATGGCGGGGCTCGGCGTGGCGCTGGCCCCACGCGCGATGTTTCTGCGCGAACTGGCGGCGGAGCAACTGGTCCAGCCCTTCGCGCTGGAGATCGATGCCGGGCGTTACTGGTTGACGCACTTGCTGTCGCGGAAGGAAGGGCTGGCGATGCGGGCGTTTCGGCAGTGGTTGCTGACGGCGGTTCGGGAAATTCCTCCCCTGCAAGGGGGGGGTGGCAGGGCGAAGCCCTGACGGAGGGGTGTCACCACGGCGGGGACACCCCTCCACCATCCTTCGGATGGTCCCCCTCCCCTTGCAGGGGAGGAACAGGCTTAACCGCGCAACGCGGCTGCGGCGCGGGCCTTGGCCTCCACATCGGCCATCGATCCGCCCGTGACCCAGCTCCCGCCGACGCATAGCACGCGGTCGAAGGCCAGCCAGCCCGGCGCGCTCGCCTCGGTAATGCCGCCGGTCGGGCAGAAGCGCGCCTGATAGAAGGGCGCGGCAAGCGCCTTGAGCGCCTTCAGGCCGCCGCTGGTCTCGGCGGGGAAGAACTTGAAGTGGGTCAACCCCAGGTCGAGACCACGCATGATGTCGCCCGCATTGGCCACGCCCGGCAGATAGGGAATGCCGCTGTCGATCACCGCCGCACCCAGCCGGTCGGTCAAACCCGGCGAGACGATGAACTCCGCCCCCGCATCGGCGACGTCGCGCAGCTGCTGTTCGTTGACGACGGTCCCTGCGCCGACGATCGCGCCGGGCACCTTCTTCATCTCGGCCATCGCCTCCAGCGCGGCGGGGGTGCGCAGCGTCACCTCCAGCACCTTCAGCCCGCCCGCGACCAGCGCTTCGGCCAGTGGCTTGGCGGTGGCGGCGTCGTCGATGACCAGCACGGGGATGACCGCGCTGGTGCGCATGATGGTGGCGATGTCGGTCATGAATGCTCCTGGGCAAAGGCCGCGGCCGCGCCGAACAGGCCGGGCTGGGGATGGGTGATGAGCTTGACGGGGATGCGCGCCATCAGCGACTGGAACCGGCCCTTGGCGACGAAGCGCTGGTCGAAGCCCGAACGCAACAGCTTGTCCTTGATCCGGTAGCCGAGGCCGCCCGCGATCACGACGGTCTTGGCCCCCTGCGCCAGTGCGAAGTCGCCCGCCACCGCGCCCAGCGCGAGACAGAAACGGTCGAGCGCGGCGAGCGCGATCGAATCGGTGCCCTCCAGCGCCTCGGTCCAGATTTCGCGGTCGTCGCGGCTGGGCACCGCACGGCCTTCCAGCGAGGCGAGCGTCTCATAGATCGCGACGATGCCCGGCCCGGAGCAAATCCGCTCGCACGACACGCGCGTATAGGTGCGGCGCAGGCGCTTCAGGATGGCGTCCTCGATCCCGTCGAGCGGCGCATAGTCCATATGCCCGCCCTCGGTCTCGATGACGTGATAGCGGTTGGGGGTCATCAGCACCTGCGCGACGCCCAGGCCTGTGCCCGGACCACAGACGGTGACGACGCCGTGTTCGGGCATCGGCTCCTCAGGGCCGCAGATATGCAGGAAATCCTCTTCCGGCACCTGCGCGACAGCATGGCCGACCGCGCCGAAATCGTTGATGACCGTATAGACGTCCGCGCCCAGCCGTTCGGGAATCAGCGAGGGCCGGATGACCCAGGGATTGTTGGTCATGCGGATCACGTCGCCGGTGATCGGCGACGCGATGGCGAGCGAGGCGGCCTTGGGCAGCGGGCGGCCCAGATGCGCCTCGAACGCCTGCCACGCCGTCTGGAGCGAGGCGTGCTCGGCGGTCTTCTGCGTGCACGGTTCGCCGAGCTTCACCACACGCCCATTCTCGACCTCGGCGATCGCGAAGCGCGCATGCGTGCCCCCGATGTCGACGGCTACGATTTCCATGATGTCCTCCCCCTTATCGTTTTACAGACCGGCGGCGGCGAGAATGGGCGATGCGCCCTTCTCGGCTTCGTCGGCGGCCTGACGGAACAGTGCGAACAATTCGCGGCCCATGCCCTGAACCGGGGCGGGCGTCTCGACCCGCTGCCGGGCCGCCCATTCGGCCGGATCGACCAGCGCGTCGAGCGTCCCCGCCACCGCGTCGAGCCGCACGATGTCGTCGTCGCGGATCAGGCCGATCGCCCCCCCGCCGATCGCCTCGGGGCTGAGATGGATGGCGCAGGGCACCTTGCCGCTCGCGCCCGACATGCGGCCGTCGGTGACGAGCGCGACCTTGAAGCCCCGGTTCTGGAGCACGCCCAGCGGCGGGGTCAGCTTGTGCAACTCGGGCATCCCGTTCGCCTTAGGGCCTTGGAAGCGGACGACGACCACGACATCGCGCTCCAGCTCGCCCGCCTTGAACGCGGTCTGGACTTCGGATTGGTCGGAGAAGACGCGGGCAGGGGCCTCGATGACCCAGCGCTCGCGCTCCACGGCCGACACCTTGATGCAGGCGCGGCCCAGATTGCCCGACAGGATGCGCATCCCGCCATCGGCCGAGAAGGGCGCGGCGGCGGGGCGCAGGATCGTCTCGTCGCCGCTGTCGCCGACTGGCGTCCACGCCAGCTTGTCCTCCGCGATGACGGCGGTCTGGCCATAGTCGGACAGGTCCTTGCCCGCGACGGTCATGATGTCGCGGTGGAGGAGGCCTGCGGACAGCAGCTCGCGAATGACATAGGGCATGCCGCCCGCCGCCTCGAAGCCGTTCACATCGGCCGAACCATTGGGATAGACCCGCGCGATCAGCGGCACGGCGGCCGACAGGCGGTCCATATCCTCCCAGTCGATGATGATCCCCGCCGCGCGTGCGATGGCGGGCAGGTGGATCAGGTGGTTGGTCGAACCGCCGGTCGCCAGCAGGCCGACCGCCGCGTTGACGATGGCCTTTTCATCGACGCACCGGCCCAGCGGGCGATAGTCGTCGCCGCGCTGCCCGATCGCGGCCAGGCGGTGGACGGCGGCGCGGCTGAGTTCCTGACGCAGCTTGGTGCCCGGATTGACGAAGGCGGCGCCCGGCATGTGCAGGCCCATCACCTCCATCATCATCTGGTTGGTGTTGGCGGTGCCGTAGAAGGTGCAGGTGCCCTTCGAATGATAGGCCGCGATCTCGGCGTCGAGCAGTTCGTCGCGGCCCGCCTTGCCCTCGGCAAAGGCTTCACGGACGGCGGCCTTCTGCTTGTTGGGAAGGCCGGTCGGCATCGGGCCGCCGGGGACCAGGATCATCGGCAGATGACCGAAGCGCAGCGCCCCCATCAGCAGGCCGGGCACGATCTTGTCGCAGATGCCGAGCAGCGCGGCACCCTCGAACGTGCCGTGGGACAGGGCAACTGCGGTCGACAGCGCGATGGTGTCGCGGCTGAACAGCGACAGTTCCATGCCCGCATAGCCTTGCGTCACGCCGTCGCACATGGCGGGCACGCCGCCCGCCACCTGCGCGGTGGCACCCACTTCGCGCGCCCAGACCTTCATCAGTTCGGGGTAGCGATAATAGACGGCGTGCGCCGACAGCATGTCGTTATAGGCCGACACGATGCCGATATTCATGCCGCGATCCGCCTTCATGGCGTCGCGGTCTTCCTCGGTCCCGGCATAGGCATGGGCCAGGTTCGCGCAGCCCAGATTGGGGCGGCGCACCGACGTCTCGGCCTCACGTGCGATCAGGTCGAGATAGGCCTGACGGCCTGGCCGGGAGCGTTCGATGACCCGGTCGGTGACGGCAGAGACGGCGGCGTTCAGGCTCATTGCTCGCTCCAGTGGATATCGATCGGCAGTTCCACGTCCGCAAGCACACGGCCGATCGGATAGGGCGACGAGGCGCCTTCCTTGATCGCGTCTTCAAGGACCTTCTTCTTGGCAGGGCCAGAGATGGCGATCATGATCGACCGCGCCGAGACGATGCCCGCCCGGCTGAGCGTCACGCGCGCCACCGGTGCCTCGGGCGGCAGCGGGTCGGGCATCAGGCCCAGCGCGCGGCGCTCCTTGGGGCCGTTGAGCGCTTCGTCATAATCGGGGCCGGGGAAGATCGAGGCGGTATGCCCGTCCGCACCCATGCCCAGCAGGACGAGATCGAGCGGCCAGTGCAGTTCCTGCATCAGCGCATCGGCCGAACGACCCGCGGCCTTATAGTCCGACGTCGCCTGCGGCACGATCGGCATGACGCGCGCGCCCTTGGGCAGGAAGATCTTGCCGATCATGGTGACGTTGGACAGCGGATCGCCCAGCGGCACGATGCGCTCGTCGGCGGGGACGATGGTCACCCGCTTCCAGTCGAGCTTGGCTGCGCTGAGCTTCTCATAGACCGGGATCGGCGTCTTGCCGCCCGACAGTGCGATCACCGCCGCGCCGCGCGCCTCGATCGCGCTTTCGATGATGAACTGGATGTCGCCCGCCAGCGCATTCGCCATTTCGGTGGTGTCTTCATAATCCCACCATTCGATTTCGTCGGTCATGTCATCCTGTTCCAAAAAGTCGGGGCAAGGCCGGTCCGCCGCGTTGGCCAGCGGACCCGGTCCTTGCCGATAATGCCACACGTCGCGCGACGCGCGGAGGGTGTCAGTCGTCCTGCCAGTGCACCCCGTCGCGCTCGGTCAGCGCGATGGCGGAGGACGGACCCCAACTGCCGCTGGGATAATGTTTGGGCTTGACGTCATTGGCGTCCCAACCGGCGCGGATGGCGTCGATCCAGGTCCATTGCGCCTCCACCTCGTCGCGGCGGACGAACAGTGTCTGGTCGCCCTCGATCAGGTCGAGCAGCAGCCGCTCATAGGCGATGCGGCGACGGGTCCCTGCAAACTCGGCGTCGAGCGACAGGTTCAGCGGCACTTCGCGCAGACGGATGCCGTCGCGGTCGAGGCCCGGCTCCTTCGCCATCACCAGCAGCTGGATATATTCTTCCGGCTGAAGGCGGATGACGAGCGTGTTGGGCTGGAGCAGCCCGCCACGCCCGGCGAACATCGAGTGCGGCACCGGCTTGAACTGGATCGCGATTTCCGAGCGGCGCGCGGCCATGCGCTTGCCGGTGCGCAGGTAGAAGGGCACGCCCTGCCAGCGCCAATTGTCGACATGCGCCTTGATCGCGACGAAGGTCTCGGTCTTGGACGGCTTGCCCAGTTCGTCGGCATAGGAGCCCACGATCTTCCCGCCGACCGCGCCGTCCGCATATTGGCCGGTGACGGTGTTGTGCGGCACCTCTTCGGGCGTCATCAGCCGCAGCGAGCGGAAGACCTTGGCCTTTTCATCGCGGATCGCGGTGCCGTCGTAACGCGCGGGCGGCTCCATCGCGATGAGCGCGAGCAGTTGCAGAATATGGTTCTGCACCATGTCGCGCAGCGCGCCTGCGCCCTCATAATAGCCCGCGCGATCCTCCAGCCCGACCGTCTCGGCGATGGTGATCTGGACATTGTCGATGCCGTGCGCGTTCCAGATCGGCTCGAAGAAGAAGTTGCCGAAGCGCAGCGCCAGGATGTTCTGGACGGTTTCCTTGCCCAGATAATGGTCGATGCGGAAGGTCCGCTCCTCGGGGAAGCCGAACGCCACCGCGTCGTTGATCTCCTTGGACGAGGCGAGGTCGTAGCCGAGCGGCTTTTCCAGGCCGATCCGCACCGTCTCGCCCGCCAGGCCGACCGATTCGAGGCCCTTGATGGTCGATTCGAACAGGCTGGGTGCGGTCGACAGATAGATGGCCAGGCCGTTCGACACGTCGCCGACCTTTTCGGCGAGCGCCGGAAACCCCTCGGTCGTCGAGGCGTCGAGCGACTGATATTGCAGCCGGTCGAGGAAGCTGGCGATGATGCCGCCATCCTTGCGATCGTCGGGCAGGAAGGTGTCGAGCGCATGTTCCGCAAAGGCGCGGAAGCTGGCATCGTCATGATCCGACCGCGCGGTGCCGGTGATCGTCAGGCCTTCGGGCAACAGGCCGTCGGAATGAAGATTGAACAGCGAGGGCAGCAGCATCCGCTGCGACAGATCGCCGGTCGCACCGAACAGCAGCAGCTTGCCAACGGGATTGCGCGTCATGACGTCTCCTTAGAGGACGAGGCCGGAGGTCGGATCGAGCCCGGCCATGATATTCAAATTCTGCACCGCCGCTCCTCCGGCCCCCTTGCCCAGATTGTCGAGCGTGGCGATCAGTCGAGCCTGACCCGTGGCCGCATTGCCGCAGACGCGCAAGGTCATCCGGTCCGAACCGGCATTTTCCTCGATATTCACCGCCGCCACGTCTTCGGGCGCGAAACGCACGATGCGGCTGTCGGCATAGGCCTCTGCCAGCACCTGCGCGATGCTCTCGAGCGAGGGCGTGCCGGGCAGCGCGTAAAGGGGCAGGGGCACCTCGACCACCATGCCGCGATAGGTGTCGACCACGGCGGGCGCGAAGATCGGCGCATGGCGCAGGCCCGAATGACGCTGCATCTCGGGCGCATGCTTGTGCGCGAGGGTGAGGCCGTAGGGGCGGAAGGCGCGCTGGGTCGCGCTTTCATATTCGGCGATCATCGCCTTGCCGCCACCCGAATAGCCCGAGGCGGCGTTGACCGTGACCGGCCAGTCGGCGGGGATCAGCCCGGCGCGGACCAGCGGGCGGACGAGCGCCAGGAAGCCGGTGGGGTAGCAGCCGGGATTGGAGACGAAGCGGGCGGCCGCGATCCGGTCCTGCTGCTGGGGCTCCAGTTCGGCGAGGCCGTACACCCAGCCATCGGCCGTGCGATGCGCGGTCGAGGCGTCGACCACCCGCGTCCGGTCGTTGGCGATCAGCGAGACCGCCTCGCGCGCCGCGTCGTCGGGCAGGCAGAGGATGACGAAATCGGCATCGTTGATCGCCTCGCGCCGTGCATCGGCATCCTTGCGGCGGTCATCGGGCAGCGTCAGGATCGACAGGTCGGGCCGCCCCGCCAGCCGGTCGGCGATCTCCAGCCCGGTGGTTCCCGCGCCGCCATCGATAAAGACCGTCTTCGTCACTGCACCCGCTCCAACAGTTGCGCATCGCAATAACCGACCAGCCCCAGCCTGGGCGCAATGCCCCAGGCATGGCCGCCCGCCAGTTCCAGCACTTCGAACGTCTCGCCCGCACGAAGTTCGGCCAGGACCGCGCTGTCGGTCGGACGTCCTTCGCGCAGGGTCACCGGCGCGTTGGTCCTATAGGGCAGGGGGGCGGCATAATGCGGCGCGAATACGTATTCAGCGAGCCTGACATCGGCCAGATCGGGACGAACCGCATGGGTGCGGGGATCGAGACCGACGGTCCGACCCTGCAGCGCAAAGCTCTTACGCGCTGGCTCGTTGGAGGGCAGGGGCGTCGCCAGCGCCGATGAAATGTCCGAATTCTTCAAGAAAGTCCGCCCCTTCAGGTGTCCTGGCGACAAAGATGTTGCGCTTGTCGCTATCATCGCGTTGGCGGCGCAGATAGCCCAGCGTTCCCAGTCTATTCAAGGCGCGGGTGACGACGGGTTTCGAGACGTTCAAAGCGCGCGCCAGACCGCGAACCGTATGGGGGCCGGGGCGCAGGTAGACGACGAGCAACAAAGCCATTTGCCGGTTGGTCAGATCGGGCTCCCCCGACCGGACATAATCGACAAGGGCGCTCATCCAGGCGAACAGCGACTGCGGGTCGTGTGGATTGGACACGATGGCGATTCCAATGGCTGTGCCGGGCTTTGCCGGGCGTTGTTTCGAAGTCATAACGCCCTTTATCCGTGGTGGTTTCACTCCTGTTCCGATGAGGTGAACAACTTGCGTCAGTGATTCTCATTCCTCCCCGAGCCTGCTCGGGGAGGGGGACCATCGCGTCAGCGATGGTGGAGGGGCGAAACGGACCGGCCATGCCCCTCAACCACGCCCTGTGGGTGCGGTCCTCCTTCCCATCCGGCGATGGGGAGGATCTGGCGAGGTTGATCCCGCCACGCGCCTCGCCTATGTGCGCGGTTTCGCACACCCCTTACTCGGGATCATACGCGCCTCATGTTCGCATTCCTGCTCGTCATCCACGCCATCATCGCCGCGACCCTGGTCACGGTGATCCTCATGCAGCGGTCGGAAGGCGGCGGTCTGGGCATGGGGGGCAGCCCGTCGGGGCTGATGTCGGCGCGCGGCGCGGCGGACTTCCTCAGCCGTGCGACGGCGGTGCTGGCCACGGCGTTCGTCGGCTTCTCGATCCTGCTGGCGGTGATGGCCGCGACGCGCGGCGCGCCCGCGATCGATACCTCGCTCGCCCGCACCCCTGCGACTCAGGCGCCGATCACCCAGCCTGCGCCCGCCCCCGTTCCGACCGGCAATGCCAGCGCTCCGGCGACTCAGCCCGCGGACAATTCGGCGGTCCCGCTCGCCCGCTAATCCGGGCTTTCATCGCAGCTTAGGCCCTCGCGCCGCCGCAAATCGTCGGCGGCGCGCATCTTTGCTGTTGTCGTATCCACCCCATCCAAGCTAGGCGATTCTTCCCATGGCGCGGTATATCTTCATCACCGGCGGCGTGGTCTCGTCGCTCGGCAAAGGCCTCATGGCGGCCTCTCTTGCGGCTCTCTTGCAGGCGCGCGGCTACAGCGTGCGCATCCGCAAGTTCGATCCCTATCTCAACGTCGATCCGGGCACGATGAGCCCGTATCAGCACGGCGAAGTCTATGTGACCGATGACGGGGCGGAGACCGACCTTGACCTCGGGCATTATGAGCGGTTCACCGGCGTTTCCTCGCGCCAGTCGGACAACGTCACCTCGGGCCGGATTTACAAGACGATCATCGAGCGCGAGCGGCGCGGCGACTATCTGGGCGCGACCGTCCAGGTCATCCCGCACGTCACCGACGCGATCAAGGCCTTCGCCAAGGCCGACACGCTCGACGAGAACGGCAAAGAGATCGACTTCATCCTGTGCGAGATCGGCGGCACGGTCGGTGATATCGAATCGCTGCCCTTCATCGAGGCGATCCGTCAGCTCAAGAACGAACTGGGTCGCGGCAAGTCGATCAGCATCCACGTCACACTGGTGCCGTACATCGCGGCGGCGGGCGAGCTGAAGACCAAGCCGACCCAGCATTCGGTGCGCGAGATCGCGGCGCTGGGCGTGGCGCCCGACGTGCTGGTCTGCCGCTGCGAGCATCCGCTGCCCGCCTCGGACCGGGCCAAGATCGGCCTGTTCTGCAACGTGCCGCCCTCTGCTGTCATTCCGGCGCTGGACGCCAAGAGCATCTATGCGGTGCCGCTGCAATATCATGCCGAGGGTCTCGATTCGGAAGTGCTGCGCGCCTTCGGTATCGAGCCGGAGGGCGCACCAGACCTGTCACGCTGGACCGAGATCGTCGACCGTCTGGTCAATCCGGAAGGTGAAGTGACGATCGGCGTGGTCGGCAAATATGTCGGCCTTCAGGACGCTTATAAGTCGCTCAACGAAGCGCTCGTCCATGGCGGCATCGCCAACAAGGTGAAGGTCCATATCCGCTGGATCGACGCCGAACTGTTCGAGGGCGACGAGAGCGAGATCGCGCAGCAGCTCGAACCCTGCCACGCCATCCTCGTCCCCGGCGCGTTCGGCGAGCGCGGCGCGCAAGGCAAGATCGAGGCGGTGCGTTTCGCTCGCGAACGCCGCGTGCCCTATTTCGGCATCTGCTTCGGCATGCAGATGGCGTGCGTCGAGGGCGCGCGGAACCTTGCGGGCATTACGGAGGCCTCCTCGACCGAATTCGGCCCCACCGCCGAACCGATCGTCGGCCTCATCACCGAATGGATGGGCCGCGACGGTCTGGAAAAGCGTGAGGCGAGCGGCGACCTGGGCGGCACGATGCGGCTGGGCGCCTATCAGGCCAAGCTGGCGGGGAACAGCGTCGTCGCTTCCATCTATGGCAGCGAGGACATTTCGGAGCGTCACCGTCACCGTTACGAGGTGAACACCGGCTATAAGGAAGCACTGGAAAAGGGCGGTCTGGTGTTCAGCGGCATGTCGCCGGATGGCACGCTGCCCGAAATCGTTGAGCGGCCCGACCATCCCTGGTTCGTCGGCGTGCAGTTCCACCCGGAACTCAAGTCCAAGCCCTTCGACCCGCACCCCCTCTTCGCCAGCTTCATCGAAGCGGCCGTCAAGCAGAGCCGGTTGGTCTGATTTGAGAGCCCCGCCTCCTGATAAAGGGGGGCGGGGTTTTCTCTGCGAAGCGGAGAATGAGGGCAGCGACGCTTTTATTCTTGTGTGGGCTGTCGACAGTCCCCTAATGAAACAGCCCCCCCATCGGCCCTAATCTGGATCAGTGATCAATTGCCCGCCATAGCCTCGGTTTGGCATATCGGGGGCGATCATGGTCGAACTGTGCGATTATACGGCAGTCATTCGGACGAACAGAGCCGATGAGTTGCTTGGCCGGGTGGTAGCTTTGCTGCGTCGACAAAGCATCCCGCCCAAAGATATCGTCTTCGTGGATTCATCGGGCGACGAGCAAACGCATACAGCGTTACGGGCTATGGGACGTGTTGTGCGATATGCCGGTGAATTCAATTATTCCAAGGCGATAAACCTTGGGATTGGTGCCGTTCGTACGCCACTCTCCTTGATGATCAGCAGTCATACCGTTCCCATGGCTGACGATCTGATCGAGCGGGGGTGGCAAGAAGCGCAGCGCGTCGGGGCCCGGATCATCTATTGGTCTCCGCCACCGCCCAATGCATCGGGCGTCCAGCGCTTCGACATCATTGACTCACGATCCTACACCGGACGAAATGGCCTTTCCAACAGCTTCGGGATGATCGAGACGGCGGAAGCGCTCCGCTATCCGTTCCGCGAGGACGTATTCGCGTCGGAAGATCAGGAATGGGCCAAACGGTATCTCGAGCGCCATCCCACATCCAAGATCGCGGGGGTCATCACCACCGACGTTGCCTATGAGAACCGTGGCGCGGCGGAGAAAGGCGTCTTGCTGGAAAAATATATCCAGCAGGAGTTGGCGCATCTGTTGTTCACCGCGCGCCGATCAGAAATCCCGGTGGAAATCATAGGCAGGATGGCGCGCTCAGTCTTGGCCCTGTCGCGCGGCCGAATGGATAGGGCACGAGGCCATTCCGCCATCCTCTTTCGCTATTTCAAGCACAGGATCGGCTTGGCAAAAAGCTGACCAGTAGCAGCGCCTGCAAACGGGACTTGGCGGAAGCATGGGCCTATCCTCCCATTAAAACATAAGGCGCCCGGACCCATCGGTCCGGACGCCCCGCGACGTCTTCAGGGAGAGAAAGACGTCGAGCTTCTTACGCCGCCTTGGCCTCGTCGGTCTGGTCGGCGTGATGTTCCACCGCAGCGAGCGGCTGGCCCGTCTTGATCGCGATCGTCTTGGGCTTCATCGCCTCGGGCACCTCGCGAACGAGGTCGATGACGAGCAGGCCGTCGTTCAGGCGAGCGTCCTCGACGAACACGAAGTCCGCCAGTTCGAAGCGCCGCTCGAACGAGCGATTGGCGATCCCGACATGCAGGAAGTTGGGCGCGGTCGCCTTGTCATCCTTCTTGCCGGTGACGAGCAGCATGTTCTGCTGCGCGGTGATCTCGATTTCGTCGCGGCTGAAACCGGCTACCGCCAGGGTGATGCGGTAACGGTCCTCGGCCAGACGTTCGAGGTTGAAGGGGGGATAATTCTCCGCCGAAGCACTACGCGAATTGGCCTCCAGCAGATCGAACAGCCGGTCGAAGCCAATGGTCGAACGGCGGTACGGGGTCAGATCGATACGCATGTCAAAACCTCCATCAGAAGCGAATTGAAACGGGATCGGCCGGTCCGCCCCGGCGCGGGGTGGCGCTCGACTGATCCGTGCGGCCCGATACCGGCACCGCACGCGAACCAATATGGTTCATGATAAAGGGTCTTCAAGAGCCCTGATGGACGGAGAAGCAAATCTTCGCCTTGCCCAAGCCGCCCGTGGCTTGAATGCATACTAAAACGATGTGTGAATGGGAGATGAAATCAAAAGGGGAGCTTCCATGTCCTTGACCCTGGCCCTGATCCTGGCCGCGCAGACGAGTGCCGCCGCCGTGCCGCAAGCCGATCCGACGAATGCGGCTCCGGCGACGCAGACCCGCCAGGACGAAGGGCGGCTGGGCACCGCACAGCAGGGTGGTGGCGATGTCGTCGTCACCGCACGCAGGCGGGCCGAGACCATCCAGAGCGTCCCCATCGCCATGTCAGTGATCGGCGGCACCGCACTGGCCGAGACGGGGACCTATAATGTCAACCGGCTGACCCAGATACAGCCGACGCTGCAATTCTATTCGACCAACCCGCGCAACTCGGCGGCGAACATCCGCGGACTGGGCGCGCCGTTCGGGCTGACCAATGACGGGATCGAGCAGGGCGTCGGCATCTATGTCGATCAGGTCTATTATAGCCGCATCGCCTCGGCGACGTTCGACTTCACCGATACCGAACGGATCGAGGTCCTTCGCGGGCCGCAGGGCACGCTCTATGGCAAGAACACCACGGCGGGTGCGATCAACATCATCACCCGCCCGCCCAGCTTCACGCCCGAGGCGCGGGTCGAGCTGAGTGCGGGCAATTACGAGTTCTTCCAGGGCAAGGCCTCGGTGTCCGGCCCCCTGGTCGACGACAAGGTGGCGGTGCGGCTGTCGACATCGATTACCACGCGGCGCGGCACCATCTGGAATACGCGCCAGCAGGAATGGCAGAACAGCCAGGATAACCTGTCGCTGCGCAGCCAGTTTCTGTGGCACGCGACGCCCACGCTCGACCTGACCCTGTCGGGCGATTATGCGCGACAGAACCCCAATTGCTGCGTCCAATATTATGCGCGGGTCGGCGCGACGCAGCGGCCGCTCAACCGGCAATATGCGGCGCTGACGGCGGCGCAGGGCTATAGCGTGCCGTCGACCAACGCCTTTGACCGGCTGACCGATGTCGATACCGATCTGCGTGCGAAGCAGGAACTGGGCGGGCTGTCGCTGCTTGCCAATTGGGATGTGGGGGATGCCACGCTGACCAGCGTGTCGGCGTGGCGCTTCTGGCATTGGGACCCGTCCAACGACCGGGATTTCATCGGCCTGCCGATCACCACCGTCTCGGCCAATCCGTCGCAGCAGAGCCAGGTGACGCAGGAGGTCCGCATCGCGTCCAACGGCAAGCGCACGCTCGACTATGTGCTGGGCGCCTTTTACTTCTGGCAGTCGATCGATACCCAGGGCTTGCAGGTACAGGGTCCGGCGGCGAGCGCCTTCCTGCTCAATCCGACAAGTGCGGGCGGGCGCAATCCCGCGACGCTGAACGGCCTGACCGCGCGCAATAGGATCGGCTTCACCAACACCTCGGCGGCGCTGTTCGGCAAATTGACCTGGCATCCCAGCGAGCGGCTTTCGATCTCGCCGGGCCTGCGGCTCAATTATGACCGCAAGGACGGCTCCTATGTCTCCGTGGTCACCAACGGCGCGGGCTCGACCAGCCTGACCAGCGACCAGCGCGGCGTGCTGGCACCGCAAAGCTACACGCCGTCCTTCACCAACTGGAATTTGTCAGGCGACCTGACCGTCGCCTATGAGTTCAATCCCAACGTCCATTATTATGCGACCTATGCGCGCAGCTATAAGTCGGGGGGCATCAACCTGTCGGGCCTGCCGCTCGATGCGCAGAACAACCCGATCCTGGCGACGCAGACGGTGCGACCCGAAAAGGTCAATCATTTCGAACTGGGCCTGAAGACCCAGTTCGCCGATCGCCGGGCGACGGTGAACATCGCGGGCTTCTGGACCGAGATCGCGGACTATCAGGCGACGGTGAACAATCTGCAGGTCAACGTCCTGCGCGGCTATCTCGCCAATGCGGGCCGGGTGCGGACGCGCGGGATCGAGATCGACTCGGCCTTCCGCCCGACGGAGCGGTTTAATGTCTATGCCAATGGCGCCTTCACCGATGCGCGCTATACCCGCTTCACCAATGCGCCATGCCCGCCGGAACTGTCCGGCGGTACGGCGCTGCCGGTCGTGAACGGCCAGATCGTCGGCACGCCCGCCGCAGTCGGAACGCCGGGGGCTTCGCTGCCCTATTGCGACATTTCGGGCCAGTGGCTGCCGGGCGTGTCGCGCTGGGCCTTTTCCTATGGCGCGGAGTACGATCTGCCAGCGACCGTGGCGGGGACCGAGGGGCAATTCTATCTGGGCTATGACGGCAGTTACCGGTCGAAATTCTCGTCCAATCCGTCGCGCTCGGCCTATACCGATATCAACGGATACAGCCTGTCCAACATCCGCGCCGGGTTCAAGGCGCCGGGCAGCTGGAACGCCTTTGTCTGGGTGCGCAACCTGTTCGACCAGGATTATTACGAGCTGCTGGCGACGCAGTCGGGCTCGACCGGCCTGATCGTCGGGCAGCCCGGCGATCCGCGTACCTATGGGTTTACGATTTCCAAGTCATTCTGATCGGGCGTTGCCCGCCCCTCCACCATCGCGTTGCGATGGTCCCCCTCCCCAAGCAAAGCTTGGGGAGGGTTTTCAGTACGCTTATTCCTCCCCAAGCTTTGCTTGGGGAGGGGGACCGCTCGCGTCAGCGAGGGGTGGAGGGGCAAGCCTCCGCAATGGCGAATCACAGGATTTGTCCACATTCGGTTCATCTTGATTTGCTATAGGGAAATTCCCGTAACGGGCGCCGGGCCGGCATCTGGGGTACGGAGTTTGGAAGCTCCCCGTTTCCCAGCCGGTTCCGGCGGCTTTTCGGGTGGAGCGATGCGCGACGAGGCCCGAATGACAAACGCCCGGACCGTTTCCGATCCGGGCGCCTGCGTGACGATCGCTCGTCAGCCCCCTTTTCCCGCTCCCGCATCAACCTCGTTGGGTGAGCGTTGGAGCAATCCCCGAACCACGGCCGTTGCTGCCTGTGTCTCAGTAAGATTGTGGTACGTTAGGAGGGCGGGGCTTGTCATCCCTCTTGCGGCATTCGCGCTACGATTGACTCGGATGTGTGGCGTGCGCGCAACAATGGGCAGGATGGGCCGTTTGGCTGCCCGAATCGGGCGCGGCATTGCCAGCGCCGGACCCGCCCCGTACAGCCGCGACAGTGACAGGAATTTCCATGGATCGATCGGACCGCAATGATCCTCTCTCGCTATGAACGGATGATCGCCCGGCGCTATCTGCTGCCGGGCAAGGGAGAGGCGTTCATCTTCCTGGTCGCCTCGATCAGTCTGGTCGCGGTCATGCTGGGCGTCGCGGCGCTGGTCATCGTCATGAGCGTCATGAACGGCTTTCGGGCCGAGCTGTTCGACAAGATCGTCGGGCTGAACGGTCATGCGGTGGTGCAGGGAGTGGGCGGACGCCTGCCCGACTGGCGCGACATCGTGCGCGAGGCCAAGGCGACGCCGGGCGTGACCAGCGCGGTGCCGATGATCGAACAGCCGCTGATGTCCAGCTATAACGGCCGGGTCGAGGCGGTGCTGGTGCGCGGCATGCGGGTGCAGGACATCCGCAACAACTCAGCGATCCGCTCCAAGATCATCATGGGCAATCTCGACAGCATCACGCCGGGCAGCGGCCGGATCGCGATCGGCAGCCGTCTGGCCGAGGCGCTGGGCGCGACGGTGGGGTCGGAAATTTCGCTCATCAGTCCGCAGGGGCAGACCACGCCCTTCGGCACGGTGCCGCGCATCGTCAGCTACAAGGTCGGCGCGATCTTCGAGATCGGGGTGTACGACTATGACAAGGCGTATGTCATCATGCCGATCCAGGATGCACAGACATTACTCCTGATGGGCGACACGGTCGGCATGGTCGAGATTCAAACGGTCGATGCCGATAAGGTAGGGCAGATATTGGCGCCGCTCGCCGAAAAACTGGGCGGCCGTGCCGTGATCGCCGACTGGCGGACGATGAACGCGCAATTGTTCGAGGCCCTGGCGGTCGAGCGGGTGGCGATGTTCACCGTGCTGTCGATCATCATCCTGGTCGCGGTGTTCAACATCCTGTCCTCGCTCATCATGCTGGTCCGCGCCAAGACGCGCGATATCGCGATCCTGCGGACGATGGGTGCGACGAGGGGCGGGCTGATGCGCATCTTCATGACGGTCGGCACGACGATCGGCGCGTTGGGGACACTGGCCGGATTGGTGCTGGGGGCAATCTTCCTCTTCTATCGGCAGGGTGTGGTGAATTTCGTGCAGTTCGTGACGGGGCAGAATCTCTGGGACCCGTCCATCCGCTATCTGACCGAACTGCCCTCCAAGACCGATCCCGTCGAGGTCATCGTGATCGCGTCGATGGCGCTCGTCTTCTCTTTCCTCGCCACGCTCTACCCCGCCTGGAAGGCGGCGAGCACGGACCCGGTTCAGGTGTTGCGCTATGAATGATCCGATCATCCGCATGGGCGATGCCGTCGCCCCCCGCGCCGCCGAGCCGGTGCTGGAGACGCGCGGCCTTTCGCGCAGCTTCACCCAGGGCGGCCAGACCATCGAGGTGTTGCGCGGCGTCGATCTGGCCGTGGCCCCTGGTGAGATCGTAGCGTTGCTGGGGCCTTCGGGTTCGGGCAAGTCGACGCTGTTGCAGGCGGTCGGCCTGCTCGAAGGCGGCTTCTCCGGGTCGATCCGGATCGCGGGGGAAGAGGTGTCGAAGCTCGACTCGCATGGCCGCACCATCGCGCGGCGCGATTATCTGGGCTTTGTCTATCAGTTCCACCATCTGCTGCCCGACTTCAACGCGATCGAGAATGTCGTCCTGCCGCAACTGGTGCAGGGCAAGCTGCCCGTTGCCGCCGATACCCGCGCCAAGGGGCTGTTGACCGCGCTGGGGCTCGGCCATCGACTGACCCACCGGCCAAGCCAGTTGTCGGGCGGCGAGCAGCAGCGCGTGGCGGTCGCCCGCGCGCTCGCCAACCAGCCGCCGCTGGTGCTGGCGGACGAGCCGACCGGCAATCTCGACGAGCATACCTCCGAGGTCGTGCTGGCCGAATTCCTGCGACTGGTGCGCGGCGAGGGTTCGGCGGCCTTGGTCGCGACGCATAACGAGCGGCTGGCGATGAAGATGGACCGGGTGGTCCGCCTGCATGAGGGGCGGCTGCAATGAGCGTCTGGACCGAAACGCCGACGCTGGTCGGTCGTCACGTCACGCTGCGCCCGTTCGTCGAGGCGGATATGCCAGCGCTGGTCGAGGCGGCGCGCGAGGGCGATCTCTGGGACATTTTCTACGCCAATGTCTCGATGATGAAGGTGCCGGAGCGCTGGCTGGCGGCGGCGCTGAAGGAGCGCGATGTCGGCCGCGCGCTGCTCTTCACGGTCGAGACGCCGGAGGGCGAGGTCGTCGGCACCACCCGCTATATGCGGATCGCGCCCCAGCATCGGCGGCTGGAGATCGGCGGCACCTTCTATGCCACGCGGGTCCAGCGTACCGGCGTCAATACCGAAGCCAAGCGGATGCTGCTCGCCCATGCCTTTGAGGTGATGGAGTGCCAGGCCATCCAGATCCGCACCGATGCGCTGAACAAGCGCAGCCAGGCGGCGATCGAACGGCTCGGCGCGAAGAAGGACGGCGTGCTACGCGGGCATCAGGTGATGGCCGACGGGCGTATTCGTGACAGCGTCGTCTATTCGATCATCGACCGCGAATGGCCGGGCGTCCGCGCCAATCTCGACTATCTGCTGGGGAAGCATCGATGAGTGGGATCACCGATTTTACCGTCCGGGCGGCCGATGGCGCGACCGTTGTCATGTCGACCTATGCGGACCGGGTGTTGTTGGTCGTCAACACCGCCTCCAAATGCGGGTTCACGCCGCAATATGAGGGGCTGGAGGCGCTGCATCGCCGCTATGAGGCACAAGGGCTGACGGTGCTCGGCTTTCCCTGCAACCAGTTCGGCGCACAGGAACCGGGTGATGCGGCGGAGATCGCCAGCTTCTGCTCGCTGACCTATGATGTGACCTTCCCGGTGATGGCGAAGGTCGAGGTCAATGGCGATGGCGCCGATCCGCTCTTCCAGTGGCTGAAGGCCGAAGCGCCGGGCGTGCTGGGGACCAAGGCGATCAAGTGGAACTTCACCAAGTTCCTGATCGACCGTGCTGGCCATGTCGTCGGCCGTTATGCCCCGACGACCAAGCCGGAAGACCTGGCCAAGGATATCGAAGCGCTGCTCTGACGCCCCGATAGGCCCCGGATAGACTCCGATAGACAATGCCGCCCCAGCACAGGCCGGGGCGACGGGTCTGTCATCAGAGGGCGAAGGCGCTCGCCCCCTTCTTGTGATCGAGCGCGGAGGCGATCGACGTCACGCCGCCGAAGAAGAAGCTCAGCCCCAGGATATAACCCGGCAGCGTCATCGCGCTCCACGGCAGCGTCGCGAGCACGAACACCGCCAGGATGATGTTCAGCACGCCCAGCGCGATCATCCACCCGCGCCGCCGCCGCATCCGCGCGCCCAGCCCGATCTCCAGCGCGCCGCGCAGGCCCAACCAGATCGCGACCAGCAACGTGATCGAGATCGCCCCCGTGGCAGGCTCGAACGCCATGATAAGACCGATGACGAGCGAGACCAGGCCGAAGCCGATCGCATAGCCGCGCCCCTCATGCCCCTTGCCGAAAATCCCTGCGCCGATCGCCACGATGCCCGACGCCAGGAAGAACGCCCCGATCACCAGGGTCGCCGCCAGCGTCGCGGGCACCGGAAAGATGAACGCCGCCAGACCGAGCAGCACCGACAAGATGCCGTAAGCCAGAATCCAGCCCCAACCAGCACCGGGGCGAAGGGAGGTCGCAAAGGAACGATCGGTGTCGGTCATGGTCGGTATCCTGCTTTGGATTAGTCCTTCTGTCGCCGTAACGGTTCGCTTTGGACTGGGTTCCGCGCTGGTCGAATCATGCGGGCTCGGCTAGGGATGGGGGATGCATTCCGGTTATGTGCCCCTTCGCATCTTTTCCTCCTTCACGATGCTCGACGGCGCGATCGATCCCAAGGCGATTGCCGCGCAAGCCAAAGCCAACGCCTTCCCCGCTGCCGGGCTGACCGACCGCAACGGGTTGTACGCGGCGATGGCCTTTTCGGACGCGGCGAAGAAGGCGGGGGTGCAGCCGGTGATCGGCACGATGCTGGGCATCGCCCGGCCTGATATGCCCGACAATGTCGGGGCCGTGGTCGACTGGATCGCGCTCTATGCGCAGGACATGACCGGTTACGACAATCTGTGCGCGCTGGTGTCGGCGGCGCATCTGGATCGCCCGATCGAACTCGCCGCGCATGTTGGCTTCGACGTGCTGGAAAAGTTCAGCAAGGGCCTGATCGCGCTGACGGCGGGCGGCGAGGGCGGTATCGCGCGCCTGTTCGCGGAAGGCCAGCCGGACCGGGCCAGGGCCTATGCCGACCGGCTCCAGACGATCTTCGGCGACCGGCTCTATGTCGAACTCGCCCGGCGTGACGACCCGATCGAGACGGCGGCCGAGCAGGACCTGATCGACCTCGCCTATGACCGCGATCTGCCGCTGGTCGCGACCAACCCCTGCTGCTTTGCCGATAGCGGGTTCCGCGACGCGCATGACGCCATGTTGTGCATCGCCAATTCGACCTATGTCGAAATGGACGACCGCCCGAAGAGCTGTCCCGAAGCCTGGCTGAAGCCCGCCGAGACGATGAAGCAGCTCTTCGCGGACCTGCCCGAGGCGATCGACAACACGCTGGTCGTCGCACAGCGCTGCGCGGTGATGGCACCGTGGCGCAAGCCCATCCTGCCCAGCCTGGCGGGCGACCGCGAGGGCGAGGCGGCCATGCTTCGCCGCGACGCGACCGCGGGGCTTGAGGCGCGGCTCGACCGGATCGCCGAGCTGGAGGGTGAGGGGGAACCCGGCTGGCGCGAGGCCTATCATGAG
Source organism: Sphingomonas fuzhouensis (assembly GCF_034659795.1). Lineage (NCBI taxonomy): Bacteria > Pseudomonadati > Pseudomonadota > Alphaproteobacteria > Sphingomonadales > Sphingomonadaceae > Sphingomonas > Sphingomonas fuzhouensis. The sequence continues at coordinate 824,924 of NZ_JAXSQY010000001.1, forward strand.
CGGCTGAAGTTCGAGGTCGACATCATCATCCAGATGGGCTTCCCCGGATACTTCCTGATCGTCGCCGACTTCATCAAATGGGCCAAGGACCATGACATTCCCGTGGGGCCGGGGCGTGGTTCGGGTGCGGGCTCGGTCGTCGCCTGGGCGCTGACCATCACCGATCTCGATCCGCTGAAGCTGGGCCTGCTGTTCGAGCGCTTCCTGAACCCGGAACGCGTGTCGATGCCCGACTTCGATATCGACTTTTGCGAAACCCGGCGTGGCGAGGTCATCCGCTACGTGCAGGAGAAATATGGCCGCGATCAGGTCGCGCAGATCATCACCTTCGGTAAGCTGAAGGCGCGCGCGGTGCTCAAGGATACCGGCCGCGTGCTCCAGATGAGCTATGGTCAGGTCGACCGGCTTGCCAAGCTGGTGCCCAACCATCCGACCGACCCTTGGGACCTGAAGCGCGCGTTGAACGGCGTGCCCGAGTTGGCGAAGGAATATGCCAACGACAATCAGGTCCGCCGCCTGCTCGACCTGGCGACTAAGCTGGAGGGCCTGCCGCGCCACTCGTCCACCCACGCCGCCGGTGTGGTGATCGGTGACCGGCCGCTGGCGCAGCTGGTGCCGCTCTACCGCGATCCGCGCTCGGATATGCCGGTGACGCAGTTCGACATGAAGTTCGTCGAGGGTGCGGGGCTGGTGAAGTTCGACTTCCTCGGCCTCAAGACCCTGTCGGTCCTGCAAAAGGCGGTGCAGCTGCTCGCCAAGCGCGGGGTCGAGGTCGATCTCGGCGCGCTCGCCTGGGACGACGAGCCAACCTATGCCCTGCTCCAGAAGGGCGACACGGTCGGTGTGTTCCAGCTGGAATCGGAGGGCATGCGGCGCACTCTGTCCGCCGTGCGCCCGACCAATTTCGGCGACATCATCGCGCTCGTGTCGCTGTACCGGCCGGGTCCGATGGACAATATCCCCAGCTTCGGCCGCCGCAAGCAGGGCACCGAGGAGATCATCTACCCGCATCCCCTGCTCGAACAGATCTTGTCCGAGACCTACGGCATCTTCGTCTATCAGGAACAGGTGATGCAGGCCGCCCAGATATTGGCCGGCTATTCGCTCGGCGGCGCCGACCTGTTGCGCCGCGCGATGGGCAAGAAGGTGAAGGCGGAGATGGACGCGCAGCGCGCCATCTTCGTCAAGGGCTGCCAGGAGGTGAACGGCATCCCCGCGCAAAAGGCCAACGAACTGTTCGACTTGATCGACAAGTTCGCAGGCTATGGCTTCAACAAGAGCCACGCGGCCGCCTATGCGTTGCTCGCCTATCAGACGGCGTGGCTGAAGGCGCATCATCCGCACGAATTCTATGCCGCGTCGATGTGCTACGACATGGCGCTGACCGACAAGCTGGCGATCTTCGTCGACGATGCGCGGCGCATGGGCGTGACGATGCTGCCGCCCTGCATCAACGCCAGCCAGGCCGAGTTCGATGTCGAGCCGCATGAGGATGGCCTGGCCGTCCGCTATGCGCTGGGCGCGCTGAAGTCGGTCGGCGAGGGTGCGATGGAGAAGCTGGTGGTCGAGCGGGAGGCGGGCGGCCCCTTCGCCTCGCTGGATGCGCTGGCCAAGCGGGTCGATCCGCGGCTGATGAACAAGCGCCAGTTGGAAACGCTGGCGTCGGCGGGCGCGTTCGACGGGATCGAGCCGAACCGGGCGGGCGTCCATGCGGTGGCCGAAACCGTCCTCGCCATCGCCGCACGCACCCATGAGGGGCGGACGAGCGGGCAGGGCGGTCTGTTCGGCGAAGCCGAGGTGGCGGGCGACGCGATCAAGCTGCCGACCGGCACCCGCTGGAGCCTGTCGCAGCGCATGGAGCAGGAGAAGGAGGCGTTCGGCTTCTATTTCTCGGCGCATCCGGTCGATCGCCATGCGCATATCGCCAAGATGCACGGCGCGCGCACCTATACATCGCTGACCGAGCTTATCATTCCCGATGACGGCGCGCGGATCGGCGCGACCATGGCGGCCCTGGTCGAGGATGCGCGCTGGCGGACCTCGGCGCGCGGCAAGCGTTACATGATGGCGCAGCTATCGGATGCGACGGGGCAGTTCCTGGCGACCTGTTTCGACGATTCGGTCGCGGCCGATCTGGAAAAGGCGGCCAAGGAGGGCGATTGCGCGCTCATCACCGTCGAACTCGACCGTCGACCGGGCGAGGAAGCGCCGCGGGTCAGCATCAAGCGGGTGCAGCTGTTCGACGGTCTGGCCAGTACCGCTAAGTTCGTGGTCGAGGTGACGGTGGCGGACAAGGCGGCGTTTCCGGCGCTGCATGCCATGCTCGATCCCTTGCGGAACGGGCGGGGCGAGGTGCGGGCGCGGATCAAGGGCGCAGAGGGCGATACGCTGTTGACGCTCGGCCGCAATTTCCTCCTCGATGCCGAACTGGCGAGCCATATCGAGGATCTGCCGGGCGTGACGGCGGTCGCGATGAAGTCGTCCGAAGCGCGACTGGCATTGGTGGGATAAGGCGCTCGACCGTCCTCGCAGCCTGTGCGGCGACGACGGTCCCGGCAAGCGTGCTGCGGAGCGGTCAGCCACCAACCTCGCGACGGTCTTGTTCCTCGTCCGCGTCGCCATGATTGCCATAGCCGCCGCCCGAGCTGTCGGCCTCGTCCTCGTTGGGCAGGTTTTCCGGGCTGGTCTGTTCGGGATCGTGGATCATATCGTCTCTCCTTCCATGGCATAACGCCTTGGAGATGCGGGACGATCCTCAGAACAACTCACCTTGCGGGCCTCTGGGCGGGCGAAACCGGCTGATATCCAGTTTCGGCCGATCCAGGTTGAGTCCGTGAAGCCGACAGGCCCGATGGAAGCGGACCCGCAGCAACTCGGCCCAGGGGCCTTGCCCCTTCATCCGGGTGAAGAAATCCGGGTCATTGTCGCGCCCGCCGCGCAAGGACTGGATGATCGCCATCACCTTGCCCGCGCGATCGGGAAAATGCGCCGCCAGCCAGGCACGGAATAGCGGTGCGACTTCGTGCGGCAGGCGGACGGGGATGAAGAAGGCATGGCGCGCCCCCGCCTGTGCGGCACGCTCGACCAGATGTTCGATCTCATGATCGGTGATCGCCGGAATGACTGGTGCGATCGAGACATAGGTCGGGATACCCGCCGCCGACAGCTTCGCCACCGCCGCCAATCGGCGTTCCGGCGTGGGTGCGCGCGGCTCCACCGTGCGCGCGACCCTGGCATCGAGCGACGTGACCGACACGCACACCGTCGCCAGCCCCTTGGCCGCCATCGGCCCCAGAATATCGATGTCGCGGACCACCCGGTCGGACTTGGTGGTGATCGCCACCGGATGGTCCGTTTCGGCCAGCACCTCCAGGATAGCGCGCGTGATCCGCCACGCGCCCTCGATCGGCTGATAGGGGTCGGTATTGGTCCCCAGCGCGATCGGCGCGACGCGGTAGCCGGGCTTGGCCAGCTCGGCGCGCAGCAGTTCGGCGGCATTGGGCTTGGCGAACAAGCGGCTTTCGAAGTCCAGCCCCGGCGACAGATCGTAAAAGGCATGCGTTGGCCGCGCAAAGCAATAGATGCAGCCATGCTCGCAGCCGCGATAGGGATTGATCGAACGGTCGAACGGCAGGTCGGGCGAGCTGTTACGGCTGAGGATCGTTCGCGCCCGTTCGACCGTCACATTGGTCCGCAAGGGCGGCGGCGCGCCGTCGATGGCGTCCTGGGCGTCCAGCCAGTCCCCATCGGCGATCGTCTCTGTCAGCGTGAAGCGGCGGCTGGTCGCGTTGACCGTCGCACCGCGTGACGCCCGCTTTGACTGATCCGGCTTGCCCATGGCGCGAGATTAGGGCATGAAGCGGAACATAGCAAGAACGATGGAGGCGAAGATGGCGCGATTGGACTATCTGGAACTGCCGGTCGGCGACCGGGCGGCGGCGAAGCGTTTCTATGCGGCGGCCTTTGGCTGGACCTTCACCGATTTCGGGCCCGATTACGCCGCAACGATGAGCGGGGATACCGATGTCGGGCTCGACGCCGCACCGGATAAGGTCAAGGCGCCGCTCCCCGTCATCAAGGTCGAGGATCTGGAGGCGGCGCTGGCGGCGGTCGAAGCGGCGGGCGGAACAGTCGTCGTACCGATCTTCGCCTTTCCCGGCGGGCGGCGCTTTCATTTTCGCGATGTCGACGGCCACGAACTCGCGGCGATGCAGGCCGACTGATTATTGCTCCAGCAGACGGGGCATCAACTCGACGAAGTTGCAGGGGCGGTGGCGGCTGTCGAGCTGGTCGCGCAATATGCCGTTCCACGCATCCTTGACCGCACCTGTGGAGCCGGGCAGCGCAAAGATATAGGTGCCCCGCGCGACGCAGGCGCAGGCGCGCGACTGGATGGTCGAGGTGCCGATGGTCTGATAGCTCAGCCAGCGGAACAGCTCGCCAAAGCCGGGGATCATCTTGGTCGCGACCCGCTCAACCGCCTCGGGCGTGACGTCGCGGCCGGTGACGCCGGTGCCGCCGGTGGTGAGGATGCAGTCGATGCTGGCATCATCGATCCAGCGGTTGAGCTGCGCGACGATGGCGTCGCTATCGTCGCGCAGGATGGTGCGCTCGGCCAGCGCATGCCCCGCCTCGGTCAACAGACCGACCAGCGTGTCGCCCGACCGATCCTCCGCCAGCGAACGGGTGTCGGATACGGTCAGCACACCGATGCGGACGGGCAGGAACGGGCGGGACGTGTCGATCGGCATGGCGGCTTTCGATTGGGGAGGGATAACGGGAGGACGTCAGTTTGACCCGATCCGTCACCCGTGAGCGTAGCGAAGCAATCCAGTGTCCGGGCAAGACGCTCTGGATTGCTTCGCTACGCTCGCAATGACGAATCCAGCTTATGTTCTTTCCCAAACGCGTCGATGACGGTTTCGGATGCAGCGGCGCAGCGCGAAAGGGGCCTAAGCCAAGCCTCGGTCGGCGGTCACGCGATGGCGCAACCGCCCGACCTGGTCAATTGGCCTGGGGCAGCGCCGTATTCGACTGCGGGCTGACCGTCGCGTTCAGGGCGATCGTCGTCTTCGGCTTCAGACTTGCCTGCGCGATGTTCGGGCGTTGGAGCCGGACGGCGGTCGCGCCGGGCAGGCCGGGGAAGCGCGGCCACAGGCCTTGCGCCAGCGCGGCACGGCTGGGCGACTTGGATTTGCCGGTCTGGCTTTCGTACATCCAGTAATTGCGCAGAACCATGGTGACGTATCCGCGCGTCTCCCAATAGGGAATGCTCTCGATATAGAGCAGCGGATCGCCACCGTCACGGACCAGACTGTTCCACTCAGCCACCGGCTTGGGCCCCGCATTATAGGCGGCGATCACCTTGGGCAGCAGGCCGCCGGTGATGCCGGTCATGTCGCGCAGCCGCTCCAGATGACGCTGGCCGATGTCCATGTTGGTCGATGGCTTGGTCAGCGCGCTGCGGTCGATCGATACGCCGCGTTCGCGGGCGAAATCGGTCGCGGCGGCGGGCATGATCTGCATCAGGCCGTAAGCGCCCGCCGGGCTGACCACTTTGTTGCGGAAGCCGCTTTCCTGCAGGGTATGGGCATAGACCAGCGCCTTTTCGACACGCCAGCCGCTGTCGGGCGTCCAGCTCGGGGTCGGATAGCGCGCTTCGGCGGTCGCGGTGACGCCCGCTGGGCAATTATGCGCCAGCCAGACGGTGGTGGCGGGCAGGTCGAGCGATTCGGCGAGGCGGACGAGGCTGCGGAACTCGGTCGGCTGGCCGATCCGCGCCTGCTGGCGGATCACCTGATCGGCAAGGTCGGTCTCGCCGATCTCGACCAGCGCGGCGGCGACCAGGATGTTCGGGCGACGATCGAGCGCGGCCCAGTCGGTCGCGACCAGCTGCCCCTTGGGTTCGCGGTCGGCACGCATGCCCAGGGCCTGGCGGGCGAGCTGGCCATAGAAACTCTCGCGGAACTGCGAGGCGGAGCGCAGGCGTCCCTCGATCTTGTCGGGACGGCCACAGACCATGTCGGCGCGGGCGGCCCAATAGAGCGCGGCGGCGCGTAGATCGACATCGGTGGCGCGCGCGGCCGTGCCCTCGAACGCGGTGGCGGCGGCCTGACAGTCATTCTGCCGCCATGCCGACAGCGCCACGGTCCAGCGACCCTGCACCGCCCAGTCGCCGCTGCCCTCGGCGGCCTTGCTGGCCAGGGCGCGGGCATTGGTGTCGTCGCCGCTGAGGAAATAGATCCAGGCGACCTTGTCCTGCCACTCCGTCAGCGCCTCTGGCGACAGGCCTTGGGTCGATTCGAGCAGCGCCTGGGCCGAGGGGCCGTCATCGGCCTTGACGAAGGGCTGCATCTTGACCGCCAGCTCGGCGGCGATCTGGTCGCTGCGGATGCTCTTGGCGCGGACCCGGCGAGGCGCGCCGTCCTGCCAGATCAGCGTATGCGTCTCGGGCAGCGGGGGCAGGTCATGGGCGCCGCGGGACCGGGCGAGGCGGGCCAGCTGCTCGGCCTGGGGCAGTTCGGGCGCTTCGTTGAGCAGCGCGACCAGCCGCTCGACATCGACCTTGGGCGATCCCTTGGCGGTGTAGAGTTCGGCGCGCGCGATGGCGTGGAGCGGACCGGGCTTGAGCGAATCCAGTTCTAGCTGCGCGTCGGTCCAGCGGCCGTCCCGGATCGCGGCGAAAACGCGGATATAGCCCGCCTTCTGATCGGCATCGAGCAGCGCGGGGATGGCGGGCGGGGCCTTGAGCGCGGCAGGGCTGCGGGTATCGCCAGCAGGCTCGGCTGCCAGGGCAGCGCCGCTTCCGGCCGCCAATAAAGCTGCGATGGTCGCGCCCTTCGCGATCGCCCGGCCCAGCTTCATGCGCTCAAATCCCCCATGACCCTTTGCAAATCCTTCCAGCTTTCCGCCTTCGCCATCGGCTTCTCGATCAGGAAGCGCGGATGGAATGTCGCGACGGCACTGGTTTTGCCGCTTTTATGGTCAATGACATGCGAATGTCCGCGCGCGTCGGTCAATTCGGTCCCAAGCACGGCACGGCTCGCCGCATTGCCGAGCAGCAACAGCCCGCGCGGGGCGATCAGGCCGACATGATGCAGCGCGATTTCGGCCAGCCGCGTCTCCAATCCGGCGGGCGTCCGCCCCGCGATCGGCCGCCGCGCACAGACCGAGGCGACATGCACCGTCTCGCGCGATTGCCCGATCGCCGCGAGCATCCGGTCGAACAACCGGCCCGGCGCGCCCGACAATATCTGTCCTGCATCGCCATCGTCGCGGTCGGGACAGTCGACCAGCACCATCAGCGCGGCATCGGCGGGCCCGGTCGCGCTCAGCGAAATGCCGTCCCACGACGCCTCCGGCGCGGCATCGGACAGCCGCCAGGCGATAAATGCCTCCAGCGTATCGGGTAACAGCGCAGCCGGTGCTGCCACCATGGCGGGCGCGGCGGCTGCGGGGCTGTGTGTGGGCGCGAAGACGGGCGCGCGCACAGGCTCCGGCGCCATCCAGTCGCGGGGATGGTCCTCGACCAGCAGGTCGACGCCCGCATCATGCCACCAATCGAGCGCGCTGGCCGCGAGTGCCCTGTCAATCGGTGCACTGTCGAGTGGTGCGGTGTCGAACGTTGGAAGAGCCCCCATATGGTATCGACCCATGCTGCAAGGTTGACGTGCGCGTCAATCTGTCGGATCGGCTGTCAGGACAAGATGTTTCCCGTCCGCGCCCGGACGAGCCCGCCAAACGGGACGCTACGGCAGCGGCGCGGTCAACGATGCGAGGATGCCATGAGCGAACGCGAATCGATGCCCTATGACGTGGTGATCGTCGGCGCTGGCCCAGCGGGCCTGTCCGCCGCGATCCGCCTGAAGCAGCTGGCGGCGGAAACCGGCGGCGAACTGTCGGTCTGCGTGCTGGAAAAGGGATCGGAAGTCGGCGCGCATATCCTGTCGGGTGCGGTGATCGATCCGATCGCGCTGGATGAATTGCTGCCGGACTGGCGCGAGGACGGTTGCCCGCTCGCCGAGGTGCCGGTGACCGAGAATCTCCATTGGATTTTGAGCGCGAACAAGCAGCGCAACCTGCCGCACGCGCTGACCCCGCCCTTCATGCACAACACGGGCACCTATACCGGCAGTCTCGGCAATCTGTGCCGCTGGCTGGCGGGCAAGGCCGAGGAACTGGGCGTCGAAATCTTCCCCGGCTTCGCCGCCGCCGAAATCCTGTTCCACGAGGACGGCCGGGTAAAGGGCGTCGCGACCGGTGATATGGGCGTGGCGCGCGATGGCACGCACAAGCCCGATTACCAGCCGGGGCTGGAACTGCACGCCAAATATACCTTCTTCGCCGAAGGCGTGCGCGGGCATCTGTCGAAGGAAATCATCCGTCAGTTCGACCTCGCCCGCGACAGCCAGCCGCAGGTCTATGGCCTGGGCATCAAGGAACTGTGGGACATCGATCCCGCCAAGCATGTGCCGGGCCGGGTGATCCATACCCAGGGCTGGCCGCTGGGCGACGACGCCAATGGCGGCGGCTTCATCTATCACCAGGCGGGCGGGCAGGTCGCGCTCGGCTTCGTGACGTGGCTGAACTATACCAACCCCTATATCTCTCCCTTCCAGGAGATGCAGAAGTGGAAGACCCACCCGGTCATCGCCGAGCTGCTCAAGGGCGGCAAGCGCGTCTCCTACGGCGCGCGCGCGATCAATGACGGCGGGCTTCAGGCGATCCCGAAGCTGACTTTCCCCGGCGGCGTGCTGGTCGGCTGTTCGGCGGGCTTCCTGAACGTGCCGCGCATCAAGGGCACGCACGGCGCGATGAAGTCGGCGATGCTGGCCGCCGAGGCCGCGTTCGCCGCCGTCCAGGCAGGGCGCGAGGGTGACGAATTGACCGATTACCCGGAAGCGTTCCGCGCGTCGTGGCTCTATAAGGAGCTGTCGACCGTCCGCAACGTCGTGCCGTTGGTCAAGAAGTACGGCGACACGCTGGGTTCCGGCCTGGCAGGCGTGACCATGTGGGCCGAGCATTTCGGGCTGAAGATGCCCTTCACCATGAAGCACAAGCCCGATCACGAAAGCCTGTGGCGGAAGGATCAGGTGAAGAAGCCCGACTATCCCAAGCCCGACGGCGTACTGACCTTCGACCGGCTGTCCTCGGTGTTCCTGTCGAACACCAATCACGAGGAGGATCAGCCGGTCCACCTGACGCTCAAGAACGCGGATGTGCCGATCGAACACAACCTGCCCTTGTTCGACGAGCCTGCGCAACGCTACTGTCCCGCCGGTGTTTACGAGGTGGTGGGCGTGGAAGAGGGCGATCCGAAGTTCGTGATCAACGCCCAGAACTGCGTCCACTGCAAGACGTGCGACATCAAGGACCCGACCCAGAACATCAACTGGGTCGTGCCGGAAGGCGGCGGAGGACCCAATTATCCCAATATGTAAGCGTCCGTTCTTTCGCGTCCTGACCGGCATGCTGCTGGTCGGGGCGTGCTGGTCCGCCCCGTCGCTCGCGGCGACCGAACTGCCCCGCTCGCCGCTGTCGGCCTATCTGGCGGCGCGGGTCGCGGCGGCCGACGGACGCTCGGCCGCCGCCAGCGGCGATTATGCGATCGCGCTGAGCGGCTGGCCCGATGATCCGGCCATCGCGGTGCGCGCCTATCGCGAGGCGATGACGAGCGGCGACGTGCCGCTGGCCCTGAAGGCCGCGCGGGTGATGGAGGCCGAGGATGTCGCGCCGATCGACGTCGCGCTCCTCGACCTGGCGATCGCGGCCCGCAAGGGCGACCGTGCGGGTTATGACGCCGCGCTGACCCGGATCGACGGCGGTGCGCTGCGTATCCTCGCCCCGACCCTGCGGGCCTGGGCGGCGTGGGATCGCAAACAACCGGTTGAACCCGGCCTGGACAGTGCGGGCAAGGAGCCGGTCGCACGGCGGTTGGCCGAGGAACATCGCATTCTCCTCGCGCTGGCTAGCAAGCGGATCGACCCGGCTTCGGCGCGGGTATTGCTGGAGACGATGCGCGCCGCCCCCGATACCCGGATCGCAGCGGCCGAGATGATGGCGGGGCGCGGCGACGAGGCCGATGCCCGCGCGCTGCTCAGCGATCCGCTGGTCCTCGCCGACCGCAAGGCGCTGGGCGTCAAGCCGAGCCTGGGCTTCGGCGTCTCGCGACTCCTGGTACGTATCGCCGCCGAGCTGGCCAGCGAAGGGCCACGTCCATTGGTCATCGCATTGGCGCGGACGGCGCTGATCGCAGACCCTGATAATGACCGCGCCCGATTGGTCATGGCCGAAGCGCTCTCCAAGGACGAGGCCTGGAACGCCGCCATCACCGCGATCGAGGATGTGCGCCCGCGCGGCGCCTTTGCGCACCGCGCCGCCATCGTCCGTATCGGCCTGCTCGCCGAAGCGGGGCGTCGCGGCGAGGCGCTGATGCTGGCACAGGGACTGGCGACCGCAAAGGATTCCGCGCTCGACGATTGGCAACTCTATGCCGACCAGCTGATCGCCGCCAAGCGGCCGGCGGACGCCGTGCCCTGGTATGAGCGTGTCACCCGCGCCGACCCGGCGATCCCCTGGGCGGCATGGCTGCAATATGGCGGCGCGCTCGACCAGGCGGGCCGCAAGGACGCAGCGGACGTGGCGCTGGCCAAGGCGGTGGAACTCGGCCCTGACGAGCCGCTGGCGCTCAACTATCTGGGTTATGCGCGGATCGAGCGGGGCAAGGACGTGCCCGGCTCCCTCGCGCTGCTCGAAAAGGCGAGCAAGCTGGCGCCCGACGATGCCTCGATCACCGATTCGCTCGGCTGGGCCTATTATAAGGCCGGGCAGACCAAGCGCGGCCTGCCACTGGTCGAACGCGCCGCCATGGCCGAGCCTGCCAACGCTGAGATCAACGATCATCTCGGCGACATCTATTGGGCGCTCGGGCGGCATTACGAGGCACGCTATGCCTGGCGCGCGGCGGCGCTGACCGCGGATGATAGCGAACAGGCCCGGCTTGCGGCGAAGATCGCGGGCTGACCGGCCTTGCCGCGTGCGCTGATGCGACGCATGGGACGGGCATGACTGCTATCGTCGAGACCGCCCCGGCCAAGATCAATCTGGCGCTGCATGTCCGTCGTCGTCGCGAGGACGGCTATCACGAGCTCGAGACGCTGTTCGCCTTTTGCCGCGACGGCGATGTCGTGACGGTGGCGCGCGCCGATCGCACTACCCTGACGCTGAGCGGGCCGTTCGCAAGCGTGCTGGCGGGCGAATCGCAGGACGACAATCTCGTCATGCGCGCGGCGTGGGGGTTCGGTGCGCGCTTCGGCGTGACGGAGGAGCATGCGATCACCCTCGACAAGCATCTGCCAGTCGCCTCGGGCATCGGTGGCGGCTCGGCGGATGCGGCGGCGACGCTGCGCGCGCTGGCGCGGCTGTACGGTGTTGCGATCGATCACCCTGACTTGTTCGTGCTGGCCGCCGAACTGGGGGCGGATGTTCCTGCCTGCCTGTTGGGACAGACGGCGCGCGGTGAGGGGAAGGGCGATGCGCTGCATCCGTTGGCGCCGCTGGGCGAGCGACCGGTCCTGCTGGTCAACCCCGGCGTCGGCGTATCGACGGCGGCGGTGTTCGCTGGCTGGGACGGCGTGGACCGGGGCGCGCTGGGGCAGGGGGATGTGATGACGATCGCGGCGGCGGGTCGCAACGATCTGGAGCCGCCCGCCCGCGCGATCGCGCCACAGATCGATGCGGTACTCGCCCTGCTGGCCCAGGCCTACGGCGTGGAACTGGCACGCATGTCGGGGTCGGGTGCGACGTGCTTTGCCATTTTCGCCGACACGGATACGCGCGATAGGGCGGCGGAAGCGGCGCGGGCGCAGGGCTGGTGGACGCTGCCGACTTTTTTGCGATAGGCTTTGTTCGCATCTTGTTCTCGCGGAACAAAGCGCATACATTGCAGATGCGTTGAATGGACCACAAGGTTGGTCTAGCGAGGGAAGCATCTGATGGCCGCCAATCTGAAAGTGATCGAAACAGGCATGGCAACCGCAAACGCAGACCGGCAAAAGGCGCTGGACGCCGCACTCGCCCAGATCGACCGGGCATTCGGCAAGGGCTCGGCGATGAAGCTGGGGCAGAAGGAGACGATGCAGGTCGAGGCGATCTCGACCGGCTCGCTCGGCCTCGACATCGCACTCGGTGTCGGCGGCTTGCCGCGCGGCCGCGTGATCGAGGTCTATGGTCCGGAATCCTCGGGCAAGACCACGCTGGCGCTGCACGTCATCGCCGAGGCGCAGAAGATGGGCGGCACCGCCGCCTTCGTCGACGCCGAACATGCGCTCGACCCGGTTTATGCCAAGAAGCTGGGCGTGAATATCGACGAACTGATCGTGTCGCAGCCGGATACCGGCGAACAGGCGCTGGAAATCACTGATACGCTGGTCCGCTCGAATGCGATCGACGTGCTGGTGGTCGACTCGGTCGCGGCACTCGTCCCGCGCGCCGAAATCGAGGGCGAAATGGGCGACAGCCATGTCGGCCTCCAGGCCCGCCTGATGTCGCAGTCGCTCCGCAAACTGACCGGGTCGATCAGCCGTTCGCGCTGCATGGTGATCTTCATCAACCAGCTGCGCATGAAGATCGGCGTGATGTACGGCAATCCGGAGACGACGACAGGCGGCAATGCGCTGAAATTCTATGCTTCGGTCCGGCTCGACATCCGCCGCACCGGCCAGATCAAGGACCGCGAGGACATCACCGGCAACACGACCCGTGTGAAGGTGGTGAAGAACAAGGTCGCGCCGCCGTTCAAGCAGGTCGAATTCGACATCATGTATGGTGAAGGCATCTCGAAGATCGGCGAAATTCTCGATCTGGGCGTCAAGGCCGGTCTGGTCGAGAAGTCGGGCAGCTGGTTCTCCTACGACTCGGTGCGTATCGGGCAGGGGCGTGAGAACGCAAAGAATTATCTGCGCGACAATCCCGACATGGCCGACCGCCTGGAACGGGCGATCCGCCAGCGGACTGAAAAGGTCGCGGAGGAAATGATGACCGGCCCCGATGCCGAGGACGACATCTGACGACATACGGCCCGCCAGCGATGGCGGGCCGTTTTGTATCAGGTGCACGGATTGCGGACTGGTAGGGTGGTGCGATGACCAGCGGGCTGGATTGGCAGGGGCGGGTCGGCGATGTCTGGGCGGCCGAATGGCGTCGGACGGAGCGTAGCCTCGCCGATCTCGCCCGACATCTGGATGCGGCCATCGCCAGTGCTGCACCAATGACGGGTAAGGCGCTCGATATCGGCAGCGGGGCGGGGTCGACCAGTCTGGCGCTTCATGGCATCCGTCCGGGTCTTCATATCACCGGTGTCGACCTTTCGCCCGGATTGGTCGCGCTGGCCCAGGATCGGGCGGGGCGTATCGGCTCCGGTGGTCCCCAATTCCGGTGTGCGGATGCGATCGAACTTGCCGAGCGGGAAGGGCCTTTCGACCTGTTCGTGTCGCGTCATGGCGTGATGTTCTTCCCCGATCCGGTCACGGCCTTTTCCCGTCTGCGATCGGCGGCGGGTGATGGGGCGGCGCTGGTCTTTTCCTGTTTCGACGACCGCGCGCGAAATGCGTTCGCGACGGTCGCGGACGAAGCGATTGGTGTCCAGCCTGCCCCGGAGAGTGGTTATCAACCCGGCCCCTTCGCCTTTGCCGACCGGGACCGGGTTGCCGCATGGCTCCATCAGGCAGGATGGCGGCCGGAGAGCGCGGCTCGGGTGTCGTTCGACTATGTCGTAGGTGAAGGCGACGATCCGGTCGAGGACGCTCTGTCCTTCCTGTCGCGGATCGGCCCGGCGGCACGGGCGATGACGCAGGCCGCGTCTGACGAACGGCAACGGATTGAGGGTGGCTTGCGCGCGGCGCTGATGCGATACCGTGTGGGAGACCGCATCGCCTTGTCCGCCTCGGCCTGGATTTGGCGTGCCGTCGCGGATGGCGCCCTCATGAAATGATGATCGTCAGAATCCCGGTGGCAATAATGAGATAAATCAACAGCGAGACGATAGTCTTCAACTGTATTCGCGCGGCTCGCCGGATGGCGCGAACGGATGTGGTGGTTTCTCTTCGCGGATCGATGATCGCCCATTCCTGTCCTTTCGGAGCGGGCTGACATGATAGGAACGCACCGCTCTCCTTCAGGGGTGGGGCATGTCCGCACGCTGGTCGCTCGTGATAATGCCCCAACCCAACCCCTCCGAGTCCGCGAGCCTTCATCGCCCCCGCTGGGCCCTCCACCCTTACTGGCGCGTTGTCGCGGCCGAATATGGGGAACAGGCATGACGATCATCGTCCATCATCTCGAAAACAGTCGATCGCAGCGCATCCTGTGGATGCTGGAGGAACTGGGCCTGCCTTATGAGGTGAAGCACTATAAGCGCGATCCCAAGACGATGCTGGCCCCGCGCGAACTGCGTGCCGTGCACCCGCTCGGCAAGTCGCCCGTGATCGAGGATGACGGGCTGGTGATCGCCGAGACGGGGGCGATCATCGAATATCTGGTGGGCAAGGGCGACGGGCGATTGGGGCCGCCCGCCCACCGCGAGGCGATGCAGCGCTGGCGCTTCTGGCTGCATTATGCCGAGGGTTCGCTGATGCCGCCGCTGTTCGTCTTGCTGGTGCTCAGCCGTGTCCCGGTGATGGGCAAGGTCGCGATGAAGCGGTTCCAGCCGATGGTCGACCGGCATCTCGATTATGTCGAGAGCGAATTGGCGCGGTCGCCCTGGTTCGCGGGCGACCAGATGACCGCCGCCGATATCATCATGAGTTTCCCGCTGGAGGCCGCCCGCTCGCGTGGCGGGCTGGACGAACGCCGCCCCGCCACCATCGCCTGGCTGGAACGCATCCACGCCCGCCCGGCCTATCAGGCGGCGCTCGCCAAGGGCGGACCCTATGCCTATGCGTGAGGCATAGGGTCGTCAGGTGGGGGGCCGGCGGTCAATGCCCTCCGATCTGCCGGAAGCTGTCGGGGGCGGGCTCGGCGGGTGTGCCGGAGGGCGCGTGCAGCGAGGGCACGTCCACCGGCTCGGGAGGATCGAGCGGCCCTTCCCATTTGGCGATGACCGCGCTCGCCACCGCATTGCCGATCACGTTGGTCGCCGAGCGGCCCATGTCGAGGAAATGGTCGACCGCCAGGATCAGCAGCAGCCCGGCCTCGGGAATGTTGAACATGGGCATGGTCGCCGCGATCACGACCAGCGAAGCGCGCGGCACGCCCGCAATCCCCTTCGACGTGACCATCAGGACCAGCAGCATGGTGATCTGCTGCCCGATCGACAGGTCGATGCCGTAAGCCTGGGCGATGAACAGCGACGCAAAGGTCATGTACATCATCGAGCCGTCGAGGTTGAACGAATAGCCCAGCGGCAGCACGAAGCTGGCGATGCGCGGCGGCACGCCGAACCGGTCGAGCCCCTCCAGGATGCGCGGATAGGCGGCCTCGGACGAGGCGGTCGAGAAGGCGAGGATCAGCGGCGCACGGATATGCGCGATCAGGTCGCGAATGCGCGGCCCGATGAACAGCGCGGCGATGCCGAGCAGCACGCACCACAGCAGGATAAGGCCGAGATAAAAGCTGCCCATGAAGATGGCGAGCTTGCCGATCACCGACGGACCCTGCTCGGTCAGCGTACCCGCCACGGCGGCGAACACCGCGATCGGCGCGACGCGCATGACATAGTCGGTGACCTGCAACATCACCGCGACCAGTGCATCCACGGCACGGACCAAAGGCGCGGCGCGCTCGCCGACCGCGGTGATCGCGACACCCAGAAACAGCGATCCGATGACGATCTGAAGCACTTCGTTGGTCGCCATCGCCTCGATCAGCGAGGCGGGGACGAGGTGGGTGACGAACTTCTGCAGGTCGAACCCGGCCTTAACCACCCCGCTATCGGCGGTGACGGCGGGCAGCGGCAGGTTCAGGCCGACGCCCGGATGCAGCAGGTTGACCAGCAACATGCCCAGGCTGAGCGAGACGAGGCTGGCCGAAATGAACCAGGCGAGCGATCGCACCCCGATCCGCCCCAGTGCGCGGGTGTCGCCCATCTGCGCGATTCCCGACACCAGGGTCGCAAAGACCAGAGGCGCGATAATCATCTTGATGAGGCGCAGGAACAGGCCGGTGACGATCGCAAAATAACTCGCGATCGTCTTCAGTTGCGCGGTCGCCTCCGCGCTGCCGTCGTTGAGCGACAGGTTGAGCGCGAGCCCCACGACCAGCCCCAAAATGAGGCCGATGAAGATGTACAAGGTCAGCCGCTTGGCCATGCATACCCCAAATTAGAATCCGCGCGCGAGCCAAGGGCATTGCGGCGCTCAGGTCAAGAATTCTATCGTCACCGTCATGCACACCCTCTTGTCCCGCCGCGCGATGATCGCGGCCGCCGCCCTGCCGCTCTTCGTCCGGCCGGGCCTGTTGCGTGCGGCGGAGCCCGATCTGTCGGCGCTGTCCGATATCACGGGCAAGGCGGTGCCGATCGGCCCGGCGGAGCGGGCGCGGCGGCTTGCGCGGGCGCAAACCCTGATGAAGGCGAATGGGATGGCTGCGATCCTGATCGAGCCGGGGTCGAGCATGGTCTATTTCACCGGCGTCCGCTGGGGGCGCAGCGAAAGGCTGACCGCCGCGATCCTGCCGGTCGAGGGCGAGCCGTGCGTCGTCACGCCGTTCTTCGAGGAGCCCTCGGTCCGCGAGACGCTGGCCGTGCCCGCCGAGGTACGGGTATGGCAGGAGGATCAGAACCCGCTTGCCGTCGTCGCCGGGTTCCTGCGCGACCGCAAGCTGACCAGCCGCCCGGTCGGAATCGAGGAAACTGCCCGATTCTTCGCGTTCGACGGGCTGCAAAAGGCCTTGCCCGGCGCCCGGCTGGTCTCCGCCAACCCGGTGGTGCGCGGATGTCGGATGGTGAAGACCCCCGCCGAAATCGCGTTGATGCAGTTGGCGACCGACGTGACGATGGCGGCCTATCGCTGGGTCTACCCCCGCGTCGAGGCAGGCATGACCGGTTCGGAGGTCGGCGCGCTGATGAATGCCGCCACCCGCAAATTGGGCGGTGCGCCGGAGTTCAGTATGGCGCTGATCGGCGAAGCCTCGGCCTATCCGCATGGCAGCAAGCAGGTGCACCGCGTCGCGGATGGTCAGGTCGTGCTGATGGACTGCGGTTGTACGGTACAGGGCTATCAGTCCGACGTGTCGCGAAGCTGGGTGCACGGCCAAGCGGGCACCGAGCAGAGCAAGGTCTGGGATACGGTCGCCAAGGGCCAACAGGTCGCGCGTTCGGCGGCGCGGATCGGGGCGCCTGCGGGCAGCATCGACGACGCGGTGCGGCGCTTCTACACCGCCCAGGGCTATGGCCCTGACTATCGCCTGCCCGGTCTGTCGCACAGAACCGGCCACGGTATCGGGATGGACGGGCATGAGCCGGTCAATCTGGTGCGCGGAGAGGCGACGCGGCTGGCACCGGGGATGTGCTTTTCCAACGAACCGGGGCTATATCTGCCGGGCAAGTTCGGCATCCGGATCGAGGACTGTTTCCACATGACGGATAGCGGGCCGGTCTGGTTCTCGACACCGCCCAAGGCGATCGAGGCGCCGATCGGGTGATCGCCGAACTGGACGAACAGGGCTATGCCCTGTGGCCGTGTGGTTTGTGCTGGGCGGCGGATCACCACGAATAAGGGGGATGCGATGAAGCGCCCCGGACGCGCGGGCGCTTGAGCGCGCGCAAAACCTCGCCTAAGTCGCGTGCATGACCTCGACCAACGACATCCGCCGCGGCTTTCTTGACTATTTCGGCAGCGAGGGGCACCAGATCGTGCCCTCCGCGCCGCTCGTGCCGCAGAACGACCCGACGCTGATGTTCGTGAATGCGGGCATGGTGCCGTTCAAGAATGTGTTCACCGGCCTGGAGTCGCGGCCCTATTCCACCGCGACCAGCTCGCAGAAATGCGTGCGCGCGGGCGGCAAGCATAACGATCTCGACAATGTCGGCTATACCGCGCGGCACCATACCTTCTTTGAAATGCTGGGCAATTTCTCGTTCGGCGATTATTTCAAGGAACAGGCCATCACCCATGCCTGGACCCTGCTGACCAAGGTCTGGGGTATCCCCGCCGAGAAGCTGACCGCCACCGTCTATCACACCGATGACGAGGCGTTTGACCTGTGGAAGAAGATCGCGGGGCTGCCCGATCACAAGATCATCCGCATCCCGACCAAGGATAATTTCTGGGCGATGGGCGAGAATGGGCCGTGCGGTCCGTGCTCCGAAATCTTCTACGACCACGGCGACCATATCTATGGCGGCCCTCCCGGCAGCCCGGAGGAGGATGGCGACCGATTCGTCGAGATCTGGAACCTGGTCTTCATGCAGTTCGAGCAGGAAGCCAATGAGATCGTCGGTGAGCTGCCCAAGAAGTCGATCGACACCGGCATGGGACTGGAGCGGATCGCGGCCGTGCTGCAGGGCGTGCACGACAATTATGACACCGACACCTTCAAGGCGCTGATCGCCGCGTCGTGCGAGCTGACCCATACCAAGGCCGAGGATGGCCAGAAGGCATCGCACCGCGTCATCGCCGACCATCTGCGCTCGGCCGGGTTCCTGGTCGCGGACGGCGTGTTGCCCGCCAATGAAGGGCGTGGCTATGTCCTGCGCCGCATCATGCGCCGCGCGATGCGGCATGCCCATCTGCTGGGCGCCAAGGAGCCGTTGATGCATCGGCTGGTCCCGGCGCTGGTTGCCGAGATGGGCGCGGCCTATCCCGAGCTGGTCCGCGCGCAACCGCTGATCGAAGCGACCTTGAAGCAGGAAGAGACTCGCTTCCGTCAGACGCTCGACAAGGGACTGAAGCTGCTCGACGAAGCGACGGCGGGCATGGCCCCCGGTGCGACGCTGGCCGGTGAGACGGCGTTCAAGCTCTATGACACCTATGGCTTTCCCTATGACCTGACCGAGGACGCGCTGCGCGCGCAGAATCTGTCGGTCGACCGCGCGGGCTTCGACGCCGCCATGGCCGAGCAGAAGCGCGCCGCGCGTGCCGCCTGGAAGGGCTCGGGGGCGAAGGCATCGGATGACGTCTGGTTCGACATCGCCGAGGAAACCGGCTCGACCGAGTTTCTGGGCTATGCCTCCGACACCGGCGAAGGCGAAGTGCTGGCGCTGGTCAAGGACGGCGCGCGGGTCGACAGCGCTGCGGCTGGCGAAAGCGTCGCGATCATCGTCAACCAGACGCCTTTCTACGGCGAAAGCGGTGGTCAGGTCGGCGACACCGGCACCATCTCCAACGATACGGGCCTGAAGGCCATCGTCACCGACACCTCCAAGCAGCTCGGCCGGGTGTTCGTGCACAATGCCGAGGTCCAGGAAGGCGGCATCAAAGTCGGCGACAGCGTGAAGCTGGCCATCGACACCACGCGCCGCGCCGCGATCCGGGCCAACCACTCGGCGACGCATCTGTTGCATGAGGCGCTGCGCCAGCGGCTGGGCACCCATGTCGCGCAGAAGGGCTCGCTGGTCGCGCCGGAGCGTCTGCGCTTCGACTTTTCGCAGCCGGTCGGCATGACCGCCGAGGATATTGCCGAGGTCGAGACGAAGGTGAACGAGCAGGTGCGCGGCAATGGCCCCGTCGTCACCCGCCTGATGACTCCCGACGAAGCGATCGAAATGGGCGCGATGGCGCTGTTCGGCGAGAAATATGGCGACGAGGTACGCGTCGTGTCGATGGGCGAGGATGCCGACGGCACCTACTCGCTCGAACTGTGCGGCGGCACCCACGTCAATGCGCTGGGCGAGATCGGCGTGTTCAAGATCGTGTCCGAAGGCGCGGTGTCGAGCGGCGTGCGCCGTGTCGAGGCGCTGACCGGCGAGGGCGCGCGCGCCTATCTGTCGCACCGCGACGAGATGTTGAAGGCTGCCGCCGCGACTCTGAAGACGACGCCCGACGAGGTGCCCGCGCGCATCGCCGCGCTGGTCGAGGATCGCCGCCGCTTGGAGCGTGAACTGGCGGAAGCCAAGAAGGCGCTGGCGATGGGCGGCGGTGCCGGTGGCGCGGCGGCTGGGCCGGAGCAGATCGGCGACGTGGCCTTTATCGGCCAGGTGCTCGACGGCTTCGAGGCCAAGGGGCTGCGCGGGGCGGTTGACGATGCCAAGCAGCGTCTCGGCGGATCGGGCGTCGCGGTGATGGTCGCGATCAATGACGGCCGTGCTTCGGTCGCGGTCGGCGTCACCGACGACTTGACCGCCAAGCACAATGCGGTCGAGCTGCTGCGGAAAGCCGTGGCGGCACTGGGCGGGCAGGGCGGCGGCGGTCGTCCCGACATGGCGCAGGGCGGCGGCCCCGACGGCACCAAGGGGGCCGAGGCGGTGCAGGCGGTTCGGGACGCACTGGCAAGCTGATGACCGCTAAAGGGGGGCGAGTGATGCGAAGACCTGTTCTTGCGGTTTTGTCATTGCTCGCCTCCCTGGGGGTGGCGCCTGGTGCCTGGGCACAGGCAGGCGCCTCATCCGCTGCCGACCCGATCGTGGTGACGGCTCGCCCCCTGCCGCCTCGACGCGAGACATTGCGCTGGTTCGGCGCGATTTCGGGCTATCCCAGCGGGGACTCGCCGTTGTCGCGCCTGACCGAACCCTTGTGTATCGGCAGCGCGGGACTGGCGGCCAAGGCGGCGCTGCCGATCGCCGACCGTATTCTGGGCCATGCCGAACGGCTGGGCATACGGCTGGGTGGCGACAAATGCCGCCCCAATGTCCTGATCCTGTTCGTCGACCATGGGGCGCAGCAGATCCAATGGCTGATCGATCACCGGCCCGGCATCTTCGGCAATCTGCCCTATTCCGATATCCGCGCGATGGCCAAGGACAAGGGGCCGGTGCATGCCTGGCACCTGACCGCGATCACCAGCCGTGACGGCGACCAGCTGATCCTTGGCGCAGGCAACATCCCGACCTTGAACATTCCCAGCGCCAGCCGGATCACCCTGTCGACCAAGTCGCATATCGCGGCGGCCGTGGTGATGATCGACCGCGACGCGGTGAATGGGAAGACGATCAACCAGATTGCGGACTATGCCACGATGCGCGCGCTGGCGGTCGTCCGGCCGCGCAAGGCCGACGGCATCGCGACGATCCTGACCTTGTTCGATCATGACGCGGAGCCGGAGGGGCTGACGCCGTTCGACTGGGGGTATCTGCGCGGGCTGTATTCCGGTGAGGGGAATCAGAAACCCGGTTTCCAATATGCGGCGATGGCGCGTTTCATCGACGAGGAAATCAAGGCCGGAGACAAGAAGCCGTGAAACCCCAAAGCGGGCGTCGTGACCTGACCGCCGGGCCGATCGGCCGAACACTGCTGTTATTCGCGCTGCCGACTTTGGGGTCGAGCGTGCTGCAGTCTCTGAACGGATCTATCAATGCGATCTGGATCGGCCAGTTTCTGGGCGAGCGCGCGCTGGCCGCGACGACCAACGCCAACATCATCATGTTCCTGCTGGTCGCGGCAACCTTCGGCTTCGGCATGGCGGCGACCATCCTGATCGGCCAGAATATGGGGCGGCGCGACGTGGAGGCGGTGCGCCGGGTGCTGGGGTCGGCGCTAGGCCTGTTCGCGGTTATCTCGAGCGCGACGGTGGTGATCGGCTGGCTGGCGGCACCGGCCATCCTGCGCGCGCTGGCGACCCCGGCGGAGGTGTTCCCGCTGGCGCTGGCCTATCTGCGGGTGATCTTCATCGCCATGCCGCCGGGCTTCATCTCGGTCCTGCTGACCATGGCGCTGCGCGGCGTCGGGGATTCGATCACACCGTTGAAGTTCATGGCGCTGGGCTCGGTCCTCGACGTGGCGTTGAACCCGGTCTTCATCCTGGGGCTCGGGCCCGTCCCCGCGCTGGGGATCGAGGGTTCGGCGATCGCGACCTTGATCGCCAATACCGGATCGCTGCTGGCGCTGGTTACCTATCTCTATGCCAAGGATTTGGTGATCCGGCTGCGGGGGGCGGAGTGGCGCTATCTGTTGCCGACGGCCGGACTGCTCAAGACCATCGTGGTCAAGGGGTTTCCCATGGGCCTCCAGATGCTGGTCGTCTCCACCTCGGCCCTCGCGATGATGGGGCTGGTCAATCGGCACGGCACCGCGACCACGGCCGCTTATGGCGCGGCGAACCAGCTCTGGACCTATATCCAGATGCCCGCCATGGCGGTGGGCGCGGCGGTCAGTGCGATGGCGGCGCAGAATATCGGGGCGGGGCAGTGGGACCGGGTCGACCGGATCACCCGCGCCGGGCTCCGCATGAACCTGTTGCTGACCGGCGTGCTGGTGCTGATCGTGACGCTGCTCGATCGCCATGTCCTGTGGCTGTTCCTGGGCAATGAGCGGGGCGCGATCGACATCGCGGCGCAGATCAACCTGATCGGCGGATGGAGCTTCATCCTGTTCGGCGTGTCGATGGTGTTGGCGGCGACGGTGCGGGCCAATGGTGCGGTGGTGGGACCGCTGGTCATCCTGGCGATCTCCATGTTCCCGGTCCGCTTCGGCCTTGCCAACCTGCTGGAGCCCAGGCTGGGGGCCGACGCGATCTGGTGGAGCTTTCCGGCAGGGTCGTTGGCGTCGATGCTGATGACGATCGGCTATTATCGCTATGGCGGCTGGCGCAAGGGCCGGATGGCGGTGACGGCGGGCAAGGAAGAGTGCGAGGAACAGGCGCTGGCGGAGGGACAGCCGACCAACAAGGCGATGCCGGTCGGGTAGAAGCAAAATTCCTCCCCTGTAAGGGAAGGGGGACCATCCGGAGGATGGTGGAGGGGTGTCCCCGCTGGCGGTTACACCCTTCCGTCAGGGCTTCGCCCTGCCACCTCCCCTTACAGGGGAGGAATGGTCATTCGGCAGGCGCCATCACCTCGATGATCCCCGGCGCAATGCGCGCGGTGACGGGCGTTTGTGCCAGCACCTCACCGTCGATCGAGATGGGCAGCGGCGGGATGGTGGTGAGTTTGATCTCGCGGCCCCGGAAATCGCGGACCTTTTCCTTGCGATAGTCGCTGCGCAGAATGCTTGCCGCCCAGTTGACGATCAGGCGGCGCTTCACATGGCCGCACACCGCCTGCACGACGATCTCGCCCGAGTCGACCTCGGCGGCATCCACCAGCTCCGTGCCGCCATGATAGGGGCCGTTGGAGATGCGCACCTCGACGACGCGCAAGCGCTCGCGCTTCCCATTCTGCTCGACGATCAGGGTGAAGGGGCGGAAGCGCAGGAACTGATACGCCGCCCAGCCCAGATAGCCCAGCCGCCCCGCCACGCGCTTCAGGCCGTGCGGCACCGTCTCGGCGATCTTCGGGCTGATCCCCATCGCGGCGCAATTGGCGTAATAATCATCGTCGATCATGCCCAGGTCGATCCGGCGCGGGCGGCCGTTGCGGATCACGTCGATCGCGCCCTCGATGGTCAGCGGAATGCCCAATGAGCGGGCAAAGCTGTTCGCGGTGCCCAGCGGCAGGACGCCCAGTATCACGTCATGCCCGATCATTAGGTCGACCAGCCCGCTGATCGTCCCGTCGCCGCCGCCCAGGATCAGCAGGTCGGGCTTGGCGGCGAGCAATTCGCGCACCGTCGGCTCCAGATCCTCGGGCTCCTCGACGGCGCGCGCATCGACCGGATAGGGAAGGTCGGCCATCGCTGCACAGGCTTGCCGGAACAAGGCCTGGCCGCGCCGCGACTTGGCATTCACCACCATCGCCGCCGATCGTATCTCGCGCACTATCCAATTCCTTTCGCCCCCGGAACGCTTTACACGCAACGCTTGGCAAGCGCGGTCCGATCCCGCAAAAGCCCTTTTGATGACTGCATCTTATCCCGCGCTTCGCCTTCGCCGTACCCGCGCCTCGCAGTGGAGCCGCAGGCTCCATGCCGAAACGGTGCTGACCCCGGCCGATCTGATCTGGCCGCTGTTCGTGACCGAGGGGCAGGGGGTGGAGGAGCCGATCGCCAGCCTGCCTGGCGTGTCGCGCTGGTCGCTGGACGGAATCGTCGCGCGCGCGCGGGAGGCGGCGGATCTGGGCATTCCCTGCCTGGCGTTGTTCCCCAACACGCCGTCGCACCTGCGCACCGATGACGGGCGCGAGGCGATGAACCCCGACAATCTGATGTGCCGGGCGATCCGCGCGATCAAGGATGCGGTGCCCGATATCGGCGTGCTGACCGATGTCGCGCTCGATCCCTATACGACGCATGGCCATGACGGGCTGGTCGACGCGGCGGGCTATGTCGTGAACGACGACACGGCCAACGCGCTGGTCGAGCAGGCGCTGACCCAGGCGCGCGCCGGTTCGGACGTGATCGCGCCGTCCGACATGATGGACGGCCGCATCGGCATGATCCGCGCCGCGCTGGAGAACGAGGGCTTCGTCAACGTCCAGATCATGGCCTATGCCGCCAAGTACGCCAGCGCCTTTTACGGGCCGTTCCGCGACGCGGTGAACACGCGCGGGCTGCTGAAGGGGGACAAGCGCACCTATCAGATGGACCATGCCAATGCCGAGGAGGCATTGCGCGAGGTCGCGCTCGACCTGGCCGAGGGCGCGGACAGCGTGATGGTGAAACCGGGCCTGCCCTATCTCGACATCATCCGCCGGGTGAAGGACGCGTTCCGGGTGCCGACCTTCGCCTATCAGGTGTCGGGCGAATATGCGATGATCGAGACGGCGGTGGCGGCGGGTGCGGCGGATCGTGACGCGATGGTGCTGGAGACGCTGATGGCGTTCAAGCGCGCCGGATGCTCGGGTGTGCTCACCTATCATGCCGCCCATGCCGCGCGACTGCTGAACGCCTGACCCTTTCTTCCGTGTCCAGCCGACGATCCGATCTGGCGGCGCGCGCGCTGTTCGTCGCGACGATCCTGATCGGATCGTTCCTGCTGTTCCTGGTCCAGCCGCTGGTCGCGCGCATGGCGCTGCCTCGGCTGGGCGGGGCGCCCGCCGTCTGGAACTCGGCGATGTTCGTCTATCAGGCGTTGCTGCTGGGCGGTTATGCCTATGCCCATGCGCTGGGCCGGTGGCGTCCGCGCGTGCAGGCGGGGGTGCATATTCTGTTGCTGGCAGCGGCGGCGCTTTGGCTGCCGATCGGATTGATGGCGGTGGACCTGCCGTCCGATGCCGAACCGGCGCTCTGGGTGCCTTGGCTGCTCGGCCTGTCGATCGGGCCGCTGTTCTTCGCTGTGTCGGCTCAGGCGCCGCTGATCCAGCGCTGGTTCGCGCTGGCGCATGTCGGACGCAATCCTTACGCACTTTATGCCGCGTCCAACCTGGGCAGCTTTGCCGGACTGATCGCCTATCCATTGCTGGTCGAACCGGCGATGACCCTTCATGGCCAGAGCCTGTTGTGGAGCCTGGGCTATGGCCTGCTGGCGGTGCTGGTCATCGCCTGTGCGACGCGGCTTCCGGCTTCGAGCGATCGGCAAGCGACCATTGTATCGACGTCGCCTCCGCCCGGATGGCGGCGGATTGCCTATTCGGTCGCGCTGTCGGCCGTGCCTTCGGGGCTGGTTCTGGCGACCTCGACCTATATCACCACCGATATCGTCGCGATGCCGCTGCTCTGGGTGCTGCCGCTGGGTCTGTATCTGGCGAGCTTCATCATCGCCTTCGCCACGCGGCGGGGGGCGGCGGATACGCTGACCCGGATCGCGCCGGTGACGCTGCTGCTGTTCGGCGGGGTCATCATGGGCGGCTATCCGGAGCGGCCCTATTCCAACGTCGTCGTCGCGCTGCTGCTGCTGTTCATGGTGTCGGTCGCGCTGCACACCGCCCTATATCGCGCGCGGCCCGCGGTCGACCGGCTGACCGGCTTCTATCTGTGGATGGCGGTCGGGGGTGCGCTGGGCGGGGTGTTCGCGGGCATATTGGCGCCGGTGCTGTTCGACTGGACCTATGAATATCCGCTTCTGATCCTCGCGGCTGGGGTGCTGATCCCGCAGCAGTTCATCCTGCCGATGATCCGCGACCTGTGGCGGCGGCATCCCCGCGCGATGCTGATCGCGCTGGCGGTGGTGATCGGGCTGGTCCTCGACCTGCGGCTGGTCGGGCCGGCGGCGTGGTTCGGCGAAGAGCGGCAAGGGACGGTGTTCCTGGTCATCGCCGCCTTGGGCTTCCTGACCATCGGGGCGCGAACCGGTTTCGTGCTGTTGCTTGGCGGGGCGCTGGTGCTGTTCGGCGGATACCGCGCGCTGTCGCTGTCGATGGAGCGTGATGCCCGGATGCGTAGCTATTTCGGCGTCTACACCGTGCGCGACGGCGCGGGCTATCGCGAGTTGGACCATGGCTCCACCGTGCACGGCATCCAGTTGCGCGGATCGGCGGCGCGGGAGCGGACGCCGACCACCTATTATGCCCCCTATTCGGGTGTCGGCCGGGCCATGCGCGCCGCTCCGTTGCTCTATGGCCCGGCGGCACGGATCGGTGTGGTCGGACTGGGGACGGGGACGCTCGCCTGCTACGCTCAGCCGGGCCAGCGTTGGCGCTTCTACGAGATCGATCCGGTCATCGCCCGCATCGCGCGCGACACCGGCCAGTTCAGCTATCTGCGCCGGTGTCTGCCCGATCCCGTCATCCGCATCGGCGATGCCCGCATCCGCCTGGCCGCCGAAGCGCCCGCCAGCCTGGACTTGCTGGCGCTCGATGCCTTTTCGTCCGACGCGGTTCCGGCGCATCTGCTGACTCGCGAGGCGTTCGCGACCTATGCCCGTGTGCTGTCGCCGCGCGGATTGCTGCTGGTCCATATCTCGAACCGATTCGTCGATCTGGAGCCGCTCGTCGCCGCCGCCGCGCGCGACGGAGGCTGGGCGATCGTGCGGATGAGCTATGTGCCGACCGAGCTGGATCGCCAGGCGCAGGCGACGGCTTCGGTCTGGCTGGCGCTGTCGCGCGATCCGCGTGTGTTGAAGACGCTGGAGGCGCAAGGGGGCGACTGGACCCCGGCCGTGGCCCCGCCCGGCCTCGCGGCCTGGACCGACGATTATTCCAGCGTCCTGCCCTTCATCCGCCGGTTCTGATCGCGTCAGGCGGCGGGCAGGCTGTTGCTGAGCGCGCCGATCCGTTCCTGCTGTTGCGTGCCCGCCTTGACCGCCCGCTCGCGCAACGCGGTCAGCGCCGGATAGGGGGGCTCCAGCCTATTGGCGCGTGCAATGGCATCCGCGTCGATCTCGGACAGGAGCGAGGATGTCCGCGAATAGATATCGTCCAGGCCCGCCAATTGGGTCTGCGCGGTCAGCCACGCGTCGCTGCCCACCTTGTCACCGCGCGCCTTGGCAGTGCTGATGCGCGCCTCCTCATAAGCCTTGGCGAACGCGTCCTCGATCTGGCCGAGGCGTGTGGTCATGTCGGCGATCTTGGCGTCGAGCGCGGGATCGGGGCGAAGCGGGACCGGCTTGACCACCGGTTCGGCAAAACCCTGTTTCTCGACCGGCCGCACCGCCAGCGACGGATAGGGCGTCGTGTCGCGATCCCGCGCGCATCCGCCCAGGCTCAGGCCGACGAGAAGGACACAGGCGCGCAGCATAGGGGTGGGCCGGGCGAACGAGGCGGGGCGATAGGATGTCATCGCTATCTTCCTAACCGCAACAGGGGTGCCGAACCAAATGCCGTAAATCCCGCCCCAGGTCCGCCTTGCGAAAAAATGTGGATAACCTTTGCAAAGGGCTTGCCAAGATTCCGAAGCGCTTCTATCAGCCCACCTCCACAGCGCGCCCGTAGCTCAGCTGGATAGAGCATCAGACTACGAATCTGAGGGTCGGACGTTCGAATCGTTCCGGGCGCGCCAGTGGATCAAAATCAGGTCTCGACAGAGGCCCCATGCGCGCCCGTAGCTCAGCTGGATAGAGCATCAGACTACGAATCTGAGGGTCGGACGTTCGAATCGTTCCGGGCGCGCCATTTCTTCCTACATCATTAGTTTCCAGACGCGTCGGCCCCGACCATGGCCGGGGCCTGTCCCGTCGTCAGCGCCAGCCGAGTGCGGGTGCGATGTGGCGCAGGATGTTCTCGATCACATGCGCGTTGTAATCCACGCCCAGCTGATTGGGCACGGTGAGAAGCAGCGTGTCGGCCTCCGCGATCGCCTCGTCAGCGCGCAGCTGTTCGATCAGGCGCTCGGGCTCGGCGGCATAGGAGCGGCCGAAGACCGCGCGCATATTGTCGATGACACCGACCTGATCCTGGCTGTTGTCGCGGCCGAAATAGGCGCGGTCCTGATCGGTGGTCAGCGCGAAGATCGAACGCGAAACCGAGACGCGCGGGGGGCGCCTATGACCCGCCTCTGCCCAGGCCGCACGATAGGCGCGGATCTGCTGTGCCTGTTGGACGTGGAAGGGCTCGCCGCTCTCATCGGCCTTCAGGGTCGAGCTTTGCAGGTTCATGCCCTGCTTCGCCGCCCAGATCGCCGTGGCGTTGGAGGCCGAGCCCCACCAGATACGGTCGCGCAGGCCCGCCGAATGCGGCTCCAGCCGCAACAGGCCGGGCGGATTGGGGAACATCGGCCGGGGATTGGGCTTGGCGAAGCCCTGGCCCTTTAGCAAATGCAGGAATACCTCGGCATGGCGACGGCCCATATCGGCGTCCGTCTCGCCCTGCGCCGGACCATAGCCGAAATGGCGCCAGCCATCGATCACCTGCTCAGGCGAGCCCCGGCTGATGCCCAGTTGCAACCGCCCGCCACTGATGAGGTCGGCCGATCCCGCATCCTCGACCATGTAGAAGGGGTTTTCGTAGCGCATGTCGATCACGCCGGTCCCGATCTCGATCCGCTTGGTCCGCGCACCCACGGCGGCGAGCAGCGGGAAGGGGGAGGCCAGCTGCTGCGCGAAATGATGGACCCGGTAATAGGCCCCGTCCGCACCCAGTTCCTCCGCCGCGACCGCCAGGTCGATCGACTGGAGCAGCACGTCCTGCGCCGAGCGCGTGGCGGACTGGGCGGAGAGCGACCAATGGCCGAACGACAGGAAACCGATCTTTTTCATGCACCCAAGATAGGGCGGATGTGGATTTGGTCCACTTGCCTGCCGGAAACGCTCGCTTTCCGAAAAGGCGGTGTCGTTACCGGCTGCGCCAGCCGCTCGCGATCGCCTTCTTCTCGCCCGCGGCGTCGAGCGGCATGTCGGCCATCATGTCCTGGGCCGCCGCCATCAGGGCGGCGTCGGACGATCCGGCCTGCTGATAGCCGCCGCGCGTCGACATGGTGCTGCCCGGCATGGTCCGGCGGAGCGCCCAGCCTTTGGGGTCGCGACAGGCGATGCCGTCCGCTTCCGCCGACTGGAAAACGCGGCAAAAGCCATTGTCCTGCGCGCGGAAGCTGACCGCGACGCGGACCGGGCCGCCGGTCCCGCTCGGCTGATCGTTCAGTGCACGGGCCAGCGATCCGGACGCATAAAGGCCATGGTCGGTCGCGGTGATCGGCCCCTCCTGATGGACGCCGCGCCCGATCAGCACACCGACGACCAGGCACGCGGCCATTGCGGCCGCCGATCGCCAGCCCGCCGACAGACGGGGCGTGCGGGGCGCACGCCGGGGCAGCGGCACCACATTGCTGGTCAGCAGTGCGGCCAGCCGGTCGGGCACGGGCTCGTCCGCGATCGGGGCATAGGCGGTGCCCAGACGGGCCTTCAGGCGGCGATGACGGGCGACTTCCTCGGCCAGTACCGGGTCGGCGGCGATGGCCCGTTCGACCCGCTTCGCCGTCAACGGATCGAGCGCGTCGTCGGCATAGGCCATCAGCAATTCGGGTTCGATCGTCATGCCGCTTCTCCCAGCCGCGCCATCAGCGCCTGCCTGCCCCGTACCAGTCGCGAGGTCAGGGTGCCCATCGGAATGTCGAGGATTTCGGCGGCCTCCTTATAGGCCAGCCCTTCGACCAGAACGAGCGCCACCGCCTCGCGCTGTTCGTCGGGCAGGGTGCGCATGGCCGCCTCCACCTCGTTCAGCGCGACGCGGGCCTCCGCTTCGCCCGGCGCACCGACACCCAGCCCCGCATCCTCGGCGATAAAGGTCTGGGCCGCGCGCTGGCGGGCGCGGGCGGTGTCGATCCAGGCGTTGCGCATGATCCGGTACATCCAACTGTCCAATCTGGTTCCCGCCTGCCACGAGCCCCGCGCCATTAGCGCCTTTTCGACCGCGACCTGGCAAAGATCGTCCGCATCCGTCCCGTCATGGGTGAGCGATCGCGCGAACCGCCGCAGTCGCGGAAGCAGCGCCAACAACTCGGTCTCGAAAGCGGCCAAACCTATTTCCTTGTTGCAGGGATGAAACGGATGCGGTTGATCGTTTAATCCATGTCAGCACAAATTTTGGCAATGGGTGAGCGGCGATGAAGCGGACGACCCGCTATCTGGCAATCCTGGCGGCCACCGCCGGGCTCGGGATGGGCGTGACGGCGGGGCGGGCGCAGCTTTTGCCGTCCATGCCCGCCATGCCGTCGCTGCCCGGTGCGATCCCGTCGATCGGGCGGGCGCTGCCTTCGCTGGCCGATCCGGTGATCGAGCGGGTCGAGGGACTTTCGCGCGCGGCCGCCCGGCAATTGGATCAGATGCGCCGAACCGCCTATGCCCAGCTCGTCCGCGAGCACCCGGACGCCATCGCCCTGGACCCCAAGGGCTTTCCGGCGCGCGCCGGCGAGGTCGTCGTCGATGCCCCGAGCGAGGCGCTGCTCGCGGCCGTCGCACGGCTGGGCTTTACGGTGATCGAGCGGGACGATGTGCTGGGGGTCGGCTTCGTCCGCCTGCGCGTGCCGCCGGGCCAGTCGCTGAAGGTGGCATTGACGACGCTGGAAAAGCTGGGCGGAGAGGTCAGCGCGGACCAACTTCACTTGCCGAGCGGTGGCATGGCCCCTCTCTGGACGACCGCCTTGGCCGAGCCCGGCGGGGGCGGCACGATGGTCGGGGTGATCGATGGTGGGGTCGAGGGGGCGGCGCTGGCCCAGGGCTTCGCCACCGGCGCGCCGCGTCCCAACGACCATGGCACCGCCGTCGCCTCGCTGATCGCCGGGCGCGATGGCGTGCGCGGCGCACTGCCCGGTGCACGGATCGCCTCGGCCGATGTCTATGGCAGCGATCCGGCGGGCGGCAACGCGACCGCGATCGCCAAGGCGCTGGGCTGGCTGGTCGAACAGCGCGTGCCCGTCGCGACGATCAGCCTGGTCGGGCCCGCCAACCCGCTCCTCGCGCGGGTCGTGGCGGCGGCGCAGGCACGGGGCCTCATCATCGTGGCGGCGGTCGGCAATAACGGCCCCGCCGCGCCGCCCGCTTATCCCGCCTCCTATCCCGGCGTGATTGCGGTCACCGGGGTCGATGCCCGGAACCGCCCGCTGATCGAAGCCGGACGGGCGAGCCATCTCGATTATGCCGCACCGGGCGCAGACATGCTGGCCGCCGGGGTCGGCGGTCGCCGGTTCAAGGTGCGGGGCACCTCCTTTGCCGCGCCGCTCGTCGCGGGGCGGATCGCTGCGGCCTATCCCATGCTCGATCCCCGCCGGATGCGGGCGGCACTAGCGAAGGTGGATGCTGAGGCCAAACAAATCGGGCGGCGTGATGAAGAAAAATTCGTCGGTCGTGGAGTGGTTTGCGGCGATTGTCGCACGCCTGCGCAATAAAATGCATTTTTTCCGGGATTAAATTTGAAACCTCGGTCGTTGTCTCCTCAGAAGTTAAGGAGAACGATGATGAAAACGCTTCTTTCCAGCACCGCAATCCTTGCTGCCGCGCTTGTCGCGATGCCCGTATCGGCGCAGCTGCTTGGCGGCGGCGGCGGTCTTGTCGGCGGTGGCGGCCTGAGTGGCCAGCTTGGTGGCGTGACCGGCGGTCTGACCGGGGGCCTGAATGGTGGCGCGAGCGGGGCTTTGAACGATGTCGGTCAGACGGGTCGTGTCGCCACCGACACCGCCACCCGCACGCGTGGCTCGGTGCGCGGCGACAGCAATGTCGACCTGCGTCGGGGCCGGGTGTCGGCTTCGGGTAATGCCTCGGGCGGTTCGACGCTGGACAGCGCGACGCGGGTCGGGAACCAGTCAGGCAGCACCAATGGTTCGACCTCGGGCTCGGTCGGCGGCTCGGTCGATGCGCAGCTGGTCGGCACCGATGCGGTGCGCGATGTCGCGGGTCGCGGGGTGAATACGGTCGGCAATGTCGCCGGGCGCGTGCGTGACACGGCGGGTGCCGTCGGCAACCGGGCGCGCGGCGCGGTATCCAACCTGGCCGATCGTGCCGGTAATGCCGGTGGCAATGTCGCGGGCTCCGGCTCGGGCACGGCGTCGGCCTCGGGCGGCAACGGATCGCTGACCGGCAATCTGGCGCTGGCCGGTAGCGGCGCGGCACGGGGCGGTGCGTTCCCGGTCAATCCGGGCATGGTCGTCAACGATGCGCAGGGCCGGGCGATCGGTGCGGTCCAGGCGGTGCGGACCAACGCCCAAGGCGCGGTCGAGCGGGTGATGGTGAAGGTCGGTAACAAGATCGCCGACCTGCCCGCTGCCAATTTCTCGGGCTCGGGCAGCGCACTGGTCTCTGCGATGGGGCAGGGCGAAGTCAGCAGCGCCGCCAAGTAACGGCGCTATCAGGAAAGGCGATGCGTCCGACCCGAAGGGGCCGGGCGCATCGTCGCATTCAGGCGGGTATGCCTTGCGCGGCAGGCAGTTCGGCGATGTCGGAGGATTCGGCCCACAGGTTGATGCCGCCATCCTCCGCCGCCTGATCGATCGCGGCCAGTTCGTCGGTCGTGAAGTCCAGCCGGGCAACTGCGTCGAGCGAGTCGTCCAGTTGCTCGACCGTCCGTGCACCGATCAGCGCCGAGGTGACGCGCGGATCGCGCAAGACCCAGGCGATCGCCATCTGCGCCAGCGTCTGTCCGCGCGCCTGGGCAATGGCGTTCAGCCGCCGGATCGCGGCCAGATTCTGCTCGGTCAGCAGCGATTGCGACAGCGATCCGCCCCGGCTGGCACGCGCATCTTGCGGCACGCCGTTCAGATATTTGCCGGTCAGCATGCCCTGCGCCAGCGGCGAAAAGGCGATGCACCCTGTCCCAAGTTCCGCCAGCGTCGCCAGCAGATCGCGCTCGATCCAACGGTTGAGGATCGAATAGCTGGGCTGATGGATGAACAGCGGCACCTTCTCCTCCGCCAGGATCGCCGCCGCGCGCCGGGTCAGCCCGGCGTCATAGGAGGAGATACCGACATAGAGCGCCTTGCCTTGCCGGTGGAGCTGGACCAGCGCGCCCATCGTTTCCTCCAGCGGTGTCGTGGGGTCGACGCGGTGCGAATAGAAGATGTCGACATAGTCGACGCCCATCCGCTTCAGGCTCTGGTCGCAACTGGCGATCAGATATTTCCTGGACGAGCCGATATCGCCATAAGGCCCCGGCCACATATCCCAGCCCGCCTTGGTCGACAGGATCAGTTCGTCGCGGTGTGCGGCGAAGTCGGTCGCCATTACGCGGCCGAAATTCTCCTCGGCCGAGCCGTAGGGCGGGCCATAATTGTTCGCGAGATCGAAATGGGTAACGCCCCGGTCGAAGGCGCGGCGCAGGATCGCACGGCCCGTTTCAAACACGTCGGTCCCGCCGAAATTCTGCCATAGCCCCAGGCTGATCGCGGGCAGCTTCAACCCGCTGCGCCCCGTGCGACGATAGGGCATCCGGCCGTCATAGCGGGCAGGATCGGCAGCATAGGGAGCGGGGAAGGGCATGGATCGGTTCCTCTCGTATCGGCACGGGCTCTACCGCCAAGGGCAGCGTCCGCCAATCGCCTGGGTCAAGGTCAGGCGAGCAGGTCTGTCAGCTGCTCCAGGCGGTCGGCCGCGCGCTCCTGTCGTTCCTTCAGGAGATAGCGGCCGTCCTTTTCCTCCAATCCGTCGATCCCGCTCAGATCGGCGTCGTCGTTATGCGGCGTCAGCGCCATCGCGGCGGGCCCCGCATCGATCCGCGCGATGCCCATCGCCCGCATCCGCTCGCGCAGCCGGGCGAGGGCGAGCAGCGTCGCGGCCTCCTGGGGCAGCTCACCGAACCGGTCCTCCAGCTCCGCCTCGAAGGCATCCAGTGCGGCATCGTCGCGCAGTCGGCCGAGCCGCGCGTAAAGCGAGATACGCAGGTCCTCGTCGGGTATCCATGTCTCGGGCAAGCGCCCCTCGACCCCGATGCGCAGTTCGGGCGTCCAGCGCTCGACCGTTTCACCGCGCGCGGTCCGCAGGGCGTCCTCCAGCAATTGCTGGTACAGTTCGACCCCGATCAGCCGCATATGCCCGGCCTGGGTATCGCCCAGCAAATCGCCTGCACCGCGCATGTCCAGGTCGCGCGCGCTGATCGCAAAGCCCGCGCCCAGCCGGTCGAACGCCTCCAATGTGCGCAGCCGCTTCAGGGTGCGCGGCGCGATGGCATCCTCGCCCTTGGCGAACAACAGCACTTGGCCCCGCCGATGCCCGCGCCCGACCCGTCCGCGCAACTGGTGCAACTGGGCCAGGCCGAAGCGGTCGGCATGGACGATCGCCATGCTATTGGCGCGCGGCACGTCCAGCCCCGCCTCGATGATGTTGGTCGCCAGCAGCACATCGCCATCGCCCCGGCCGAAGCGGACCATGACATCGTCGATCTCGGCGGCAGGCAGCTTGCCATGCGCCTGCATCACCTCCAGCTCGGGCACGATCCGGGCGAGCTTCTCGGCCAGTGGCGCCATGTCGGCGATGCGGGGCACCACGACGAAGCTTTGCCCGCCACGCGACCGCTCACGAAGCAGCGCGGCGCGTAGCGTCTCGGGCGAGAAGGTCGAGACGGCGGTGCGGATCGGTTGCCGCCGGGCAGGCGGGGTGGCGATCATCGACAATTGCCGCAGGCCGACCAGCGCGGCTTGTAGCGTGCGCGGAATGGGGGTGGCGGACAGGGTCAGGACATGGCCCGATGACAGCGCCTGAAGCCGCGCCTTGTCGGCGGCGCCGAAACGCTGTTCCTCGTCGACGATGACGAGGGCAAGGTCCTTGTAGGTCACGCCCTTGGCCGCCACCGCGCCGGTGCCGATGACGATCCGGATGCTGCCATCGGCCAGCCCGGCCTTGACCTTGCGCTTTTCGGCGGCGGTGGACAGGCGGGAGAGGCCTGCGACGGCGATGCCGGTATCTTCGAACCGGGCGGCGAAGCTGTCGAGATGCTGGCGGGCCAGTACGGTGGTCGGGGCGGCGACGACGACCTGCTTTCCGGCAAGTGCCACGATAGCGGCGGCGCGAAGGGCGACCTCGGTCTTGCCGAAGCCAACATCGCCGACCACCAGCCGGTCCATCGGCCGACCCGAGGCGAGGTCGGCCCGAACCGCCTCGATCGCAGCCAACTGGTCCGGCGTTTCGCTATAGGGAAAGCCCGCCGCGAACCGCTCATAATCGGCAACCGGCGGATCGAGCACGGGGGCGTGGCGCTCGGCGCGCTCGGCGGCCATGTCGGTCAACTGGCGTGCGGTCTGGGCGATCGCCTCGTCGATGCCGCGCCGCCGATCATGCCAACTCTTGCCATCGAGCGTGTCGAGGCGGACCGCGTCATCCTCGCCGCCATAGCGCCACAGCCGGTCGGCCTCGGCCACCGGGACCAGCCGGGTCGCGTCGCGCGCATATTCCAGCTTGATCGCATCACCCGTCACGCCGTCCTGCCCCTCGATCGTCTCCAGCCCGATGACGGTCGCGATACCGTGATCCTCATGGATGACGGTGTCGCCGACGCGGATTTCGGCGGTCTGCATCAGCGACAGGTCGACATGCGGTGCCGCGCCGTCCTCGCGTTCCGCCCGGCTGCCGAGCAGATCGGCGGCGCTGACCGCCAGCACGCCATCGCGCGCGAACCCGCGCTGGGCGGGGGCGGCCAGCGTCAGCAGGCATCCGGCCGGGGCGTTCACGACTTCCTGCCAGCGTGCCGCCCGTGTCGCGGTCTTGCGCAGCACATTGTCGACCCGCTTGCCCAGGAAACGCAGGTCCCGCTCGCTACCGATCAGGACGACGGAGGCGTGCTTCATCGCCGAACGGGCGACGGCGGCGAAGTCGCGCAAGGGCGACCGGCTTTCCACGAACCGGGGCGGCGGTTCGGCGATGCGGGTGATGGTGGCGGTGTCACGCTTGGCCAGCGCGGCCTGCCAGCGCTTCTCGGCGATCATGTCGCGGGCGGCGCGCTTCGAACCGCGCTTGGCGACATCGGCGCTTAGCAGCAAAAGGCGGCGGCGACGCGCGTCGGCGGCGGGCTCGATGATGACACAGGCACCCGGCAGATGGTCGAGCAGGCTGGTCGCCTCGTCGCCAAGAGCGGGCTCCGCCACCCGGCCCAGTTCGCGCCGCTCGATCTCGCCGGTGCTTCGCTGGTCGGCGGGGTCGTAGGAGCGGATGCCGACGATGCATCCCTCGGCGACCTCGATGCGCAGCGGCTGTTCGGCATCGGCGGGGAACACATCGAGCACCTGGCCGCGCAGCGCCACCTCGCCCGGCTCGTCCACCCGTTCGTCGGCGACATAGCCCAGGTCGAGCAGCATCGCGTGCAGTTCCGCGAGATCGCAAGGGGTGCCGGGCGCGACGCAGGGCGGCTCGGCGGCGAAGGTCGCGGGCGGTGGCAGCGCCCGTGCCAGGGCCTCGCCGGATGTGACCAGGGCGATGCGGTCCCGCGTCTTGTTCGACAAGGCGATCTGCGCGCGGTGAAGGGCCGACACCCGTTGCCCGACATTGGCGGGCGAGGCGGGGGCATCGTCGCCGGGCAGCGCGTCGGACCCCGGACAGAACAGGATCGTCGCATCGGGTGCCATCGCACCGAGCATATGGGTGACGGCCAAGGCCCTGTTCTCGTCGGTGACCGCCAGGATGATGTCGGATATCGCCAGCCGTTCCGCCGCGCCCGCGGCCAGTTCGGCCACCCCCAGCACGGGGCCGGGACCATCAGCGGAGGGCGGCATGGTGGCGATCTCGGCCTCGGACAACATGCGCAATGACGGGCACTCCTGCGGATGGCGGGAGGGTTCGAACGGGCGGGCAAGCCCGCGCGTTCCGCGATGTTTCAAAGACTTGTTTCTGGCATTCGCGGGGAACCCTATCGGCGCTGGGCGCTTCAAGGGCGGCATATTGATCCGCATCTATGATCGGTGTGAGCGGTGTTTGGGGAGCGCCGCCCCCGCGCGTGATTGCCAAGGAGAGTGACGATGGATCTGGGTATCAAGGGGCGCATCGCGCTTATCAGCGGGGCGGATTCCGGCATGGGCAAGGAAACGGCACGGCTGCTGCTGGAGGCGGGGGTACGCGTCGCGCTGACCGACAAGCCCGACGGCACGCTGGACACGGCGATCGAGGAACTGTCGCCGCTGGGCGAGGTGATCGCGGTGACCGGCGACGTGACCAAGGCGGATGACGTGCGCGCGGTCTGGGCCAAGGTACGCGAGCGGCTGGGTGATCCGGACATCTATGTCAACGCGGCAGGCGTGACAGGCGCGACCGGCGACTTCCTGGAGATCGACGACAAGGGTTGGCAGGAGACGCTCGACATCGACCTGATGGGCGCGGTGCGCATGTGCCGTGAGGCGATCCCGGCAATGCGCGCCAAGGGCTGGGGTCGGGTGGTGTTGTTCGCCTCGGAGGATGCGGTGCAGCCCTATGTCGATGAGCTGCCCTATTGCGCGGCGAAGGCGGGTATCCTCAGCCTCGCCAAGGGGCTGTCCAAGGCTTACGGGCCCGATAACGTGCTGGTGAACACCGTCTCGCCCGCTTTCATCGCGACCCCGATGACCGACGCGATGATGGAAAAGCGCGCCAAGGAAAAGGGCGTCAGCTTCGACGCGGCGATCGAGAGCTTTCTGGACGAGGAGCGCCCCGGCATGGCGCTGAAGCGGCGTGGCCGCCCCGAGGAGGTCGCCGCCGCCGTCGCCTTCCTGGTGTCCGAACGGGCGAGCTTCATCAATGGCGCAGGTATTCGAGTCGATTCGGGATCGGTCTTCACCATCGCAGGCTGATCCGGCCCGCTTGGCGTTGGTCCATTACCCGGCCTATACCCTTCCCTAAAGTTGAGAGGGGATGGCAATGAAACGAATGGCTTGGTGGCTGGCGAGCGTGATGTTGCCGGTCAGTGTCGGGGCTTCCGCGCAACAGGTGGAAGCGCCGTCGCTGGGCGCGACCAACTATGCCTATGACGGGGCGATGGCGGCGCCGTCGTCGCGTCCGACCTTCGGCGATGAGTTCACCAGGACGATCGACAAAGGCCGCTGGCGCTGGGACACAGGCCAGAACAAGACCGGCTGGCCCAACCACGAACTGCAATATTACGCCGGGCCCGACCGGCCCAACGCCCGGATCGAAAAGGGCGCGTTGGTGATCGAGGCACGGGCGGAGGCGCTGCGGGGCGAGCCCGATTGGGGCGGGCAGCGCTATAGCTCGGCCAAGCTGGTGACGCAGAAGCCGCTGGGCTATGGCTTTTACGAGGTGCGCGCGCAGCTGCCTTGTGGACGTGGCATGTGGCCTGCCATCTGGCTGTTGCCGATGGACGGCGCACGCTGGCCCGATGGCGGCGAGATCGACATCATGGAGATGGTCGGCTGGAACCCCGATGTGATCCACGCGACGGTCCATTCCGCCGCCTATAATCACCGGCTGAAGACCCAGCGCGGTGCGGAAAAGCGTGTGGCGGGGGCGTGCACCGCCTATCACCGCTATCAGCTCGACTGGACGCCTCAGGCGATCACGATCGGCGTCGATGGCCGCGCCTATATGCGGGTGCTGAACGACCGGCCGGGCGGGGCGGCGGCATGGCCGTTCACCCGGCCCTATTCGCTGATCCTGAACCTGGCGGTCGGCGGCGACTGGGGCGGGCAGAAGGGCGTGGATGACGCCGCGCTGCCGCAGGCGATGAAGGTGGATTATGTGCGCTATTGGCAGCGCTGAGCCTATTCCTCCCCTGTAAGGGAAGGAATTACAGCAAAGTCCCCGACAAAATGGCCAGCGCAATGGTGAAATAGATCACCAGCCCGGTCACATCGACCAGCGTCGCGACGAACGGCGCCGAGGCGCTCGCCGGGTCGAAGCCCAGCCGTTGCAGGACGAAGGGCAGCATCGACCCCGCCAGCGAGCCGAAGGTGACGATGCCGATCAAGCCGGTGCCGACCGTGGTCGCGACCAGCACCCAGTGCGGCCCGTAATCGTAAAAGCCCAAGCTCTGCCACAGCGCGATCCGCGCCATGCCCAGCAGCCCCAGGATCGCGCCCAGCGCCATGCCCGCGGGCAGTTCGCGCAGCGCCACCCGCCACCAGTCGCGCAGGCGGACCTGGCCCAGCGCCAGCGCCCGGATGATGAGCGAGGTCGCCTGGCTGCCGCTATTGCCGCCCGAGCTCATGATGAGCGGGATGAACAGGGTCAGCACGACGGCGCGCTCCAGCTCGGATTCGAAATGCTGCATCGCGCTGGCGGTCAGCATTTCGGAGAAGAACAGGATGCTCAGCCACCCGGCGCGCTTGCGGATCATCGCCAGGAAGCCGGTTTCCAGATAGGGGCCGTCCAGCGCCTCGACGCCGCCGAACTTCTGCGTATCCTCGGTATGCGCGGCGACGAGCGCGTCGAGCACGTCGTCGACCGTGACGATGCCCATCGGGCGGCCCTGTTCGTCGACGACGGCCAGCGCCAACAGGTCGTGACGGCGGATCAGATGCGCGACTTCCTCGCGGTCGGTGGTCGGTGCGACGGTGATCGGATCATGACCACGCGCCAGATCGATGGCGCGCGAAGCGGGCTCCGCGGCGATCAGCTGACGCAGCGAGACGGTGGCGACCAGCCGCCCCTGCGGCTCCAGCAGGAATACCGAATAGACGGTCTCGCGGCTGCGCTCGACGGTGCGGATATGCGCCAGCACGTCGGCGACGGTCGCGTCCGCCGGGCATGCGACATATTCGGTCGTCATCATGCCGCCCGCGCTGTCGGGCGGCCAGCGGAGCAGCGTTTCGATCGAGGCGCGGATCGGTGCGGGCAGCCCAGCACGCAGGGCGGCCGCGTCCTCTTCCTCCATGTCCGACAGCACGTCGGCGGCGCGGTCCTCGGACATCTGCGCGAGGAGTGCGACGGCGCGGGCAGGTGCCAGGCGCGACAGGATATCGGCGGCCGAGCGCAGTTCCGGGCTGTCGAGCACGGCGACGGCCCGCGCATCGGGCATCTGGGTCAGCGCGTCGGCGGCTTCCTCGACGGGAAGCGACTGCAACGTGTCGACGAGATCGGCGATGGACAGACCGCGCCGGGAGGAACGGAAACCGGCGGCGACACCGGCAATCAGATCGTTGACCATTTCAAACCTTTCGTCCGCACGACCCGGGGCGGACGAAAGCCAGTTGCGAAACTAGCGGACGACCCCGTGACGTGCGGCGCTACTGGAACTGTCGCTGGACATGTTCTCGCTTTCTGGAACGACGCGGGGGCTCCCGCGCCTGGGGCGGCATCTGATCCTCAAGGCTGCAATCGTCAACACCCGCGAGGCATCTGACAAAATTTTAATGTGCAAACCAAGGTTTCGGCCGGGCGGCTCCGTCTGGAGGGACAAAGGCACATAAAGGGGACCTTATCCGTGCATCGCCTGCTCTTCGCCTCGACCGCCACGCTCGCGCTGGCGGCGGGGACGGCCGCCTCGGCCCAGACCGTCATCGACACCAAGCGGACCGCGCCCGTCCGTAGTTCCACCGTCAATAACGGCGCCGCCGCCGACATCAGCATTACGGCTGCGGGCAGCGTGGTGACGACCGGCGGCGGCACCGCCGTCACGATCGACAGCAACAACAAGCTTACCAATGCCGGGACCATCCAGACGACCGACGCCAATGACGCGATCGGCATCGGCGCGGCGGCAGGCGTCACCGGCGAGATCACCAATAGCGGCAAGATCATCATCGACGAGACCTATACCCCGGTCGATATCGACAAGGACGGCGATCTCGATGGCCCCTTTGCGCAAGGGGCGCGGCGGACCGGCATCCGCACCGGCGGCGCATTCGCCGGCACGATCGCCAATAGCGGTGAGATCACCATCAAGGGCAATGATTCCGCGGGGATCGCGCTGAACGGGCCGCTGACCGGCAATCTGGTCCAGTCGGGCAAGATCAACGTGCTGGGCGACCGATCGGTCGGCGTGCGCACGGGGGCGGTGTCGGGCAATGTCACCCTGGGCGGTTCGATCGTCGCGGTCGGCGAAGGCGCGGTGGGCGCGCGGATCGACGGCGATGTCGGCGGTGCGCTGACCATCGAGGGGGCGATCGGCTCGACCGGCTATCGCTACACCACGCCGCCAGCGGACGTGTCGAAGCTCGACCCCGACGATCTGCTGCAGGGCGGATCGGCCTTGGTCGTCGGCGGCAATGTCGCGGGCGGGATCACGCTGGGCAATGCGACCGGCAAGGCCGCCGACCTCGTCACCAATGGTGCCGCGCCGACGATGCAGATCGGATCGGCGACCCGCGCGGTCGTGATCGGTGCGACCGGCGGCACGACGCCCGCACCCGGCCTCGTCGTCAATGGCCGGATCACCTCGGCAGGGGTGTATAGCGGGGTGCGCTCGACCGCGCTGGCGATCGGCGGGCTGGGCGGCAACGTCCAGATCGCACAAGGCGTTGCCGTCGGCGGCACCGTGCAGGCGACGGCGAATGGCGCAGAGGCGACGGCGATCCGCTTCGGTGCGGGCGCCGCGACGCCCGAGTTGCGCAATGGCGGCACCATCTCGGCGACCGGCGGCGGCGCGCCGGGCGTGCTGACCACCGCCGTTCTGATCGAGGCGGGCGCTTCATTGCCGACGATCCGCAACACCGGATCGATCCGGGCAGCGTCTTCGTCGGCCAACGCCACCGCGATCCTCGACCGTACCGGCGGGCTGACGCTGGTCGAGAATTCCGGGGCCATCGCTGGTGCAGGTGCGGACAGTTCCCGCAGCATCGCGATCGATCTGTCCGCCAATACGAGCGGCGCGGTGATCCGCCAGATCGCGCCCGCCACCGGAGCCGCCGCCCCCAGCATCACCGGCGCGATCCGCTTCGGCAGCGGCGACGACCGGCTTCAGATCGGCGCGGGTTCGGTCAGCGGCGATGTCAGCTTCGGCACCGGCAACAACCGGTTGGAGATGAGCGGCACCGGCACCTATGCGGGCACCGCGACCTTCGGCACCGGATCGGATACGCTCACCATCGGCGACACCGCGCGCTTCGATGGCGTGGCGGACTTTGCCGGGCAGGGCCAGGATCTGCTGGCGATCACCGGCAAGGGCGTGTTCGCCGGGCGGCTTGCCAACGCCTCCCATGTCGCGGTGACGGTCGCGAGCGGTGGCGGCACCTTCGCCGCCAATGGCGTGACCAACATCGCTGCGCTGTCCCTGGGCGATCAGTCGATCTTGAGCGTCGCGCTCGACAAGGCGAACCCGACCGGCAATCTGATCCAGGTCGGCGGCGCGACGACGATCGGCGCGAACAGCCAACTCGCGCTGCGGGTGTCGGGCGGGACGGACGTGACCGGCCGCTATGTCGTCTTGCGCTCCGGCACGCTGACCGGCGCGAACAACCTGACGCTCGCCCCCTCGGCCATGCCCTTCCTCTACAAGGGCGCGATCGTCGCCGCGCAACCTAACGAGATCGCGGTCGAGGTCAGCCGCAAGGCCAAGACCGAACTGGGCCTGAGCAACGCGGGCGTCAGCGCCTTCGACGCGATCGATGCGGCGATCGGCAGCGATGCCAAGCTGTCCGACGCGATCCGGGGCATTTATGACGGCGCGGCGTTCCGTGGCGCGGTTGAGCAGATGTTGCCCAACTATACCGGCAGCGTGTTCGAGGGCGTGACGCTCGCGTCGCGCGCCGCCGCCGCCCAGCTTCGCGAACCGGCGGGCGAGTTCAGCGAGGAAGGCAAATGGGGTTACTGGCTGACCCCGCTCGGCTGGGACGCGTCGAAGGGCACGCGTTCCACCCGGAGCTATGACGTGCGCGGCTGGGGTGTCAGCGGCGGCATCGAGCACAAGACCGATGCGGGCAATTTCGGGGCTTCGCTCTCCTATCTGAGCGGGCGCG
Source organism: Sphingomonas fuzhouensis (assembly GCF_034659795.1). NCBI lineage: Bacteria > Pseudomonadati > Pseudomonadota > Alphaproteobacteria > Sphingomonadales > Sphingomonadaceae > Sphingomonas > Sphingomonas fuzhouensis. The sequence continues at coordinate 867,994 of NZ_JAXSQY010000001.1, forward strand.
ACAATGAGGGCTCGGCGGTCAACCGCGTCAACCACAGCCAATATGAGCTGGCCGGGTTCTGGCGCGCCCGCTGGGGCGCGTTGGCGGCGCAGGCACGCGGCTCGGCGGCGTTCCTGTCCTTCGACTCGCAGCGGCAGTTCGACGGTGTGGTCGGCACCGAGGCGGTGCAACGCCGCGCGACCGCCGATTGGAAGGGCATGCTCTATTCGGGTTCCGGCTCGGTATCGTGGGAGCATTGGGTCGGCCAGTTCAATGTGCGCCCGATCCTGGCGGTCGACTATTACCGGTTGAACGAGGATGGCTATCGCGAGACCGGCGGCGGCACCGGCTATGACCTGACGGTGCGCAAGCGGACCAGCGACGAGCTGGCGCTGACCGCCAGCGTGGCGGCGGGCATCAATTTCGGCGGCAATGACCGCTATTCGCAATGGAGCCGGTTGGAGATCGAAGGCGGTCGACGCGAGCGGATCGCGGGCACGCTTGGCCGCACGGTCGCCAGTTTCGGCGATGGCACGCCCTTCATCCTCGATCCCGAGGCCCGCGATGGCGGCTGGATCGGGCGGGTGCGCGCGATCACCGGGACGAGCGAAATCCGCCTGAGCGGCGAGGTCAATGCCGAGCAGCGGCTGGGCAATGTCGCCTTGTCGGCGCGCGCCGCGTTGCAATTCGCCTTTTGACAGGGTTCGTCCGCGTGCATCCCCCCTGTAGCGTGCGCGGGCGATCGGAGCCCCACCAAGCGTCCCGGTGGGGCTCCTTTTCACGGGCGGGGGCTTCGTCTAAACGACGGGACTTCCGCCCATTTTGTCCGGTTCAGACCATGACGCCCACCGGGATCGAGGCCGTCTTCCTCGCCAATCGCGACAAGCTCGTGCGCTTCCTGACGGCGCGCGGGGCGGGCGATGCGGCGGAAGATCTGGTCCAGGACCTGTGGTTGAAGGTGGCGGGGCGGATGGACGGGCCCGTCGCCAATCCGCTCGCCTATCTTTACCGCGCGGCCGACATGCTGATGATCGATCGCTATCGTTCCCGGCGCCAGGCCGAATTGCGCGAGCAGGACTGGGTCGAGGGGCAGGGGCCCGAACCACCGGCGGCGGAACGCGCGGTGGTCGCGCGTCAGACCGCCGAACAGGTGGCCGCGACGCTGGCGGCACTGGGGGAACGGCCCGCCGCCGTCTTCCGCCGCGTCCGGGTCGAAGGTGTGCCCCAACGCCAGGTGGCGGCCGAACTGGGGGTGAGTATCAGCACGATCGAAAGCGATCTCCGTATGGCGGCCCATGCGATCGCCGCGCTGAAGGAACGGATCGGATGAGCCAGGACCGTCAATCCCCGACTCCCGGCGTCGACGCGGTGGCGCTCGACTGGGCGCTGCGCATGGCCGATCCGGTGCGTGCCGATTGGGACGCCTTCACCGACTGGTTGGAGGCGGACCCCGGTCATGCCGAACGCTATGACCGGATGGCGGCGACGCTGCGCGATGCCGAAGAGGCGCTGGCGGCGCATCCCGAGATCGCGGCCCCCGTCGTCGAGCCCATCCACCCGCGTCGCTCGGTGCGGCGCTGGATCGGGAGCGCGGTCGCGGCCGTGCTGATCGGGGCGATCGGCGTCACCGCCTGGCAGGATCGCGCCCAGCCCTATGCCGTGGAAACCGCGGCGGGCGAAATGCGGCGCGTGCCCCTGTCGGACGGCAGCACCATTACGCTCGCCGGGTTGAGCCGGATCGAGCTGGACCATGCCGACCCGCGTCGCGCCGTGCTGGCGCGTGGGGAAGCGCTGTTCCAGGTCCGCCACGACGCCCGCCATCCCTTCGCGGTGCAGGCGGGGCCGGTGGCGCTCGTCGATCTGGGCACCGTGTTCGACGTGCGGCTGGGTCGACAGACTCGTGTCGCCGTGGCCGAGGGCGCAGTGATGGTCGATCCCAAGGGGGCGGCGCTCCGCCTCGACGCCGGGCAGGCGGTGGTGGTCGCGGGCGACCGGCTGATCCGATCGGCGGTGGCGCCCGATACGGTCGGCGACTGGCGCGAGGGCAGGTTGGCCTTTGACGGGGCGCCGCTGGGCAGTGTCGCGGAGGAGATGTCGCGCTTTCTGACACGGCCGGTGACGGTCGCCCCCGCGATCGCCGCGCGGCCTTTCCGGGGAACGATCGATCTGGAAGCGGTGCGGCGTGATCCGGCGGTCCTCGGGCCATTGATGGAGGTTCGGGTGCGGCGCGACGCCGTAGGCTGGATACTGGAACCGCGCGAGTGAGGCATATCGGGGGCGGGATCGGATGCGTGGCGGCGGTGGCGGCGGCAGCGATGCCCGCGACCGCCGCCGAACCCCTGTCCATCGACCTGCCCGCCGGGACCGTGGGCGCGCAGGTGATGGCGCTGGGTCGCACCGCGCGTGCAAATATCGTCGTGCCCGACGCCGGGCTGTGGCGCAGGCCGGTGCCGCGTCTGCGGGGGACCGTGTCGGTCGAACAGGCGCTGGCGAGGATTGCACGGGGCAGCGGCGCGCGGGTCGAGATGCTGGGGCCGGGAAGCTGGCGGCTGAGCCCGCGCGTCCGCGCGGCCGCGCCCAGGCCGCATCATCGCCCCCAGCCCCCGCCCGACGTTCATGGCGACGATGTCGTCGTCACCGCCAGCAAGCGCGACACGATGCGCGCCCATTTCGCGGGCCAGGTGGTGCAGGTGTCGGGCCGCGACCTGGAACTGGGCGGGGCGGGCGGCACGAGCAGGCTTGCCGATCGCATGACGGCGATCGCCTCGACCTATCTGGGGGCGGGGCGCAACAAGCTGTTCATCCGAGGCATCGCCGATTCCAGCTTCACCGGCCCGACCCAGGCGACGGTCGGGCAATATTTCGGCGACTTGCGGCTCAGCTACAACGCGCCCGATCCTGACCTCCGCCTCGCCGATCTGGCGGCGGTCGAGGTGCTGGAGGGGCCGCAGGGGACGCTTTACGGTGCGGGCTCGCTGGGCGGGCTGATCCGGCTGGTGCCCAATGCCCCTGATGCCACCCGCGCCGGTGGTTCGGCGATGCTCGGTGGATCGGCCACCACCAACGGCGCGCCGGGGGCCGATGCGCAAGCCGTGCTGAACCTGCCCGTCATTGCCGACCGGCTGGCGATCCGGCTGGTCGCCGACAGTGCGAGCGAGGGCGGCTATATCGACAAGCCGTTGCTCGGCCGGACCGACGTCAATCGCACCCGGATCGCGGGCGGCCGGGCGGCGGTAAAGGCCGATTTGGGGGGCGGCTGGAGCATCGAGGCGGTCGGTATCGGCCAGCGTATCCGGGGGGCGGACAGCCAATATGCGGATCGCGACGGCCCGCCGCTGACCCGCTCGGCCCCCGTGACCGAAGGCTTTTCGGCCGATTTCGGACAGGCGCAGCTGATCCTGTCCGGCCGGGTCGGACGAGTGCGTTTCCGCTCCAGCAGCGGCATCACCGCGCATGATCTGATGGAACGCTACGACGCGACTCCGCCGGGTGGGCCGGTGCAGCTCTTCGCCCAGGCCAATGCGACGCGGATGCAGGCCAACGAGACGCGCGCCTGGCATTCCACGCCCGATGGATCGGGGTGGCTGGCCGGGTTCAGCTATGTTCACAATCGTACCCGCCTGACCCGGCTGTTCGGCGAACCCGGTCAGCTTGTCCCCCGCACCGGGGTCGTCAACACGGTGGAAGAAGCGACCCTGTATGGCGAGGCGAGCCTGCGCCTGCTGCCGGGCCTGCTGACCACGGGGGGCTTGCGCATCACCCGATCGGTGCTGGACGGGGCGGGGGAGGATTTGCCCGCCGCGCTATCCATCCAATCGCTGGCGCGGTTGCGCGAGGTGACGGCCCGGCGAGCGCAGACGATCCTGCTGCCTTCCGCCTCGGCGCTGATCGACCTGACACCGGGGGCGCAGCTCTTCCTGCGCTATCAGCAGGGGTTCCGGCCTGGCGGCCTGACCATCGAAGGGCCGCTGGTCCGCCGCTTCCGCAACGACCGGGTCGCGACGATCGAGGCGGGCCTGCGCACCGGGCGGCCGGGGCGTGACCGGTTCGACGGATCGCTGACGCTCGCGCATACCGCGTGGCGCGATATCCAGGCCGACTTTATCGATGCGAGTGGCCTGCCCAGCACCGCCAATATCGGCGACGGCCAGCTCTGGACGATCGAGGCGCTGGCGGGCTTTCGTATCGCGCCGGGGCTGCGGATCGAGGGTGCGGTATCGTATAATGACAGCCGTATCGACGAGCCGTCGCGCGCGCAGGCCTTTGCGCTGATGGATGGGCAAGCCGCCGACCGGGCGGCGATCCTCGCGCGGCTGAGCCAGATCCCGAACATCGCGCGCGTCACGGGCCGCGCGGGGGCCGTCTATCAACAGATGTTGGCGAGCGGGCGTGACCTGCGGATCGATGGCTGGTTGCGCTATGTCGGGTCGTCGCGGCTCGGCGTCGGGCCGATCCTGGGCGAGCGGCAGGGCAGCTATCTCGACAGCGGCGTCACCGCGCGGCTGGGGCTGGGCCGCTACGGCGTGACGGCGGGGATCACCAATTTGGCCGATGTGCGCGGCAACCGCTTCGCCCTGGGCACGCCCTTCACGACGGGGCGAGACCAGGTTACGCCGCTGCGGCCGCGCACGCTTCGCATCGGGCTGGACGCCGCCTTTTAGCTATCGGCGCGTGAACAGCGATAGCGGGATCGCCGCTGCCATGACGCGGTATCCCGCCATGCTGGGGTGCAGATGATCGCCCGAGTCATAAGCGGGCAGCAGCCGGTCGGGCTTGGCCGGGTCGCGCACCGCCTGGTCGAAATCGACCACGCCGTCGAAAATTCCCGCCGTTCGGATGAAGCGGTTGATCGCCTGGCGGTCCGCCTCGGTCTCCGGGCCGGGATGATAATAGTCGTTGCCCTGAAACGGCGTGATCGTGCCGACGATCAGTTTGATGCCATGCTCATGCGCGCGCTCGGCCAGTTGGCGATAGGCGTAGGTGATCCGGCGGACCATCGCCTGATGCGTCGCGGCATCGACCGGGTGTTCGCGGGTCAGCACGCCCAGATCGTTGACGCCCTCCAACAGGATGGCATGGGTCACGCCCGGCCGCGCGATCACGTCGCGGTCGAACCGTGCCATCAGATTGGGCCCCAGCCCGTCGAGCAGCACCCGGTTGCCACCGATCCCGGCATTGACCACGGAAAATGTCCGCGTCGTGGGCGAAGCGGCCAACCGGCGGGCGAGGTCGTCGGGCCAGCGGCTATTGCTGTCATCGGTGATGCCATAGCCATCGGTGATCGAGTCGCCGATCGTCACGATCGTCTGCTTCTGGACGGCGTCGCGAACCTCGATATCCGACAGGCTCCACCAGCCACCGATGACTTGCGCATCGGCCAAGGTAGGGCGCGCAGTGGCGTCGCCGGTGGTCAGGAAGGTCTTGGACCGTGCACCCGAATGGCCGGTCGGGGTATTGACCGCTTCGGGGAAATAGAGGCTGACCGCGACATCGCGGCCCGCCTCGACCGGCAGGGCGATCGGATCGGAATAGAGTTCCGCGCCCGGCGGGACGATCACATCCGCTGCACCGTCGAAGCGCACGGGCACAAGGCGGGACACGTCCGACCGCCCCGGCGTCGCCAACCCGATGCTGGCCGCCCCGATCGTCAGCGGCGTGGTGCCCGCAACATTGGACAGGCGGAGGCGGAGCGTCTTGCCGCTGGCGGTCAGGTGGACGATCTGACGGATGGTGGCCGGGCCCGCCTTGGTCAGCTTTTCGGCATTGGCCCCTTCGATCCGCATCTGCGACGAACCCCATGCCGGGGTCCAACGCGCGCCCTGCATCGGTGCGGCGGCGGTCATCGCCAAGGTCAATGCGATCAGTCCCGCGGCCCGGTGCATCTGGCTGAACGGCGTCATGCCCATCCTCTCCCTCATCGTCGATCCGCGCTTGCGGCTTTGCCGGATGGTAGCGATAACGGCCTCGGAAATCCAATGAAGAACGCCCTGCATGGTCAAGGACGGGGCGAGGAGAGAGACGATGCGCCACCTGTTCCTGTCCGTTGCGCTGACGGCGCTGATCCCCGGCGCCGCATGGGCCGCGCCCGGATGCGCCGGGCCGGTGGCGGCCTGCGAGCGCGCGACGCCGGGAGCCCTGTCATTACTGGCGCCGGGGCGGGCGGCGACTATCGTGGTCGATGCTGGCGACGAGTCCGGCGTGGCGCGCGCGGCGACCGATCTGGTCGCCGACCTGAAGGCGGTGGGCGGCGGCGATGTACGCTTGGCGAACGATGCCTCGGGCGGCGCGACGATTATCGCGGGCACCCTCGGCCATAGCGCGCTGATCGATGCGCTGGTGAAGGCGGGCAAGCTGGACGTCTCGGGCCTGCCGGGTCAGTGGGAAGGCTATGTCGAGCAGGTGGTCGACAATCCCGTGCCCGGCGTCGCCCGCGCGCTGGTGATTGCAGGGTCGGATCGGCGCGGCACCATCTTCGGCCTGTACGATATCAGCGCCAAGGCGGGCGTCAGCCCCTGGACCTGGTGGGCCGATATACCCGCGCAACGTCACCCGACACTCTACCTGACGGCGGGCCGCGTCGCCGATCACCCGGTCGTCAAATATCGCGGCATCTTCATCAATGACGAAGAGCCGGGTTTCGGCGGCTGGGCCCGCGCGACATTCGGTGGGGTCAATCACCTGGCCTATGAAAAGATATTCAACCTGCTGCTTCGATCCAAGGCGAATTTCCTTTGGCCCGCCATGTGGGGCAAATCGCTCTGGGAGGACGATCCGGCCTCCGCCCCGTTGGCGCAGGAGATGGGGGTGCTGCTCGGCACGTCGCATCACGAACCGATGCAGCGCGCGCAGGCCGACTGGAAGCGGGAGGGGCGCGGGCCCTGGGACTATACCAAGAATGCCCCCGCGCTCCGGGCCTTCTGGCGCAAGGGCATCGAGCGGCGCGGCAAGGCCGAGGACCCCGTGACCATCGGCATGCGCGGCGACGGCGACGAGCCGATGACCGAGGGCACCGCGACCGACCTGCTCGAACGGATCGTCGGCGACCAGCGCCGGATCATCGCCGACGTGACCAGACGCCCCGCGGCCGAGACGCCGCAGGTCTGGGCGCTCTACAAGGAGGTGCAGGATTATTACGACAAGGGGATGCGCGTCCCCGACGATGTGACCCTGCTGTTCGCCGATGACAATTGGGGCAATATCCGTCGCCTGCCCCCGATCGGCGAGCACCGCGCGGGCGGGGCGGGCGTCTATTATCACTTCGATTATGTCGGCGGTCCGCGAAACTATAAGTGGCTCGATACCAACGCGATCCCGCGCATCTGGCAACAGATGCGGATGGCTGACGACTATGGCGCGGACCGGCTGTGGATCGTCAATGTCGGCGACCTGAAGCCGATGGAATATCCGACCAGCTTCTTCCTCGACCTGGCCTGGAACCCCAAGCGCATGGATCTTGCCGCGATGCAGGCCTATCCGGCCAAATGGGCGACGGAGCAGTTCGGCGCGGCGCATGGGGCCGAGATCGGTGCACTCCTGACCCGCTATGGCCAGCTGGCCAGCCGTCGCAAGCCCGAGCTGATCGATGCGACGACCTATGGCTTCGCCAATGGCGAATGGGCGCGGGTGCTGGCGGAGTGGAATGCGCTCGACGCACAGGCGCGCCGGGTCGAAGCGACGCTGCCCGCCAATCTGCGCGATGCCTATTATGAGCTGGTGCTTCACCGGATCGAGGCGATGACCAATCTCCACCGGATGTACGAAGCGGTCGCCGCCAATCGCGCCGCAGTTCAGGTCGGGGATGTGGCAAAGGCGACGCGCTTCGCCGAGGCGGCGCGCCGTTATTATGCGCAGGACGGCGCGATACGCCGCCGGTACGAAGTCGATACGGCGGGCGGCAAATGGACCAGCATGATGGCCCAGACGCATATCGGCTATACCGGCTGGCAACAGCCCGATGCCGATGTGATGCCCGCGCTGGCGACGGTCGCCAAGCCGTTGCCGCTGCCCCCGATCACGCCGAAACCACTGGTGCGGATCGCCGCCGATGCCGGGCGAGCGGTCGACGGACGCGGCATCCGGTGGCAGCGGGTGGCGGGCTTTACCGCCGAGGGTGCGGCAATGGTCGCGACGCCGACCACGGCACCCGCGATCGAGCGACCCGGCGGGGACAGCCCGCATATCGTCTATGACGTGACCTGGGCGCGGGGTGGCCCGGCGACGCTGGGCGTGATCGCGGCCCCCGGCCTGGACGTGCGCGGCGGGGGCAAGCACCGGGTGGCGCTGTCGGTCGATGGTGGCGCGCCGATCATGCTCGACCTCATGGCGAATGAGACGGAAGCGAGCTGGGGGCAATCGGTGATCGAGAACCGCCGCGTCGCCTCGACCACGCTGCCCATGCTGGCGGCGGGCAAGCACCGCCTCACGCTATGGCTGGTCGATCCCGAAGTGGTGGTCGAGGGGGTGACGCTGAACCCGCGCTAACCGCCGCGCAGCATCCGCATGGCATGGGCCCGGATCATCTTCCTGTTCTCCGGGCCCTCGCTCAGAATGCCGTGGCGCTCGTCCGGCAGATGCGCAAGCGGATGGCCACCGGGTCGAAAGACATAATGGTCGAACCAGGCCCGCCACGCCGCCCGCTCGGCAGGCGGGCGGGCGGCGATCGCGCTCATCGCGAGAAGTAGCGTCGGGAAGGGCTGATCCGGGCCGACCGGGAAGGCATCCCACCAGTAATTGACCAATATGTTCACCGCGCCCGTCGCCTCGACCCCGTGCCACCAGAGTTTCGGCATATAGAGCGCGTCGCCGGCCGAAAGCTCGACGGTGATCGCCCGGTCGCGGGCCTGCTCGAACCGGGGATAGCGCGGGTCTCCGGGGGCGGCCCCGGCGGCAAGCGCGATCGGCTGGCCCGCCATGTTATGGTCGATCGGCCCGACATAGAGGTCGCCGATCGCATCGGGTGGATAGAGGGTGAAGGTCCGCCGCCCCGCCACCACACAGGCGATATTGTCCATCATGTCATAGTGGCAGGCGATGGACGAGGCATGGCCGATCCAGATCAGCGGCGACACGCCGGGCGGCGCGAAGGGCAGGCGATTGTCCTCGGCCAGACCGGACAGGGCGGCCGCCATCGGTAGGGAGCCGATATAGAGTGTCTCGGTCCCGCTTTCGGCGGTGACGCGCGCAACCGCTTCGCGCAAGGGCATGGTTTGACGCCGGAAATTGAAACCCGACAGGTCGTCGCTGTAATCATAGCGCCCGGCGATCGCCGCATCGCCGACAAAGGCCTCGACCTGTCGCCCGGTATCGAAGCGCGCCAGATAGGTGGCCAGCGCATCCCCGCCCGATGCCGCGATCCGGGCGAGCGGCCACTCGGCGACGGCGCTCCGGATGACGACCGGCTGGCACCGCTCGGCCACCAGCCGCCGGAATGCGTCATGCCCTTCCAGCGCGGTGCGATCGATCTCGACCGCTGCCCCGCTCATTGGGTCAGGCCGCTCAGCCGGTCGTTGCGGCGGCGCGCGAGCGTCGGGATATGCCGGACCGAGCCGGTCACCGCATAGATGAGTTGCAGGTCGCCCGTGCGGAACAGCGCCAGCGCCGCCGCGTCGGGCAGCGCATGAAGCGCATCCAGGCTGATCGTGTAGAGCGAGTCGAGCCGCAGGCTTTCGCCATTGTCGAACTGAAAGCTCAGGTCGATCGGCTCGACCAGCTTATGCTCCTCCAGCCGTTTCAGGAACAGCTCGGTTTCGGGCAAGCCATTATGCAGGCATCGCAGCGCGGCCTGGACGCGGCGCAATGTCGGCGTCGGGCTGCCGTCCGTCTCGAACACCGCCGCGCCTTCGAGCTGGCAGAGGGCAGGGTGGCGGGCGTCGATCGCGATATTCTCGCCCGAAACATAGAAGCCCTGCCGCTCCAGATCGGCGGGGCGATAGCCCGTCAGTTTGCCGTCCGCGCCGAGGCAGAGATTTTCGTCCGGCACGAGCCCCATCAACGCGCCCGCATAGAGATCGCCGGTGTCGGGATGGCGGGCGAACAGGATCGGATAGTGAAGCGCGGCGGGCAGGAACTCCTCGGCCACCAGCTGGACGAAATGGCGGGTCCCATCGGGGGCCGCGGAGACGCGGAGGGCCGCGTGCCGTGCGCTGTCGAGCAATTCCATATCGGCCATGATGGTCGGTCCCTTCATCCCCTCTGTCCCCCTCGCGTACGACGCGAAACGGGGCGGTCGTGCTGGAACTGTGTCCGCCCCGTGCACCTGCCGTCAAGCCATGGGATAGCCCGTTGATAGCGCTATGACAAATGGCTTGTGGCGCATCTATTATAACGCTAACATCGATTCATCGAATGGGCGGTACGGCGATCATAACGTCGGCTGCGCATGACTATGATAACCAGAGGAGAGGGGAAGATGGTGGCTCGCACAGCTTTTGTGGCCGCATTCGTTTCACGCCGGACCTTGATGGCGGGCGTCTCGCCGCTGATGGCCCTGGCGATGGTGTCGCCGGGCCAGGCCATTGCCCAGACCACAACCGCTCCCGGAGCCGTCCGACCGGACGTGCCGGTCCAGGCCAACACCACCACCGCACAACAGGCCGGTACGCCGCAGGATCAGGCCACGGCCCCCAGCGAAGCGAACAACAGCCCCTCTCCAGCGGGTGAGGCAACGACCGGCGACATCATCGTCACTGGCCTGCGCAGCTCGCTGCAACGCAACCTCGACATCAAGCGTACCGCGACCGGCGTGGTCGATGCGATCTCTGCCGAAGATATTGGTAAGTTTCCCGATTCCAACGTCGCGGCGTCGCTCCAGCGTCTGCCCGGCGTCTCGATCCAGCGTAACGGTTCGCGTGGTGAGCCGACCGGCATCACCGTTCGCGGCTTTGGCGGCGACTTCAACACCACCTTATATGATGGCCGCCGCATCTCGACCGCGGCGGGTGGTCGTCAGATCGACTTCAGCACCGTCGGCTCGGATTTCATCGGCGGCATCAGCGTCCTGAAGACGCCGGATGTGGCGCTGGCGTCCAGCTCGATCGGCGCGACTGTCGATATCCAGTTCCCCAAGCCCTTCGACCATCCCGGCTTCCGCGCCGCCGTCAGCGCATCGGGGTCGTATCAGGACAAGGCGGGCCATGTCGTGCCGACGATCGGCGCATTGGTTAGCGACACCTTCGCCGATGATACACTCGGTATCCTGTCGAGCTTTATCTATACGCGGCGTGATACCGATACCAACCGCGTCTTCGTGTCGGGTTGGCCGGGCGGCAATTTCGCCCCCTGCCAGCTGGCGGGCAGCACGGCGGCGACCTGTGCGCCGACCGACAACAACACCGCCGCTGCGTCCAATCAGCGCACCCTGACCGGCTGGTTCCCGCAGCAATATGGTGCCGAGCAGCAGCGGACCAAGGATGAACGCGTCGACGGCCGCGTCGCGCTGCAATGGCATCCGTCCAACGACCTGATGGTCACGCTGGACAATAATTACTCGCGCCAGACGATCACCACCAACGTGTTCGGCTTTGGCGTGTGGTTCAACCAGGGCGACCTGCGCAATGTGACGCAGGATGCCAACGGTACGGCGGTCAGCTTTACCCAGTCGGGCACCCCGACCGACTTCACCGCCGCGCTGAACAAGCAGGTGCTGCAGACGAACCAGACCGGCCTGAACGTCAAATGGGACGTCAGCGACAAGCTGACCGTCGAGGCGGACGGGGCCTATGCCAAGAGCTGGCTGAACCCAGGCGGGGTAGTGGGCAGCAGCAATGGCGATATCGGCTATGGGGGCGCGCTCGGCACGAATCTGGGCTTCAACATCACGGGCGACAGCAACAAGGCGTTCCCGACGATCAGCAATTACGGTCCGGCCGGGAATGGCGCGCGCTGGGATGATCCGGCGCTGATCGGCTCGCACGTCACCGTGCTCCAGACCCAGAAGAACACCGACGACCTGAAGCAATTCCGCGCGGTGGCGACCTGGAAGGAAGACAATCTGACGCTGAAGGCGGGCGGCCAGTATGTCGACGACAAATTCTATCAGCAGAATGCCAGCACCTTCACCAACAATTTCTGGCAGGCCTATGCCGGTTATGGTTCGCCCTCGGGCCGCGCGACGGGCATTTCGCCGCTGCCGTCCAACCTCTATCAGGGGTCGATCAGCCTCAACAACTTCATCCCCGGCTTCCAGGGCAGCCTGCCGCCGTCGGTCCTGGTCTACAGCCCGCAGGCCTATCAGAATTACCTGACCAGCCTGGGCAATCCGCAGGCCCAGACGATTCCGGGCTTCAATTATGGCGAGGTCAACGGCTTCACCGGGCGGTTCGTCGAAGCGGTCGACCCCAACTCGGTTCGCACCATCCAGGAAAAGACCTGGTCGCTGTTCTTCAGCGCCCAGCTGGAAGCGCAGGTCGCCAATATGCCGCTGCACATCGCGGTCGGGTTGCGGAACGAGAATACGCATCTGACCTCGGCCGGGCAGGGACGTCAGCCGACCGTCATCACCCGCAGCACGGCCGACCCGACCTTGCTGTCGATCGATTTCACCCAGACCCAGCCGGTCGTGGGCCGCAACAACTATTCCTACATGCTCCCGACGCTCGATCTGCGGCTGGAAGTGACGGACAAGTTGCAGCTGCGTTTCGACGCCTCGCGGACCCTGACCCGTCCAGGCCTGACCCTGCTCAGCCCGGTGCTGAGCATCGGCAATGGCCAGCGCGTCGGCGCGCTGTCGGGCAGCGGCGGCAACCCGCAGCTGAAACCCTATCTGGCGGACAATTACGATCTGGCCGCCGAATGGTATTATCAGCGCAACTCGTATCTGTCGGTCGACTTCTTCCTGAAGAATGTCAGCAACTTCATCGTCAACGGCGTGACCCGCCAGACGGTGAACGGCGTGATCGACCCAACCACCGGCCAGCCCGCCGTCTTCTCGATCTCGCAATCGATCAACGGGCCGGACGCCACGGTGCGCGGCGTCGAAATCGCCTGGCAGCAGGTGTTCGGCGATAGCGGCTTCGGCTTCCAGGCCAATGCGACGCTGGTCGATACCAACAAGCCCTACAATGCGCAGGACGTCTCGCAGAGCGGCTTTGCGGTGACGGGCCTGGCGAATTCGGCGAACTTCGTCGGCTTCTATGACAAGAACGGCTTCCAGTTCCGGACCGCGCTCAACTGGCGCGATTCGTATCTGCTGGCGTTCAGCCAGAACCAGAATACCGGTTCCTACGGTGCCGAGCCGACCTTCGTGAACCAGAGCTTCCAGGTCGACCTGACCAGCAGCTATGACGTCACGAAGAACTTCTCGATCTTCGGCGAAGTGCTGAACCTCAACAACAACAAGCAGAGCACGCATGGCCGGTTCAAGAACCAGCTGCTCGACGTGTTCGACTATGGACGCCGCGTGACGGTGGGTGCACGCTATCGCTTCTGATGATGGCGCAGGCAGCGGGGATGTCGGGCATCACGCTTGACATCCCCGTGACTTATCGGACCTTCTTTCCCTTATGGTTCAGCCCGTTCAGCATATCGTGATCGTCGGCGGCGGTACGGCCGGATGGCTGACCGCGGGCGTCATCGCCGCGCGGCACCAAGGGCGGCGACCGCATGGCTTTACCGTCACGCTGGTCGAGTCCCCCAATGTCCCGATCATCGGGGTGGGCGAGGGGACCTGGCCGACGCTGCGCACCACCCTGAAGCGGATGGGTGTGTCGGAGACGGCCTTTTTCCGCGAATGCGACGCTTCGTTCAAACAGGGTGCGCGGTTCAATCGCTGGACCACGGGCGCGGCCGATGACGGTTATTACCACCCGCTGATGCTGCCGCAGAGTTTTGCGCAGGTGAACCTGGCACCGCACTGGCTGACCGGTGAGGGCGATGTCAGCTTCTGTGATGCGGTGACGCCGCAGGGGCGCATTTGCGACGCGGGACTGGCCCCCAAGACGATCGCGACGCCGGAATATGAGGCGATTGCCAACTACGCCTATCACCTCGACGCGGGCAAATTTGCCGACTTCCTGCGCCGCCATTGCTGCGAGCAGCTGGGCGTGCGGCATGTGCTGGCGGATGTCGAAGAGGTGCTGCTGACCCAGAGCGGCGATATCCGTGCGGTGCGGACGGCCCAGGCGGGCGAGGTGACGGGCGACCTGTTCGTCGACTGCACCGGCTTTCGCTCGCTCCTGCTGGGCGAGGCGATGGGGGTGCCGTTCAAGCCGCTGAACGACGTTCTGTTCTGCGACACGGCGCTCGCCATTCAGGTGCCCTATGACGATTCCGAGGCGCCGATCGCCTCGCATACCATCTCGACCGCGCAGTCCTCGGGCTGGATTTGGGATATCGGTCTGCCGACCCGGCGCGGCGTGGGCCATGTCTTTTCCAGTAGCCATATCGACCGCGACGCCGCCGAGCGCGAACTGCGCGCCTATCTGGGCGAGGCGGGGCGCGCCCTGCCCGTGCGCGAGTTGAAGATCCGGGCAGGTCATCGCACCCGTTTCTGGGAGCGTAACTGCGTCGGTGTCGGCCTGGCGGCGGGCTTCCTGGAGCCCCTGGAAGCCTCGGCCATCGTGCTGATCGAACTGTCGGCCAAGCTGATCGCTGAGCAGATGCCCGCCTGTCGCGAGGTGATGGACATTATCGCCAAGCGGTTCAATGAGACGACCCTCTACCGCTGGGACCGGATCGTCGATTTCCTGAAGCTGCATTATGCGCTGACCAAGCGGACCGACAGCGATTTCTGGCGGGATAATTGCCGTGCCGAGACGATGCCGGATCGATTGCAGGGGCTGATGGAGCTGTGGCGTTATCAGGCACCGTGGATGCATGACGAGTTCGACCGGGTGGAGGAGGTCTTCCCCTCGGCGAGCTACCAATATGTCCTGTACGGCATGGGCCAGCGCACCGATATCGCGCCGGGCAGCCTGATTGCCGAAACGGTCGCGGCCGAGCGGGCGCGGCGCGAGAATGACGTGCAGACCGGGCGATTGCTGGCGGGGTTGCCCAAGCATCGTGATCTGATCCGCCGGATCGTGGAGCGGGGGATGCCGACGATTTGAGGCGATGCCCTCACCCTTCCCTCTTCCAATGGGAGAGGGAAGGGTGAGGGTAGCGTGGCGGACTTACCGCCCCGACAGCGTGAAGCTGTCCACATCCATCCAACCGCCCTGCGACCCCGGATTATAGCAGAACAGCGCATATTGCTGACCCTGGAACGTCCCCGTCCGCCAGTCGAAGGCGAGTGGAAAATCCCCGCCCAGCGTCTGCCAGTCCCGTCCATCGACACTATAGGCGACACGCGCCCGGTCGGTCTTGAAGTCCATGTCGGTGCGCAAGAACAGCCGCTTGGCCGACACCGGCTTGGCATCGACGCGAACATCGGTCTTCTGCGTCGTGCCCTTGGCCGCTGCGACATCCTCGATCACCCGCATGGTCAGGGTCAGCCGCCCGTCGCGTCCCCGGCCGACCGCGATATGGCCGCTATATTTGCCGAAGGTGCCGAAGCCGCACTGATCGCCGCTGCGGATATGCGTCGGGTCGATCGCTACCGTTCCCCGGCTGAACGGCCCTTGCCCCTTTTGCAGCAGCGTGTTGCGCGCGCTCCACAAGGCGGGGGCCTGACCCGCGCGCAACCGCAGATACCCTGGCCGTTCGGTCAGCGACCAGCCGCTGGCGACAGGATTATGGTTCCACTGCCATTGCAGGCCGAGCGTGCCTCCCGTGAAATCGTCCGAGGCGGGCAGGACGCTGACCGGCTGGCCCTGGATCGGCTTGGTCGCGCTGGCGGGCACCCGCCCCGGCGCATCCGGCGTGCCCCATACCGGCCAGCCGTCCTTCCAGAAGACCGGGCTGATATTGGTCATGCGGCCGACCGCGCCCGCATCGATCATGACGAAGCCATAATCGGTGCCGTCGGGCAGATCGACGATCGCCCCCTGATGGCCGCCGGTCTTGTCGTCGATCTGGTCGCGGGTTTCCCAGGGGCCGAACAGGCTCTTGGCGCGGGACACGGTCATGCCCAGCCGCCGGGGGATGGCGTTAAACATATAGTAGGTGTCGCCGCGCTTGACGAGCTTCGACCCCTCCGCGCCCTTGTTGTAATAGACCACGCGCTTATCCGTCACGGTGCGCAGGTCGCGGTCGAGGCTGAGCAGCGTGTTGGTGCCGTCCGACCCGACCGAGGTCATGATATAGGCGCTGCCGTCGGTGTCGAAGAACAGGCCGGGATCGAAGGCCTCCTCGCTGATCCGGTTCATCTCCCAGGGGCCGCGAATGTCCTTGGAGCGATAGATGCGGGTCTTCTCGCCGACAGGCGTCACCGCGATGTAGAAGACGCCGTCGCGGTAGCGCAGGCTGGGCGCGAAGATGCCCTTCCGATACGCTCCGCCATTCTTCAGGTCATATTCGGGCAAACCATCGAGATGGTCGATGACATGGCCGACGAAGCGCCAGTTCACCAGATCGCGCGAGGTCATGATGGTCAGGCCGGGGACGTTGGCGAAGGTCGTGGTGATGAAATAGAAATCCTGACCCACGCGGATGATGTCGGGATCGGGATAATCGGCATAGAGCGGCGGATTGGCATAGGTGCCGTTCCCCCGATCCGATTGCCAGACCTGTGCGCCCGCCAGCGCGGGGATGGCGGCGAGCAGGGCGAGCGAAAGCGGACGCCACTTCATTTCGGCGTATACGCATAGGGGCCGATGACCGTACCGACGAACCCGCCCGCTCTCGCGGTGCTGAGGAAACGTACGTCGAGATCGGATTTCAGCGTCATGGTCTTGCCGCCCGCCTGATAGTCGAAATTCATTGTCCCGCCTTTCGCATGGATGGTCAGCGTGACCGGCCCCTTCGCCGTCAGGGGCGCCGCGGCGATCAGCGTCTCGGGCGCTGCTTCGTCGCGCGTGTTCTTGCCCTCGCGGACATAGAGGGCGATCCGGGGCTGGCCATCGATACGGGTCAGCCCGAAGAACAGATAGGCATAGTCGTTCTGCATCGCCGCCAGCCCGGCGCGCGCGCCGTCCCTGGCGGGGGTGAAGGTCACCGTCGTCGAGACGTCCGCAATCGCATGCTGTTGCCGCCGCCCGACAAAGGCGGGGACGCCGCTACGGTCGCCGAGCGGTGCGCCGCTATCCAGTGACAAATGGCCATTCGCCACGCGGTAGAAGGGCATCTTCGGCGTGCGGACGCCGATCCACTGCATCGCCAGCCGGTTACCCTCGAACGTGTCGGTATAGCCGAAGTCGCCGCTGGTCGGCAGCTTGGGCGGCGGCGAGGCGGGCAGTTTGGGCTTGGCCACGGTCCAGGGCACCGTCTTGCCCTTGTCCAGGATGATCGGCCAGCCGTCCTTCCACGTCACCGGCAGCAGGAAGGTCTCGCGGCCGATATTGTAATAATCGTCGGCATAAGGCCGCGTCGCCAGGAAGGTCGCCCACCAGTCGCCATTCTGGGTCTGGATCAGCTCGGCATGGCCCGCCGCGCTGATCGGATGGGGGCGCTTGGGATCGAGATCGCGCTGGGTCAGGATGGGGTTGTTCGCGAAGGGGACATAGGGGCCGCGCAGCGCCTTGGACCGCAACACGACCTGCGAATGGTTGACGCTGGTCCCGCCCTCGGCGGCGGTCAGATAATACCAGCCGTCCTTCTTGAAGATGTGCGGCCCCTCGATCCAGACGGGCTTCTTCGCAATATCGACACCGCCATTGACGAGTTGGGTGCTCTCACCGACCATCTTGCCGGCGCGCCAGTCATATTCCTGCACCCAGATGGCGCGGTGGCCGTCATAGCGGGGCGTCTCGTCCGGCGCGCGGTTGTTGACGATATAGGCGCGGTCGCCCTCCCAATAGATGGATGGGTCGATCCCCTCGAAGGGCAGCCAGATCGGGTCGGACCAGGGGCCCGCCGGATTCTTGGCGGTGATGACGAAATTGCCCCGGCACTGAACGCAGGTGTTGACGATGTAGAAGGTGCCGTCGTGATAGCTGATGTCAGGCGCGAACACCGCCTCCGACACCGAGCGCCCGCTGAAGTCCAGCTGTCCCGGCCGGTCGATCGCATTGCCGATCTGCGTCCAGTGGACGAGGTCGGTCGAATGGAAGATCGGCAGGCCGGGGAAGTGCGCAAAGGACGAGTTGACGAGATAATAGTCCTTGCCCACCCGCGTCACCGACGGATCGGGATAATAGCCCGAAAGGATCGGGTTCAGATACTCGCCCGCCTTGGGCTTCACCTGCTCGATCGAGCGGCCGTTATAGGTGAAGCGGTCGAAGGTCGCGGTCTGGGCGGTGGCGCCCCCGGCGATGGCAAGCGACAGGGCCAGGGCGGTCAGGCTGTGCCGGATCATGCAATACCCTTTCGGACGGGGGCGGCGCGCAGCGCGTCGGCGATGGCGGCGCGCATCGGCTTGGGTTTGAGCGCGTCGTCATAGGGCAGGGGACGCTGCGGAAGGCCATCGCCGCGCGGGGCAAAGCCGTTGAGCCAGCTATGCTTGTCCCACAGCCCCCAGCACAGCAGTTGGTCAAGCTGCGGATAGGCGAGCATCATGTCGAGATAGCTTTTGGCGACCGACGCGACCTGCGCATCGCGCTGGGCGATGTCCTTGGGCATTTCCCGGTCGTTGATGTCGAACTCGGTAATGAGCAGGCGATAGCCCATCGCGGTGACGCTATCGAGGAAGCGCTTCCATTCGGCGCGCTGGACCCTGGAATGGCTGCCGTCATTGCCGAGATGGCTCTGGATGCCGAGCGCGTCGACGGGCACGTTTTCCTTGCGGAACCGCTCCAGCAGACGGAGCACGCCCGCGCGGTGCGTCTCGTTGCCGACCTCCCAGGACATATAGTCGTTATAGACCCGCTGGGCGTGGGGGGCGTGTTCGCGGGCGGCCTCATAGGCGATCTTGAACACGTCGAAGCCCAGCGCCTTGTCGAACACCGTGCCCCGGACCTGGCCGGTCTTGGGATCGATCGTCTCGTTGACCACGTCCCAGCTATAGACCCGGTCGCCGAAATGCCCGGCGACGGCGGCGATATAGTTGCGCAGCCATTTCTCGGCGCCGGTCTTCGTCACCGTCTCGGCGAGCGCCGGGGAGATATATTTTTCATAGTTCCACAGCAGCGTGTGGCCGCGCAGCTTCATCCGGTTGTTCCGCGCGAAGTCGGCGATCCGGTCGGCGGGGCCGAAGTTGAGATGCGCCGGGTCGTTGCCCAGCACATAGACCTTCATCTCGTTTTCCGGGACCAGCACGGCGCATTCGCGCGCGACGATCGCGCCGTACCCCGGATCGTTGATCGGCGAGCCCCGGCCCGCATTGATCGCGGTGCCGAACAATATGCCCTTCTGCGCCGCCAGATCGCGCAGCGACGTGTTGCCCTCGGCCGCCCAGAGTGTGCTCGGGAGCGCTCCCATCGCCAGGCCGCCTGCGATCCCGGCCAGTTGCTGACGACGGGTCAGCAGCGGCCCTTGTCCATTGGGTTTCATCACCCTCTCCTTGTCCTTTGCCGGAACATTTGCATGGCCCACGCGAAACGGCAAGGCCATGAAACTCCGTTCGAATAGCCGTCAGCCGGTCAGCCGCGCGTCGGCCCAGACCACGGGCAGGGCCGCGTCGGGAGCGCTATCGGCGCGCGCCACCAGTTCGATCAGCTTGCGACCGCGCACATCCGCTTCGATGGTTGCGGGCGCTTCGTTCAGCGCGACCGGCCGGGAGCGGGTCAGCAGCTTGCCGTCACCATAGACTTCGAACACCACGCGCCGCCCGCGCGCGGTGGCGGAGTCGTCGATGCCGACCGTCGCGTCGAAGCGCGCCTGGCCGCGATTGCGCACCTCCAGCCGCGAATTGGCGAGCACGCCGATGCCGGTGTCATAGACCTTGCCCATCAGCCGCAACGGCCGCCCGAACGGGGTGCGATCGGCCTGCGCCCCGCCCCAACCGGCATATTGCGGAAAGTCGCCCGGCCCCTTGCTGCCGCCCCAGGGGCTGAGTTCGTGATGGATGGTCGGATCACCCTCCGGCGTGGCGATGCCGTCCTCCGCCGGGTTCACATCGCTGGGCGCCTCGGACAGATAATGGCCATCCGCCAGGCGGTGCGTACCGGTGACGCGGTAGATCAGCGTCTGGTGTGGCGCGATGGTCAGCTTGATCTCGCCCGAAAAGCGGCTCTTCGCGCCCGTCCACAGATCGGTCATGGCGATATCGCCGCGCAGCTTCAGGTGATCGGCGGTCAGCACGGGTTGGACGGGCGCGGCGGTGCGGTTGACGATCGCCACCGCCTTGTCGCCATTCGCCAGGCTCTTCACAAAGATCTGGACATCGTCGGACAGATAGGCGGGCACCGCCTGATTTCCGGCAGGGTCCTGATTGAGCGCGATGATCGCCCGGTTGCCGAGCAATGCGATCTGCTCGGCATTGGCCTTGCGCAGGTCGAAGCCGATCAAAAGGGGGGCGTTCATCATGGCCCAGAGCGCGAAATGCGACCGCGCTTCGGTCATGTGGTTCGCATCGAACTCGCCCGAGCCGATGAACAGCATGTCGGGGTCGTTCCACGTATGCGGATGGGCATAGAGCGCGCGGGTGGCGCTGGTGTCGAGATTGGTCAGCATCCGCGACCAGTGCGCGGTGATGTCGTCGCTGGTCCGTGAGACATTGCCGAGCTGCTTGCCCCAACTCCGCACATCCGCCGAGCCCCAGAGACAGATGGAGAAGAGATAATCGCCGTCAGGGTTCTCGCGCTTCAGCGCGGTGGCGACCTGATCGTAGAGCGCCCGCACGGCGGGGATGTCGGTGCGCGCCAGTGAGTTCATATCGATCAGCGGCGTCAGTTCGCGATAATCGCCCTTGCGGACATGCTCGCTATCCTTGCCCAGCCCGCGAATGCCGCAGCCATCGACCTTGATGTAATCGAAGCCCCATTCGCGGAAATAGAGGGCGATATCCTGATCGATATGGCCGTACAGTCCGACCTCGCGCTCCGCGATCGTCCCTTCGGGCTGATTGGCGAAGTTCGGGGTATAGACCTGCCCGCAGCTATTGCGTCCGATATCGGAATAGATACCCGCCTTGAACCCCATGGCATGGAGCCGGTCGGTCAGCGGACGGAAGCTGGTCTGCTGGTTGGGACCGGCGGCGGCGGACGGAAACTTGTCGGCGCGGATGACCATCCGGCCATCGGGCTGGCGACGGCGCAGCCACCAGCCGTCATCGATGTTGATATAGCGATAGCCCGCCTCGCGTAGCCCTTTGTCGACGATCAGCTTGGCGGAGGCCATGACCTTGTCTTCATCGACATCACTGTTGAACGCGTTCCAGCTGTTCCAGCCCATCGGCGGCAGTGCGGCCTGTCCGCCCTGATTGGCGCTCCAGCGGCCGGTGGGGGCGAGCGGATCGACCCGATCCGCCGCTACGGCCGGTCCACACGCCGTCCAGGCAATGGCGATAGCGCTCGCGAAAACCCTGGCGATGATGGGCCGCATGATGATCCTCCCCGTGGTAGCGTTTGGCCGATCTTGTCGGACTAAAGCGCCGCTGTCCACCGGTTGCCGGTGGAAACGGCGTGACAAAATCGAATGCTGGACGGTGGTGGTTTGTGTGATACCGTTACCAAAAATATGGTTTCTGGGGAGTGGTTTGGCATGAAGGCATGGCGTGCGGTGATCCTGTCGGCTTTGGCGATGTCGACGTCCGGCATGGTGCTGGCGCAGCAGCAAGCGGCGGGTGGTCCTGAACAGGCCGAGGCCCTGGCGGCCCGGCTGGTCGGCCGGATGACGACCGACGAAAAGCTCGCCCAGTTGCTTAATACCGCACCCGCGATCCCACGGCTGGAAGTGCCCGCCTATAATTGGTGGACGGAGTCGCTGCACGGTGCGTTGGGGCCGGTGCCGACGACCAATTTCCCCGAGCCGGTCGGGCTGGCGGCGACGTTCGACGATGCGCTGGTCGGCCACGCGGCGCAGGTCATCAGCACCGAGGTTCGTGGGCTCCACGCTTTGGCGCGGACGACGGGGCGGATGGGGCGGATCGGCACGGGGCTCGATACCTGGTCGCCCAACATCAACATCTTCCGCGATCCGCGCTGGGGCCGGGGGCAGGAAACCTATGGCGAAGATCCGTTCCTGACCGCGAAGATGGGCGTCGCCTTCGTGCGCGGGATGCAGGGTAATGATCCTGCCCGCATCGACGTGGTCGCCACGCCCAAACATTATGCGGTGCATAGCGGCCCGGAATCGACCCGGCACGAAGCCAATGTCTATGTCTCGCGCCATGATCTGGTCGACACCTATCTGCCCGCCTTTCGCGCCGCGATCGTCGAGGGCGGGGCGGGATCGATCATGTGCGCCTATAACCGGATCGACGGACAACCCGCCTGCGCCAGCGACCTGTTGCTGAAGGACTATCTGCGGGATCGCTGGGGCTTTCGCGGCTATGTCGTCTCAGACTGCGACGCAGTGAAGGACATTGCCGCCAACCATCACTACGCCCCCGACGCGGCGAGCGCGGTGGCAGCGGCGTTGCGCGCGGGCGTGGATAACGAGTGCAACAATGCGACGCTGACCGATACGGACGGGCTGACCAATCCGTATCGCGAGGCTTTGGCGCGCGGATTGATCTCGGTCGCGGACATCGACCGGTCGCTGACCCGGCTGTTCGCGGCACGCTATCGCACCGGCGACCTGCCGGGCTTGCGGCCCCTGTCGACGCAGACCAGTTCCCCGACGGATATCGATACGCCCGCGCACCGTGCGCTGGCGCTGGAGGTCGCCGAGAAGAGCCTCGTCCTCCTGAAGAACAAGGGCATCCTGCCGCTCAAGCCCCATGCGCGGATCGCGGTGATCGGGCCGCTTGGCGATGCGACGCGGGTGCTGCGGGGCAATTATTCGTCGTCGCTGTCGGGCCCGCAGGTCTCGGTGGTCGAGGGGCTGCGTCAGGCCATGCCGGGCGCACAGGTCCGCTATGTGCCCTTTGCCGAAACCTTCACCGACGGCGATCCGATCCCGACCAGCGCGCTACGGACCGAAGACGGCCAGCCGGGGCTGCTCGCCCGTTATTACAACGTCACCGGCCGCATCCCCGAACGCTTCGCCCCCGGTGCGCTCGGCGAATGGTTGAAGACCGCCAGGTTCGAGGATCGCCCTGTCGTCACCCGTGTCGAGGCCAATGCCGCCTCGCGCAGTCTGGATCTCTCCTCGGTCCGCGACGTGCACCGCGCGATCTGGACCGGCTATCTCGTGCCGCCGGAGACGGGGCGCTACCGCCTCGGCATCGCCGGGTTCAACGGTGCGATGACCTTTGACGGGCAGCCATTCGTCGACCTGTCCAAGGCGTCGTGGAACAGCCTGCCGACGATGCGCACCGTCATGCTGGAAAAGGGGCGGCGCTATCCGATCACCGTCACGACTGAGGCGCGTATCCTGACCGGCATCAACCTGGTCTGGAAGCGGGTGTCCGACGATCCGCAAGGCGAATTGCGCGCGGCGGCGAAAGCCAGCGATGCGCTGGTCGCGGTCGTCGGCCTGACCTCCGACCTGGAGGCGGAGGAAGCGCCGATCGCGGTTCCCGGCTTCAAGGGGGGCGACAAGACCACGCTCGACCTGCCCGCCGAACAGCAGAGGCTGCTCGAACAGGCCAAGGCGACCGGCCGTCCGCTGATCGTCGTGCTGATGAACGGCAGCCCGGTGAACCTCGCCTGGGCCAAGGCGAATGCGGACGCGATCGTCGAGGCCTGGTATCCGGGACAGGCGGGCGGCCTTGCGGTCGGCAACGTCCTGTCGGGTAAGGTGAACCCGGCGGGGCGGCTGCCGCTGACCTTCTATCGCTCGGTCGACGACCTGCCGCCCTTTGGCGACTATGCGATGAGGGGACGAACCTATCGTTATTTCACCGGTACGCCCGTCTATCCGTTCGGCTATGGGCTGAGCTATACCAGCTTCGCCTATGCGCCGCTGTCGGTGCGGGCGGGCGCGGATGGCGGCATGATCGTCACGACCGAGGTCCGCAATACCGGCCGCCGGGCAGGGGACGAGGTGTCGCAGCTCTACCTCAACTTCCCCAAAGTCGACGGCGCCCCCCGCGTGGCGCTGCGCGGGTTCGAACGGGTGCATCTGGCCCCTGGCGAGCGGCGGAACCTGACCTTCACCCTCACCCCGCGCGACCTGAGTGCGGTGGATGCCGATGGCACGCGCATGGTGATGAAGGGCGACTACCGCGTCTCGGTCGGCTCGGGTCAGCCGGATACGGGTGTCGCCACGCGAAGCGCGCCGTTCCGGATGGATATGGCGCGCGCCATCGCGGACTGACGATCAGGCGAGCGTCGGTCCGCGCAACCGGACCGGCCGCCCCGGCGTGAAGGCGATGGTCCGGACGGTGTCGCCCAGCCGTACCGTTCGGGTGCCGGGCAAGGCCGAGGTCAGCGTCGCCGACACCAGCCGCCCGTCGCGCCAGCGCAGGTCGACCAGCATCCGCCCCCGCGCTCGCAGGCCCCTGACCGATCCGTTGGGCCAGGCGCGGGGCAGGGCGGGGAGCAGGCGGATGTCGTCGTCCCGGCTTTGCATCAGCATCTCGGCCACCGCGCGCGTCCCGCCGAAATTGCCGTCGATCTGAAATGGCGGATGCGCATCGAACAGGTTGGGATAGGTGCGCTGCGGCCCCAGCAGATAGGTGATGATGCGGTGCGCATGCTCGCCATCGTGCAGCCGCGCCCAGAGGTTCGCGCGCCACGCGGTCGCCCAGCCGGTCGACTGATCGCCGCGTGTTTCCAGCGATCGGCGCGCCGCCTGCGCCAGGGCGGGCGTGCGGTCGGGCGTGATCTGGTCGCTGGGGAACAGTGCGTAGAGGTGCGAGACGTGGCGGTGGTGCGGATCGGGGGCGCGGGCGTCCCAATCCTCCTGCCACTCCTGCAACTGCCCGTCGCGGCCGATCCGGTCGGGGGCCAGCCGGGCGCGGGCGGCGGCGACCTGGCCTGCGAAATCCGCATCGACGTTCAGGATCGCGGTGGCCCGTGCCACCTGATCGAACAGGTCGCGCAATATCTGCTGGTCCATGGCGGGCCCTGCGCAGATCGACACGCCGGGCGAATGCTCATTTTCCGGCGAGATGGAGGGGCTGGTGACGAGGTGCCCGGTCGTCGGATCGCTCTGAAGCGTGTCGAGGAAGAACAACGCCGCGCCGCGCATCAGTGGATAGATGGCGGTGAGGAACGCCCGGTCGCGGTGATAGTCGTAATGCTCCCATAAATGGGTGCACAGCCAGGCCCCGCCCGTCGGCCACATGCCCCAGGGCGCACCATCGATCGGCGCGGTCGCGCGCCACAGGTCGCTATTGTGATGACACACCCAGCCGCGCGCACCGTACATGGCCCGCGCGGTCCGCTCGCCGCTGATCGCCAATTCGCGGATCATCTGAACGAGCGGAGCAACGCATTCGCCAAGGCCCGTCACCTGCGCGGGCCAGTAGTTCATCTCGGTATTGATGTTGACGGTATATTTGGAACCCCAGGGCGGATTGGTGCTCTCGTTCCACAGTCCTTGCAGATTGGCGGCCTGCCCCCCTTCGCGCGAACAGGCGATCAGCAGATAGCGGCCATAGTTGAAATAGAGCGTCGCCAGCGCCGGATCGTCCACCGCCCGGTCGGCACGCACCCGCTCGTCGGTGGGGCGCCGCGCCTGCGGGCTGGTGCCGAGGTCGAGCGCGACGCGGGCATAGAGGCGGCGATGCTCGGCCAGCGCATCGGCCGTAATCCGGGCACGCCCCCGCGCGACGGCCCTGGCGATGGTCGCGCCGACCAACGCGTGGGGATCGGCACCCTGGTCGTCGAAGCCGCGATAGCTCGTCGCCATGGCAAGGAACAAGATGACATCCCGCGCGCCGCGTATCGACAGGCCATCCCCCGCCGCCGCGACGCGACCGCCCGCTGTCTGGGCCTGTACCTGCGCGGCGAAGCGAAGCGCGGCCTTCACCCCGGCATGGTCGTCGTTGCGGCCGGTCAGGGTCAGCAAGCCGCCTGTCGACGCCACGCGCGCATCGGGCTGGGGCGAGGTCAGGGCGATATCGAGGTCGAAGGGGCGATCCGCCGCGATCCGTATCAGGATGACCCCGTCGATGGGTGAGGCGATCACGGTCCGTCGATGCGCGACGCCACCGATCGTGAAGCGGGTCTTCGCGGTCGCGCTGTCGAGATTCAGTTCGCGGTGATAGCCGCTCGCATCCTTGGAAAGACCCGGCCAGGTCAGGGTCAGGTCGCCCAGCGGTTGATAGGGCATCTGGGTGCGCGGCGTGCCGATCAGCGCGCGGTCGGCCAGCGCCTGGGCCTCTTTCAACCGGCCCGCCGCAATCAGGCGGCGCACTTCGGGCAGGGCAGAGCGGGCGGCGGGATTGACCGCATCATATGGGCCGCCCGCCCACAGGCTATCCTCGTTGAGCTGCAACCGTTCGCGCGCGATCCCGCCAAAGACCATCGCGCCCAGCCGCCCGTTGCCGATCGGCAGCGCCTCGGTCCAGGCCTTGGCGGGCTGGCGATACCACAGGACATGCGTCGGATCGGGTGCCGCCTCCGCTGCCGATGCAGCGCCGGGCAGCATGCCTGCAACCGCGCCCGCGCCCAGCCCTTGCAGGACTCCGCGCCGCGACGCGCCCCTCATTTGGTCACCAGCGACCGGCCGAAGAACGGCAGCACCTGTTCCTGAAAGCGGACCCCGATCCGGTTGACATGGTCGCCGTCATAAATCTCGAATTTATGGGCAATGCCATATCGGTCGAGCGCCTCGTGCAGCGCCTGCGCATCGGCCTTCAAGCCGTCTTGCGACCCGACATCCAGCGCGATCGCGCGGTAGCTGCGGAGCGGCGCGATATATTGGTCGACAAAGGCGAGCGGCGTGTTGGCCAGCCATTTGGCGGTGATATCGTCGCGCATTTTGCCGTCCTTGACCGGCAGATCGAGATAGAGTGGCGGGTTTTTCGGATTGGGCGACCAGGCCGCCGACGCGGCGAGCATCGCGCGCTGGCCCCAGTTGAGCTTGGCCGACTCGGCGGGCGAGGTCAGGCCGGTCAGCAGCTTTTCGTCGGTGCCCTCGGGCCGCGCCATCATCCGCGGCGACAGGCAGCAGGGGCTCATCATATAGATGGCGCCGTACATATCGGCATGCTTCATCCCGATGCGCGCGGTGCCGTAACCGCCCATCGAATGCCCCGCCAGACCCCGCGCTTCACGGCGAGGGATGGTGCGATAGCGCGCGTCGATCGCGGCGATCAGGTCGTGGCTAACGAACCGTTCGAAGTCGCCGACCGTCTGCGACGAGGAATACATCGAGCCATTGTGCATCGTCTTGCTGTCGGGGAAGACCAGGATCATCGGCGGCACGCCGCGCGCAAAGGCCCCTTCGACCGAGGCGGGGACATGGATTTCCTTCGTCCACTGGTCCGCGCCGATCGAATAGCCGTGCAGCGCATAGACGACTGGATAGCGGCGGCCCTTGTTCTTGGCATAATCGGGCGGCAGGACGACGATCACGTCGCGGTCGGCGCTGTTGCCTTCCAGATTACCCGCGATCGCGGCCGAGTGGACCTTGATCCGCTCGACCGTTACGGGCTTGGCACCGGGCACGACGGCGGGCGACTGGGTCGCCACCTGCGCCGGGGCGGCGCCCAGCGGTAGCAGCGCGACACCGGCCGCCAGCAGCCACCGGGAAAGCGAAACGCGAAGGGCCATGCGGGTCATCCTCTATCCTGGAGATTGCGCCGACATGCGGGTGTCGGTCGTGTCGTGTCTTGGGCAAATGGGCGACCGGAACGCGTCGCCGGACATATGCTCCGACCAAGCCTCGCCAGGGGCGGGCGAGGCCCGGATATCGTTACCAACTATGCATACTGCCCAAAGTCAAGCCGATCGGGCAACCCGAAACGAAGCGATCGGAAAACACCCGACGGCCTTGCATGTCTTTGCCTGATAGCGCTATCGTGCCTGCAAAGCTCCAAAGATGGGGCGGATGGGAGAGAGGAAAGCGATGAAGCGCTTGATGATGGCCAGTCTGGTGCTGGGGCTCGGCACGGCGGCTTGTGGCACGCCGAACACCGCCGACAATGCCGCGCAGGAAAACACGGCCACCACGTCGAACGACGCCAATCCGACGTCGCCCGACGGCCGCCATTATCTGTCGCAGCCGCTGGTGCGCGAGATCTTCACCGCCGACCCGTCCGCGCATGTCTGGAACGACGGCAAGCTCTATATCTATCCCAGCCATGACGTGCCGACCGATACGCCCAACGACGATCTGGGCAACCAATATGCCATGCGCGACTACCGCGTGCTGCGCATGGACGAGCCGGGCGGCAAGGTCACGATCGGCCCCGTTGCGCTCGACGTGAAGGACGTGC
Source organism: Sphingomonas fuzhouensis (assembly GCF_034659795.1). Taxonomy (NCBI): domain Bacteria; kingdom Pseudomonadati; phylum Pseudomonadota; class Alphaproteobacteria; order Sphingomonadales; family Sphingomonadaceae; genus Sphingomonas; species Sphingomonas fuzhouensis. The sequence goes on from NZ_JAXSQY010000001.1 coordinate 896,318, forward strand.
CCTGGGCCTCGCAGCAGATGTGGGCACCCGACGCCGCCTATAAGGACGGCACCTATTATCTCTATTTCCCGGCGCGCGATAAGACCAAGGACAAGAACGGCCTGGGCGCGTTTCGCATCGGCGTCGCGACCTCGAAGAACCCCATGGGCCCGTTCAAGGCCGAGCCGGAGGCGATCCCCGGCAGCTTCTCGATGGACCCGGCCGTCTATCAGGACACGGACGGCACCGCGTATATGTATTTCGGCGGCATCTGGGGCGGGCAGCTTCAGCGCTGGAAGGACGGCAAATATGATCCGAACGGCAGCGACACCGACCTGAAGCAGGACGATCAGCCCGCCATCTCGGGCAAGATCGCCAAGATGAACCCGGACATGAAGACCTTCGCGGAAACACCGCGCGACGTCGTCATCCTCGACGAAAAGGGCAAGCCGGTGCTCGGCGGCGACCATGACAAGCGCTTCTTCGAGGCGTCCTGGGTCTTCAAGCGCGACGGCAAATATTATTACACCTACTCGACCGGCGACACGCATTTCCTGAACTATGCGATCGGCACCAGCCCCTATGGCCCCTTCACCTATAAGGGCCATATCCTGAAGCCGGTGCAGGGCTGGACCACCCACCACTCGATCGTCGAGTGGAAGGGCAAGTGGTGGCTTTTCTACGCCGACACCCAGTTGTCGGACAAGAACCATCTGCGTAACGTCAAGATGACCGAGTTGAAGTTCAACCCGGACGGGACGATCCCGACCATCGACCCGTTCGTGAAGTAAGGACGACGATGTTCCTAGGTATCGATATCGGTACGTCGGGCGTGAAGGCCGTCGTGCTGGACGAACATGGCGCGGTGGTGGGGCAGGGGACGGCGGCGCTGACCGTACAGCGTCCCCACCCGCTCTGGTCCGAACAGGACCCGGAGGCCTGGTGGCAGGCGACGACTTCGGCCGTCCGCGCGATCGACCCGGCGGTCCGCCGGGCGGTGCGCGGCATCGGCCTGGCCGGGCAGATGCACGGTGCCACCCTGCTGGGCGCGGATGACCAAGTGCTGCGCCCCGGCATTTTGTGGAATGACGGCCGCAGCCATGCCGAATGCGTGGAGCTGGAGGCCAAGGCACCCGATCTGCACCGCATCGCGGGCAATCTGGCGATGCCGGGCTTCACCGCGCCCAAGCTGATGTGGATCGCGCATCACGAGCCGGAAACGTTCTCGCAAATCCGCACCGTGCTGCTGCCCAAGGATTATGTCCGGCTGCGCATGACCGGCGAGAAGGCGTCCGACGTGTCGGATGCGGCGGGCACGCTCTGGCTCGACGTGGAGCGCCGCGAATGGAGCGACGACATTCTCGCCGCCACCGGCCTGACCCGCGCGCAGATGCCGCAGGCGGTCGAGGGTACGGCACAGACCGGCCGTCTCCGCGCCGAGGTGGCCGAGGCCTGGGGCATCGACCAGGTGCCGGTCGCGGGCGGCGGTGGCGACAATGCCGCCGGGGCCGCTGGCGTGGGCGTGGTCAAGGATGGCGATGCCTTGCTGTCGCTGGGCACGTCGGGCGTGATCTTTGCCGCGACCAAGGAGTTCCGCCCCAATCCGGCGGGCGCGGTCCATGCCTTCTGCCACTGTCTGCCGAATGTCTGGCACCAGATGTCGGTGCACCTGTCGGCCGCAGCTTGCATCGACTGGGTCGCGCGGTTGACCGGCACGCCCGGCGCGGCCGAGCTGTTCGCGCGCGCCGAAAGCGTCGGCCCGGCGAGCGGCCCGGAAATCTTCCTGCCCTATCTGTCGGGCGAGCGGACGCCGCATAACGATGCCGAGGTGCGCGGCGCGTTCCTGGGGCTGGACCATGACACCACGCCCGAGCGTTTGGCGCAGGCGGTGCTGGAGGGCGTGGCCTTTGCGCTCGCCGATGGCCTGTCGGTGCTGCGCGATGCCGGGACCGAGCTGTCGCAGCTGTCGGTCATCGGCGGCGGCGCACGCTCCTCCTATTGGGGGCAGACGCTGGCCGCCGCTTTGAACGTCGAACTCGTCTATCTGAAGGGTGGCGAGGTCGGCCCGGCGCTGGGCGCGGCACGGCTCGCCCAGCTGGCGGTCGATGGCGGCTCGCCGGAAGAGGTCTGCGCACCCCCGCCGATCAGCCACACCATCGCCCCCGACGCCGCGCTTGCCGAGCGTTTCGCCCCCAAGATCGCGCGCTTTCGCGACAGCTATTCCCGCATCACTCCGAGGAATTCGTAACATGGCTACCGACTTTTTCGCCGACATCCCGACGATCGCCTATGAAGGCCCGGACAGCGACAACGAGCTCGCCTACCGCTTCTATGACAAGAACCGCGTCGTGCTGGGCAAGACGATGGAGGAGCATCTCCGCTTCGCCGCCTGCTTCTGGCACACCTTCTGCTGGCCGGGTTCGGACGTGTTCGGCGGCGGCACCTTCAACCGCCCCTGGCACGCTGGCGCCAACGACAGCGCGGCGGCCGCGCAGAAGCGGGAAGTGGCGTTCGACTTCTTTTCGAAACTGGACGTGCCCTATTACTGCTTCCACGATGTCGACGTGATGGCCGATGCGCAGGGCGTGGTCGAGCATCGCCGCTATTTCGCCGAAGCGGTCGATCACCTCGAAAAGCTCCAGGCCTCGTCGGGCCGCAAGCTGCTGTGGGGCACCGCCAACCTGTTCAGCCATCCGCGCTTCGCCGCCGGTGGCGCGACCAACCCGGACCCCGAAGTCTATGCGTTCGGCGCGATGCAGGTCCGCGACGCGCTGGAAGCGACGCACCGTCTGGGCGGCGCCAACTATGTGCTGTGGGGTGGTCGCGAGGGTTACGAAACGCTGCTCAACACCAACATGAAGCGCGAGCTGGACAATCTCGGCCGCTTCCTGACCCTGGTCGTCGAGCACAAGCACAAGATCGGCTTCAACGGCACCATCCTGATCGAGCCGAAGCCGCACGAGCCGACCAAGCACCAGTATGACTTCGACACGGCAACCGTGTACGGCTTCCTCAAGGCCTATGGCCTCGAGAATGAAGTGAAGGTCAATATCGAGGCGAACCACGCCACGCTGGCCGGTCACACCTTCGAGCATGAGATCGCGACGGCCGGTGCGCTGGGCATCTTCGGGTCGATCGACGCCAATCGCGGCGACCACCAGAATGGTTGGGATACCGACCAGTTCCCCAACTCGGTCGAGGAGCTGACGCTGGCCGTGCTGGAGATCATCCGCGCGGGTGGCTTCACGACCGGCGGCTTCAACTTCGACGCCAAGGTGCGTCGTCAGTCGATGGACGCGGTCGACCTGTTCCACGGCCATGTCGGCGGGATCGACGTGGTGGCCAAGGGCCTGCTCAACGCCGCCGCGCTGATCGAGGACGGCCGTCTGGATGCGATCAAGTCCGAGCGTTACGCCGGTTGGGATAGTGATTTCGGCCAGCAGATCGGTGGGCTCGACCTGGCCGGGATCGCCGATCTCGCGGAACAGAAGGCGATCGATCCGAAGCCCCGTTCGGGCCGTCAGGAGCGGATCGAGAATATCGTCAACCGCATCGTCCATTCGGGCAAGTGAGCGACGGGCGGACCGGGCAATCCGGTCCGCCGACCGTACGAAAAGGGGCGCGTCCGAGGTCCGGGCGCGCCCCTTTTTATCGTCCCGGTCCGCCAGGCAAGGCGGACGATCGTGGCTCAAGCCACCCCGTGCGCCGCCATGTCGCGCAGCGCGTCGTGGAAGACGGTGATCGCCGCCGTGTTGAACCCGGCGATGTTGATCCGCCCCGATCCGGCCATGTAGATGGCATGGCGGTCCCGCAGCCATTCGACCTGGGTCGGCGAGAGGGGCAGGGTGGCGAACATACCCTTGCCATGCGCCACCGCACCCAGATCGATCGCCCCGATCCGACCGCCCGCCGCCAGTGCGGCGCGCAACGCTTCCAGCCGCTGACGCATCGTTTCCAGCTCGTCGCGCCATTCGGCGGTCAGGCCCTCGTCCTCCAGGATGATACGGACGATCGCCGCGCCGTGATCCGGCGGCATCGACCAGTTGGCGCGCGCCAGTGCCAGCAGGTTGGAAAAGACGGTCGCCCCGCTGTCCCGGTCCGGCGTGATCGCGAACAGCGCACCCGTCCGCTCGCGATAGAGACCGAAATTCTTGTCGCAGGAATAGGCGAGCAGTGCTTCCGGTACGGCCGCCAGGATCGTGCGTGCGCCCTGGGCATCGCTATCGAAGCCGTCGCCCAAGCCCTGATAGGCCAGGTCGACCACCGCAAGCAGCGCGCGCTCGGCCACGCGCCCGGCAATCGCCGCCCAGCCCGCCGCATCGGGATCGATCCCGATCGGGTTGTGGCAGCAACCGTGCAGCAACACCGCGTCCCCCGCGCTCGCCTGATCCAGCCCGGTCAGGAAGCCATCAAGGTCGAACGTCTGGGTGCCCAGGTCGAAGCAGGGGATCATCGCGGGCTCGACCCCCGCCTGGCGGAAGAGCGGTGCGTGATTGGCCCAGCTCGGGCTGCCGATCCAGATCCGCGCCACGCCCGCGCGCGCCAGAAGCTCGGCGGCGAGGCGAAGCGCCCCGGTCCCGCCCGGCGTCTGAAGTCCGACGACGCGGTCGGCCGCGACCGTGTCACCCAGGACCAGCGACGCCAGCGCGCGGACGAAGCCCGTGTCGCCCTCCGGCCCCAGATAGGATTTGCTCGGCTGTTCGGCGAGCAGTCGGGCCTCGGCCGCCTTGACCGCGGTCATGACAGGCGTGCGCCCTGCTTCGTCGCGGAAAACGCCGACGCCCAGATCGATCTTTTGAGGTCGCGGGTCGGCGGCATGCTGGCCGATGATCCGCAGCAAGGGGTCGTCGGGCTGGCGGGTAAGGCTGGCGAAACGCATGGCAAGGCCTCTTGGAGGGAAAGGCGCGCACCATAGGGTTTCGGGCTCAAAAGGGAATAACGGATGACCTTTTATCGACGCCGCCGCCGATCGGGTGATCGGAAGCAACGCTGCCAAGCCTGAATTGCCCATGAGAAGGGATGCGCCGTATCGTCCAATTCCAACAACTTGGCCTATTTTTGCCAACAACCCACGAAAAACGCACGACATTGATATGCATTATGGAGCGTGGCTGGCGGTTGTTCGTAGACCATTGTTACGGAGAATATCGCGGCAGTGCCCGGTCGATACGCCATGACCGTGATGGCGGATCATCGGGCGTCCTGCCGCCGGTTCGGCCCGGTCGAACGATCCTTTCTGATATGACCCCGGTGGCGTTCGTCGCGTCATCGCTCTCCCTGCATGGCCAGCTTCGGTCATCGGCCCGATGAGGATATTTTGCGATGATTTTATCTCGAAGCCTGCTGCGCCGCCCATCCGATTTCGATCATGTCGTGTCCAGTGAAGGACAGGCCCGCCGTTCGTCGACGGAGGGAAAACCATGACCATTCCCCTGACCCGCACCGCCCGCCCGGTGCCCCCGGCGCTGATCCGCCTGTCGCGGCTGGCGCCGCTGGACAATGCCGCCGTCGCGGCGCTGATCGATGCCACGGGACGATCCCAGCTATTGCGCCCCCGGCGCGATCTGATGGTCGAGGGACGGGATGTCGCAAGCCCGCAACTGATCCTGTCGGGCTGGGCCGCACGCGTACGCATCCTGCTGGACGGGCGGCGGCAGTTCCTGAACTTCCTGCTGCCGGGCGATGTCATCGGCCTCTATCATCATCGGCGACCTCTCGCTCCGACGAGCGTCATCACCCTGACGGAGGTGACGACCTGCGTCCCGCCAGAACCGGGCAGCCAGCCGACGCTGGACGAGGCCTATGCCGTGGCCCATGCGATGGATGAAGCCTATCTGCTGGCGCAGATCGCGCGGTTGGGACGGATGAACGCGATGGAGCGGATCGGCGACCTGATGCTCGAACTCCAGGAGCGGCTGGACATGAGCGATCTGACCCATGGCCGCAGCTTCGACCTGCCGATCACGCAGGAGACGCTGGCCGATGCGCTGGGGCTGACCGCCGTGCATGTAAACCGTATGTTGCAGGCGGCCAGGCGTGCGGGCGACCTGATCTGGTCCTCGCGCTCGATGACCATTCCTGATCCCAAGGCGCTGGCCCGCAAGGTCGGTCGCGCGCAGATCCGGGTGACGGCCGGCTGATCCGCAAAGCCACTTGATGTGTATCAAGATACTGTAAAACATGAGAAAATAAGGAACATCCCGCCTCATCCGACGCTGTCCGGGCACGGAACGAGGAGAGAGGCTTATGCCGGACATCGCCGACAGACCCTATGACGACGCGCCGGTGTCGACGTCCAAGGACAGCGACGCCGCCGCCAGGATCGCCACCGCCGAGGCGATCGAGGATCGCGGGGACAGCTTTGCCGGATGGGCGGTGACGATCAACCGCCCATCCGCCGAACTCTATGCCTGGTGGCGTGACTTTTCGAACCTGGCCAGCGTGATGGAGAATGTCGAGCGCGTCGATGTGCTCGATGACAAACGCTCGCATTGGGTGGTTAAGGCGCCGGGCGGCACGACGGTCGAATGGGACGCGGTCGTCACCGAGGAACGCGAAGGCGAGCTGATCGCCTGGGCCTCGGACGAAGGGGCGGACATCGCCAATTCGGGCCGCGTGACCTTCCGCGATGCAGGGGCGCGCGGCACCGTCGTCACCGCGACCATCCTCTACGATCCGCCAGCAGGCGTGATCGGCAAGCTGGTGGCCAAGCTGTTCCAGCGCGAACCCAATATCCAGGTTCGCCGTGACCTCGCGCGCTTCAAGCAACTGATGGAAACCGGTGAGGTCGCCACCAACGCGATGAACCCCAAACAGCGTGAGGAGCAGGCCGCATGAAGGCGCTGACCTGGCATGGCAAGCATGACGTCCGCATCGACAATGTCGACGATCCGGAAATCGTCAATCCGCGCGACGCGATCATCAAGGTGACCGCGACCGCCATCTGCGGCTCCGATCTCCACCTCTATGACGGCTATATCCCGACGATGCAGTCGGGCGATATTCTCGGCCATGAGTTCATGGGCGAGGTGGTCGAGACGGGATCGGGCTCGACGCTGAAGAAAGGGCAGAAGGTCGTGGTGCCGTTCACCATCGCCTGCGGTTCCTGTTATCACTGCGGCAAGCATCAATATTCGGGATGCGAGAACGGCAACCCGGCCGACAATCAGGATATCGCGCGCGAGCTGTACGGCCATCCGATGTCCGCGCTGTTCGGCTACAGCCACATGACCGGCGGCTATGCGGGCGGTCAGGCGGAATATGTCCGCGTGCCGTTCAGCGATACCGGCCCGATCGTCATTCCCGACGGCGTGGACGACGAGAAGGTGCTGTTCCTCTCCGACATCCTCCCCACCGGCTGGATGGCGGCGGAGAATGCCGAGATCGAGCCGGGCGATACGGTCGCCGTCTGGGGCTGTGGCCCGGTCGGGCTGTTCGCGGTCCAGTCGGCCTTCCTGATGGGGGCCGAGCGGGTGATCGCGATCGACCACTTCCCGCACCGGCTGGAACTGGCGCGCAAGTTCGGCGCGGAGACGATCAATTATGAGCAGACCGCGACCTATGACGCGCTGATGCAGATGACCGGCGGGATCGGTCCCGATGCGGTCATCGACTCGGTCGGGCTGGAGGCGCACGGTCTGTTCGTCGACAACGCCATCGACCAGATCAAGGCGTCGACCTTCCTCGGCACCGACCGCATCCATGCCATCCGCCAGGCGATCATCGCCTGTCGCAAAGGGGGGCGTGTGTCGATGCCCGCCGTCTATGGCGGCTTCGTCGACAAGTTTCCACTGGGCGCGGTGATGCAGAAGGGGCTGACGCTCAAGACCGGCCAGACCCATGTCCAGCATTACCTGCCCGGCCTGCTCGACGCGATCATGGAGGGCAAGATCGATACGACCTTCCTGATCTCGCACCGACTGCCGCTGGAACAGGCGCCCGAGGGCTACCGTATGTTCCACGACCAGCAGAATGAAGTGACCAAGATCGTGCTGAAGCCCGGTCAATAAGGAGCCACGCCATGGCAGAGAAATTCGCAATCGTAACCGGTGCCTCGACCGGCATCGGCTATCATCTCGCGTCCTGTGCAGCGCGTGAAGGCTATGATCTGCTGATCGTCGCCGACGAACCCGCCATTCATACCGCCGCCAGCAAACTGGCCACCGAGGGCGCGCAGGTGCAGGCGGTGGAGGCCGACCTGTCGACGCTCGAGGGCGTGGACATGCTGCTCGCCGCCGCCGATGGCCGGACCATCGACGTGCTGTGCGCCAATGCGGGCAACAGCAAGGGCGGCGCATTTCTCGACCAGTCGGTCGAGGATTGGCGGCGCTCGGTCGACACCAATGTCACCGGCACCGTCTATCTGCTCCAGCGGGTGCTGTCGGCCATGGTCCGGCACGGCGAAGGCAAGATACTGGTCACGGGATCGATCGTCGGCTTCATCCCCGGCCCGTTCAACGCCATCTACAACGCGACCAAGGCGTTCATCGACAACTTCACCGAGGCGCTGCGCAACGAGCTGAAGGACGAGAAGGGGGTGACCCTGACGACCCTGATGCCCGGCCCGACCGACACCGAATTCTTCGCCCGCGCCGACATGCTCGACACCAATGTCGGCCAGGGCAAGAAGGACGATCCTGCCGAGGTCGCCCAGAAGGGCTGGGATGCGATGAAGGCTGGCGAGGGGCACATCACCACCGGCTTGAAGAACAAGCTGCAGGTCGCAGGGGCGGGCGTCGTGCCGCAGTCGGTGCTGGCCGAAGCGCACCGCAAGATCGCCGAGCCCGGCTCGGCCGACCGCTGAACCCACCCATAAGGAGACGGATCATGGGCCTGTTTACCAAGGACATCGCGACGCTGAACGACCTGTTCGTCCATCAGCTTCAGGACATTTATTACGCCGAGCATCAGATCACCAAGGCGCTGCCCAAGATGATTGAGAAGGCGACGGACCCGCAGCTCAAGGCCGGGTTCGAGCAACACTTGCGCGAAACCGAGGGGCAGATTCGGCGGCTGGAACAGGTGTTCGAGATGCACGGGCAGACGCCCAAGGCGGTGACCTGTCCGGCCATCGACGGCATTATCAAGGAAGCCAATGAGGTCGCGGGCGAGGTCGCCGACAAGCGGGTGCTCGACGCCGCCCTGATCGCGGCGGCGCAGGCGGTCGAGCATTATGAGATTGCGCGCTACGGCACGCTGGTATCCTGGGCGCGCCAACTCGGCCGCAGCGATTGTGCGGCGATCCTGGACGAGACGCTGGCCGAGGAAAAGGCGACCGACGAAAAGCTCACCGGCATGGCCGAGGGCGGTGCGAATGCGGCGGCGGAGGCCGCCCAGCCCGCCTGATCGCCGTGTGTGGAGAGGGGCATCGTCGTCGGCTACCCTTCCCCGACGGCGATGCCCAAAATCCCCCTAATGGGCGAAGTGGGTGACACCCAGCATCAGGATGATGCCGCCGATCGTCGCCAGCCCGGTCCTGAGCCGCGGGTCGAGTGCGTGGCTGCGCGGCACGAGTTCGCAGGCGCCGATATAGAGGAATATGCCTGCGAACAGCGCCATCAGCGGCGCCAGCATCGTCGCCGGAATGGCCAGCTTCAGGCCGATCAGAACGCCCAGCATCGGCGCGATGCCGTTCAGCACCAGCCAGCGCCGCGCCGCCGCCTCGGACCGGGCGGCAAGGCTGAGACTGACGGTATTGACGCCGTCCGCCACGTCATGGGTCAGGACGGCGACGGCGATCATCCACCCGGCCGCCGTATCGATCTGAAAGGCGATACCGATGCCCAGCCCGTCCATCAGACTGTGCAGGCAGAGCATCGCCGGACCCAGATCGCCGCGCCAGGACACCGCCGCCGCCCGCGGAATTCGGGCAAGCAGCCGGTCGAGCATCATATAGCCCGCCAGCCCGAATGCGGTGAACACCATCAGGTCGCGTTCCGACCAGCGATCCCCCGCCAAGCCGAGCGCCTCGGGCATCAGATCGAACAGCGCGACGCCCACCACGATCCCGGCGGTGAGGCCCAGGATCAGACCGATCCGGTGCCGCAACCGAAGCGCGATCAGTCCGCCCGCCAGCGTCGCGAGCATCGCCGCAAATCCAAAGGCCAGGGGGATCATGGTCATCGCGCGGTCCGCACAAATCGGTCGGCAGAAAGAGGGTGCGGCATCCTCGTCCCATGAACCATGCCATGAGACGATACAAGGTCACATTTCTGCAATCTGGATCGATCTGGCCTAGCCCTGCGCGATCGCTGCCAGCACGGTCGCCGCCACTTCCTGTCGACAGATCAGCAGATCGGGCAGCAAGGGGTTTTCGCAATTATAGACGAGCGGACTGCCATCGATGCGCGAGGCATGGAGGCCCGCCGCCAGCGCGACGGCGGCGGGGGCGCAATTGTCCCACTCATATTGGCCGCCGTCATGCAGATAGACATCGGCGCGGCCCTCGACCACGGCCATCGCCTTGGCGCCCGCCGAGCCCATCGGGATCATGATCGCGCCCAGCCGATCGCCGACGCAGCGTGCGATGTCGGGCGCGCGGCTGCGGCTGACGACGACGCGCAAGCCCGCCGGGCAGGGGGGATGTATGGGGGGCAGGTCGTCGGTGGCGAAGACCTGATCGCGGTCCGGCACCGCCACCGCACCCAGCGCAGGGCGGCCATCGATCGCGAGACCGATATGCACCGCCCATTCGCTCGACCCACCCGCATATTCCCGCGTGCCGTCGAGGGGGTCGACGATCCAGACCCGCTGCGCGGCACAGCGCGCGCGGTCGTCGACCGACTCCTCGGACAGGATGAAATCATCGGGCCGAGCGGCGCGGAGCCGGTCGAGGATCAGCGTGTTCGCATCCCGATCGCCCAGCGCACCCAAGGCGGCGCCGTCCAACCCGCTCGATGCGCGGATGGCCTTCAACAATGCGCCCGCCTCGGTGGCGACGGAGCGGGCGAGTTCGGCGTCGGTCACAGGTCGTAACTCCAGATGCCCAGCACATGTTCGACGATCCGGGCAGCGGCCTGTTCCGCCGTCTCCTTGGTCGTGTCGATGCGGATTTCGGGCCGCTCGGGCGCTTCATAGGGGCTGGAGATGCCCGTGAACTCGGCGATCTCTCCGCTACGCGCCTTGGCATAGAGGCCCTTTACGTCGCGATCCTCGGCAACGGCGAGCGGCGTGTCGATGAAGATCTCGATGAACTCGCCCTTGGGCAGCAGCGCGCGGACCATGTCCCGCTCGGCCTTGAAGGGGGAGATGAAGGCGGTCAGCACGATCAGCCCGGCATCGGCCATCAGCTTGGCGACCTCACCGACGCGGCGGATATTCTCCACCCGGCCTGCTTCCGAGAAATCCAGATCGCGGTTCAGGCCATGGCGGATATTGTCGCCGTCCAGCAGGAAGCTGTGGCGGCCCATGCTGTGGAGCTTCTGCTCGACCAGATTGGCGATGGTCGACTTGCCCGAACCCGACAGGCCGGTGAACCACAGCACCTTGGGGGCCTGGCCCTTCTGCCGGGCATGCGCCTCGCGGGTGATGACCGCCGACTGCCAATGGACGTTCTGGGCGCGGCGCAGCGCATGGTCGATCATGCCCGCCGCGACCGTCGCATTGGTCGCGCGGTCGATCAGGATGAACCCGCCGAGCGCGCTGCCCTTGTCATAAGGCTCGAACACGATCGGCCGGTCCGCATAGACCTCGGCCAGTCCGATATCGTTGAGCGCCAGCGTGTCGGCGGGGCGCTGCTCCTGGCTGTTCACGTCGACCACATAACGTGGCGGCTGCACCGTCGCGCCCACGAGTTGCGTGCCCAGTTTGAGCGAATAGCTGCGCCCCGGCACCAGAGGGGCGTCGGCCATCCAGACGATGGTGGCGACGAACTGATCGGCAATTTCCGGCGGGTCCTCGGCCGCCGCGATCACGTCGCCGCGCGAGCAATCGACCTCTTCGGCCAGCACCAGCGTCACCGCCTCGCCCGCAATCGCCTCGTCCCGGTCACCCTCATAGGTGACGATCCGCGCGATGCTGGTCATCCGGCCCGACGGGGCGATCCGCACCCGGTCGCCGACCGAAACCCGGCCGCTGGCGATCAGCCCCGCAAAGCCGCGAAAGTCGAGGTCGGGCCGGTTGACCCACTGCACCGGCATCCGGAACGACGCCGACACCGCGCGGTCGCCGTCGATCGCCACCGTCTCCAGATGCGGCAGCAGCGGCGGGCCGTCATACCAGGGCATATCGGGCGACGGCGTGGTGACGTTCGCGCCGGTCAGCCCCGACAGCGGAATGGCGGTGAAGCGTTCGATCCCGATGGTCTTCGCGAAAGCCGCATAATCGGCGACGATCGCATCGAAGACCGACTGGTCGTGCCCGACCAGGTCCATCTTGTTGACCGCCAGCACGATCTCCTTGATGCCCACCAGATGCGCCAGATAGCTGTGCCGCCGCGTCTGGGTCAGCACGCCTTTGCGCGCATCGATCAGGATCACGGCGAGATCGGCGGTCGAGGCGCCCGTCACCATGTTGCGGGTATATTGTTCATGGCCCGGCGTGTCGGCGACGATGAACTTGCGCTTCTCTGTCGCGAAAAAGCGATAGGCGACGTCGATGGTGATGCCCTGCTCGCGCTCGGCGGCGAGGCCGTCGACCAGCAGGGCGAAGTCGATGTTCGCGCCTTGCGTGCCGACGCGGCGGCTGTCCGCCTCCAGCTGGCTCAGCTGGTCCTCGAAGATCGTCTTCGAGTCGTAGAGCAGCCGCCCGATCAGCGTCGACTTGCCGTCATCGACCGAGCCGCAGGTGATGAAGCGCAGCATCGACTTGGCGGCATGGGTGGCGAGATAGGCGTCGATATCGGCGGCGATCAGCGCATCGGGTTGATAGGCGGTCATCAGAAATACCCCTCGCGCTTCTTCTTCTCCATGCTGGCCGCCTGATCGTGATCGATCGCGCGTCCCTGCCGCTCGGAGGTGGTGGTCAGCAGCATTTCCTGGATAACCTCGGACAGCGTGGCCGCCTCGCTCTCGACCGCGCCGGTCAGCGGATAGCAGCCCAGCGTGCGGAAGCGGATCGAGCGGTCGACCGGCACCTCGCCGGGCCGCAACTGGAAACGGTCGTCATCGACCATCAGCAGCATGCCGTCGCGCTCGACCGTGGGGCGGGGAGCAGCGAAATAGAGGGGCACGATCTCGATGCCCTCCTGCAGAATATACTGCCAGATATCCAGCTCGGTCCAGTTGGACAGCGGGAAGACGCGGATGCTCTCCCCCTTGTGAATGCGGCTATTGTAGAGGTTCCACAGTTCGGGCCGCTGCGCCTTGGGGTCCCAGCCATGCGCGGCGGAGCGGAAGGAGAAGACACGCTCCTTGGCACGGCTCTTCTCCTCATCACGCCGCGCGCCACCGAACGCCGCGTCATAGCCGCCCGCGGTCAGCGCCTGTTTCAACCCTTCGGTCTTCCACATGTCGGTGTGGCGACTGCCATGGTCGAACGGGTTGATGCCCAGCGCCTCGGCCTCCGGGTTGCGGTGGACGATTAGCTCCATGCCCGCCGCCTCGGCCGCCCGGTCGCGCAGTTCGTACATGGCGCGAAACTTCCAGGTCGTGTCAACGTGGAGCAGCGGGAAGGGCGGTCGCGCCGGAAAAAAGGCTTTCTTGGCAAGGTGCAGCATCACGGCCGAATCCTTGCCGACCGAATAGAGCATCACCGGCCTTTCGGTCTCGGCAACGACTTCGCGGAGGATGTGGATGCTCTCGGCTTCGAGCCGTTGCAGGTGAGTAAGGCCAGTCATCGGATTGTCAGATAATGTCGTCAGCGAACCGCGCGACCAACTTATCCTGTCAATCGCGATAGTCCCGCTCCAGCGAGTCCAGGATGCGCGCGCCGGCCATGAACACCGCGATGGGGCAGGCGGCGAACAGGATTTTGCCCGTAACCCCCGGATAAGCGGTCAGATAATGGGTGCCGCGCTCGACCGCGCCAAGGCCCAGACCATAGATGACCAGGAAAGCCTCGAACTTCGACTTGATCGTGAACAGGGCGACCAGGCGGGACCACATGGCCGCGTTACACCACCGGATCGCCTCGCCGCCAAGGGTCAACCGCTTGCCAAATTGAGACAGTCCAGCTCGGTCAACAGCGCCGTACGCGCTGCCTCGATCGTCGCGATCAGGCCGGGGTCGCCGATAGCGGTCGGGTCGATCGCCTGGGGCCAATGCGCCTCGATGACGGCGGCGATCCGGTCGAGCCGGGCATGATCGACCAGAAAGCGCGGGTCGATGGTTGCCGGATCGGCGACGACGCGCAGGCGCAAACAGGCGGGGCCGCCGCCATTGGCCATCGATTCGCGGACGTTCACCACCTCCAGCCGCCGGATCGGGCCGTTGCCCGCGACATGATCCTGCAGCCAGGACCAGACGGTAGCATTGTCGCGCGCCTCCTGCGGCAGGATCAGCGTCGGTTGGCCATCGGGGGGCGTCACCAGTTGTGCGTTGAACAGATAGGAGGCGATGGCATCCTCCAGGCTGACCTTGTCGGCAGGAACCTCGACGATCTCGACATCGGGCATCAGGCTGCGCAGTTCGGCATGGAAGGTGTCGCGATCGGCAAAGGCCTGTTCGTGCGCGAACAATACCCGCTCATTGGCGACCGCGACCACATCATTGTGGAAGGCTCCGGCCGCGATCGCCGCATCCGACTGGCGTACGAACAGCACGCGATCGGGCGATAGGCGGTGCGCACGAGCAACCGTCTCGCACGCCTCGCGATGCTGGCGCGCGGGGAAGGGGCCGCCGCCCTCACCATAGACGAAAACCTCGACGCCCGGATGGTCATGACCGCTGCACAGCCGCATATGGTTCGCCGCACCCTCGTCGCCGAAGGGCGCGGGCACCGGCGGATGGACGACAAAGGCAGGGTCGGCGAAGATCAGCTTCAACTGGGCGAGCGTCGCAGGCCATTCATGACTGCGATGCGGCATGGTCAGCAGATTGGCGACGGTCAGGTGGCAACGCCCGTCGCCGCTGTCGGGCGCGGGCGAGACGGTCGCGGCATTGGCCGCCCACATGGCCGAGGCCGACAGCGCCTGTGCTTTCAGGACGGGTGAAGCGCTCTCATAATCGGTCGCGAGCCGTCGCAGCCACGCGTGATCGGGCCGGGGGTGCGGCAGCAACAGGCCCTGCACCAACCCCAGATCGAGGTTCGCGCGCATCTTGGCGATGCCCTGAAGCGCGGCGGCACGAGGATGCGAGGTCTTGCCCGCATTGCGGGTGGCGGCCAAATTGCCGTGGCTGAGCCCCGCATAATTGTGGCTGGGCCCGATCAGCCCGTCGAAGTTGATTTCTTTCAGCATGACCCTCACCGATCGATGTGCAGGACGATGTCGTCGATCGTCAGGTCGAGCGTCTCTGCCGTGTCCTGCGAGACGATGATCCCGTCATCACCCTCGCGTATCTCCCCCAGCGCACAGCGGAAGTCGGTCAGCTTGCCGACCGCGATCAACGCCTCGCGGCCCGGCTGTGCCTCGATCCCGACGACCCGGCTTTCGCGCGCGTCGCGGATGGTGCGAACCTGGTCGGTGCGCGCGGTCATGGTCGGGCCGCCATCGAAAATGTCGATATAATGCTCAAAGGCGAAGCCCTCGTTCTCCAGCATCCGCATCGCCGCCCGACCGGACGGGTGGGGCAGGCCGATGGCGGCACGCGCCGTCTCGGTCAGCATCGCGGTGTAGATGGGATGCTTGGGCATCAGATCGGCGATGAACTGGTGGCCATGGATCGCGTTGAACTCGTCCGCCTGCTGGAAATTCATGCCGAAGAAGCGGCCCGCCAGCCCGTCCCAGAAGGGCGATCCGCCCGCCTCGTCGATCACGCCGCGCAGTTCGGCCAGTACCCGGTCGGCAAAGCGCGGGCGGTTGGCGCGCATGAAGAGGTAACGGCTGCGCGCAAGCAGCAGGCCCAGGCCGCCTGCGCGCTCGCCCGGATGGAGGAACAGCCCACCGACCTCGCTCGCGCCCTCCAGATCGGTGGTCAGCGATAGCATCTCGGCGCGGAAGGTGCGGTCGAGCTCGCGGCTATGCTGGGTCAGCGTGCCGATGCGATAGCTGTAGAAAGGGTGCTTCTGCCCGACATGGGTGAAGATCTGGCAGGTGCCGCGCACCTCGCCGGTCTTGCGGTCCTCCAGCATCAGGACGAACAGCTCGTCCTTCACCTTGCCGTCGCCGTCCCCGGCAAAGGCGGCGTGGCTGCGCGCCAGCTTGGCGGTCAGCGCACGGCGGTCGGGGGGCAGGTTGGTGAAGCCGCCGCCGGTCAGCTTGGCCATTTCATAAAGGTGACGAAGGTCGCTATCGACGGCGGGACGGATGCAAAAGCTGCTCATGCGGCCCCGATGATGCGCAGAATGGTCAGCGCCGACAAGCCTGCGCGTTCGGGAAGGCTGTCGATCAGCATATATTCGTCCGAAGAGTGGATCGCGCCGCCGCGAACCCCCATGGTGTCGACGACCGGTACGCCCGCCGCCGCGATATTATTGCCGTCGCACACCCCGCCGGTCGCGCGCCAGCCGATCGTCAGGCCCAGATCGGCCCCGGCTGCGCGAACCGTTTCGAACAGCGCGGCGGCGCCGTCGTCGATCGGCTTGGGCGGGCGATTGAAGCTGCCATGCACCGCGACGTCGACGTCATGGTCGGCGGCGATCCGCTCGGCAATGGCCTTCATCGCCGGGCCGGTCCGCTCGATCGCGGCCAGTGCGCGCGGGCGGAAATTGACGTGGAGCATGGCAAGGTCCGGCACGACATTGTTCGGGCCGCCGCCGTCGATCCGCGCCGGGTTCACCGTGATGTCGTCGGCGGCGAGCTGTGCCAGTTCCACCGTGATCCGCGCGGCAGCGACGATGGCGTTGCGCCCCTCTTCCGGGTTGCGGCCCGCATGCGCACTGCGTCCGCGCACGACGATGGTGAAATTGCCGGTCCCTCCGCGTGCCCCCGCCAGCGTGCCGTCGGGCAGCGCGGGTTCATAGGTCAGCGCGGCGACCTTGCCGCTCGCGCATCGAGCGATCAGCGCGGCGGAGGAGGCCGATCCCGTTTCCTCGTCCGAATTGATGAGCACGTCATAGCCCAGCCGCTCGGCCACCGGGCTGGCCTCTACCGCCGTCAGTGCGGCGAGCAACACCGCAAGGCCCCCCTTCATGTCCGCGACGCCCGGCCCGCCGAGCCGGTTGGCGTCGAGCCGCGTCACCGCCTGGAACGGATGATTGATCGGATAGACGGTGTCCATATGGCCGGTGAACAGCATCCGCCGGGGCGCCTCGGGGCGGACGGACAGCAGCAGATGGCGGCCATGCGGCAGGGCCGAGGGGCGGCCATCGGCACCGATCCGCTCGACCGGCTCGGGCTCGACCAGCGTCAGCGCGCCCGGCAGCGTGCCGAATTGCGCGGCCAGATGCTCGGCCATGGTAGCCAGCCCGGCAAGGTTGCGCGTTCCGCTGTTGACCGCGCTCCAGCGCTCCACCAGTGGCAACATGGGATAAGAAGCGGCGGCCGCCACGGCGTCCCGCTCGATCGTGTTCAATCTCTCCATGGCCGCAATCTAGGCCATGGATGCTACAAAGGTGAACCCCTTGGTGGCGATTAGAAGCTGTAGACCAGCGAGGCGCGGCTGATCGTGTCGGTCGTCCGGCGGCCGGCGGGCGGCTCGCTTTCATATTGGACGTTATAGGACAGCGCCGCCGAGAGTGGGCCGAACAGCTTGGCATTCAGGGCCGAGTTGGTGCTGACCGTGCTGTTGAATTTCTGCACATAGGCCGAGGCAACCTGGTTGAACGACACCGCCGGGGTCAGCTTCCACACGAAGTTCAGGTTGCCGCGCGCCGCCAGCGCGCTTTCGATCCGGCCGTCGGTGAACTCGGTATGCCGGAACGCCGGGCCCAGTTCGACGTCCAGCGTCATGCGGGGCTTGCGGATCGCGCTGTAGCCCGCACCGCCCGATGCCGAGAAGCGGTTGAAATAACCGAGGAACCGGTCGCTTTCATATTGCGCCGAGCCATAGACGTAGTTGTTGGCGCTCAGCTTGTAATTGGGTTCGTAGGACGCGACATAATGTTCGCGGCTGACGATATTGGCGCTTTCCTGATAATCGCCCTGCAAATGGATCTTGTGCCGCCATTGCAGCCCCTCGCGGGTCAGGTCCAGGACGCCGGTCAGGCCGATATTCTGGCTGTTGCCCGTGGTCGCGAAGCCGCCCAGTTCGACCCGGCCATGCCACAGGTCGAAAAAGGTCGCCTCGCGCAGGGTCCGGCTGCGGCTCGCGGTCTTTTCGTCGCGCCAGACATCGGCCATCGCGTCGATCGCGTCGGCGGCCTGGGGCACTGCGTTGCGCGCATATTTGACGACCGTCGTGATCTCGGTTTCGTTCCCGCTGGCGATCGCGGCCTCCAGCATCGCGCGGATCGGGGGTGGGATCAGCGCCGGATCGGGGTCGTTGGGATCGGCATTGGCAAGCAGGCCCAGTGCCATCGGGATCAGCAGCAGCCGCGTCTTCATGGCCCGGTGCCTTACCCCTTCGCCCCGTCGGCGGAAATGGCACGGTCGCCATGCGGTGCGGCGAAATGCTCCGCGAAGACGACCAGCAGTTCCTCATACAGCGCCTTTTTGAACGGCACGATCATCGCGGGCAGCGTCTCGGGCTCGGCCCAGCGCCAGGCACGAAATTCGGGATGCTCGGTGTCGATGCGGATGTCGCCGTCCTCGCCCAGAAAGCGATAGAGGAACCAGATCTGCCGCTGGCCGCGCCACTTGCCCTTCCACACCTTGCCGATCATATCCTCGGGCAGGTCATAGGTGAGTTCGTGCGGCGCGCGGGCGATCAGCTCGACCTTGTCGGCGGTGACCCCGGTTTCCTCGAACAGTTCGCGCAAGGCGGCCGCATCGGCCTCCTCGCCGGGATCGATACCGCCCTGCGGCAGCTGCCATGCCTCCAGCGTCGAATCGATCCGCTGGCCGACAAAGACCCGGCCGTCGCGGTTCATCAGGATGACGCCCGCGCAGGGGCGATAGGGAAGGTCGGTCATCGTCATTGTCCCATCGGGCGGATGCCCTGCGCCTCCACGATCATGGCCTTCAACGCAAGCAGGAATGCGGTGAGATCGGCAACGCCCGAGGGGATCGCCTTGCGCAGCGTCGCAAAGCCATGGATCGTGCCGCGCGCCTCCTGGAAGGTCACCGGCACACCCGCCCGGATCAGGGCGGCGGCATAGGCGCGGCCCTGGTCGCGGATCGGATCGCATTCGGCGGTGGCGATCACGGCGGGCGGCATGGCGGTCAGCTCCCCCCGCATCGGCGCGGCGCGGATATCGCCCAGATCGGCGGCATAGCAGGCGACGAACCAGTCGAGCATCGCGCGGGTCAGGAAATAACCCTCGGCGAAATCGCGCAGGGAAGGATGCGCGCGCGCCATATCGGCGGCCGGATAGAGCAGGCCTTGTGCGATCACCGCCGCCGCCGCGGGCCGGTCACGCAAGCTCATCGCGGTGACGGTGGCGAGGGTGCCCCCGGCGCTGTCCCCCATCACGATCAGGCCGGTCGTGTCCGGTTGTTCGGCCAGCCAGCGCGCCGCCGCCTCGCAATCGTCAGGCGCGGCGGGCCAGGGATGTTCGGGGGCAAGCCGATAGCCGATCGACACGACTGGCAAATCCAGCGCGCGCGCGATCTCGGCGGCGAGCGGCGCATGGGTGTCCACGTCACCGATCACGAAGCCGCCGCCATGGAAGAACAGCACGACCGGCCCCGGCGCGCGCCGATCGCGCGGATCGAAGCGCCGCGCGGGGATCGGTCCTGCCGGGCCCTCGATCGTGAACGTCTCGTCAAGCCCCAGTGGGCCGATCGGCGGATCGGTCAGGTCGCGGGCCGCCCGCATCATCGCCCGCGCGGCTTCGGGGCCCAGCTCCTGCTGGGGTGGGCCGGGTAGACGGTTATAATAGCCGAGGAAGCGCCCGACATCGGCACGCAGTTCGGGCAGCGGGGCCGGGGCCCTCCTATCGCGGGTCATGGCTCCCTACCTAGGGGCGATGATCCATGTCGTCCATCACCCGGCCTATGTGACCGAAGCACCGGCGCGTTCGACCTATCGCTGGGGCAAGAACGGGGCGATCCGCGATCTCCTGCGTGCGCGGGGCGATGCGATGGCGTGGACCGAGCCCGAGTTGATCCCGCCCGTCTGGCTGGAGGCCGTGCACGACCCCGACTATGTTGCCGAAGTATTGGAGGCGCGGGTGCCGCCGGACAAGACCCGGCGGATCGGCTTTCCGGTGACCGAGCAGGTCGCCCATCGCGCGCGGGCGGTGCCGGGTGGGACCTGGACCGCCGCGCTGCTGGCGCTGCGTCACGGCTTTGCCGCGAATACCGCCGGGGGCAGCCATCACGCGCTCGCCAATACGGGCGCAGGCTACTGCGTGTTCAACGATCTGGCCGTCGCGGCGGTTCGGCTGGTCGAGGAGGGCGTCGTCGGGCGGGTCGCGATCGTCGATTGCGACGTGCATCAGGGCGACGGCACCGCTGCCCTGACCGCCGGGCGCAGCGATATCGTCACCTATTCCATCCATGCCGAGAAGAATTTCCCGGCGAGGAAGGCGCGCTCGACCCTGGATGTCGGACTGGCCGACGGGGTCGATGATGCAGCCTATCTGGCGCAACTCGAAGCCACGCTGATCCCGTTTCTCGACGAGCATCGCCCCGATATCATCCTGTATCAGGCGGGCGTCGATCCGTTCGTCGATGACCGGTTGGGACGGCTCTCGCTGAGTCAGGATGGGTTGATCGCACGCGAACATCGGATCGCCGATCTGGCGTTCGCACGGGGCCTGCCGCTCGCCAGTACGGTGGGCGGCGGCTATGGCGACGACGTGATGGCCATTGCCGAACGGCATGTGACGGCCATTCTTACGCTGGGTGAAAGACTGTCCCATCGGAACCTGGCGGGAGTCGAAGCGTAGCGGCTGGATGACAGCTTCCCCCTCGATCCTGTGGTTTCGCCAGGATCTTCGCCTTCACGATCAACCCGCGCTCCTAGCGGCGGCAGACGCGGGGCCGGTCATCCCCGTCTATATCCTGGACGATGAAACACCGGGCGACTGGCGGATGGGCGCGGCGCAGCGCTGGTGGCTGCACCATAGCCTGACCGCGCTGGCCGAGGATTTGAAGGACCTGGACAGCCGCCTGATCCTGCGTCGGGGCAGGGCGGTCGAGACCTTGCGCGCGCTGATGGACGAAACGGGCGCGACGGATATCCATGCCATCCGCCATTACGAACCCTGGTGGCGTCAGGCGGAGCAGGCGCTGGAGGACTGCCTCCACCTGCATGACGGCAATCATCTCGCGCGGCCGGAACTGGTGACGACGGGCAGCGGCAAGCCCTTCCGCATCTACTCGGCCTTCTGGAAGGGGTTGCAGGGACATATGCCGCCCGAGCATCCGTATGAGGCGCCCGAAGCTCTGACCGCCCCTGCGCATTGGCCGAGGAGCGAGACGTTGGCCGACTGGGCGTTGCGGCCGACCAAACCCGATTGGTCGACGGGGTTCGGGCAGGACTGGACCCCCGGCGAAGCGGCGGCGCGGGAGCGGATGGCCGATTTCGGCGAGAAAGCCGCCGCCTATGACCATGCGCGCAACATGCCCTCGGAGGAGGGCAGTTCGCGCCTGTCCCCGCATCTCCACTTCGGCGAGGTGTCGCCGCGCGCGGTCTGGCACGCGCTCGACCGGCATGGGGATACCGAGACGTTCCGCAAGGAACTGGCGTGGCGCGACTTTACCGACGGGGTCGTCATGGCGCTGCCCGACTATGCGGATCGCAACGGTCGTGACGCCTTCGACACGATGCCATGGCGCAAAGGGCCGGAGGCGGAAGCCGATCTGAAGGCCTGGCAGCAGGGCCGCACCGGCTATCCCATCGTCGATGCCGGGATGCGCCAGCTCTGGGCGACCGGCTGGATGCACAATCGCGTCCGGATGATCGCGGCGTCCTTCCTCATCAAGCATCTGCTGATCGACTGGCGTCAAGGCGAGCGCTGGTTCTGGGACTGTCTGATCGATGCCGATTACGGGAATAATTCGGTCAACTGGCAATGGGTGGCAGGCACGGGCATCGATTCGAACATGTTCGGCCGGATCATGGCGCCGCTCAGCCAGTCGGAGAAGTTCGAGGCGGGCGACTATATCCGCGAATGGGTGCCGGAACTGAAAGACGTGTCCGACGCCGCCATCCACGATCCCGATGACGCCGGATGTCGGCCCAAGGCCTATCCCGCCAAGATCATCGGCCACCGCGAGGGGCGCGAACGGGCGCTGGCCGCGTCGAGGGCGATGCGCGGTTAGCGGTGGGTCGGGCGCCCTACCGCTTCCTGCGGCAGGCGTCCGAACAATAGACCACCTGCTCCCAATCCCGCGCCCATTTCTTGCGCCAGGTGAAGGGGCGTCCGCAGGCCGGGCAGGTCTTGCTCGGCAGATCCTGTTTGCGGACGCCGTTGGGCATCAGCGGGGTTCCGTGTCCAGGAACGCGGTCACGTCGCCCAGGTCGACCGTCTTGTCGAGATAGGTCTGTCCGATCCCGCGCGCGAGCAGGAAGGGCAGGGTGCCCGCCACCATCTTCTTGTCGTGCTTCATATGCTCGACCAACGTCGCGGACGGTGCATCGATCCCGGCGGCGGCGAGGCCATCGGGCAGACCGACCGCGCGCAGATGCGCCGCGACCCGCTCGGCATCCTGTCGTTCGCAAAGCCCCTTGCGCACCGAATAGCGGAAGGCGAGCGCGCAGCCCGCCGCCACCCCCTCACCGTGGAGCAACCGGTCGGAGAAGCCTGCCTCCGCCTCCAGCGCATGGCCGAAGGTGTGGCCCAGATTGAGGAGCGCGCGGATGCCGTTCGTCTCATGCTCGTCCGCCGCCACGATCCGCGCCTTGGCGGCGACCGAATGGGCGATGGCGTGGGCGCGGGCCGCGGCGTCGCCCGCCAGCAGCGCAGGCGCGTTCGTCTCGCACCATTCGAAAAAGGCGAAGTCGTCGATCAGGCCGTATTTGACGACCTCGGCATAACCGGCGCGGACCTGCCGCGCGGGCAGGGTATCGAGCACGTCCGGGTCGATCAGCACCATGGCGGGCTGATGGAAGGCGCCGATCAGGTTCTTGCCCGCCGAGGTATTGATCGCGGTCTTGCCGCCCACCGACGAATCGACCTGCGACAACAGGGTCGTCGGGATTTGCACGAAGCGGCAGCCGCGCTTGACGATCGAGCAGGCGAAACCGACCAGATCGCCGACCACCCCGCCACCCAGCGCGATGACATGATCCGCCCGCTCGATGCCCAGGTCCAGCAGCCGGTCGCAGACATGCTCCAGCATCGCCCAGCTCTTGGTCTTCTCCCCCGGCGGCAGGATGATCGCCTCGCTCTCGACGCCCGCTGCGCTCAGCGCGGCCTGAAGCACCGCCAGATGTGGCCCGACATTCTCGTCCGTCACGATCGCCATCCGTCGCCCGCGCGACAGGGGCGCGAGATAATCGGCGGCGCGGGTCAGCAACCCGCCCGCGATATGGATGGGATAGCTGCGGTCGCCCAGCGACACGGTGACGGTCTTCATCGTCCGATGGCTTTCAGAATGGCGTTGACGGTGGCTTCATGCGGCCCCCGCTTGCTCGAGACATGGATGGGGGCGAGCGAATAGATCGGGTTGCGCTGTGCGGCGAGGTCGCGAAGCACCTTCAACGGGTCCTTGCCGCGTAGAAGGGGCCGGGTGTCGCGCCGCTTGACCCGTTCGGCCAGCACTTCGGGGCTGGCGTTCAGCCAGATGGCGGTCGCCTGTTCCAGGATCAGCGCGCGGGTCTCGTCGTTGATGAACGCGCCGCCGCCGGTCGCGATCACCTTGGGACGGCCATCGACCAGCCGGGCGATCACCCGGCGTTCGCCGTCGCGGAAATAGGGTTCGCCGAATTGTTCGAAGATTTCGGCGACGCTCATGCCGGCGGCTTGCTCGATCGCGTGGTCGGCATCGACGAAGGGCACGCGCAACCGATTCGCCAGACGGCGGCCCACGGTCGACTTGCCCACGCCCATCAGACCGACGAGCACGATGGGCGACCCGTTCCAGCTTGCATCTACAGGGTTGTGGCTTTGCAACATTGCGCTCTGCGCTATACAGCGGGCGCGCGCCCGGCAACACCGGCCGGGCTTTCACGGGTCCATTATAAGGTTTTGCGTTTCATGTCCCGTATGGTCGTTTCGCTCATCGTCCTCCTTGTCATCGTCGTCGGCGGGCTGGTCCTGCTCTCGGGCCGGGCGACCGAACGGCCGACCACCCAGGTCGAAAAGGCGGTCTCGCTTGGCAATCTGCAATAAGCGGGGCGGCGCTTTTCGCCACCTGCCCAGGGCCGTCGCCCTGCTGATGGTCGGGGCCGCCGCGATCGCGGCGGCGCAGGACCGTCCCGAATCACTGCTGCCCCCCGGCTTCGGCCAACCCGCCGCGCAGCCCAGCGCCCGGCCGACGTCGCGCCCGACCCCGCGTGCCGCCCCCGGCACGGGGGGCGCGACACCCGTTGCCGCGCCGACGCCTGCGCCGACCCCGGCGTCCGCCGATCCGGTGGGCGCGCTGCTGGATTCGCTGGCGACGCCCGTTCCCACCTCGACCCCGTCGCCGACGCCGACCATGGATGCGGCGACCCTGGCCGAATATGAACTGCCCGCCTCCGCCCGGCGGTCGCTGGCCGTGGTCGGCCCGGCCGGACCGCGCGAGGGTGCGCTCGACCAGAATGTCTTTGCCGGAGTGGACGGCCGCTTCGCCGAGGTGCTGATGCGGCGCCTGTCGGCACCCTTGCCGTCGCGCTGGACCTCGATCCTGCTCCGCCGGGCGCTCGCCGCGCGGATGGTGACGCCGCGCGGGGTGAACGGCGCGGACTTCGCCGCCGAACGTGCCTGGCTGCTCCTGCGCATGGGCGAGGCCGAGGTGGCGCGTGCGGTCGTCCAGTCGGTCGATCCGGCCAATTATACGCCCAAGCTCTATCAGGTCGCGATGAACGCGCTGCTCGCCTCCAGCGACCCTGCGGGGCTGTGCCCGCTGGCCGATCGCGGGGCGGCCGTGACGGGGATGAACGGCTATCGGCTGGCCCAGGGCTGGTGCGCGGCGCTGGCCGGGGACGGCGCGCGGGGCACGTCGGTCGTCAAGCAACTCCGCCGCCAGCGGGTCGCCGAGGATATCGACCTGAAGCTGGCCGAAAAGCTGATGGGCGCAGGCGCCGCGCGCAAGGCGGTGAGCGTCGATTGGGGCGGGGCCGACCGGCTGACCGTCTGGCGCTTCGGTCTGGCGACGGCGACCGGCGTGACGGTGCCGCCAGACTATCTGTCCTATGTCGGGCCGCAGGTGCGCGGCTGGCTGGCGACCTCGGCCGCCGTACCCGCCACCGAGCGGGCCGGGGTGGTCGATCAGGCCGCGACGCTGGGCGTGATCTCCAACGCCGCGCTGGTCGATTTCTATTCGGCCCTGGCGGATGACGATCAGGTGAGCCGCGCCCAGGGGGCGATCGCCAACGACCTGCGCAATGCCTATGCCGCCGGGGACGAAGGTCAGCGGCTGTCGGCGATCCGTTCGCTCTGGGGCGACGACGCACGCACGCCCTATGGGCGGCTGGTGCTGACCGCGCGGGCGGCGGCGCGTCTGCCCGTCGTGGCGGACGGGAGCGAGGCCGATCGGCTGGTGGCCTCGATGCTGTCCGCTGGGCTGGATCGCAGCGCGGCGCGTTGGCGCGGTGCGGCCAAACAGGGGAGCGATGCCTGGGCGATGATCCTGCTGAGCGATCCCGACCAGCAAGGTCCGATCGCCTATGACCAGGTCACCAATTACGGCAGTGATGCGCTGAAGCAGCGGATGTTCTTTGCCGGACTGGCGGGGCTCGGCCGTCTGTCGCGTGGCGATATCGAAAAGGGCGCCGAGGCGCTCGACGTGCGGGTCGGCCAGCGCAATGCCTGGACCGAGGCGCTGGATCAGGCGGTGGCGGACGAACAGACCGGTCTGGTCGTGCTGCTCTGCGCGGTGGGGATGCAGACGGGCGATTGGCGCGGCGTGCCGCCCCAGGCGCTGTACCGGATCGTCGAGGCGCTGCGTTCGGTCGGGCTGGAGCCCGAGGCGCGGATGATCGCGGCGGAGGCGATCGCGCGGACATGATGTCGCGCGACGCCGCACTGGTCGACCGCTTCCTCGAGATGATGGCGGCCGAGGCGGGGGCGGCGGGCAACACGCTGGCGGCCTATCGCTCCGACCTGCGGCTCTCGGCCGAGGCGATGGACGGGCTCGCCGAGGCCGACGAGGCGGCGCTGCGGGCCTTGGCCGAGGGCTGGTCGTCGCTCGCCAATGCCACCGTCGCGCGCAAGGCGGCGGCGCTGCGGCGTTTCTATGCCTTTCTGCATGAGGAAGGGCTGCGCAGCGACGATCCATCCTCGGTCCTGCCGCGCCCCGGCCAGCGGCGTGCGCTGCCCAAGATACTCAGCCATGCCGATATCGACCGGTTGTTCGCCGCGATCGCCGAGCGGACGGGGGCCGCGCATCCCAGCCCGAACGACCTCCGGCTCGCCGCGCTGGTGGAACTGCTATACGGATCGGGTCTGCGCGCCAGCGAGCTCGTCGCTCTTCCGCGCAATGCCGTCCATCCCGACCGCCCCTTTCTGATCCTGAAGGGCAAGGGCGGGGTCGAGCGGATGGTGCCGATCTCTGACCGAGCGCGCGGGGCGGTGGCGGCGTGGCGGGTGCATGTTCCAGCCGACACGCTCTGGCTCTTTCCCGGCGGGAAGCGGCATCTCACCCGCATCCGCCTCTATCAGCTTATCAAGGCCTTGGCGGCCGAAGCGGGCATTCCGCCCGACCGGGTCAGCCCGCATGTGTTGCGCCACGCCTTCGCCACCCATCTGCTCGGTGGCGGGGCGGACCTGCGCGCGGTGCAGGCGATGCTGGGTCATGCCGATATCGCGACGACCGAGATATACACCCATGTCGAGGCGGCGCGACTGGTCGAACTGGTCAACACCCGCCACCCGCTCGTTGATTTTCGGACAAACCACCCTTAGGCGCTAGCCCCATGTCAACGACCTTCCTCGATTTCGAGAAACCGATCGCCGAGCTTCAGAGCCGGATCGACGAGCTGCGCGACACGACCGCCGATGGGACGGTCGATATCGGCGCGGAGATCGCCAAGCTGCAGGCCAAGTCGGACAAGCTGCTGCGCGACACCTTCGCCAAGCTGACCCCGTGGCAGAAGACGCAGGTCGCCCGCCATCCGCAGCGGCCGCACTTTAAGCATTATGTCGCCGCGCTGTTCGACGAGTTCGTGCCGCTGGCGGGCGACCGCGCGTTCGGTGACGACCAGGCGATCATGGGCGGCTTCGCGCAGTTTCGTGGCCAGCGCGTGATGGTGCTGGGCCATGAAAAGGGCGAAGATACCGCCAGCCGCCTGCGCCACAATTTCGGCATGGGCAAGCCCGAGGGCTATCGCAAGGCGATTCGCCTGGTCGAACTGGCCGATCGGTTCGGCCTGCCGATCGTGACGCTGGTCGATACCTCGGGCGCGTTTCCCGGCATTCAGGCCGAAGAGCGCGGGCAGGCGGAAGCCATTGCGCGTTCGACCGAAGCCTGTCTGGCGGCGGGCGTGCCGGTCGTCTCGGCGATCGTCGGCGAGGGTGGCTCGGGCGGCGCGGTGGCGCTGGCGGCGGGCAACCGGGTGCTGATGTTCGAGCATGCGGTCTATTCGGTGATCTCGCCGGAGGGCTGCGCTTCGATCCTGTGGCGCACCGCCGACAAGGCGGCCGAAGCGGCCGAGGCGATGCGGGTCACTGCGCAGGACCTGAAGACGTTCGGCGTCATCGATACGATCGTTCCCGAACCGGTCGGCGGCGCGCACCGCGATCATGCGGGGGCAATCGCCAATCTGGGCGATGCGGTCGAAAAGGCGCTTGGTGAGCTGGGCGGTCTGGGCCGCGACGAGTTGAAGCGGGGCCGTGCCGCCAAGTTCCTGGCGATGGGGCGCGTTTAATTTGTGACCAAAGCGCGTGCCGCGAGTTCCTTTGCGCCTGTGAATAACGTGATAAGTAAAAAGGGTCGGCATCGCGTGAGCGATCGCCGACCCTTTTCGCAATAGGCAGGCGGAACGCTAGTGCCGTCTGCCCTTGGCTTATCCAATTACTTGGTAGCGGTGCCGACCTTCGTATTGATGGTCGTGAACGTATTCTGCAGCCCCTTGCCGAGCGAGGTCATGGCACCAATCGCGGCCACGGCGATCAGAGCCGCGATCAGGCCGTATTCGATGGCCGTCGCGCCCTTGTTGTTCTTCAGCATCTTGCGAAACGTGGTCATTCCGGTCTCCGTTGCGTGTTGTTACAGTCGATCACCCGGCTGAGCCGGAATGCCGGTTCAGCTAGGGGCCGTGTAACCGCCCACTGGTTGAGGAATATTTAAGATGTGGTCGCCGTGTTAGCGCCGGCGGAAAGCCGATCGCGCCGATAGCGGTCAGGGGGGCGTCACGGATGCGCTCCTGATTTTTGCGAAGTACCGTTCTATGGTTAAGAAATGATGGATACGCCGAACGCCGCCGCCCTCTTCCCCGTCGTCGCCGCGGCCTTGGTGGACGAGACGGGGCGCGTGCTGTTGCAGCAGCGTCCCCAGGGCAAGGCCTTGGCGGGATTGTGGGAATTCCCCGGCGGCAAGCTCGAACCCGGCGAGACGCCGGAAGCGGCACTGGTCCGCGAACTGCATGAGGAACTGGCGATCACCGTCGCGCCGGACGCGTTGGAACCGGCGGGCTTTGCGACCGAGCCCTTGCCCGGTCGCCATCTGCTGCTGTTGCTCTACGTCATCCGGTCGTGGTCTGGCACGCCCGTCGCGCTGGAGGCGGACGGGCTGATCTGGTGCCCGCCCGCGGACATGGACACCTGGCCGATGCCGCCCGCCGACGGACCGCTCGTCCGCCAGTTGCGCGCCTATCTGTCGGACAAGAGCAATTCGGACGCTGCTTTGGATAGCGGCACGGTATAACCGCCGCGTTCGAACGTGCCGCGTTCGGGGCGATAGGGACGGCCCCCCGGCGTGGTCGTTTCGACGAAAAGGCGCGCGGCGGGCGTGTCGCTGCGCGCCGGATCGAGCGTCAGGCGGACCGCGCCGGTCGCCGGATCATAGGCGATCGCCTTGATCTTGCCCGCCTCCAGCGTCAGCCATAGCCCTGCCGGCGCGATGAATATGCGCGCCCGCGCACCGTCGCGCGGCTCGACCCGGACCTGTCCGTCGCTCTGCGACAGATTGCCCCCATAAGCGACCCAGCCCAGCGTCGGATCATTCACCACATAGGTCGCAGCAGCATAGGCATGGCCGAAAAAGCCCATGCCATAATCGCCGCTATACGGGTCCCATTCCATCTGGTCGGGCCAGCTATGGAAGGCGGCCGAGGACGCGCCGTCCTGGTCGATATTGGTGATGCCCCCGAGCAGCCCGCCATAGGCGACGCGCAGCAGATGCATGTCGGCGGGATTGCGGCGGAACGAGTCGAACAGCGGTATGGCGTTCAGCGTCGATCCGTAATGATGGATCTGCCGCTCCAGCCGGGGATATTTGCCGCCGTACAGAAAGTCCCAATAGCGCCGCGCATTGCCGTTATAGCCCCAGTGCGGGATCGACGGATCATAGCCCAGGATGACTTCGCGCGTGACGTCCGCCTGCGGGGCATATCCGAAATAGCGCATCCAGGCATAGACTTCGGCCTGGCCGGTCGAGTCCCATGCCATCTCGCTGCCGAAGGGATATTGCAGGGTGCGCCAGTGATCGGCGCGTCCCTTCATCAGCCGTTGGACCTCGGCGGCCTTGTCAGTCCAGCCCTCGCGCTTCAGATCGGTCAGGATGTCGACGAAGACATCGCCCTCCATCAGGCCGAACTGCGCATAATGCGGCGCATCGCGCATCATGGCGACGATCGTCTGATAGGCATGGTCGAGATACCATTGCCAGTCATGGACCCGCGTCAGGCCGGGATGGTTGCGCGCCACACGGTAGAGCACCCAATGCCCCGCCGCGACATGCGGATAATTATAGGCGCGGCCCAGATCGTCGGCCTGATCCTTCTTCCAGGAGGTCCAGCTCTGCCAGTCCTTGGCGGGTTGATAGAGGTCGGGGAAGGCGGCCGGATCGTAATAGAACAGGCTCTTCTTCACACCGCCCGCATGGGGGCCGTCCGCGACCTGAAGCCGTCCGACCACGGTCTTGTCGACAAGTTCCTCGATCCGGGCGATCTCGGCGGCATCGGGATTGTCGAGTTGTTTCATCGCCGCCGCGACCCAGCTTCCCGCGCCGCCCTCGTCGCTCATTCCCGAAATCCAGACGCGGGGGTCGGCGGTGACGATGCGCTGGGCCTCGCGGTCATAGGTCAGGATCGCGGGCGAACGGCCGAAGGGGTCTCCCTTGCCCTCGTACCATTGTTTGGTCGTGGAGAAGCGGCCAAGATCGGCCATCGTCTGTTCGAGCGGCTTGGTGACGAAATACTGGACCGTCTGAACGTCGCCATTCGCATAACGCAGCGTCAGCCGCGCGCGGCCCCATTGCCGTCCGCGCACCGAGAGGCGTGTCCAGCCGGGCTTGCCCGCCTGCCGCGTCACCGCCAGCGCGCCCGCCGGATAGCTCTCGATCGCGGTGATCGGGGACGGGGCGCGTACGAACAGCGTCGCGTCCAGATCGGTCGGCACGACATAGCCGGGCACGCCCACCACGACCGGCCGCCCTTGTGCCGTCAGCGTCGGTTCGATCGCGCGAATGCTGGGCGCAGCGACCAGGCGCAGGCCGATGCGGCGACTTTCGCCGGGGGCGAGGCGGATGCTGGTCGGCGCGTTCCACGGCGCGCCCGCCTTCGCCCAATCGGTCTGGGCATAGGCGGCGCTGGAGACGATCCAGTCGTAAAAGCCCTCCGAGGTCTGGGCTCGCGGACTGGCTTCGGAAATCACGGCCTGCCCCTTGGTCTCACGCAGTGTCGGAATCGGCACATAGGCCTCCAGCGGCGTGGCGCGTTCGGGCAGGACCAGCAGGGCGGGCCCCGCGCCGTTCAGCCGCGTGACCTGCACATAACCTGCATCGCGCCCGATATAGGGGTCGGCGAAGCTCGCCTGGGCATGGGCCTGTTCCAGCGTCCGGTCGGTGATGATGTTGTCGAACACCATCGGAATGCCGAGGCCCCCAATCTCCACCGGTGCGTTGGACGTGTTGGTGAGCGTGAAGCGCAGGGCAGGGTTCCCCTTGTCGTTCACCCACTCACGAACGATGCGCAGCGGCAGCCCCGTTCCCATCGTTGCGCTGATGTCCGCCGCCGCCAGCACCGATCCGCGCGCAGCCAGCGGCTTGACGGGGTGCCGCTCGCGCGAGGACGAATAATCCTGCCACGCGCCGTTGCCCTGACGCAGCCGCAAATGGATGTCGCCGAGATGGTTATAGCCATTGCCCGCCCGCTCCTTGACGCGGCCGATCGGCAGGAAATCGAAACCCGGTGTGGCGGTCGGCGCCAGGCTTCGCGCGGTCTGGCTGGCGGGGTCCAGGACCAACTGGAATGCGCCGACCCGCAGGCGCGTGGTCGGGGATGTCTGCGCTGCGCTCGTCGATTTCTGCTTGGCACCCGCTCCCGCATCCTGTGCGCTCGCCATGACCGAAAGCGTGGCGAGGGTAACGGGCAAAAGGCGGATAAGGCGTTGGCGCATGGCGAAAATCCCGTGATTCCGGGAAGCTGCTATGCGGGACCATCGCGATTGACCCCCCTCCCGTTCTGGCTATATTGGTATACAGTATTACGGAGAGAGCAAGATGCTGCGGACGAGCAGGCGCGAATGGATGCGGGGGGCGGCGACCGCCGCGTTTCTGGGAATGGCCCCGCGTGCGGTGGCAGCGGGCACGTCGGTGCTTCCTACCAAGGCGGAGCCCTTGCCGCTGTCGGCGGTACGGCTTCATCCGTCCGTCTATGCGACCGCCGTCGAGACGAACCGGCGCTATCTCCACCGGCTGAGCCCGGATCGGCTGCTCCACAATTTTCGCGCCTATGCCGGGTTGGAGCCCAAGGCACCCATCTATGGCGGCTGGGAAAGCGACACGATCGCGGGCCATACCCTGGGCCATTACATGTCGGCGCTGGTGCTGACCTGGCAGCAGACCGGCGATCCCGAGATGCGCCGCCGCGCCGACTATATCGTCACCGAACTGGCCGAGGCGCAGGACAAGCGCGGCACCGGCTATGTCGGGGCGCTGGGACGCAAGCGGCCCGACGGCAAGGTCGTCGATGGCGAGGAAATCTTTCCCGAGATCATGGCGGGCAAGATCAAGTCGGGCGGCTTCGACCTCAACGGTAGCTGGTCGCCGCTCTACACCGTGCACAAGCTGTTCGCCGGATTGCTCGATATCCATGGCGGCTGGGGCAATGCCCAGGCGCTGGACGTGGCGGTCAAGCTGGGCGGCTATTTCGCGCGGGTCTTTGCCGCGCTCGACGATGCGCAGATGCAGACGGTGCTGGGTTGCGAATATGGCGGCCTGAACGAAAGCTATGCCGAGCTTTATCAGCGGACCGGCGACCGCCAGTGGCTGGCACTGGCCGAGCGGATCTATGACCGCAAGGTGCTCGATCCGCTGGTGGCGGGCGAAGACAAGCTCGCCAATTTCCATGCCAATACGCAGGTGCCCAAGCTGATCGGCCTGGCCCGTATCCACGAGATCACCGGCAAGCCGGAACCGGCCAAGGGCGCCAGCTTCTTCTGGGAAACGGTGACGGGGCGCCACAGTTATGTCATCGGCGGCAACGCCGACCGCGAATATTTCTCCGAGCCCGATACGATCGCCCGGCACATCACCGAGCAGACATGCGAGCATTGCAACACCTATAACATGATGAAGCTGACCCGGCATCTCTACGGGTGGAAGCCGGACGGGCGGCTGTTCGACTATTATGAGCGCGCGCATCTCAACCATGTGATGGCGGCCCAGCATCCCGCGCATGGCGGCTTCACCTATATGACGCCGCTGATGACCGGCATGGCGCGCGAGTTCTCCACCGACAAGGACGACGCCTTCTGGTGCTGTGTCGGCTCGGGGATGGAAGCGCATGCCAAGCACGGCGAGTCGATCTTCTGGCAAGGCGGCGACACGTTCTTCGTCAATCTCTACATCCCGGCGGAGGCGCGTTGGGACAAGCGCGGCGCGGTCGTGACGCTCGACACGGCCTATCCGATGGAAGGGCAGGCGACGCTGCGCTTCACCCGGCTCGACCGGGCGGGACGTTTCCCGCTTGCGCTGCGGGTGCCCGGCTGGGCGAACGGACAGGCGCAGGTGGAGGTTAATGGGCAGGCCGTCACCCCGAGCTTCGAGCGCGGTTATGCCGTCGTTCAGCGGCGGTGGAAGGCCGGGGACAGTGTGGCGATCCGCCTGCCGCTCGATCTGCGGGTCGAGCCGACGCCGGGCGACGACAGCGTCGTGGCGGTCCTGCGCGGGCCGATGGTGATGGCCGCCGATCTCGGCGATACCAAGGGGCCGTGGAATTCCCCCGACCCGGTGCTCGTCGGTGCCAATCCGCTGAACGGCTTCGCCCCGGCCGACCCGGCAAGCGCCCGGTACAGCACGGCGGGTGTCTTCCGTCCGGCCGATCTGAGTTTCGTACCCTTTTTCAGCCAATATGACCGGCGCAGCGCCGTCTATTTCAAGCGTTTCACCGAGGCGGGCTGGAAGACCCAGGAAGCCGCCTTCCTGGCGGATCAGGCGCGCGTGCGGGATATCGCGGCGCGGTCGGTCGACGTCATGCATCTGGGTGAGATGCAGCCCGAGCGCGATCATGGCCTGACCTCCGACATTTCCTATCCCGTCTCCTATCGCGGGCGGCAGGGGCGCGATGCGCGGTCGGGCGGCTATTTCGAATTCACCATGGCGGTCCGGCCGGGCCCGATGATCCTGCAGGGGACCTATTGGGGCGATGAGCGCAAGCGCGACTTCGACATATTGGTCGACAATGTGAAGGTCGCCACTCAGCATCTGGAAAACGACAAGCCGGGGTCTTTCTTCGACGTCGAATATCCGCTGCCGCCCGCGCTGACCGCGGGCAAGAAGAGCGTGCGTGTCCGTGTCGTGCCGCATGACGGCAGTTCGGCGGGGCCGATCTTCGGCATGCGGTTGTTCGCGGCGAAGCCGGGGGTGGCGGCGTGAGCGGCGTGCGGATGACCCTGGACGAGTTGCGCAGCCTCGCCCGCGCCAAGCTGTTGGGGGCGGGGCTCGCTGCGCCGCATGCCGAAGCGGTGGCCGAAACGATGGTGTCGGGCGAGCGTGACGGATGCACCTCGCACGGCATCTACCGGCTGCTTGTCGCGGTCGCCAGCATCAACAAGGGCGTGGTCGTGCCCGATGCCGAGCCCGTTCTGTCGCATCCGGCGCGCGCGCTGGTCCGGGTCGACGGAGGCGGGGGCTTCGCGCAACTTGCCTTCCAGACTGGCAAAGCTGCGCTCATCGAGAAGGCGTGCGCGAACGGCATCGCCGCATTGGCGCTGAACAATGTCGTGCATTTCGCGGCGCTCTGGCCGGAGGTCGAGGAGCTGGCGGAGGCCGGGCTGGTCGCCCTGGCCTTCACGCCCAGCCATGCCTGGGTCGCACCGTCGGGTGGTGCCGAGCCGGTGTTCGGGACGAACCCGATCGCCTTTGGCTGGCCACGCCCCGACCGGCCGCCCTTCGTCTTCGACTTCGCCACGTCGATGGTCGCGCGCGGGGAGATCGAACTGCATCGCCGCGCGGGCAAGGTCGTGCCCGATGACTGGGGTGTCGATGCGGAAGGCAAACCGACCACCGATCCGGCCGCTATCCTGTTGGGCGCGATGCGGACCTTTGGCGGGCATAAGGGATCGGCATTGGCGGCGATGGTCGAACTGCTCGCCGGGCCTCTGATCGGCGACATGACCAGCCGCGAATCCATCGACTGGGATAGGGGGCGCGGAGGTTCGCCGCTGGGCGGTGAACTGATTATCGCGATCGATCCCAAGGGTTTCCTGGGTGATCTTCTGCCTGAACATCAGGAACGGGCCGAGGCGATGTTTGCCGCGATCACGGGGCAGGGGGCACGGCTTCCCTCCGCCCGGCGCTATGCGGCCAGAGCGGTATCGGTGACCGAGGGGGTGGAGATTTCGGCGGACCTGTACCGCGACGTGATGGCGCTGAACGGTTGAGCAAGGGGGATAAAAGCATGACGAACCGGTTCGGATGGCTGCTCGCGGGGGCGGCACTGGCGATTGCGCCGTTCGGCGTCGCGCAGGCAAAGATCCGCCCCCATGCCGCGCGCGGCCCCGCCAATACCGCGGATGCCCGTTTTCGTGCGCTATCGGAGGCGGAATATACGTGGCGGATCAGCCAGAACGCGGCGGATGAGGACAGTGGCAGCGCGGGCTCGCGTCAGTTGCCCGATGTCGGACCCGCTGCCCAGGCTGCGCGACTGGCCCGTTGGGAAGCGACGGCCAAGGCGCTGGATGCGATCAACCCAGCCAGCCTCTCGCCCGATGTCCGCACCGACTATATGGTCTATCGCGGCCAGATCGACGCGCTGCTCGCCGCGCAGCGGTTCCGCGAATATGAAAAGCCGCTCAATGCCGATACCAGCTTTTGGGGCAATCTGGCAGGCTGGGCACGGGGCAGCTTTACCAAGGAAAGTCAGTATCGTGACTATATCGCGATGCTCCGCCAGATGCCGCGCTATTTCGATCAGCAGATCGGCAATATGCGCGCGGGCCTCGCCCGTGGCTTCACCGTGCCGCGCGTCACGCTGAAGGGGCGCGATATCGGCGTCGCGCAGGTCGTCGATGCAGGCGCGGGCGAGGATCAGCCCTTCTACGCACCGTTCAGGACGATGCCCGCCAATATGGCACCCGCGACCGCTGCGGCCCTGCGTGCCGAGGCGAAGGCGGCGATCCGGGACGATGTCCTGCCCGCACATCAGCGGCTGCTGACCTTCCTGCGGAACGACTATATGCCTCATGCGCAAGTCAGCACGGCGGCCTATGACCTGCCCGACGGCAAGGCCTATTACCGGTCCAAGATCCGCGAATATGTGACCGCCGACCTGACGCCCGAACAGGTGCATGCGATCGGTCTGTCCGAGATGCAGCGTATCCGCACGCGCATGGATCAGGTCATGAAGGAGGTGAAGTTCAAGGGCGATTTTCCCGCCTTCCTGACCTTCCTGCGCACCGATCCGCGTTTCTATGCCAAGACGCCGCAGGACCTGCTCGATCGGGCGGCGTGGATCGCCAAGCGTTTCGACGGCGTCGCATCGGACTGGTTCGGCCGTTTGCCGCGCAGCCGCTTCGCGATCAAACCCGTGCCTGCGGACCAGGCGCCTTTCTATACCTCGGGGCGCGGGGGGCCGGGTATCTATCTGGTC
Organism: Sphingomonas fuzhouensis; assembly: GCF_034659795.1. Taxonomy (NCBI): domain Bacteria; kingdom Pseudomonadati; phylum Pseudomonadota; class Alphaproteobacteria; order Sphingomonadales; family Sphingomonadaceae; genus Sphingomonas; species Sphingomonas fuzhouensis. Next base: position 932,716 of record NZ_JAXSQY010000001.1, read on the forward strand.
AATACCTATAACCTGCCGTCGCGACCGCTCTATGCATTGCCCGCGCTGACCCTGCACGAAAGCGCGCCGGGGCATGCCTTCCAGATGCCGCTGGCGGCGGAGAACAAGACCCTGCCCGCCTTCCGCCGTGACAATTATCTGTCGGCCTATGGCGAGGGATGGGCGCTGTATTGCGAGGCGCTGGGCGAGGATATGGGGTTCTATACCGACCCCTATGACCGTTTCGGCATGTTGTCCTATCAGGCGTGGCGCGCGGCCAGGCTGGTGGTCGATACCGGCATCCACGCCATGGGTTGGAGCCGCGAGCGGGCGCAGGCCTATCTCCATGACAATACCGCTTTGTCGGATCATGAGATCGAGACCGAGGTCGACCGTTATATCGCGTGGCCCGGTCAGGCCCTGTCCTATTATATGGGGCAGCTCGCCTTTCAGAAGGCGCGGGCCAAGGCCGAAAAGGCGCTGGGACCGAAGTTCAACATCCGTGCCTGGCATGATGCGATGCTGCAACTCGGCTTTGTCCCGCTGCCGGTCATCGATCAGCGCACCGATCAGTTCATCGCGGACGGCGGAAAAGGCCCTTATCCCGATGAGGAATGACATTGACCGCAGCGAATTCGCTCGCTAGAAACAGTATACGATATCTAAAACAATAGCAGGAAGACAAATTGTGAGCATCGGCTGGCGTGGCGTATTTCCCGCAGTGACGACCCAGGTGCGGGAGGATTTGTCGATCGATCTCGCCGATACGCAGCGGGTGGTCGACGATCTGGTCAATGACGGGGTGACGGGCGTCATCGCGCTCGGTACGGTCGGTGAGAACAACTCGCTCGACTATGACGAGAAGGTCACGGTGCTGACCGCGATCGTCGAGGCGGTGGCGGGCCGCGTGCCGGTCATTACCGGCGTGTCGGAATATGATACCCGCCGCGCCGTCCGTTACGCCCAGGCGGCCGAAAAGGCTGGCGCCGACGGCCTGATGCTGCTGCCGCCGATGGTATATGTGCCCAAAGCGCATGAGCTGGTGAACCACTTCAAGGGTGTGGCGGACCAGACCGGCCTGCCGATCATGCTCTACAACAACCCGCCCGCCTACCGCACGGTCATCGACCAGACGGTGCTGGAAGCGCTGGTCGATGTGAAGAACATCGTCGCGGTCAAGGAATCGGCCCCCGATACGCGCCGTTTCACCGATTTCCGCAATGCCTTCGGCGATCGCTATACCCTGTTCGCAGGGCTGGACGACGTGGCGCTCGAAGGCCTGTATCTGGGCGCGCAGGGCTGGGTCTCGGGCCTGACCAACGCCTTCCCGAAGGAGTCGGTCGAACTGGTCGCGGCGTTCGAGCGTGGCGATCATGCCAAGGCGATGGAAATCTATCGCTGGTTCATGCCGCTCCTCCACCTCGACGCCGAGCATGACCTGGTCCAGTCGATCAAGCTGGCCGAGCAGGTCATGGGCCGTGGTTCGGAGCGCGTCCTGCCGCCGCGCTATGTCCTCGAAGGCGCGCGCCGTGCCGAGGTGATCGCGATGGTCGAAAAGGCCGCCGCGACCCGCCCGACGCTGGGCCAGGCCAAGGCCGCCTGATGGCGACGGCGCTCTCGCATCTGGACGACGCCCTGGATGACGGGCGTCATCGGGGCGAGGGCGTCATCGTCGTGCAGACGCTGGCGGATCGCATCTTCGCGATCGTACGCGAACGGATCATCGCCGGGGCCATCCCCGCCGATCGACCGATCCGCCAGGATGCGCTGGCCGCCGAACTGGGGGTCAGCAAGATACCGCTGCGCGAGGCGATGGCGCGGCTGGAGCAGGAGGGGCTGCTCCACGGCGTCGCCAATCGCGGCTATATGATCGGCGCTTTGTCGGCCGAACAGGCGGAGGATATTTACGGCCTTCGCCTGAAGCTGGAACCGGCCGCTGCGGCGCGCGCTGCCCTGGTCGCCGATGACGCAGACCGCGCCAAGCTGGTCGCCGCGTTCGAGGCGCTCGACCAGGCGGCGGCCAGTGACCTGCCGCGCGTCGCGATCTGCAACCGGCAGTTCCACATGGCGATGGTCCGACCGACCCGCCAGCCGCTGACCATCCAATTGATCCGCCAGCTGGCGCTGCTCGCCGAACGCTATGTCGTCACGCATCTGCAGCCCGCCGGGCGCGATGCACGCGCGCATCTGGAGCATCGCGAACAGCTCGACGCCTTTCTTGCGCGCGACGCCGCGCGGCTTCAGGCATTGCTTGATACGCATATTCGGTCCACCCTGATGGACCTGAAAGGCGGGTTCGCACCCGTCATTTGACAATGATAAGCCGTTAGGGCGGGGGATTTTCCACCAATGTTCGGACCAAGAAAATCGCTGGGCAGCGTGACCCAGCATGCCGAGGGGCAGGCGCTGGCCAAGACGCTCAGCTGGCCGCACCTGATCGCTCTGGGGGTTGGCGCGATCGTCGGCACCGGCATCTACACGTTGACCGGCGTCGGGGCCGAGCGAGCCGGGCCCGCCGTCATCCTGGCCTTCGCGATTGCGGGCGCGGTCTGCGCCTGCGCCGCGTTGGCCTATGCCGAACTCGCCACGCTGATCCCGGCGGCGGGCAGCGCCTATACCTTTAGCTATACCGCGCTGGGCGAGACGCTCGCCTGGGTCGTCGGATGGAGCCTGATCCTCGAATATTCGCTGGCCTGTTCGACCGTCGCGGTCGGCTGGTCGGGCTATTTGGTCGGCTGGATACAGGCGGCGGGCGTGCATCTGCCGCCCGAGCTTCTCTCGGGGCCGCATGGTGGCGGCATCATCAACCTGCCCGCCGTGCTGGTCGCGCTGTCGGTGATGGGGATGCTGGTCGCCGGTACGCGGGAGAGTGCGACGCTGAACATCATCTTGGTCATCGTGAAGCTGGTCGCGCTGGGCGTGTTCGTCGCCTTCGCACTTCCGGCCTTCAACAACGCCAATCTCCACCCCTTCATGCCCTATGGCTTCGGCGCGACCGAGGTGGATGGGGCCAAGCGCGGCGTCATGGCGGCGGCGGCGATCGTGTTCTTCGCCTTTTATGGCTTCGACGCGGTGGCCACATCGGCCGAGGAAGCCAAGAATCCGGGCCGCGATCTGACCATCGGCATCGTCGGATCTATGCTGGTGTGTACGCTGATCTATATGGCGGTCGCGGTGACGGCGGTGGGCGCGCTGCCCTTCCAGCAGCTTGCCAATTCGCCCGAACCGCTGGCGCTGGTCCTGCGTTCGCTGGGCCAGCCGACGGCGGCGCATCTGATCGCCCTGGCGGCGGTCATCGCGCTGCCTTCGGTCATCCTGGTCATGATGTATGGGCAGAGCCGCATCTTCTTCACCATGGCGCGGGACGGCCTGTTGCCGCAGTCGCTGGCGGTGGTCAGCAAGCGTAGCGGCGCGCCGACCCGGATCACGCTCGTCACCGGCGTTTCCATCGCGATCGTCGCGGGTATCTTCCGCCTGGACGAGATTGCCGAGCTGGCCAATGCGGGCACGCTGCTCGCCTTCATCGCGGTCGGTGCGTGCCTGATGGTGCTGCGTCGCAACGCACCCGATGCCAAGCGGCTGTTCCGCTGTCCGCAGCCCTATCTGGTCGGCACGCTCGCCATCCTGGGCTGTGTCTATCTGCTGTTCAGCCTGCCCAGCGCGACGATCATCCGCTTCGTCATCTGGAACCTGGCGGGGCTGGCCTTCTACTTCGCCTATGGCCGTCGGCGCAGCGCCTTGGCCAAGGGCTGAGCGGCGACCGGCAAACCAGAGGGACGGCCGAACAGATAGCCCTGGGCCTGGGGGCAACCTTCCTCCAGCACCATGCGATGCTGTTCGGCCGTCTCGACACCTTCGGCGACGACCGGCAGGTTCAGGCTCTGTCCCAGCGCGACGATCGCCCGGACGATCGATCGCGCGGTGGCATCGCTGGTCACGCCCGAGATGAAGCTCTTGTCGATCTTGATCTTGTCGAACGGAAAACATTGCAGGTTGCTGAGCGAGCTATAGCCGGTGCCGAAATCGTCCATGACGATGCCGGTGCCCATCGCCTTCAACTGGTGGAGCGTCTTCAGGATCGACTCGCGGTCGTGGAGGAGGACATTCTCGGTGATCTCCAGTTCCAGGCGATGGGCGGGAAAGCCGCTATCGGCCAGCGCGCGGGCGACGACCTCGGCCAGATTGGGCAGCTGGAACTGGATCGGTGAGACATTGACCGCCAGCGTCATCGGCGCGGGCCAGGCGGCGGCGGCGCGACAGGCGGTGTTCAGCACCCACTCGCCCAGCTGCAGGATGATGCCGGTTTCCTCGGCCAGCTGCACGAATTCGGCGGGCTGAACCTCGCCGCGTTCGGGATGCTTCCAGCGCAGCAACGCCTCATAGCCGATGACGTCGGCGCTGCCGGTCGCGACCAGCGGTTGATAGACGAGCCGCATCTGGTCGCGCAGCAGCGCGTGGCGCAGATCATGTTCCAGCGCGAGCCGCTTTCGCATGGTGCGGTCCATATCCTGGTCGAAGAAGGAGGCGGTGCCCCGCCCGCTGTTCTTGGCGCGGTACAGCGCGATATCGGCATTGTGGCGCAAGCTCTGCGCATCGGTCGCATCCTGGGGGAAGAGCGAGACGCCGATGCTGACGCCCACCGCCATGGGATCGCGGCTGAGGTCCATTTCGTTGGCGAAGGCCTCCAGGATCGCTTCGGTCAGCTTGCGCACGCGATCAGGTCCGTCGATGCCACGTTGCAGGATCAGGAACTCGTCGCCGCCCACGCGTGCGACCACGCCGGCCTCGTCGATCAGGCTGGTCAGCATGGCTGCCACCCGGCATAGGATCGTGTCGCCCGCCGCATGACCGAACAGGTCGTTGACGGCCTTGAACCGGTCGAGGTCGAGCGCGAGCAGCGCGAACGGCCCCTTCTGATCCGCCTGGGCGATCGCGCTTTCCAGCGCCTGATCGAAATAGATGCGGTTGGGCAGTTCGGTCAGCGGATCATGGACCGCCATGAACTCGATCTGTCGCTGGGCACGGCGCTGATCGGTCAGGTCGCGCACCGACATCACGGTCCCCCGCCGTCCGCGATATTCGATCTCATGGGCCGCGACCTCCAGGCAACGATCGGCCAGCGCCGGATCGCAGGGCTGGGTTTCGATCAGCATGTCGTCGGCCAGGGCGAACGGGCCGCCATCCGTCGTCTCCAGCCAATCCTGCGGGCGTGATCCGATCATCGCGCTGGGCTCGACATCCAACATCGTCGCAAGCCGGGCATTGACCTCGATGATCCGGCCATGGTGCAGGATCGCTATCCCTTCGCGGGTGGCCTGGGTCAGTCCGCGTAGATCGGTCAGCAAGCGGTCGAGCAAGGCGGCCGCAACCATGGCGATGACGATCGCGGCCGTCATCACGCCAATCACGCGCGCCAGATTATGGGGCTGTAGCGGGTGGAGGGCAGGATCGACCGCGACCCCGCCGGGAACCAGCGTCGTGGCGGTCATCGCGCCGAAATGCAGGACCACGATCCCAAGCACTGCCGCGACGACCGACAGGATGGTTCGACTGACCCCACGTCGCGCGCCATGGATGTAGAACGCCAGCGACAATAGCAGCTCTGCGCCGACCACGGCCTGGACGATGCCGAGCATGTCGTAGCGGATCTGGGCCGGTACGATCAGCGCGCTCATGCCGATCAGATGCATCGCGGTCACGCCGAGCGCGGTCAGGCTTCCGGCAATGACATAGGCGAAGATGTCGCGCCGCCGCCGCATGTGGTTCAGCCCGAACCAGATGGTCAGGCAGGGCACGCCGATCGACACCATCGTCAAAGGCAGGTTGAAGCCGAGGGGGAGGGGCCCGCGATAGGCCAGCATCGCCAGGAAATGGGTGCACCAGATGCTGACGCCCGCCGTGATCGCGGCGATCGCCACCCAGCGGCGGCGGCGGGCTTCGATGCATTCCTCCGACCGGTCGTGCAGAACGAACAGGGCGATCAACCCAAGGATGCAGACGCCAAGCGCAGGGACCACGAGCCAGGGGTCGTGCTGCTCGACGATGCAACCGACGATATTCAACATTGTATGTGCTGCCCCCTTGCCGACAGAATACACGCAGGGGCGTTGCAGAATATTTAATCGCGGCGCGCGTGCTGATCGCGAAGGCCCGCGAGGGGGCTTTTCAAATGACCCCGCAAATTCTATACCGAGCGTTATGGAACATGCTTCGCCCATGTGTAAGGGCCGCCCGCGCGAATTCTGCACCGACCAAGCGCTGGCGTCGGCGCTCCGCGTTTTTTGGAGCAAGGGGTATGAAGGGGCCTCGATGGCCGACCTGACCGAGGCGATGGGTATCACCAAGCCCAGCCTATATGCGGCGTTCGGCAACAAGGAGGCGCTGTTTCACAAGGCGCTCGATCTCTACGAGGCGGAGAAGCTCGCTTATATCCGCGAGTCGCTGGACCAGCCGACCGCGCGCCAAGTCGCTGAGCATCTGCTGCGCGGGGCGCTGAAGGCGATGACGAGCCAGTGGGAGCCGAAGGGCTGCCTGGGTGTGATCCATTCGGTGGCGTGCGGGTCGGAGGCCGAGTCGATCAAGGCGGCGGTCGTCGCCCGCCGCGCCTCCGTCCAGGCCGCCATCGTTGCGCGGTTCCAGCGTGCCGTCGATGAAGGCGATCTGCGAGCCGATGTCGATCCGGAGGGCTTGGCGAACCTGCTTTATGCGGTGTTGCAGGGCATGGCGGTGCAGGCGGGGTCCGGCGTGTCCTGCGATCAGCTTGATGCGCTGGTCGACTCCGCCATGGCGCTATGGCCTTCGCACTGATCGGGAATTTTTTCCTACCGACCGGTATGAAAGTCGTTGACGCCTGTCGGTTTGATTAATATACCAGTCGGTATGGAAGGTGGTCACCACCTTCCGACAGAGAAAATGGCGAGACAGCAATGCGGGCGGCCGGGTGCCGTCCACTCGGGCGGGCGTGATGCTGGCCGGGGCAGGATGTCGCGCGGCAGAAAGGGGTTTGCATCATGGCCTATGTCGCATTTCAGGAAATTGGCGCTGCACGCAGCGCGGTAGGCGCCGCCGTCGCCCGGCGGGGCGCGGAGGGTGCGGCCGCGATCCGGCCCGACACCCGCCTGTCGGCGCTGGAGTGGCAGGTCGTAGCGCTTGCCCGTCGCGATCGTATCTCCACCTTGCGCGAGCCGACCAAGCTGATCCGCGCGATCAGCAGCATCTTCGGCGATACCCGCAACCCGCGCCTGGCCGACCCGTCGCTGGAGGCGCTGCGCCGGATGGCGGTGTTGAGCTGGCATCATGGCTATAGCGTCCCTTCGCATGAGGTCCGCGCGTTTCTGGCCGCCGGTTATACGCCCGACCAATATGAACTGATGGTCGACAGCATCGCCACGGCGCTCAGCGATTCGCGGCGCGCGGCCCGACCCGTCGCGGCAGCGTGAGGCAAGGGGGCGTTCGTGCCCTCTTGCCCTTCGCCGAAACTCCCGTAGCTTGGGAGGATCAGCGACGGAGAAGACCATGGCGGCCGAACTGCGCCTGAACGATCCCTTCTCGATCATTACCCTGCCCATGGCGGGGAAGGGCGCTGGCGAGTGTGCCATGCCTTGGGAACATCTTTTCGCCTGGCCGCGGCAGGGCGATGTCCAACTCGCCTTTGACGACGGCTCGCGCGAGGCGCGGGATATCTGGGCGACTCGGCTGGATCATGCGGTGGCCCAGGCCGACAAGGCCGTGCTGCTGGTTGCCGAAGGCGCGGCCTGTCTCGCCAGCATCTGGTGGGCACGGCTGTCGCCCAGCCATTATGTGTCCAAGGTTGCGGGCGCGCTGTTCTTTCAACCGCCGCCCACCGCCGCGCTCGACCGGCAGGGCGGACAGCTTTTTGCCTCGCCCGACGCCGCCTTGCCCTTCCCCTCGCTGATCGTCGACGGCGCGACGCATGGACCTGCGCTGGCGCAGATATGTGGCGGACGCTTGCTGACCCCGCCCGTGGCGGCTCCCATGCCGACGGGGATGTGGCGGCAGGCGCAGCGGCTGATCGAACGTTTCTCTGCCGGGGTGGTCGAACAGGATATGCGTGTCCTGCGCACCCTGGGCATCACCGAGAAATAACGAAAAAGGCCCGGCGGTCGGTGCCGCCGGGCCAGTCGATCGCCACAGGGAGCTTCCTTAGGCGAGGCAGGAGCGGGGACAGGCCCGAAGGGCCCGCCACCGGCGGAAAGTCTAGCTGGCGTTCGAGCCCTCCGGCGCGAGCGCGTTATCCGACCCGACATTGCCCAAAGCGGCATCGGCGCCGATCGGTGCCTCGTCATTCGCCAGCACTTCGTCATTGGCGACGCCGAGATTATCGGTGGCGGTGACGCTGTTGGCAGGCTCCGACCGCGAACAGGCGGCAAGCGGCAGTGCGGATGCGATCAGAAGCAGCGGTAAGGCATGGCGTCGCAACATCAATTCGGTCCCCTTGATGATTTTTCCCGTGTATCGCCGCTTACCGGCTCTTCACAGGTAATACATATCAAATCGATGGGATATAACCAGCGCAATTCTTGTGCCCGTGATAGATGGGCTTTCCTGTCGGCGGTGGTGGCCGGGCTGATCCTGATGACCGGCGTGGCGACGGCGCAAGGCGTGGGGCCGGTGCGCGGGGATGCCGCCCTGGCGCTGGATGCGGCGGAATATGCCGCTATCTCTGGCCAGACGCCGGAGGGCGCCATGCGCGAACTGGCGGTGCAGGCGGCATCGGTGCCGCTGACCGACGCGCTCGCCACCGAGTTCGCCGATCGCCTGGGCGGGCTGTCGGTCGGTCATCGGCCATTCCATATCGACGTGCTGCTGACCGGCGACGCGCCGGTGGCCGACCGTGTCGTTTCGGTGGGGAGCTATCCGGTACTCGTCCGGTTTCGGACGGGCGCCTATGCGACCCACAGCCAATTGGTCGTCGCGCTGGCGCTGCACCAGACCGAAATCCGGGCCAGCCTTACCCAGCCGCCGGGGATTGGCGTCGATCCCCGGATCGGTGCGCTGGTCGTGATGGTGTCCCGCGCGGACGCCGAGGCCGAGCCGGGCGATGCTCTGCGCGACCGGATTGCGCGGATCGCGGGTGTGCCTGTGCGGATCGCGACGTTGGATGCGCCGGATGCAGACCTGGCCGATCTTCAGGGCGGCGCGCGGTTGACCGGAATCGATCCCGCCAATGGGCGGCGCTATGCCTGTACCAGCGGTTTCGTGGTTCGACGGGGCAGCGAAAGCGCCATCGTGACCGCCGCCCATTGCCCCGACAATCTGGTATGGACGGACCCCGCAGGCCAGGCCCATCCCCTGCCGTTCCTGGGGCAATGGGGCTGGGGCTATCAGGACGTGCAGGTGAATGGCAGTCCGAGGCCGCTATTGCCCGATTTCTGGAGCGATACGGCCAAGACGATCAGTCGCACCGTCACGGGGGCTCAATCGCGCGCCGCCACGCGCGCGGGCGACATCGTCTGTCACCGGGGCGAGCGCACCGGCTATAGCTGCGCCGAGGTGTGGATTCCCGATTTCGCCCCCGCCGGGGATTTGTGCGGCGGCGGTTGCACCCCGACCTGGGTCGCGGTGCGCGGCCCCACCTGTCGCAGCGGCGACAGCGGCGGACCGGTATTTCTGGGCAGCACCGCCTACGGCATCGTCAAGGGCGGCAGCTATCGCGGCGGCGACAGAAGCTGTGCCTTTTATTATTATATGTCAGTCGATTTCCTGCCCGATGGCTGGTTGCTGGCGACCGGTTGAGGGATCGCATCACGCCGCCGCGGCGTTGGTTTTGTCATCAGCGGACAGCGATGAAGGCGATGGCATGAAAGCGATGATCCTCGACGCACCCGGCGGATTGGACCGGTTGCGACTGGTCGACCGTCCCGATCCGGGGGTGCCCGGACCCGGCATGATCCGGGTCCGCCTGCACGCGACCTCGCTCAACTATCACGATTATAGCGTGGTCGCGGGCAAGATGCCGACCCAGGATGGCCGCATTCCGATGGCGGACGGCGCCGGGATCGTCGAGGCGGCGGGCGAGGGCGTGGCCGACTTTGCGGCGGGCGATGCGGTCGTGTCCTGCTTCTTCCCGGATTGGCAGGAAGGGCCACCGCGCATCGGCGACTTTTCCCGTGTCCCCGGCGACGGGATCGATGGCTATGCCTGCGAAATGGTGGTCGCGCCCGCCACCGCCTTCACGCGCGCGCCCAAGGGCTATGACCATGCCGAGGCGGCGACCATCACCACCGCTGGTCTGACGGCGTGGCGCAGCCTGGTGGTCGATGGCGGGCTGAAAGCCGGGGACCGGGTGCTGGTGTTGGGGACGGGTGGGGTGTCGATCTGGGCACTCCAGATCGCGCGGATGATGGGCGCGCAGGTGGCAGTGACCTCATCCTCCGACGAGAAGCTGGAGCGGGCGCGAAGTCTGGGTGCGGCGCATACGATCAATTACCGCGCCCATCCCGATTGGGGAAAGCGCATCCATGACTGGGCGGGCGCAGGCGTCGACCATGTGATCGAGGTCGGCGGACCGGGCACGCTGGCTCAGTCGATAGATGCGGTGCGGATCGGCGGCCATATCGGACTGATCGGCGTGCTGACCGGGATGGCGGGCGATGTCCCGACCGCCACGCTGATGGGCAAGCAGGCGCGGCTCCAGGGGCTGATCGTCGGCAGCCGCCGGATGCAGATGGACTTCGTTCGCGCGCTGGAGGATGCCGCGTTTCGCCCGGTGATCGACCGCCGCTTCGCGCTGGAAGAGCTGGCCGCCGCGTTCCGTCATCAGGAAAGCGGCGCACATTTCGGCAAGATCGCCGCGACCTGGTGAATATCATGAGCAGGGCCTCTTCCTCGCCGGGGGCGGCGGTCGATCCCCACTGGCCCCATGTCGTCATCGTGGGGGCGGGCTTTGGCGGGCTGGCGGTGGCGCAGCAATTGGCGCGGGCGCCCGTCCGGGTCACGGTCGTCGACCGCAACAATTACCATCTGTTCGTACCGCTGCTCTATCAGGTGGCGACGGCCGCCCTGTCCCCGGCGGACGTCGCCGAGCCGATCCGCCATGTCCTTGGCCGCTATCCTAATATCCGCGTGATGCTGGGTGAGGTGGAGCGGGTGGATACGGATGCGCGGCAGGTGGCGCTCGCGACCGGCGAGACGTTGACCTACGACCGGCTGGTCGTCGCGACCGGATCGACCAGCAGCTATTTTGGCCATGACGAGTGGCGCGCCTTCGCCCCCGCCTGCAAGTCGATCGAAGAGGCGCGCGTCATCCGCTCGCGAGTGCTCGGCGCGTTCGAAGAGGCGGAGCGGGACGGGGCGGCCGATCGCGAGGCGTTGATGACCTTCGTGATCGTCGGCGGCGGGCCGACCGGGGTGGAGCTTGCCGGATCGGTCGCCGAACTCGCCCGCTATGCGCTGGCCTCCGACTTTCGCCGTATCCGACCCGAAGCGGCGCGGATCATCCTGATCGAGGGCGGGTCGCGCATCCTGAGCGCCTTTCCCGACGAACTCGCCAGCTATGCCGAGCGTGCGCTCGGGCGGCTGGGCGTTCAGGTCATGACGAACATGCCGGTCGAATCGATCACGGCCGAGGGGCTGACCGCGGGGGGCCGGTTCATCCCGGCGCGCACCGTCCTATGGGGGGCCGGGGTGGCACCGACGGGCGCGGCGAAGCTGCTGGGCGTGACGCCGGGCCAGGGCGGGCGGGTGCCGGTGCGGTCCGACCTCAGCGTCGAAGGGTTGGAGAATGTCTATGCGCTCGGCGATGTCGCGGCTTGTCTGGACGAGCATGGCAAGCCCTTGCCCGGCCTGGCGCAGGTGGCGCAGCAACAGGGGCAGTATCTGGGCAAGCTGCTCCGCGAGCAATTGACGCGGGGCATCGCCCCAATGCCCTTTCGCTTCCACAATCGCGGCAATGCGGCGATCATCGGGCGGCATGCCGCGATCTTCGACTTCGGGCGATACCGGATGAAGGGCTATCCGGCGTGGATGCTATGGGCGATCGTCCATGTCGTGCTGCTGGTCAATTTCGCGCAGCGTATCCGGGTCAGCCTGCAATGGCTGTGGCGCTATCTGACCTATCGGCGGGGCGCGCGGATCATCACCACGCCATTTGTTCGCCCAACCCCACCCGGCTGACCCCGGCGATCAGCGTACCAGCTGCGCGCGCAGATCGACCAACGTGGCGCCGATATGCTCGGTCAGGAACCCCGCCACGCGGGCTTCGTCGCGTGCCAGCCACGCGTCGAGCAGCGCGTGATGCTCCTCATGCGCACGGTCCTCGCGACCGGCGGGCTTGAGATGCTGGACGACATAGCGTTCGGCCAGCACCTGCAACCGCTCGATCAGCTGAAATGTCAGCGCGGCGCCGAGCGGCCGCACCAGCGCCAGATGGAAGGCGCGATTGCGATGCGCGACCTCATGCAAGGCCTCCTGCGCCGCCACGTCGAGCGCGGTCAGTGCCTCGCGTGCGGTCGCCTGATCCGCTTCCGTCGCCACGCGGGCGGCGCGGGCGGCGGCGTCGGGCTCCAGCGCAAGCCGCAGTTCGTAAATCTCCTCCGCTTCGGCCGCGCCCAGCGAGCGGACAAAGAAGCCCCGATTGGCCTGGCTGGTCAGCAGCCCTTCCTGCTCCAATCGGGCCAGCGCCTCGCGCAGCGGAATCTTGCTGACGCCCAGTTCATTGGCCAGCGCATCCTGGCGGATCGGCTGATCCTCGGGCAGGTCCCCGCTGATGATCCGCTCCCGAATGATCGTGAAGATTTGCTCCGACAGGGTACGAACGACAAGGCTCATGGATTCTCTCGTGCCGACAGGCCGGGAGGAGCCTGTAATCTATTAGAAAATGTAACGAACAAGCCTTCAGTATAGCGGGGTTCGCCACGCCCTGCCAAGTCCGGGATATTACGTATGGGGCAGGGCATCCCGCAATTCGGCAAGCCAGACGGCGGCGGTCCCGTCCGAGGGCGCGCGCCAGTCGCCACGGGGCGACAGGGCGCCGCCCGGCGACACCTTCGGCCCGTTGGGCAGGGCGGATCGCTTGAACTGGCTGGTCTGGAAGAAGCGGGTCAGGAATCGCTCCAGCCAATGCCGGATCGTCGGCAGGTCATAGGCGACGCGCGCATCCTGCGGTAGATCCTCGGGCCAGCCGCCCGCCTCCGCATCGCGCCAGGCATGCCAGGCGAGGAACGCGATCTTGGACGGCTTCAGGCCGTAGCGGATCACATAATGGGCAAAGAAGTCGTTCAGCGCATAGGGGCCGATCATCGCCTCGGTCGACTGCATCGCGCCGCTGGCATCGGCGGGAACCAGTTCGGGCGAAATTTCCTGCGCCAGGATCGCGGCGAGCACGCGATTGGTCGCCTCGTCATATTGCCCGGTGCGGATACACCAGCGGATCAGGAACTGGATCAGCGTCTTGGGCACGCCCGCATTGACCGCATAATGGCTCATCTGGTCGCCGACGCCATAGGTGCACCAGCCGAGCGCCAGCTCCGACAGGTCGCCGGTCCCCAGAACGATCCCGCCGCGCTGATTGGCCAGGCGGAAGAGATAGTCGGTGCGCAGGCCCGCCTGGACATTCTCGAACGTCACGTCATGCACCGGTTCGCCGTGCGCGAACGGGTGGCGCATATCCTCCAGCAACTGGTGCGCGGCCGGGCGGATGTCGATCTCCTCGGCCGTCACGCCCAGCGCGCGCATCAGCGCCCAGGCATGGGCCTTGGTCCCCTCACCGGTCGCGAAACCGGGCATGGTGAAGGCCAGGATACGGTCACGCGTCCAGCCGAGCCGGTCGGTCGCCTTGGCCGCCACGATCAGCGCATGGGTGGAGTCGAGCCCGCCGGAAATGCCGATGACCAGCGTCTTGGCACCGCTGGCGTCCAGTCGCTTGGCGAGTGCCTCGACCTGGATATTATACGCCTCGTAGCAGTCGGCATCGCGCCGGGCGGGATCGTCGGGCACGAAGGGGAAGCGATGGACGGCGCGGTGCAGCCCTCGGTCGATCGCCTCCGCGCCATGCACGAAGCCGATCCGGCGGAAGCGTTGCTCGGGATGACCGGACAGGGCGGCTGCGTCGTTGAACGTTCCGAAGCGCAAGCGCTCCTGCATGATCCGCTCGACATCGATATCGGCGGTGGTCAACGCGGGTTCGCGCAGGAAGCGCTCGGACTCGGCGATCGTCTCGCCCAGTTCGTGGATCAGGCCCTGGCCGTCCCAGGACAGGTCGGTCGTGCTCTCCCCGATCCCGGCGGCGGAATAGACATAGGCACAGGCCGCCCGCGCCGATTGCGCAGCGGCCAGCATCGCCCGGTCGCGCGCCTTGCCGATCACGATGTTGGAGGCCGACAGGTTGCAGCAGATCGTCGCCCCCGCCAGCGCGCCCAGCGTCGAGGGCGGGGTAGGGGCCCAGTAGTCCTCGCAAATCTCGGCATGGACGACGAAACCGGGGACATCCTCGGCCGCGAAGATCAGGTCGGTGCCGAACGGTACGCTCTGCCCGTCCAGTTCGATGGTCAGTCCGGTCAGCCCCGCGCCGCTCGCGAACCAGCGCTTCTCATAATATTCGCGGTAATTGGGCAGGAAGGTCTTCGGCACCACGCCCAGGATACGCCCGCGGGCGATCACCACCGCGCAATTGTACAGCCGCCCGTTGCGGGGCAGCGCCGCGCCGATCAGCATGACGGGCGACAGCGCCGCGCTGGCATCCACCATCTCGCCCAGCGCCGCCAGCGTCGCGACATGCATCGCGCCCTGAAGATGCAGATCGTCGATGGCATAGGAGGTCAGCGACAATTCGGGAAAGACGATCAGGTCGACCCCATCCTCATCCGCCTGTCGGGCCAGATCGAGCATGGCATGGGCATTGGCCTGTGCATCGCCGACAGAGGCGGCGGGCGTCGCGGCGGCGACGCGGATCAGGCCGTGCGAATGGATGGCGTAAAAGGGGTGGTCCTGCATGACATGGAAATAGCGGTGGGTGCGCGCCTGCGCCACCCTTGATGACTTGCGCCGGATTAGGAGGATGCGCGGTCTGGGCTTTGCGTCTGACTTGCGGCATCGGGGCGATGAACCAATGGCCGAGGCTTTATGACGATTACCCTTTACGGCATCCCGAATTGCGACACGATGAAGAAGGCCCGCGTCTGGCTCGACCAGCACGGCGTCACGTATCGCTTCCATAATTACAAGACCGACGGCATCGACGAAGCCACGCTTGGCGGCTGGGTCGAGCAGGTGGGTTGGGAAAAGCTGCTGAACCGCGCCGGCACGACCTTCCGCAAGCTGGACGAGGCCGATCGGCAGGATATCGATGCGGACAAGGCGATCCGGCTGATGCAGGCGCAGCCTTCGCTCATCAAGCGGCCGGTCCTCGATCGGGACGGTGCGCTGACGGTGGGGTTCAAGCCCGAGGTTTACGGCGAAATCTTCTGACAGGCCAAGGGGGTGGAGCGCACGGCGCACACGGGGTAGAGGCATTCCATGTCCACGACCTATACGCTCGACACCGCGACCAGCCGCGCCAATCCCACGCCCGCCCCGATGAAGCGGCTGACCGTGCCCGCCATCCGCCGTGCCAAGGGCGGCACCCCGCTGGTCATGCTGACCGCCTATACGGTGCGCTCGGCGCAACTGCTCGATCCGCATTGTGACATGCTGCTGGTCGGCGACAGCCTGGGGCAGGTGATCTATGGCCTGCCCTCGACCGTGCCGGTGACGCTCCAGATGATGGCGGCGCACGGCGCGGCGGTGGTACGGGGCAGCTATCACGCGGTCGTCGTCATCGACCTGCCCTTTGGCAGCTATGAGGCAAGCCCGGAAAAGGCGTTCGAGAATGCCGCCTGGCTGCTCAAGGAGACCGGCGCGGCGGCGGTCAAGCTGGAGGGTGGTGTCGCGATGGCACCGACCGTCCGCTTCCTGGTCGAGCGGGGTATTCCGGTCATGGGCCATGTCGGCCTGACACCGCAGGCGGTGAACGTGCTGGGCGGTTACGGCGCGCGCGGCCGTACGCCTGAGGAAGCCGAGAAGATCGTCGCGGACGCCGTTGCCATTGCGGAGGCGGGGGCGTTCTCGGTGGTGATCGAAGGGGTTGTCGAGCCGATCGCGATCGAGATCACCAAGCGTATCGCCTGCCCCACCATCGGGATCGGGGCATCGGCCGAATGCGATGGCCAGGTGCTGGTGGGTGAGGATATGCTGGGCCTGTTCGAGCGGACCGCCCGGTTCGTCCGCCGGTACGAAACCATGGGCGAGCGTATCGGCGAGGCCGCGCGCGCCTATGCCGAGGATGTGCGGGCCCGTCATTTTCCGGGCCCCGAGCAGATCTACGCCCCCCGCGACGCGGGATAGATCAAGCCCGCTTCCCACCGGGGCCGCTCCTCGCTAAAGGTCGCGGCTTCTTTGTTGCCTTGATCCAGAATAGCGGAGCCCGTCTTGGCCCTAACGCCCCAATCCAGCCAGGCCTTCATGAGCGAGGTCGACGACGAACTGCGTCGCGAAAGGCTGACATCCTTCTGGACCCGGTGGGGCCTTGTCGTCGGTGCCGCGATCGTGATCGCGCTGGCGGCGTTCGGCGGCTATCTCTATTGGCAGCATCGCCAGCATCAGGCGGCGGGCGTCGATGGCGAACAGCTCCAGGCGGCCTATGACGCACTGGGTCAGAACGACACCAAGACCGCCAGCGAAAAGCTGAAGGCGCTGTCGAACACCAATATCGACGCCTATCGTGCGCTCGCCGGGTTCACCCAGGCCGACATCCTGTTGCAGCGCGATGATATGAAGGGCGCGGCGGCCCGTTTCGCGGCCCTCGCGAACGACACGTCGCTGGCGCAGCCGTTCCGCGATCTGGCGCTCGTGCGCCAGACCATGGCCGAATATGACACGCTGAAGCCCGAGGCGGTCGTCGCCCGGCTGGGCAGCATGGCAGTGCCGGGCAATGCCTATTTCGGCAGCGCGGGCGAGATGGTCGCGGTGGCCTATCTGCGCATGAACAAGCGCGATCAGGCGGGCCGGTTGTTCGGCCAGATTGCCAGCGACAAGGATGTGCCCGATACGTTGCGGCAACGTGCGGTTCAGATGGCCGGCGTATTGGGGGTCGACGCGGTCGGCCAGAGTGAGGACACCAAGACCCAATGACGAAGCATTTCCGCACCTCGGCGGCGCTCGCCGCGCTGATGGCGCTGGGCGCCTGCGGGGTATTCAAGAGCGCCCCCAAGAAGACGCCGACCGTCGGCAACCGCGTGCCGATCCTGGTGTCGGAGACAGGCGTGGAGGCGGACAAGACGATCGCCGACGTTCAGGTCCTGCTGCCCGCACCGGAAACCAACCCCGATTGGTCGCAGCCGGGCGGCAATGCCGCCAAGTCGATGGGTCAGCTCGCGCTTGGCGAACAGCCGCAGCGCCTGTGGGAGACGACGATCAACGGCGGTTCCGCCCGCGATCCGCTCGGCGCGCCGCCGGTCGTGGCCGAGGGCAAGCTGTTCGTCGTGGATGTCGAGGGCAACCTTGTCGCCATGAACGCCGACACGGGCGCGCGCCTGTGGTCGACCGCCGTCACCGAGGGGAACGAGAACCGCCTGGCCCGTTTCGGCGGCGGGGCCAGCTATGACAGCGGCACCGTGTTCGCCACCGACGGCTTGGGCGACGTGATCGCCGCCAGCGCGGCCGACGGCAAGGTGCTGTGGCGCGCCAAGCCCAGCGGGCCGCTGCGTGGATCGCCGACCATCGCCAATGGCAATGTCTATGTCCTGACCCAGGACAATCAGCTTTACGCGATCAACCAGGCGGACGGTAAGATCGTCTGGGCAGGGCAGGGCACGCTGGAGACGCAGGGCGTGCTGGGCGTCGCGGCGCCCGCCGCCAGCCAGGGCACGGTCGTCGCCGGTTTCTCCAGCGGCGAGCTGAACGCCTATCGGTACGAGAACGGGCGTATGCTGTGGCAGGATGCGCTGTCGCGGACCAGCATCTCGACCTCGGTGTCGACGCTGTCGGACATCGACGCTGCGCCGGTGATCGATCAGGGGCGCGTCTATGCGCTGGGCCAGGGTGGGCGCATGGTCGCCCTGGAATTGTCGACCGGTCAGCGTCTGTGGGAACAGAATTTCGCCGGTATCTCCACGCCGTGGATCGCGGGCGAGTGGATTTTCCTCGTTACCGACGACGCCCGTCTGGTCGCGCTCGCCCGGTCGAGCGGCAAGGCGCGCTGGATCGCACAGCTTCCGCGTTTCCATAACGAGAAGAAAAAGACCGGCGCGATCATTTGGTACGGGCCGGTTCTGGCGGGTAATCGCCTGATCCTGACCAACTCCGAAGGCCAGATCGTCTACGCCAATCCGGGTGACGGCGCAGTTCAGGCGACGGTCAACACCAAGACCCCGTTCGCACTGCCGCCGATCGTTGCCAATGCGACGCTCTATGTCCTGGATCAAAAGGGGCGGGTTACCGCCTATCGGTGATGCATGGCCGCCCCCTTGGTTGATCCCAAGGGGGCGGTATGTTTTGTACCGTGACGAAAGGCTCGCCTTTCGCTAACGGAACGCGATGGCAAAACTCCCTATCGTCGCGATCGTCGGCCGTCCCAATGTCGGCAAGTCGACGCTGTTCAATCGTCTGGTCGGAAAGAAGCTGGCGCTGGTCGATGATCGGCCCGGCGTGACGCGCGACCGGCGTGAAGGCGACGCGCATCTCCTCGGCCTTGATTTCCGCGTCATCGACACGGCGGGCTATGAGGACGAAGACCCCGATACGCTGCCCGGCCGGATGCGTCGCCAGACCGAGGCGGCTATCCGCGAAGCCGACGTAGCGCTGTTCCTGGTCGATGCCCGCGCCGGGGTCATGCCGCTGGATGAGGAAATCGCCCGCTGGCTGCGCAGTTCCGACACGCCGATCGTCCTGGCCGCGAACAAGGCCGAAGGCCGCGCGGCCGAACAGGGCATATTGGAAGCGCTGGCGCTCGGCTTCGGCGATCCGGTTCAGCTTTCGGCCGAACATGGCGAAGGCGTGGGCGATCTGTTCGAGGCGCTGCTGCCCTTCATCGATGTCGAGATCGAGGAAGAGGAGGAGGTCGACCTCGAAAATCCCTTCGCACCGCTGAAGCTGGCGATCGTCGGCCGCCCCAATGCGGGCAAGTCGACGCTCATCAATCGCTTCCTGGGGCAGGATCGCCTGATCACCGGACCCGAGGCGGGGATCACCCGCGATTCGATCGCGATCGATTGGGAATGGCGCGACCGGGACGGTGAAGTGCGGCAGGTCCGCCTGATCGATACGGCGGGCATGCGCAAAAAGGCGAAGGTGCAGGACAAGCTGGAAAAGCTGTCCGTTGCCGACGCGCTGCGCGCCGTCGATTTCGCCGAGGTCGTGGTGCTGCTGCTCGACGCGACGCTGGGGCTGGAGTCCCAGGATCTGCGCATCGCCGACCGCGTGTTGGAAGAGGGGCGCGCGCTGCTGATCGCGCTCAACAAATGGGACGTGGCGGAAAATCCGTCCTCGCTGTTCAACGGTGTCCGCAAGGCGCTGGAAGACGGGCTCAGCCAGGTGAAGGGCGTGCCGCTGCTGGCCGTGTCGGCCGCGACCGGCAAGGGGCTGGACACGCTGATCGAGGCGGCGTTCGAAACGCGCGCCGCTTGGTCGAAGCGTGTGCCGACCGGCGAACTCAACCGCTGGTTCGAGCGTGCGGTCGACGCCAATCCGCCGCCCGCGCCCGGCGGCAAGCGCATCAAGCTGCGCTATGTCACCCAGGTAAAGTCGCGTCCGCCGAGCTTCGTGATCTTCGGCACGCGGGTCGATCAGCTACCCGCCAGCTATGAGCGCTATCTGGTCAATTCGATGCGGCGGGAACTGGGCTTCGGCGCGGTGCCGGTGCGCCTGACGCTGCGTGCGCCGAAGAATCCGTTCGGGAACAAGGACTGATCCTGCGTCTGCGGTGATGCGGACCGTCGTCCCAGCGAAAGCTGGGATTGTCGGCAGGGGCGCCGCTTACGAGCGAAACCGGTGTCCCGGCCCCCAGCCGTTTTAACAAGCTGGCAAATGGGGCCATGGTCGCCGACCACGGCCCCTTATGCGATCAGCCGCCGAGATGCGGTGCCGCGCCCGACTTGGGCGTGTCGTTTTCCGCCATGGCGTTGAGCTGAATATAGTTCTGGATGCCCATGCGCGCGATCATCTCGAACTGACGCTCCAGCGTGTCGACATGCTCTTCCTCGCTGGCGAGGATGCGCTGGAACAGGTCACGGCTGACATAGTCGCGAACCTCTTCGCAATAGGCGATGGCGCCCTTCAGCTGCGCAACGGCTTCGACCTCGATTTCCAGGTCGCCCTTCAGAACTTCTTCGACCGTCTCGCCGATGCGCAGGCGGCCGAGCAGCTGGAAATTGGGCAGGCCGTCCAGATACAGGATGCGCTCGGCCAGCCAGTCGGCGTGGCGCATCTCGTCGATCGATTCGTGATACTCGAACTGCGCCAGCTTGTAGACGCCCCAATGGTCGAGCAAGCGATAATGCAGGAAATACTGATTGATCGCGGTCAGCTCGTTCTTGAGTGCCTCGTTCAGATATTCGATGACCTTGGGATCGCCCTTAACCGACATATGCCGTCCTTCGTGAATGTTTCGGACGCCCTCATAGAGGAGCAGGCGCAACTTGGACAAGCCGTTTTCATCTGTAAAATTAAATGCGGTCTTTTCTCAATAGCGAAAGCTGTTATCGATAACATACGTTATAAGAGGAAATTGGGCGGTGTCGGTGAATGCGGCGGAGCAATTGGCGCTCGTCATGCAATATGTTCGTCACGGGATCGTGATCTACGATGGCGACGAGCGTATCGGCCTGATCAATTCCTATGTCAGTCGCATGTTTGGCACTGCGGAAGATACTATAACGCAAGGCTCTACGCTGGCCGCTTATCTGGACTGTATCGGCGATGCCGTCGGATGGTCGCGGGAGCGAAAGGCGGGCATTCTGGAAAATCACCGCCTATGGGCGCGCGAAGGCGTACGCCGCCAGTTCGACCATCATTTCGACGACGGCAAGGTCCTTGAGATCACCTATCATCCGCAGCCCGATGGTGGTGCCGTCCTGACCTTTTTCGACGTGACGGATCAGCGCAATTTGCAACGCATTAGCGAACGTCGCGAGGATCTGACCCGGCAGGCCGAAGCGGTGCTCGAACGGGTGGGGCGAATTTCGGCGAATACCCGGATGGTCGCGCTGAATGCCAGCATCGAGGCTGCGAGATTGGGTGCCGAGGGGCGTGGTTTTGCCGTGGTCGCGGCGGAGGTTCGTGACCTGTCGCTTGAAACCTCGGACGCGCTGGTGGAGATCAGCCGGATCAACGAGGCGTCGCTCGATCTGACCTGACGTCAGAGCGTATCCTGATAATGTCGCGGAATTTGGTGGGCCCGGCAGGACTCGAACCCGCAACCTAGCCGTTATGAGCGGCCAGCTCTAACCATTGAGCTACAGGCCCCACCGACGATGTCCGTAGCGTGACGCCGGAGGCATCCGCAACGAAAAGATTAGGGTTTCTATCAAAGAAAAAGGGCGCTTCCGAATGGGAAGCGCCCTTTTCCGACATAGCAGTCGGCGCTTCGGACCCGAAGGTCCGAGGCGGCATTACTGCATGTTGTCCGCCTTGGCGTCGGCAGCGTCACGGACGTTGTCGGCAGCGGCGTTCATGTTGTCGGCAGCGTTCTCGAGGGTCGCGGCGGTAGCAGCGTTCGAGGTGTTGTCGGCAACGGCTTCCATGTTGTCAGCCTGCATTTCCATGTTGTCTGCCAGCATGTCCGCGTTGTTCTCAACGGCAGCAGCTTCAGGCGACTTGTTGCAGGCAGCGACGGACATCAGGCCGGCGGCAGCGAGAACGAAAGCGATCTTCTTCATTCGAATGCTCCCAAGCAAAGCAAAAATCGCGGCCGGCCCGAATGCCGTCGCGAAGCGGCTCAAATAACGTGCGGTTCATCGCGGTCAATCCGCAAAATTCATCGGATCGCAAGGTTCGCGACGAACCGATGGCACGGATCAGGCTTTTTCAAGGCGTTGGCGTTACCAAAAGGTTACCGATGGACCGACAGATTACCGTGGGGTGACCGGCCCGATCGCTTCCGGCGCATTGGCGACGACCGCCAGCATCGCGGTCCAGGCGGCGACATTCTGGCGCAGGCCCGCTGGATCGACGCGGTCCAGTACGTCGTCGGGCGTGTGATGGGTATCGAAATAATCCCATCCCGACTGGTTCAGATCGATCGCGCCGGTGCCCAGCTTCAGGGTCGGGCCGATATCGGTGCCGTCCCCGCCCAGCCCGCTGCCCCGCACGATGCCTAGCGGGGCGAGCGCGGTCTGAAGCCGATCGGTGACCGGCTTGGCGGAAGGGGGCAGGTTGACCTCGAACCGCCACACCCGGTCCGCGCCGAAATCGCTTTCCGAGGCGGTGGCATGGCGTTCGTTCGCATGGGCCTTGGCATAGGCCGCACCGCCCATGCCGCCGACTTCCTCCGCCCCGAACCAGACGACGCGGATGGTACGGCGCGGCTGGCCCGCATCCATGATTCGCTTGGCCGCCGCTGCGGTGATGGCGATGCCGCTGGCGTCGTCGATCGCACCCGTTCCCAGATCCCAGCTGTCGAGATGCCCACCGACCAGGACGATTCCCGCCGAGGGATCGCTGCCGGGCACTTCGGCGATGACATTGCCCGATTCGCGCATGCCGATCATGCGGGGCGTCAGGACGAGCTTCATCCGGACCGGCCTTCCGCGCGCGGCGATTCGCTCCAGCTGCTCGGCATCCGGCACCGATAGCGCCGCTGCCGGGATGGGCTTCACGCCATCGGGGAAGTTGGTCGTGCCGGTATGGGGGAAGCGGTGATGGTCGGTGCCGATCGAGCGGATGACGATCGCCACCGCGCCGCGCTCCGCCGCCAGGGCTGGGCCGGTAAAGCGTGCGGTGCCATAGGCGCCGTATCCCGACCCGTCCTGCGTCCGGGGCATGGCATTGCCGATATAGACGATCCGCCCCTTGATCGCGCTAACGGGCGCAGCCTTGAAAGCGGCCATGCTGGGAAAGACCGCGACCTCGGCGGTGAGCCCGGTGGCGGGCGTCGCGCCGGAATTGCCGAGCGCGGCCAGGGTCAGTTTCTGCGGGAATGGGGCCAGGATTTCGGCGCTTTCGGCACCGCGCTCCCACACCGGCATTTGATAGGGTTCGATCCGCACATTGCTGAAGCCGAGCGCGGTCAGCTTGGCGACCGCCCAAGCCCGCGCGCGCGCCTCCGCCTCGGTGCCTGCCAGCCGCTGGCCGACTTCGGTGGTCAGCCCCTCGACAATGTCCCAGGCGACATTGTCGGTCAGCGCCGCGTCGCGCAGCTGCGCGACCTCCGGGGCGATGGTCGCGGGCGGGGGCGGCGGGGTCCGCTGTGCCAGGATGGGAGAGGACAGGGCGGAGGCGGTCAAGGCCGCGAGAACAAGGCGCTTCATGGCCGCGACTGTCGCCCAGCCGGTCCCGTTTGCCAACCGCCCGCGCACCCACTACATGGACCGTCAATATCCCACAGTCGAAAAAGCACGGAGCCCCGCGCCGCCATGGCCGTCCAATATACCTATGTGATGAAGGGTCTGACCAAGACCTTCCCCGGCGCCAACAAGCCTGTCCTGAACAACATCCACCTTCAGTTCCTGCCGAGCGCGAAGATCGCGATCATCGGCCCGAACGGCGCGGGCAAGTCCACGCTGATGAAGGTGATGGCGGGCATGGACACCGACTTCACCGGTGAAGCCTGGGCCGCCGAGGGCGTTCGCGTCGGCTATCTGGCGCAGGAGCCGCAGCTCGATCCGTCGAAGGACGTGATGGGCAACGTCAAGGACGGGGTGCGTCCGATCGCCGATCTGGTCGATCGCTTCAACGCCATCTCGGCCGAGATGGGCGACCCGAAGGACGACACCGATTTCGACGCCCTGATGGAAGAGATGGGCGAGCTTCAGGCCAAGATCGACGCGGTCGACGGCTGGTCGCTCGACAGCCAGCTGGAACAGGCGATGGAAGCGTTGCGCTGCCCGCCGGGCGATGCCGACGTGACCCGTCTGTCGGGCGGTGAGAAGCGCCGCGTGGCGCTCTGCAAGCTGCTGCTCGAAAAGCCCGACATCCTGCTGCTTGACGAGCCGACCAACCACCTGGACGCCGAAAGCGTGTCGTGGTTGGAAAACTACCTGAAGGAATATACCGGCAACGTCATCCTCGTCACCCACGACCGTTACTTCCTGGATAACGTCGTCAACTGGGTGCTCGAGCTTGATCGCGGCCGTTACTACACCTACGAATCCAACTATTCCGGCTATCTGGAAAAGAAGGCCAAGCGCCTGGAGCAGGAAGAGCGCGACGAGGCGGGCAAGCAGAAGGCGATCGCCGACGAGCTGGCCTGGATGCGTCAGACCCCCAAGGCTCGCCAGACCAAGTCGAAGGCGCGTATCCGCGCGTTCGAGGAACTGATGGAGAAGCAGGAAAACCGCGTCGCGGGCAAGGCGCAGATCCTGATCCAGATCCCCGAGCGTCTGGGCGGCAAGGTGATCGAGGCCAAGGGCCTGACCAAGTCGTACGGCGACAAGCTGTTGTTCGAAAATCTCGACTTCATGCTGCCGCCGGGCGGCATCGTCGGCGTGATCGGGCCGAACGGCGCGGGCAAGTCGACGCTGTTCAAGCTGATCACCGGCCAGGAACAGCCCGATGCGGGCACGATCGAGATCGGATCGACCGTCAAGCTCGGCTATGTCGACCAGAGCCGCGACGACCTCGATCCCAACAAGAATGTCTGGCAGGAAATCTCGGACGAGCTGGAGGTGTTCCGCTTCGGCAAGCAGGAGCTGGGCACGCGCGCCTATGTCGGTGCGTTCAACTTCCGCGGGCCGGACCAGCAGAAGAAGGTCGGCCAGCTGTCGGGCGGTGAGCGCAACCGCGTCCATATGGCCAAGATGCTGAAGGAGGGCGGCAACGTCCTGCTGCTCGACGAACCGACCAACGACCTCGACGTGGAAACGCTGCGCGCGCTGGAAGAGGCGCTGGAGACGTTCGCGGGCTGCGCCGTGGTCATCAGCCACGATCGCTTCTTCCTCGACCGCCTGTGCACCCACATCCTGGCATTCGAGGGCGACAGCCATGTCGAATGGTTCGAGGGCAATTACGAATCGTACGAAGAGGACAAGCGTCGCCGGATGGGCGATGCCGCCGACCGTCCGACCCGACTGGCGTACAAGAAGCTGACCCGCTGATCCGTCACGCGCGTTGTTGAAGGTCGACGCCCTTCCCGACCGATCGGGGAGGGCGTCGTGCCATTTGCGGTCGGTGGAGCCGTTCGGCTTCGGAACGGACCGGCATCGGGTTTAAAACGGTGAAGTTAATCCCTATTCTGGTCGCATCCTAAACGGGATCAAAGGGGTTCGACGGCGAATGGCGGTGGTGGAGCAGGCGCAGGGCGAAGATCAGGAAATAGCCAGCGCAGGGCAGCTGCATTACCGGCTCCGCCAGCAATCGGTCCTCGCGGCCTTCGGGATCGAGGCGCTGCGGGCGCGCGACCTGGACCCGATGCTGCAACGTGCGACCGAGCTGTGCGCCGAGGGCATGCGTTCGCGCTTCTGCAAATTCCTGGAATATCGCGCCGACCGGGACACGCTGTTGGTGCGGACCGGCGTTGGCTGGGGCCCCGGCGTGGTTGGGTCGACCGAGATGCGGACGGATATGGGCTCGCCCGCCGGTTTCGCGCTCCAGACGGGGCAGGGGGTCATTTCCAACCATCTCGATCAGGAAGAGCGGTTTCGCACGCCGCAATTCATGGCCGACCACAAAATCCGCCGCGCAATCAACGTGTTGGTCGAGGCGTCGGGCCAGCGTTACGGCGTGCTCGAAGTCGACAGCCCCGATGAGGGGCGGTTTGAGGAGGCCGACCTCGCCTTCATGCAGGGGTTCGCCAATCTGATCGGCGTTGCGATCGAACGACAGGAGGCCGAGCGCCGCCTGGCCGAGGCGGTCGAGCATCAGCAATTGCTGACCCGCGAGGCCAGCCACCGCGTCAAGAACAGCCTTGCCCTCGTCTCCGCCATGCTCAATCTTCAGAAGCAGGAGGATGACGATCCCCGTGTCCTGCGGATGCTGAACGACGCGCAGGCGCGAATCACCGCCATCGCGCAGACGCATGACCGGCTCTGGCGCAGCGAACGGGTGGGCATGGTCTCGCTCGACGATCTGGTCTGCGGGATCGCCGATCAACTGGCGCAGCAGGCCCAGGATCACGCGGTGCATTGCGATATCGAGGCGATCGAGATGAACGCCGACATCGCGATCCCGATCGGCCTGATGCTGACCGAGCTTCTGACCAACGCGATCAAATATGCTTATGGCGAAGAAGGCGGCGTGATCGACGTGTCGCTGCACGTCCGCGACGCACAGATCATCCTGTCGGTGCGGGACAAGGGCAAGGGGCTGCCCGCCG
Source organism: Sphingomonas fuzhouensis (assembly GCF_034659795.1). NCBI lineage: Bacteria > Pseudomonadati > Pseudomonadota > Alphaproteobacteria > Sphingomonadales > Sphingomonadaceae > Sphingomonas > Sphingomonas fuzhouensis. Next base: position 959,156 of record NZ_JAXSQY010000001.1, read on the forward strand.
GTTTCGACATGAAGACGGCGTCGCGCCACAGCCTGGGCATGCGGATGATCAGCAGCCTGGCGCGGCAGTTGCGCGGCGAGGTGCGGTTCGAGGAGGCTCGGCCGGGAACCTGCGCAACGCTGACCATGCCCGATCCGAGAGAGTAAGCCCGTTCCTCCCCTTACAGGGGGGAGGAATTCAGACCACTTACCGGACCCGCTTGACGAAGGTACGCCCGTCCTCGCGCCGCTCGGTCTGGAAGTTGGGGACCGCCTCGATCAGGTCGGATAGCCGCTTGAACCCATAATTGCGGGTATCGAAGCTGGAGCGATTGCCCGCCAGTTGGCCCATCGCCGACAGGCTGGCAAAGCCGCGCTCGTCGCGCTTGACCGAGTTATAGGCGTCGACCAGCAACTTGAGCAGTTCGTCGTCGATCGGCTGGGGCGTACCCGCCGTCCTCTTACCCAGTTCGATCGGTGGCGGCAGCGAGTCGGCCAGTGGCACGTCGGCGGCGGTGGGTTTGGCGATGGTGGGCTTTGCTGTCCCGTTGGCGGCCGGGCCGCCGATCAGCGCGCCGACATCGATGAAGCGGCTGCATGCCTGTTTGAACGCCTCGGGCGTGCGGCTATTGCCAAAGCCATAGACGGGAAAGCCATCCTGCCGGATGCGGGTGGCGAGCGGCATGAAGTCGCTGTCGGACGACATGATGCCGAACCCGTCGATCCGTCCCCGGAACAGCAGGTCCATCGCATCGATGGTCATCTTCATGTCGGTGGCATTCTTGCCCTTGGTCAGGTCGAACTGCTGCTGCGGCTCGATGCCGTGCTTGACCATCACGTCGCGCCAGCCCTTCAGGCCGGGCTTGGACCAGTTGCCATAGGCGCGGCGGACATTGACCGTGCCCAGCTCGGCCAGCACCGTCAGGACGGGGTCGATCGCGGCGGACTGGGCATTGTCGGCGTCGATGAGCAGCGCGATATTGGGGGTAAGGGCGTTCATGTCCCTCGGTCTAGCAAAGCCGCGCTGCCCCGACCATCGGTGAAAAAGGGTTCAGCGACGCCCGCCGTTGCGGACCTGACCATTGGCCATTTCGACGCCCTTGGTCACGCGCGCATGGCTTTCGGGATCGTCGGTCGCGCGGGTCAGCTCGTCGCGGGTGCCGACATCGGTGGCGATGCCGCCGGTCCGGCCGACCGCCGAGGGGGCTGGCTCCGCGGCGTCGATAATCGCGCTGTCGTCATGATCGCGCGCGCTGGTGGTACGGGGATGTTCCATGGTCGTTCTCCTGTAACGCTGTTCCTGTCAGCGCAGGAGAGGTGTGATCCGTTCCTCACTCCGTCGGGTAAGTGATGGCAATCACCTCATATTCCCGTTCACCTGCGGGGAGCGTGACGCGGCGCAGGTCGCCGACCGACGCTCCGCGCAGCGCCCGGACCAACGGCGCGTTCCAGCCGACCCGGCCCTTTCCCGCATCGGCTTCGTCATCGCCGACCAGCGTCAGGATGCGTTCGTTATCATCCTCGTCGGCGATGGTGACGGTCGCGCCGAACCACACCTTGCTCCGGTCTTCCTGCCGGGCGGGGTCGATGACCTTGGCGGCTTTCATCCGCTTGGACAGCCAGCCCAGCCGCCGGTCGATCTCGCGTAAGCGCTTGCGACCATAAATATAGTCGCCATTCTCCGACCGGTCGCCATTGCCCGCCGCCCAGGCGATGGTGTCGACCAGCTTGGGCCGCTCGACCGCGAACAGCGCCTCATATTCCTGACGAAGCGCGGCATAGCCCGCCGGGGTGATATAGTTGGGACGATCCATCGCCCCCCTCTATCCCTTGCGCGCCGGCGATCAACCCGGCCGCGACGACTTGCCCAGATACCAGCTGAGCGGGGCCGGTCCCCGGCTGGTGGCGCGGGCGGGGTTCATCAGGTCATAGACGACCGCATTCTCCAGCACCCGCTGCACATAGTTGCGGGTTTCCATATAGGGGATGGATTCGATCCAATCGACGATGTCGACCGAGCCGGTGCGCGGATCGCCATATTGGCGCAGCCACTTGTTCACGTTGCCGCCGCCCGCATTATACGCGGCGATCGCGAGCGGATAGCTGCCGAAATTGTTGCGGATACGCTCGAAATAGCTGGCGCCCAGGCGGATCGACAGATTGGGGTCGGTGGTCAGCTGATCGGGGGAATAAGCCAGCCCGATCTTGCCCGATTGCTCGGCGGCGGTGGCGGGCATCAACTGCATCAGGCCGCGCGCGCCCGCGTGGCTGACGGCGGCGCGGTCGAACTGGCTTTCCTGCCGCGCGATGGCGTGGATGATCGTCCAGCTTTGTTCATAGCCGGTCGGGACCGAAATGGTCGGGAAACCGGCCGCCGAATAATCGGTCAGCCCGTTCTGCATCGCGCTGCGTCCCACCATCACCGCCAGGTCGGGGCGGTTGATGCTGCGCGACAGGTCGGCGGCGAGCAGATGGTCGTTCTCGGTTTCCGCATCGGCCGCGATCTGGCGGATGAAGGCGGTCTGGTCCTGCCACTGGCCGATCTGGCCCAGGAACTTGGCGGCGCGCACCGTCTCGCGCGCGTCGAAGGCGGCGCGGGCGGCGGGCGATACGTTGGTCGCGGCGATCGCGGGCGGCGCCACCAATGGGCGGCCGGTCCGCTCGAGGGCGAGCTGGCCGTAGAACTGGTCGCGATATTGCGCGGCGCGGTTGTAGAAGCCTGCCGCCTCGGCCGAGCGTCCGGCGGCTTCGGCGGCACGACCCGCCCAGTAAAAGCCCTTGGCACGGGTCTGCGGCGACTGACTGCCCCGGCCATAGCGATCGAACAGCGTCATCGCATCAGCGGGCCGCGCCAGCTTCATCGCGCTCTGCCCGGCCAGCCAGACCAGACTCGTATAATCGTCACGCTCGCCATAAGGCTTGGTCGAGACATCGGTGCCCGCCGGATAGGCGTCGTCCACCTGCCGCGCGATATCATAGGCCGTCTGAAGCTGACCGTCGTTCGCCGCCGCGCGCGCGTTGATCAGCAGCGCCTCGTAGAATTTTTCGACATTGCCCGGCCGGGTGGTCAACTGGCGCGACCGGGCGAGCCAGGACCGCGCGGTAAAGCTGTCGCCGGTGTTACGCAGCCAAAGTGCACGGTCGGCGACATAGCCCGCGTCATTGGCGTAGAGTTCGGCGGTCGCGGCGGACAGGCCGGGCGCATCCGCCGATTTGGTGCGGAAGGCCAGGCGGGCGGCGAAGATCGGCCGCCGGGCGGTGCTGGTATAGTTGAGCTGGCGCGCCGCCGCGCTGGTCTGACCCGACCAGAGCAGCGCATCCATGCGCGCGTCATGATCCTCGGACGTCAGCGTGGAGCCGAAGGTCGACATCACCAATGCTTCGTCGGTCGGCGACAGGACGCCGCGTCGCCACGCCGTCCGTGCCGCCTGGGCCGCTTCGCCCGGTGCGCCGGTCGCCAGCAGGGCGCGGGCATAGGCGACCCCGCCCGCCGCCGACTGTGGCGGGAAACGGCGGAAATAGGCGACGATGCTCGACGGGGCGGCGGTGAAGTTCGCGGCCTGTTTTTCCGCAGCGCGGCGATTGCTCGCTTCGCCGGGCCAGCCCGGATGCGCCATCAGGAACCCGGCATAGCTGTCGAAGGGCAGCGAATCGGTCTGCTGCAGAGCCCGCCACTGGGCCAGCGCCGCCGCGATCGCGCCATCGGCGGGCGCGGGCATGCCCTGCGCGGCCTGGTTGGGGCTCATATTCGCCATCTGCGTGCGATACCGGTCGAGCTGATCCTGCCCGCCCGATGCGATTACGGAACCCGCCAGTGTCGCGAGGATCGCCCCCGCCTTCGTCAATGCCATCATGGTGGACAGGATAGGGACTCTACCCGTACATGTCCTGAACAAATTGTCCCACTCGGCGCAGCAGGAGCGCATTTCCTCTCATGTTTTCAGGGTCCATTCCGGCGCTCGTGACGCCGTTCGACGATCAGGGCGATCATGTCGGCGGCGCGTTCGACGAGGCGAAGTTCCGCGATTTCGTCGAGTGGCAGATCAGCGAAGGCTCGACCGCGCTGGTCGCCTGCGGCACGACCGGCGAAGCGGCCACCATGCCCAAGGACGAGCATTTCCACGTCGTGCGCGTCTGCGTCGACCAGGCGCGTGGGCGTGTGCCGGTGATCGCGGGCGCAGGGTCCAACGACACGATCGTCGCCATCGAGAATCTGAAGGCCGCGCAGGAGGCGGGCGCCGATGCCGCGCTGATGGTCCCGCCTTATTACAACCGCCCGAGCCAGGAGGGCATTGCCCGCCACTTCGCCGAGCTGGCGAAGAACGCACCGCTGCCCATCGTGCTCTACAATGTGCCCGGCCGTACCGTCACCGACATCCAGCCCGCAACGCTGATCCGCATCGTCCAGGCGGCACCCGAGGTGTTCGTCGGCGTGAAGGATGCGAGTGGCGTTCTGGCCCGCGTGTCGCATCATCGCGGGGCGCTGGGGGCCGGTTTCTGTCAGCTTTCGGGCAATGACGATCTGGCGCTTGCCTTTAACGCGATGGGCGGTGTGGGGTGCATCTCGGTCACCGCCAATGTCGCGCCGCGTCTGTGCGCCGAGTTCCAGGCGGCGTGCGCGGCCGGAGAGATGGCGCGCGCGCTCGAACTGCACGACCGGCTGTTCCCGCTCCACGAAGCCATGTTCACCGACGCCTCGCCGGGGCCGGTAAAATATGCGCTCAGCCGCATCATGCCGCATTTTCCGAAGGGGGTGCGCCTGCCCATGACCTGGCCGTCCGAGGCTTCGCGCGCGCAGGTCGATGCGGCGCTGGCCCATGCCGGATTGATCTGAACCCGGCCTTCCTCCGGCCGCAATCCCAGACGAACATCGGCGACGACGATGGGGAGTGCAGGGAGGGCGGCCGATGTGGGCATTGGTGATGATCGCCTTGCAGACGGATGCGGTGGCCGGGCCTGTCCTCCCTTCGCCCCGTAAACTAGCGACTACGCGGCGCTGCCCGCCGGATGATGGCGGTGGTGACGTGGTTGTGTGCGGTCGTTCCTCCGACGCGTACCGGATCGGCGCCATTCCCGATTATTCCAGGCCGATGACGTTGCCGAAGGCCCGCACCACGATTGCCGGCGTCGGCGCGCTGTCGGCAGAAGCCGAGCAGGTGGATGTCGGCGGTACGCCCAGCAAGCGGGCGATGATCCGGCTGACGATCCCGCTGGGGGATCGCCGCAAGCCGTGAACGTTCCACTTCAGAAACGGCATGCAGCCGTCATCTGCGGCTTTTCACGGGGACTCATAGCCCCTACATCCACCCGTCCATGCGCCCGAAACCCCAAACCTTCGACAAGAAGAAGATCGTCGCCGAGAACCGGCGCGCCCGCTTCGATTATGCCATCGAGACCACCTATGAGGCCGGTATCGCCCTGACCGGGACCGAGGTGAAATCGCTTCGCTTCGGTGAAGGGTCGATCGCCGAATCCTATGCCGAGGTGCGCGGTGAGGAGGTGTGGCTGGTCAATTCCAACGTGCCGGAATTCAGTCACGGGAACCGATTTAATCACGAGGCGAAGCGCCCGCGTAAATTGCTCCTTCATGAGCGCGAAATAAACAAGCTCCACGGTGCGGTGGCGCGCGAGGGCATGACCCTGGTGCCACTGATGATCTATTTCAACTCGCGCGGTCGCGCGAAGGTGGAGCTGGCGTTGGCGAAGGGTAAGAAAGCGCACGACAAGCGCGATTCGATCAAGGAGCGCGATTGGAAGCGTGAGCAGGGCCGTATCCTGCGCGATCGCGGCTGATGGCCTCCGCCGTGCCCACCATGTGGGGCCGCACGCTGGCATGGGTTCGGCGCAATATGCCGACCCGCGATTCGATGGAGCACAACCGGCTGCTTCGCCCCGTCGCGCACCGGGTACTGGCGCCGGAACTATGGCGCTTTACTCGGCGATCGGTGCCGCGCGGGGTCGCATTGGGCGTGGTGGCGGGGTTCCTGTTCCCCGTGGCGCAGATCGCCATCGCGGCGGTTTTTGCCCTGCCATTTCGCGCCAACGTGCCGGTCGCGGCGCTGACCACCTTCATCACCAATCCGCTGACCACCCCGATCATCTGGGTCATCGCCTATCGCATCGGCACCTTCCTGCTGCGCAGTCAGACGCCGATCGATACCCAGCCGGTGGCCGAGGCCGCGACCGGATGGCTGCAATGGGCGTTGAGCGCTTTCCATTGGTTGTGGGAGCAGGGCCCGGCCTTCGGCCTGGGTCTGTGCGTCCTGACCGGAGCGTGCGCGGTGCTGGGTTATGCCGGCTCGGCCTTGGGCTGGCGGTTATGGATTGCGCGGAAATGGCGTAACCGGCGGAGAAGCCACGCGATTTGACACTTTCGCTCGGTTCGGCGCTGCTTTCTATCGGTTTGACTGGGCGTATCGGCTCGCTACAACAGCCGCATCAATATCCTATTTGGGAATTCTGATGCGCTCTCTGCTGGTCGCCGCTCTTCTGTCCACCGCCATTTCCCCTGTCGTTGCCCAGACTGCCAACCCCATCGACAAGGCCGCGGTCGGCCCGGTCAAGCCCGATGCCAAGAACGGTCCCGAGATCGGTGATTTCGGTTTCGACATGGCGGGGCGCGATATGGCGGTGAAGCCGGGCAATGACTTTTTCGATTATTCGAACGGCACCTGGTACAAGAACACGACGATCCCCGCCGATCGCTCGTCCTATGGCATGTTCCACGTCCTGCAGGATCGCTCGCTGGAACAGACCCGCACGATCCTGGACGAAGCGACCAAGCAGCCGGGGAACAAGGCCGGTGACTTCTATGCCAGCTTCATGGACGAGGCCGCCGTCAACGCGAAGGGCGTGAGCCCGGTCAAGCCGTGGCTGGAACAGATCCGCGCGACCAAGGATCGCACCGCGCTGGCGATCGAGATGGCCAAGCTGCAACGCCAAGGCGTCGATGCGCCCATCGGTGTCTATGTCGGTCAGGATGACAAGGCCCCCGACACCTATATCCCGAACTTCGGCCAGAACGGACTGGGGCTGCCCGACCGCGATTATTATCTGAAGAACGACCCCGCGCTGGCGTCGGTCCGGACCGCCTATCAGGCCTATCTCACCAAGATGCTGACGCTGGCGGGTGAGCCCAATGCGGCGGCGCGGGCAGCGGCGGTGTATAATTTCGAAAAGGCGCTGGCGACCGTTCACTGGAGCCAGGTCGAAAGCCGCGATGCCGACAAGACCTATAACAAATGGACGGCCGCCGACTTCGCCGCCAAGGCTCCGGGTTTCCCGTGGGCGCAATATATGCAGACGCTGGGCGTCGCAGGTCGCCCCGCCTATCTGGTCGCGCAGCCCAGCGCGATCACCGGTGAGGCCAAGCTGTATAGCGAGACGCCGCTGAACGTCCTTCAGGACTATGCGATGCTGAATGTGCTGCGCAGCTATGCGGGCTATCTGTCGAGCGATTTCAACAAGACCAACTTCGCCTTTTACGGCACCACCCTGTCCGGTACGCCCCAGCAGCAGGCGCGTTGGAAGCGCGGTGTGAACCTCGTCTCCGAAAGCCTGGGCGATGACGTCGGCAAGCAATATGTCGCCAAATATTTCCCGCCGGAATCGAAGGCCGCCGCCGACGCGCTGGTCAAGAACCTGATTTCGGCGATGGGTGACCGGCTGCGCAACCTGCAATGGATGGCGCCCAAAACCAAGCAGAAGGCGCTGGCCAAGCTCGCCGCTTTCACCCCCAAGATCGGCTATCCTGACAAGTGGAAGGATTATTCGACGCTGCAGATCGACCGGGGCGATCTGGTCGGCAATGTCGCGCGGGCCAATGCCTTCGAGTTCCAGCGTGGCCTCAACAAGCTGGGCCAGCCGATCGATCGCGGCGAATGGTTCATGACGCCGATGACGATCAACGCCTATGCCAATCCGCCGATGAACGAGATCGTGTTCCCGGCGGCGATCCTCCAGCCGCCCTTCTTCGACCCGAAGGCAGATCCGGCGGTCAACTATGGCGGCATCGGTGCGGTGATCGGGCATGAGATCAGCCATCACTTCGACGATCAGGGCCGCAAGTACGACGCGACCGGCAAGCTGACCGACTGGTGGACGCCGCAGGACGTGGCGCGCTTCAAGACCTTCACCGACAAGCTGGTGAAGCAATATGACGCCTACGAACCGCTGCCGGGTCAGCATGTCCAGGGCGAGCTGACGCTGGGCGAGAATATCGCCGATCTGGCGGGCCTGACGGTGGCACTCGACGCCTATCACAAGTCGCTGGGTGGCAAGCCCGCGCCGATCATCGACGGCACGACCGGCGACCAGCGCTTCTATTATGGCTGGGCGCAGGTGTGGCGGACCAAGTGGCGCGAACCGGCGCTTCGCCAGGCGCTGCTGTCCGATCCGCACTCGCCGGGCCATGACCGTGTGCTGACCGTGCGCAATCTCGATCCCTGGTATGCGGCGTTCAAGGTCCAGCCGACCGACAAGATGGCGTTGCCGCCCGCGAAGCGCGTCCGCATCTGGTAATCGACTGCTTAAAGGCTCTCCGGCACCGACCGGAGGGCCATTTTTCGTTTCGGAGAGAATGATGAAGAGCTTGGCTATCGCCGCGCTGCTCGGTGCGACCGCGATCACCGGTGCCGTGGCGCTGAACGCGCAGGACCGGCCCGCCGTGTCGAACGGCCCGACCTATGGGCATTTCGGCTTTGACGAAAAGGGCATGGACAAGTCGGTTCGCCCCGGCGACGACTTCTATTCCTTCGCCAATGGCGAATGGGCGAAGACCACCGTCATTCCGGCGGACAAGTCGAGCTATGGTTCGTTCGACGTGCTGGCCGATCTGTCGCGCGACCGCACACACACCATCCTGGAACAGGCCAAGGGCCAGCGGAGCCAGATCGGCACCGCCTATGCCACCTATCTCGACACCGCCACGATCGAGGCCAAGGGCCTGGCGCCGATCCAGCCCTGGCTCGACCGGATCAAGGGGCTGACCGACAAGTCCGGCTATGCCGCGCTGCTGGCCCAGGCGGATCGCAACGGCGTCGGCATTCCGTTCGGCTCGGGCGTTGGTCAGGATGCGCGTCAGCCCAATCTCTATACGGTCGGCCTGCGCCAGTCGGGCCTGGGGATGCCGGACCGCGACTATTATCTCAGCGACGATCCCAAGCTCGCGGCCGCCCGTACCGCCTATCAGGCGCATCTGGCCAAGATGCTGACCATGGCGGGCGAACCGGATGCCGAGGCGCGGGCCAAGGCGATCGTCTCGTTCGAGACCGAGATCGCCAAGGTCCATTGGACCCGGATCGACAGCCGCGACCGGACCAAGACCTATAACAAGATGACGGTGGCCGATCTGGCGAAGTCCGCGCCGGGATTCGACTTCGCGACCTATCTGAAGGGCGTGGGCACACCGGTCGACACGCTGGTCGTGGCGCAGCCATCGGCCGTGACGGGCATCGCCGCGCTGATCCAGTCGACGCCGATCGCGGTGTTGAAGGACCAGTTGCTGGCCCGCTCGCTCGACGAGTTCGCCGATGTCCTCCCCGCCAAGTTCGACCAGGAGCAGTTCGCCTTTTACGGCACCACCCTGTCGGGCACGCCGCAGCAGCAGGAACGCTGGAAGCGCGCGGTCGACTTCACCAGCAGCGCGCTCGCCGACGAGGTGAGCAAGGTCTATGTCGCGCGCTACTTCCCGCCCGCGACCAAGCTGGCGGCGGATGCGCTGGTCAAGAACGTCCTGGCGGCCATGGGCAAGCGGATCGACCAGCTCGACTGGATGGCACCGGAGACCAAGGCGAAGGCACATGCCAAGCTGGCGGCTTTCACGCCGAAGATCGGTTACCCGGATCGTTGGAAGGATTATTCGGGGCTGAAGATCGTCAGCGGCGACGCCTTCGGCAACGCCCTGCGCGCGGCCCAGTGGCGCCACCAATATGAGATCAGCCATCTCGGCAAGCCGATCCAGCGTTGGGAATGGGGCATGACCCCGATGACGGTGAATGCTTATGCCAATTTCGGCATGGTCGAAATCGTCTTCCCCGCCGCGATCCTGCAACCGCCCTTCTTCGATCCGAAGGCCGATGCGGCGGTGAACTATGGCGGCATCGGCGCGGTGATCGGCCATGAGCTGAGCCATCATTTCGACGATCAGGGATCGAAGTTCGATGCCAAGGGCCAGTTAACCGACTGGTGGACGGACGGCGACGTCAAGGCGTTCAAGGCGCGCACGGCGGCGCTGGTGAAGCAATATGACGCCTATGAGCCGCTGCCCGGCCTGCATGTGAAGGGCGCGCTGACCCTGGGTGAGAATGTCGCCGATCTGGCGGGCTTGTCGGTCGCCTATGATGCCTATCACGCTTCGCTGGGCGGCAAACCCGCGCCGGTGATCGACGGCTTTACCGGGGACCAGCGCTTCTATCTCGGCTGGGCGCAGGTGTGGCGGCGCAATTACCGTGAGGCGAACTTGCGCAATCGCCTGCTGACCGATCCGCATTCCCCGTCGCAGCAGCGCGCCTGGGTCGTGCGCAATCTCGATCCCTGGTATGCCGCCTATGATCCCAAGCCCGGCGACAAGCTGTACCTGGCGCCCGACCAGCGCGTTCGAATCTGGTAATCTTCATTCGCTTCCCGGCATGGGCCTTTGATCCAAGGATCGCGCTTGACCCATGCCGGGTCGCCGGATGAAGAGTTCATGATGGCGATCGCGTCTCTCGAAAGATTTCAACCAGTCCGTATCGCGGCCGCCGTGTCGATCGCGAGCGGCGCGGGCGCGGCGGCGCTGCTGTTCGTGGCGATTCGCAGCTGGATCGTTGCGGCCGGGTTTTTGGCGGCGGCGCTGCTCGCCTTTGGCGTCATTCTCGTCTGGCGCCTGCTGACCCCGCGCGTCGAACAGGCGCGGCGAAGTATCGATTGGGATTTCGCGCGGGTCGTGGCTGATGCCAGCCTGGACGCGATCGCGGTGACGGACCGCGCGGGGCGGCTGGTCTGTGCAAACGACGCCTATGCCTCGCTTTTTCCGATGATGCCGACCCCGCCGGGCGTCCCCCTCGACGCGCCCTCGGTCGAGGCATTGGCGCAGGCCGGGCGGACCGCGTGGCGCGACGGCCTGGGCCGTGCCGACCGGATCGCGGTGATGGGCACTGAATTGTCGGTGCTGGTGACGCGGGCGGGGGACGAGGCGGACCTGCTGGTCTGGCGTTTCGCCATCGCCGAGGAGCAGGATCTGGCTGAGACGGTCGAGCGGTTGATCGGCGGTATTCACGGCGACCGGCTGGGTACGGCGGGCGTCATGGCGGCGCTGATTGCGCCGGATGGCCGGGTACGCGCCGCGAACCGCGTGCTGTGCGCACGGGCGATGGGCGGCGAGATGATTTCGATCGTCGGCCGCGACTTCGCGACCTTCCTGGCGCATGATCCGAGCGGACAGGTCCGCTTCGCCGCCGAACTGGCGCGAGGCGATGGCAAGCCGCTACGCATCCTGCAAATCCCCTTTGTCGAGGGGGAGGGCGCGCCCATGCTGGTCGTGCTGCTTGACGAGGAGGAGCAACTGGTCGCGCCGCCGGGCGCCAGCGCGGGCAGCCATGTGCGCGGTCTCGTCTCGCTGATGCCGTTCGGCATCGCGCTGGTCGACCGCGACGGGCGTTTCATCCAGATGAACTCGGCCTTCATGCGGGCTGCCGGCGTGAACGGTACGGCGCCACCGCTCTACCCCGGCGATCTGGTCGTGCGCGAGGACAAGGCGGCGGTGGCCGACGCGATCCGGCGCTTCGCCAGCGGCGCGACCCATTCGGCCGACATGGCGGTCCGGCTGAAGGATCATCCCGAGGAGCCCGTCGCCCTCACCATCGCGGGCGCGCGGGGGCTGGGCGAGGCAGCGGTGCTGCTCAGCCTGAAGGACAATTCGGAGGAAAGCCGCCTGAAGCGCGAAGTCGCCCAGGCGACCAAGATGCAGGCGGTCGGCCAGCTGGCGGGCGGCGTCGCGCATGACTTCAACAACATCCTGACCGCGATCATCGGCCACTGCGACCTGATGCTGATGCGCCATTCGCCCGGCGACAGCGACTATGACGATATTCAACAGATTCGCACCAACTCGAACCGCGCCGCCAGCCTGACCCGCCAGCTGCTCGCCTTTTCGCGGCAGCAGACGCTGCGACCGCAAATCCTGCAACTGCCCGATGTCGTGTCGGAGGTGTCGAACCTGCTCAAGCGGCTGCTTGGCGAGCGGGTGCGACTGGACGTCAGCCATGGTCGCAATCTGGGGCCGGTGCGCGCCGATCCGGGGCAGTTGGAACAGGTGGTCGTCAACCTGGCGGTCAATGCCCGCGACGCGATCCTGGAAAATGAACCGGTGGGCGGCGGCATCCTGACCATCCAGACGCGGGCCGTGTCCATGGCCGATGCCCGCGCGCTGAACAATGATATCCTGCCTGCCGCCGATTACACCGCGCTGATCATGAGCGATAACGGCACCGGCATCCCGCCCGAAATCCTGGGTAAGATTTTCGAGCCGTTCTTCACCACCAAGGAGTTGGGGAAGGGCACCGGCTTGGGCCTGTCGACGGTCTATGGCATCATCAAACAATCGGGCGGCTATATCTTCGCCGATTCGCCGCCGGGTGGGGGAGCGAAATTCTCCATCTATCTGCCGGTCCATGCCGCGCCCGCCGTGTCGCCCGCCAAGGCCAGCCCGGCCAGGCCCGCGGCCAAGACCACGACCACTTGGGGCTCCGGCACGATCCTGCTGGTCGAGGACGAGGACATGGTCCGCGCCGTCGCCGAACGGGCGCTGTCGCGGCAGGGCTATACCGTGATCTCCGCCGAGAATGGCGAGGCCGCGCTCGAAATGCTCGACAAGCATGGCAAGCCCGATCTGCTGATCTCCGACGTGGTCATGCCGACGATGGACGGCCCGACGATGGTCGGGCTGGTCCGCCAGCGCTATCCCGACCTCGCGGTCCTGTTCATGTCGGGCTATGCCGAGGAACAGCTGCGCAAATCGATCACCCTGCCCAATGTCGGCTTCCTGCCCAAGCCCTTCTCGGTCCAGCAACTGGCGGAGGCGACGCAGGCCGCGCTGACGCAAGACGGCGGGCCGGGCGCCCTATCGTAACAAGCGGCTGGCGGATGGCGCAAACCATGTTATGGCGATGACGATGAAAGAGCCCGTGCAGATCCTCATCGTCGAGGACGAACCCCTGATCGCCATGATGCTCGAGGACTTCCTGGATGTCCTCGACAAACAGGTTGCGGGCACTGTCGACAGCGTCGACGACGCGCTGGCCCGCGTGGCCGAGGGCGGTATCGACGCCGCCATTCTGGACGTCAACCTGCGGGGCGGCCAGAAGAGCACGCCCGTCGCCGAAGCGTTGGCTGAGCGCGGCGTGCCCTTCGTTTTCGCCACCGGCGGCGCTGACGACGCGGTGGACGAGCGTTTCCGGGACCGTCCGCGCTTGCAAAAGCCATTTACCATGGACGGCGTGGCAAGGGCATTGGGTTCGCTCTGACCCGATAACGCCTGTTAAAGGTGGGTTTTTAGGGCATCTGCGAAATTTGCTTGCGTCAGGGGGGCGTCTGGCGACATAGGCCTGCGCCATGACACGCCAATTCAACAAGTCCCGCCTGCCGTCCCGCCACGTTTCCGTCGGGCCGGAGCGCGCGCCGCACCGCAGCTATTATTACGCCATGGGTATCCAGGAAGAGGATATCGCCAAGCCCTTCGTCGCGCTGGCGAGTGCCGGGAATAATTCGGCCCCATGCAACACCACGCTCGATGCGCAGGCCGATGCCGCGCAGGGCGGCGTCATCCGCGGCGGCGGCATGCCGCGCCGGTTCAACACCATCACCGTGACCGACGGCATCGCCATGGGCCATCAGGGCATGAAGGCCTCGCTGGTCAGTCGCGAGGTCATCGCCGATTCGGTCGAGCTGTCGGTGCGCGGCCATTGCTATGACGCGTTGGTCGGCTTTGCGGGGTGCGACAAGTCGCTGCCCGGTATGATGATGGCGATGCTGCGGCTGAACGTGCCGTCGATCTTCGTCTATGGTGGCTCGATCCTGCCCGGCCGTCACCAGGACCGCGACGTGACCGTCGTCGACGTGTTCGAGGCCGTGGGCCAGCATGCGGCGGGCAATTGTCCGCTCCACGACCTGATCGCGCTCGAAAAAGTTGCGTGCCCCGGCCACGGCGCGTGCGGGGGGCAGTTCACGGCCAACACCATGGCGTGCGTCGGCGAGGCGATCGGCCTGTCGCTACCCAACAGCAACATGATGCCCGCGCCCTTCCTCGACCGCCATGGCATTGCCGAGGCAGCGGGCGAGCAGGTGATGGAGCTGGTCGCTCGCAATATCCGCCCGCGCGACATCTGTACGCGCGAGGCGTTCGAGAATGCCGCCCGCGTCGTCGCGGCGACCGGCGGTTCGACCAATGCGGGGCTGCATCTGCCAGCCATGGCGAACGAGGCGGGGATCGACTTCGACCTGTTCGACGTTGCCGAAATCTTCAAGACGACCCCCTATATCGCCGATCTGAAGCCCGGTGGCCGCTATGTCGCCAAGGATATGTATGAGGCGGGCGGCGTCTATATGCTGATGAAGACGCTGCTGGCGGGCGGCTATCTGCACGGCGACTGCATCACCGTGACCGGCAAGACGCTGGCCGAGAATATCGACGAGGTGACCTGGAACCCCGACCAGAAGGTCATCTATGACGTGAAGACGCCGATCACGCCGACCGGGGGTGTGGTGGGTCTGCGCGGTTCGCTGGCGCCCGAGGGCGCGATCGTGAAGGTGGCAGGCATGAAGCGCCTCCAGTTCGAGGGTACGGCGCGGGTCTTCGATTGCGAGGAAGAGGCGTTTGCAGCCGTCGAGGCGCGTGCCATCACCGACGGAACGGTCGTCGTCATCCGCTATGAAGGGCCAAAGGGCGGTCCGGGCATGCGCGAGATGCTGTCGACCACGGCGGCGCTTTATGGCCAGGGGCTGGGCGAGAAGGTCGCGCTCATCACCGATGGGCGCTTCTCCGGCGGCACGCGCGGCTTCTGCATTGGCCATGTCGGGCCGGAGGCGGCCGATGGCGGCCCGATCGCGCTGGTCGAGGACGGCGATATCATTCGCATCGATGCCGAGGCCGGGACGATCGACCTCGACGTCGAACCCGCCGTGCTGGACGAGCGGCGCGCGCGCTGGACCCCGCGCGTGAACGATTACCAATCCGGCGTGTTGTGGCGCTATGCCCAGAATGTCGGCCCCGCGCATCAGGGCGCGGTCACGCACCCCGGCGCCAAGTCCGAGCGCCATGTCTATGCGGATATCTGACGCGCCGTGGCTGGCTGGTGCCTTGGCACTGGCCGGTTGCTCGGGCGGGCAGGGGGATCGGCAGGCCGCTGCCGAGAATAGCCCCGCCGCCGAGCAGAAGCCGGGCCTGTCGATCGCATGCGCGCTGGCGGGGGCTGCGGTCTTCGCCAAGGACTGCACCGTCGAGCAATCGGCGACCGGCGGTCCGGTGATCCTGACGGTGCGTCATCCCGATGGCGGCTTTCGGCGATTGCAGGTCACGCAGGATGGGCGCGGGGTGGCGTCGGCAGACGGTGCCTTGCCCGCCTCGGTTTCGATCGCGGGCGATCGGCAGATCGAAATCCGTGTCGGCGACGATCGGTATCGGCTTCCGGCGACGATCGGCACACCGTGACGCCGATCGACGGCCTTCCCGTTCTGACCGCCGCCGAGATGCGGGCGGCCGAGCAGTCCGCGATGGCGGCGGGTGTTGCCGAAGCCACGCTGATGGAGCGTGCAGGCGGCTTGGTCGCGCAAGCCGTCGCCCGGTTGGCGGCAGGGCGCGAGGTGCTGGTCCTGTGTGGACCGGGCAATAATGGCGGCGATGGATATATCGCGGCGGCGGCGCTTCGCCGACAAGGACTGTCGGTCCGGGTGGCCGCCAGCCACGATCCTCGCAGCGATGGGGCGCTATGGGCGCGAACGGCATGGGACGGGCCGATCGAATCGCTCGATCGGGTAGACCCCGCACCGGTCCTGGTCGACGCCATCTTTGGCACTGGCCTGTCCCGTGCGCCCGACGATGCGGTGCAGACGGTCCTGGCGCGGTTGGTGGCAGCGGCCGGTTTGCGCATCGCCGTCGATCTGCCGAGCGGGGTGTCAACCGACGACGGCAAGACATGGGGCCAAGTGCCACGCTTCGACGTGACGCTGGCGCTGGGTGCGGTGAAGCCGTCGCATCTTCTGCAACCTGCGGCGAGCGTGATGGGCCATGTGCGGCTGCTCGACATCGGCGTTCCCGTGTCATCGCAAGTGCGCGTCCTGACGCAACCGGCCTTGCCCGAGCCTGACGCCGCGTCTCACAAATATAGCCGTGGCATGGTCGCGGTCGTCGCCGGGAGCATGTCGGGGGCATCCGAACTCGCCGCGCTGGCGGCATTGCGGGCCGGGGCCGGTTATGTGCTTCACCTCGCGTCCGATCGTTGTCCGGCGTCCGCCGCGCCCCATGCGATCGTGCGCCGGGCCTATGTGGGGGAGGCGCTGGATGAGAAGCGGATCGGTGCGGCGGTGATCGGCCCCGGCCTGGGACGTGACGGCGATGCCCGTGACCGGCTCGCGGCGGCGCTGAGTAGCGGGCGTCCGCTGGTGATCGATGGCGATGCGCTTCGCCTAGTCGAATTTGACGACCTTGCCAGACATGACGCGGCAAAGATTCTCACGCCGCACGGCGGCGAATTCCAGCATCTTTTCGGCGATATTGCGGGCGACAAGCTGACCGCGACGCGCGAAGCCGCCCGGCGGACCGGTGCGGTCATCGTCCATAAGGGCGCCGACACGGTCATCGCTGCCCCCGATGGCCGGGCGATCCTATGCCCCGAGGCCAGCCCCTGGCTATCCACCGCAGGGACCGGCGATGTGTTGGCAGGCGCGGTCGGCGCCATGCTGGCGGCGGGGCTGGAGGCGATCGCGGCCGCCGAGGCGGGCGTCTGGCTTCATGCCCAGGCGGCGCGGGCATGCGGCAAGGCTTTCATCGCGGACGACTTGGCAGACGCGCTTTCCGCCGTCAGAGGCTGATCGCATGAGTGATACCATTATCCGCGTCGCCGCCCGTGGCGACGGCGTGACCGCGACCGGCCGCCATGCCGCCTTTGCCGCGCCCGGCGACACCCTGACGGCCGATGGCCATGTCGTGCCCGGCCCGCATCATCAGACTCCACCGTGCGGCCACTTCCCGCGTTGCGGCGGGTGTCAGCTCCAGCATCTGGACGACGAGAGCTATGCCGGGTTCGTGACCGACCGGATCGCCTCGGCGCTCGATGCCCAGGGGCTGGCCGTCCCCTTACGTCCGGCGCATCTCTCCCCTTCGCACAGCCGTCGCCGCGCGACTTTGCATGCCGAGGCCAAGGGCGGGCGCGTGCTGATCGGCTTTTCCGAGGAAAAGAGCCACGCCATCGTCGACATGGCCGAATGCCATATCCTCCACCCCAGCCTCTTTGCGCTGGTCGCGCCCTTGCGCGCCCTGCTTCAGCGGCTGGGGTTCAAGCGGCGCGGGGACGTGCATCTGGCCCTTGCCGATCAGGGGGCGGATATCCTCGTCACCAGCTTCTCGCCCGACGGGCTGGAGGCGGCCGAGACGATCATCGGTTTTTGCCAACGGCACGGCGTCGCGCGCTTCTCGGTCGATGATGGCTTGGGCGCGGAGACGCGCTGGGAGCCAGAGCCGGTGACGATCACGCTGGGCGGTATCGGTGTTCCGCTGCCCCCCGGGGCCTTCCTGCAAGCGACGGACGATGGTGAGGCGGCGCTGGTCGCCGCCGTGCGCGAGGCGGTGGGCAATCCCCTTACCACCGCTGATCTGTTCGCCGGGCTAGGCACCTTCGCACTCGCACTGCCGGGCAAGGTCTATGCCGCCGAGGGTGCGCGCGATGCGATCCTGTCGCTGAAGGGCGCGGCCAATGCGGCGGGGCGCATGGTCTTTGCCGAGCATCGCGATCTTTATCGCCGCCCGCTAACCAAAGCCGAACTGGACCGGTTCGATGCCATCGTCCTCGACCCGCCCCGTGCCGGTGCCCGCGATCAGGCGGAGGCGTTGGCGAGCGCGCAGGTCGGCGCGGTCGCCTATGTCTCGTGCAATCCGGCGAGCTTTGCGCGCGATGCCAGGGCGATGGTCGATCAGGGCTGGCAGCTCGATTGGGTGCAGCCGGTGGGGCAATTCCGCTGGTCGACCCATGTCGAGCTGGCAGCGCGTTTCTCGCGTCAGGCCTCGTCCGGATAATCCGCCCGGACGAAGAACAGCCCGTCCGACGGCGCGTTCAGCCCCAGCTGCGCGCGGTCGCGGGCGTTCAGCGCGGCTTCCACGTCGTCCGGCGTCCAGCGGCCCATGCCGACCAGCGCCAGGCATCCGACCATCGACCGCACTTGATGATGCAGGAAGGACCGGGCGGCGGCACGGATGACCAGCCGCGTGCCCACCCGTTCGACCGAAAGCATATCGAGCGTCCGCACCGGGCTGTCCGCCTGACAATGGACCGAGCGAAAGGTGGTGAAGTCGTGCCGCCCGACCAGCCGTGCGGCGGCGTCCGCCATGCTCACCTCATCCAGCAGCTGCGGCACTTGCCATGCCAATCCGGCTTCATGGGTCAGGGGCGCGCGGCGATTGACGATATGATATTCGTAAGAACGGCGGATGCACGAGAAGCGGGCATGCCAGTCGGGCGCGACCTCGACGCAATCGAGCACGGCGACGGGGGCGGGACGCGCGCGCGCATTGATCGCCTCCATGAGGCGAAAGGGTGCGATGGCTTTCTCGACATCGACATGCGCCCGCATCGCAAAGCCGTGCACGCCCGCATCGGTGCGTCCGGCGGCATGGACGGCGGTGCGCTCGCCAGTCACGGCATGGATTGCGTCCTCCAGCGTCTGCTGGACGCTCGGTCCATGCGATTGGCGCTGCCAGCCCATGAAGGGCCGCCCGTCAAACTCGACCGTCAGCGCGAATCGCGTCAAAGCCGCGTCCCCGCCGGGATCGCAAAACCGCGCAGCAGATCCTCGGCGCTCGATACGCCACGCCCGGCGCGTTGCACCGTGACGGGACGAAGCGCCCCTTCGCCACAGCTGATGGTCAGCCGGTCGTCCAGCACCTCGCCGGGCGCGCCCTGGCCATCGGCCAGTTCGGCCGACAGGATCTTGATCCGCTCGCCCTGATACTCGAACCACGCGCCCGGTGCGGGATGGAAGGCACGGACCTGCCGTTCCAGTGCGATCGCGGTGGCCGTGAAGTCGAGCCGCGTCTCGGCCTTGTCGATCTTGGCGGCATAGGTGACGCCCTCGACGGGTTGGGGGCGGGGCGGATAGCGGGCCGGATCGGCCAGCACCTGCACCATCAACGCCGCCCCCATTGCGGCGAGTTCATCGGTCAGCTCCCCGGTGGTCTTACGCCCGATCGGCGTCGAGCCTTCCAGCCGTACCGGCCCGGTATCGAGCCCGGCCTCCATCTGCATGATGCCGACCCCGGTCACCACGTCCCCGGCCAGGATCGCACGCTGGATCGGCGCAGCCCCCCGCCAGCGCGGCAGGAGCGACCCATGGACGTTCAGGCATCCCAGGCGCGGCGCTTCCAGGATCGGCTTGGGCAGGATCAGGCCATAGGCCGCGACCACCGCGACATCGGCCTCGAACTCGGCAAACCGCGCCTGCTCTTCGTTCGAGCGCAACGATACCGGCGTCAGCACCGGAATGCCCAGACCTTCCGCCGTCTGTTGGACCGGCGACGGCACCAGTTGCCGCCCGCGACGCCCGCCGGGGCGCGGCGGCTGGCTATAGCTGGCGACGACCTGATGCCCGGCCTCGACCAGTGCTTGCAGAACCGGGACGGCAAAGCCCGGCGTACCCATGAAGATGATCCGCATGCCCCAAGCCTCTCTGCGCTGGCGGGACGGCGCGCAACCCCCTATCTGTCCGTCATGGCATCCCCCGAGATCGAGGCGCTGACCCAGGCGCTGGCGCGTATTCCTGGCCTTGGCCCCCGATCGGCACGTCGCGCGGTCCTGCATCTGCTGAAAAAGCGGGAGGCGGCGCTGGTGCCGCTGCTGACGGCGCTGGGGGCGGTCGAGGAACGGCTGGAGACCTGTTCGACCTGCGGCAATATCGATACGGCCAACCCTTGCGCGATCTGTGCCGACCCGCGGCGGGACGCAGGCGCACTGTGCGTGGTCGAGGAGGTTGCCGACCTTTGGGCGCTGGAGCGGTCGCGGCTGTTTCCGGGACGCTTCCATGTGCTGGGCGGCCGCCTTTCCGCGCTGGAGGGGGTGCGGCCCGAGGACCTGACGATCGACGCCCTGGTCCGCCGGATCGAGGGCGGCGGCGTTGACGAGGTCGTGCTGGCGATGAACGCCACGCTGGAGGGGCAGACCACCGCCCATTACGTCGCCGAGCGGATCGAGCGTTTTCCGGTGCGCGTGACCCAGCTTGCCCACGGCCTGCCGGTCGGCGGCGAGTTGGACTATCTGGATGAAGGCACGCTGGCCCAGGCGCTGCGCGCGCGACGGCCGGTGGTGTGATCCGCCCGCTTGACGGGTTCGGCCGCTGACCGTAGCGAAACCGTCATGGCCATTCTTCCGATCGTCGAAGTTCCCGACCCCCGCCTGCGTCTCGTCTCCAAGCCCGTCGAGACGGTGGACGATAATGTCCGCCAGCTCGTCGCCGACATGATCGAGACGATGTACGACGCGCACGGTATCGGCCTGGCCGCGATCCAGGTCGGCGTAGACCAGCGTATCCTCGTCATCGACCTCCAGGAGGAAGAGGATGAGGAAGGCAAGCCGGTCAAGAACCCGAAGGCCTATATCAACCCCGAAATCCTGTCGGTCAGCGAAGAGCTGTCGACCTATAACGAAGGCTGTCTGTCGATCCCCGAGCAATATGCCGAGGTGAAGCGTCCCGCCTCCTGCCGCGTCAAATGGCTGGATGAAAAGGGTGAGGGGCATGAGGCCGAACTCGACGGGCTGCTCGCCACCTGCATGCAGCATGAGATCGACCATCTGAACGGCGTGCTGTTCATCGATCACGTCAGCCGGCTGAAGCGCGACATGCTGATGCGCAAGCTGAACAAGATCCGGAAGGGCTGACCTATCCGGACCAAGCCGGTCGAATGGCCTTGTTCGACCGGCTTCGTTCGTTCTATGTTCTGACCTGTCCCAAGGTTTGACAGGTTGCCATGATGCCCGAATTGATCGCAGTCGCGTTGCTCGCTCTCCTATTGGGAGGCGTCGTCGGCTGGCTGGTCGCGCGGCGCAAGGCCGATGGCTTGGCCGCTGAACTGGCCACCGCCCAGACCCGTGCGGCGGAAGTGGAGCCGCTGCGCAGCGCGCGCGATATCGCCGAGCGTGAACGAAGCGACGCGCTCCAGGCGCTGGCCGAATTGCGGGGGCGGGCGGCCGATCTGGACGTGATCCGCGCCGCGCGTGATGCCGTCGAAGCGGAACGTAACGCCGCCCTGCGTGAACTGGCCGAATTGCGGGCGCGTGCGCAGGAACGCGACGCGGCCTATGCCCAGACGCTGGAAGCGCTGGGTCAGGCGCGCGAGCAGATCAACGCCCAGTTCGGCGAAGCCGCGGCCCGCGCGCTCGAGGTGGCACAGCGCCAGTTTCTGGAGCGCGCCGAAGCCCGTTTCCGCCAGTCGGAAGAAGCCTCTGGCCAGACGCTCAAGGCCTTGCTCGATCCGGTCCACCAGCGGCTTCAGCGTTATGAGGAAGGCGTTCGGAAGGTCGAGGACGAGCGGCGCGGCGCCTTTGGCGAGTTGAAGGGCCAGATCGAGGCGATGCGGATCGGGCAGGAGCGTGTGTCGGGTGAGGCGGCCAAGCTCGTCAACGCGCTGCGCAACGCCCCCAAGGCGCGCGGGCGCTGGGGGGAACAGCAGCTTCGCAATGTGCTGGAAAGCTGCGGCCTCTCCGAACATGCCGATTTCCAGACCGAGGTCAGCGTCGCGGACGGGGAGGGTGGCCGCCTGCGCCCCGATGCGATCGTGCGCGTGCCGGGCGGCAAGGCGTTGGTGATCGACGCCAAGGTTTCGCTGAACGACTATCAAGATGCATTCGGCGCGGTCGACGAACCCGAACGGCAGCTGGGCCTGGCGCGCCATGCCGCCGCGATGCGCGCGCATGTCAACGGGCTGGGCAATAAGAGCTATTGGAGCCAGTTCGAGGACGCGCCGGACTATGTCATCATGTTTGTGCCGGGCGAGCATTTCCTGTCGGCGGCGCTGGAGAATGACCCGACACTCTGGGACTTCGCGTTTGAAAAGAAGGTGCTGTTGGCGACCCCGACGAACCTGATCGCCATAGCGCGAACCGTTGCTGCCGTCTGGCGCCAGGAGAAACTGGCTCAACAGGCCCATGAAATTGGCCTGCTCGGCAAGGAATTGTTCGGTCGCCTGTCGGTCATGGGCGGCCATGTCGCGAAGCTAGGCAAGAATCTCGATACGGCGATGACCGCATACAATGCCTTCGTCGGCAGCCTCGAGAGCAATGTCTTGACGAGCGCCAAGCGTTTTGAGGCTTTGAATATTGACACTGGGGGCAAGACCATCGAGTCGCCGCCGCTCATCGAACAATCGGTTCGCCCGTTAACCAAGCTGATGCCGGTCGCCGACCTGGCGGAGGCTGAGGCGGAGTAAACGGGTCGGTACGCTACGGGTGAGCTGGCGCAATTCCTCCCCTGCAAGGGGAGGAATAGGGAGACGCCTGCCGGAAGCGTCTCCCCACGACGTCAGGCCGCGACCGTGACCTTCGGTGCGGCGGCGCGAACGCCTTCGTCGACATGGTCGGCGAACTGCTCGAAGTTTTCGTTGAACAGGTCGACCAGCTTCGTCGCCGTCGCGTCATAGGCGGTCTTGTCCGCCCAGGTATCGCGAGGATTCAGAATCGCCGCATCGACGCCGGGCACCGCGACCGGCACCTGGAAGCCGAAATTCGGGTCCGTGCGGAATGCGACCTGGTTCAGGCTGCCGTCGAGCGCGGCGTTGAGCAGCGCGCGGGTCGCCTTGATCGGCATGCGGCTTCCGACGCCGTACTTACCGCCGGTCCAGCCCGTGTTGACCAGCCAGCAATCGACCCCGCCCTTGGCGATCCGTTCCTTCAAGAGATTGCCGTACACCGATGGGTGACGCGGCATGAACGGCGCGCCGAAGCAGGTGGAGAAGGTCGCATCCGGCTCGGTCACACCGATCTCGGTTCCTGCGACGCGTGCGGTATAGCCCGACAGGAAGTGGTACATTGCCTGTTCGGGCGTCAGCTTGGCGATCGGCGGCAGGATGCCGTACGCATCGGCCGTCAGCATCACGATGTTGCGCGGCACGCCCCCCATATTGTCCTTCGACGCATTGGGGATGAAGTCGATCGGATAGGCCCCCCGGCTATTCTCAGCCAGGCTATTGTCGTCCAGATCGAGCTGGCGCGTGACCGGGTCCATGACCACGTTTTCGAGAACGGTGCCGAACCGCTTGGTGGTCGCGAAGATTTCCGGTTCCGCCTCGGGCGACAGGCGGATCATCTTGGCATAGCAGCCGCCTTCGAAATTGAAGACGGCGGTGTCGGACCAGCCATGCTCGTCGTCGCCGATCAGCGTTCGGCTTGCGTCCGCCGACAGCGTCGTCTTGCCGGTGCCCGACAGGCCGAAGAATACGGCGGTCGACCCGTCCGCACCCATATTGGCCGAGCAATGCATCGGCATCACGCCGGTCGTCGGCAGCAGATAGTTAAGTAGGCCGAAGACCGACTTCTTCATCTCACCCGCGTAGCGCGTGCCGCCGATCAGAATCAGTTTCTCGGTCATGTTGACCGCGATCACGGTCGAGGACCGGCAGCCATGACGCGCTGGGTCGGCACGGAAGCTGGGCAGGTCGATGATGGTGTATTCCGCAGCGAACTTGCGAAGTTCATGCTCCTCGGGGCGCACCAGCATCGTGCGGATGAACAGGTTGTGCCAGGCGAGTTCGGTCACGACCCGGACGCGGACCCGATGCTCGGGCTGCGAGCCGCCATACAGGTCTTGGACGAACAGGTCTTCCTTCTGGCCGAGCGCGGCGAAGAAATCGGCCTTCAGCGCGGCGAAGTCGTCCGGGCTCATCGGCTTGTTGGTCTTGCCCCACCACACGGTGTCGCGGGTCTCGTCGTCGCGGACCATGAATTTGTCCTGCGCCGAACGGCCGGTGTGCTCGCCGGTTTCGACCACCAGCGGACCATCGGCCGACAGCTTGCCCTCGCCGCGCGCGACGGCGGTTTCGATCAGCCGCGCGGTGACGAGATTCCAATGCAGCGTGGCACGGGTCTCGATCCCCTGCGCCTGCAGACCGGTTTCCGGAATCCGTTCGTTCATAAGAGCTTCCTCGTTCCCCAAGGCGACGGGTCCTGATGGCCCAGCGCTGTTTCACCGCACCGACTACATATGCGTTGGATCGTTCCATACGCCTTTTGTTAAACACGTCAAACACGCTGTTCGGCGAAGATGGTTGAGCCGTGTCTCACTTTGGCCTAACCGATGGCCATGGCGGTTCCTTCGCATGATATGGGTCTAGGGGCGGTTGCATGACGGCGACCATCGCGCTGGTCGATGACGACCGGAACATCCTGACCTCGGTATCGATCGCGCTTCAGGCCGAGGGGTTCGTGACGCGCGTCTATGCGGACGGCGAGGCGGCATTGAAGGCGTTGATCGACAATCCGCCCGATCTGGCGATCTTCGACATCAAGATGCCGCGCATGGACGGGCTGGAGTTGCTCCGCCGCCTGCGCGAGAAGAGCCAGATTCCGGTCATTTTCCTGACCAGCAAGGATGACGAGCTGGACGAGGCGCTGGGGCTGGCGATGGGAGCGGACGATTATATCGCCAAGCCCTTCTCGCAACGCCTGTTGATCGCCCGCATCCGCGCGATCCTGCGCCGTTCGGAAAATGCCGGTGCGCCGCAAGGCACGCCCGCCGCCGAAGTGCAGGGGCCGCTGACCCGTGGCCAGCTCGCCATGGACCCGGCGCGGCACCGCGTGACGTGGAAGGGCGAGCCGGTCACGCTGACCGTCACCGAGTTCCTGATCCTGGAGACGCTGGCGCAGCGGCCCGGCATCGTGCGCACGCGCAACCAGTTGATGGATGCGGCCTATCAGGACGACATCTATGTCGACGACCGGACGATCGACAGCCATATCAAGCGCCTGCGCCGCAAGTTCCGACAGGTAGATCCCGAGTTCGACGCCATCGAGACGCTCTATGGCGCCGGTTACCGATTCTCCGAGGAGTGAAGCCCCCGACCTGGCGTTGCGCTGGTCGGGCCAGATTTCGCTGACCCAGCGGATTCTGGCGCTCAACATTTTTGCGTTGCTGCTGCTGGCGGGCGGATTCTTCTATCTCGATTCCTATCGCGCGCGCCTGCTCGACAACCGGGTCGCCCAGTCGGTCCGCGAGGTGCGGTTGATGGGCGAGGCGCTGACCTCGGTGCGCAGCGAGGAACGCGACGTGCTCGTCGGGCGGCTGGCGCGCGACACCGGCGCGCGCATTCGCCTGTTCGATGCCGGGGGGCGACTGGTCGCTGACAGCCGCGCACTGGGCGTCCGCAACGTCGTGCTGCGCGATCCCGACAAGCAGGATTGGGGGCAGGCCATCGCGCGTTTCCTTGATGCCGGAATCGACACCGTCGTCGGGGCAGCGCGCCCGCCGCTCTACCGGGAACGGCGTGGCGGCGCGGAATGGCCCGACGTGGTCGCGGCCCGAAAGGGCATGGTGGCCGCATCGGTCTGGCGCGCGCCCGATCGCACGCCCGTCATCACGGCAGCGGCGCCCTTGCCGGGGGGCGGTGCGATCATGGCGACGGAGAACGCGCGCTTCATAACCGAAACCGTCCGGATCGAGCGGTTCCGGTTGAGCGTGCTGCTGGCGCTCGTCGCGCTGATCTCGGTGCTGTTGTCGCTGTTTCTCGCGCGGACCATCGTTCGGCCGTTGCGGCGGCTGGCGCGCGCGGCGGTGCGGGTTCGGTTGGGCCGCGCGCGGGAGGTCGTGGTGCCCAGGCTGCCCGATCGGCGTGACGAACTGGGAATGCTGGCGCGCGCGCTGTCCGACATGAGCCTGGCGCTGCGCGCGCGGATCGACGCGACCGAGGCCTTTGCGGCCGATGTGACGCACGAGCTGAAGAACCCGCTCGCCTCATTGCGGTCGGCGGTCGATACGCTGGAGACGATCCACGACCCCGCGCTCCAGGCGCAGTTGCTTGCCATCGTGCGCGACGATGTCCGGCGGCTGGACCGGCTCATCACCGATATCTCGGACGCCTCGCGGCTCGACGCACAGCTCAGCCGGGCCAAATTCGATCCGGTCGATCTCCACGCGCTGATCGGCGGCCTCATCGCGCAGCGCGAGGCGCGCGGGGTGGAGCGTGGCATCCGCCTGCGCTTCGATTCGACCGAACCGGGGCCCGCCATGGTGTCGGGCGAGGGCGCGCGGCTGGAACGGGTGTTCGAGAATTTGATCGACAACGCGCTGTCCTTTTCCCCGGACGAGGCGGTCGTCGCGATCAGCCTGGCGCGCGAACGGGACGATTGGGTCATCCGCGTCGAGGACGAGGGGCCGGGCGTCCCGGAAGAAGCGCGTGAGGCGATCTTCCGCCGTTTCCACTCGATCCGCCCCAGTTCGGAGAATTTCGGCCGCCATTCGGGTCTGGGCCTCGCCATCGCGCGGACCATCGTCGAGGCGCATCAGGGGCGCATCCATGTCGAGGCACGCGAAGACCGGATGAGCGGGGCGCGCTTCGTGGTGCGGCTGCCCCTGGCGGCGATCGCATGAAGGGCGAACTGATCCATGCCAGTTGCGTGGCGATCGGCGATGTCGGCGTGCTGCTGCGCGGGCCATCGGGATCGGGCAAGTCCGATCTGGCGCTGCGGCTGATCGACCGGGGGGCGACGTTGATCGCGGACGATTATGTCGCAGCGACCTGTATCGACGGTGCGTTGCACGTCACGGTGCCCGAACGGATTGCGGGGCTGATCGAGGTACGCGGCGTCGGTATCCTGCCCTTGCCCTATCGGCCGACCGCCATCATCGGCCTCGTCATCGACTTGGGAGACGAAGAACGCTTGCCCGATCCGCAGGACACCGTGATCGCGGGCGTCACAATCCCTATCTATAGGCTCAATCCCCTTCCGGCCTCGGCCCCTATCAAGGTCGAACTGCTGGTATCGCGCGTCAAGGAGCGCCTGTGATGGACCGAAAACGCATCTTGCTGGTGACCGGCATGTCCGGCGCCGGCACGTCGACCACCCTGAAGACGTTGGAAGACCTGGGCTGGGAGGTCGTCGACAATCTGCCGCTTTTCCTGCTGAACGGATTGCTGGAGGCCGCACCGCCCAAGGGGATGGAGGGCAAGAACCGCCCGCTGGCGATCAGCATCGGCGTGCGCACCCGCGATTTCGCGCCGGAGCAGATCACGCAGAGCATCCGGCGGTTGAACGAGAGCCCCAATCTGGCGATCGAGACGCTGTTCCTGAATTGCGGCGGCGCGGAGTTGAAGCGGCGCTATGCCGAGACCCGGCATCGCCACCCGCTGGCGATGGACCGCGCGGCCGATGATGGCATCGCGCATGAGCGCGCACTGCTGGCACCGGTGCGCGACATGGCGGATCGGCTGCTCGACACGACGAACATGACCAGCAATGATCTGGGTCAGTGGCTGCGCGCCAATTACGCCGTCGACGGGCTGAGCGAGCCGGTGTTGACGGTGATGTCGTTCGGCTTTTCCAAGGGCTTGCCGCGTAACGCCGACCTCGTCTTCGACATGCGGTTCCTGCGCAATCCGCATTGGTCGGCCGAGTTGCGCCCCGGCACCGGGCTCGATCAGGGGGTGATCGACTATATCCGGCACGACCCGGCCTATGAGACGGCGGTCGGCCAGATCGAGACGCTGCTCGACACGCTGGTTCCGCGTTATATCGCCAGCGGAAAATCCTATATCACCATCGCGATCGGCTGTACCGGCGGGAGACACCGGTCGGTCCATGTCGCGGAACGGATCGCGGGACGGTTGCGCCAGAACGGTTTTTCCCCCACGGTGGTACATCGTGATTTGAGTGCCGTGCCGAAAGACTCACTGGAAGCCGGGCCGGCCAAGCAATGATGGATATGCGTGTCTGACATGATCGGTCTGGTTCTGGTGACGCACGGGCGGCTCGCCGATGAGTTCGTGACCGCGATGATACATGTGGTCGGTCCGCAGGAGCGGATCGCGACCATCGCGATCGGGCCGGAGGACGATATGGAGGAACGACGTGCGGACATCGCCGCCGCGATCACCGCCGTCGATGCCGGGCGCGGGGTGATCGTGCTGACCGACCTGTTCGGCGGCACCCCCTCCAACCTGGCCATCTCGCTGATGGAACGCGGCCGGGTCGAGGTGATCGCGGGGATGAACCTGCCGATGCTCATTCGCCTGGGGTCGGCGCGCAAGTCGATGCAGGTCGTCGATGCCGTCGCCGCCGCGCGCGAGGCGGGGCGGAAATATATCTCGGTCGCGTCCGAAGTGCTGGGCGAGGCCGCCGCATGACGGAGCAGACGCGGTCCGTTCTCATCACCAACCGGCGTGGCCTTCACGCCCGCGCCAGCGCCAAGTTCGTGACGCTCGCCTCCACCCAACCCTGCGAAGTGCGGGTCGCCAAGGACGGCAGCACGGTGACGGGCACCTCGATCATGGGCCTGATGATGCTGGGCGCCGCGATGGGCGACACCATCACGATCAGCGCGGCGGGTGACGGCGCGGACGTAACGGTCGAGGCACTTGCCGCGCTGGTGGAAGCGAAGTTCGGCGAAGACTGATGCCCCGTGAAATTACCGCTTATTCCAACCCGCTGATCAAGTGGGCCCGCGACCTGCGCGACAAGCGTCACCGCAAGCAATCGCGCCAGTTCCTGGCCGAGGGCCTGCGCATCCTGACCGAGGCGCGAGAGACCGGGCGGCTGCCGACCCTGTTATTCTACGCCAAGCCGTCCGCAGGCCATCCGCTGGTCCGCGACCTGATCGCGGCCGTCGAGGCATCGGAAGGCGAGGCGATCGAGACGACTCCCGACATCCTGTCGAAACTGTCGGGCAAGGACAATCCGCAGGCGGTCGTTGGTGTGTTCGAGGAGTTGGGCGTCACGCTCGATGAGCTGGACCGCAACGCCTCCGGCATCTGGCTGGTCGCCGAGCGTCTGCGCGATCCCGGCAATCTGGGGACCATCCTGCGTACCGGCGATGCGGTCGGGGCGGGGGGGCTGATCCTGGTCGGCGAATGCGTCGATCCCTTCTCGGTCGAGGCGGTGCGCGCGAGCATGGGCGCGCTGTTCACCGTGCCGATCGTGCGGACGGAGTGGCAACCGTTCCTCGACTGGCTGCGGCAGGGGCCTGGGCAGTTGGTGGGGCTCAGCCTCGACACCGATTCGGACTATCGCGCCGCGCGCTATGCCGCGCCGACCTTCCTGCTGACCGGCAACGAGGCGCAAGGAATGCCCGCCGACTATGCCGCCGCCTGCGATACGCTGGTCAAGATTCCGATGCTGGGCAAGGCCGACAGCCTGAACGCAGCCGTGGCGACGGCAGTCATGGCCTATGAGGTGCTTGCGCAGCAGCGCGGCTGATCACGCGTCGGGCTCGATCGGTTCGACCAGCAGCGTACCGCCGTCGACATGGGCGATACGCAGTCGCGTGCCGCTGGTCGCATCAGGCCCGCGCACCGGCCACTCGCCATCCCCCAGCCGGGCGCGACCTTCACCAGCGATGATCGGGGTCGTGACGGTGACGATCTGCCCGCGCAGCCGCCGGGCGGGTTCGTTGAGGACGGGCGCGTCGCTCTCGATGGGAAAGTCGCGATACCATCGCCGCCCGATCATCACGCACACCACGCTCCAGACCGCGAAATCGGCGAGTTGCAGCCCGATCGGCAGGTCCGGCAGCGCCCATGTGGTGAGCGCGGTCACACCCGCCGCGATGGCCAGAAAGATCAGGAAGACGCCCGGCACCAGCAGCTCGGCGATCCCGAGTACCAATGCCCCCGCCAGCCAGAGTGCGGCGGGATCGAATTCACCGATCGTCACGACGGGGACTGGTCGAACGGCCCCGGCTTGGTGGTGACGCGCGGGGTCGCGGGCTGGGCGGGCGTACCCTTTTGCGGCGCCAGGGCTTCCTTGGCCAGTTCACCGATGCCACCCAGCGTGCCGATCAGCTGGGTCGCCTCGACGGGGAACAGGATGGTCTTGGCGTTGGGGCTGGTGGCAAATTTGCCGACCGCCTCGACATATTTTTGCGCGATGAAATAGTTGATCGCCTGCGTGCCGCCCGACTCGATCGCCTCGGACACGACGCGGGTCGCCTTGGCCTCCGCCTCGGCCGCGCGTTCGCGGGCCTCCGAGTCGCGGTAGGCCGACTCGCGGCGGCCCTCTGCTTCCAGAATACGGGCCTGCTTCTGTCCTTCGGCGCGCAGGATTTCAGACGCCCGCGAACCTTCGGCCTCCAGGATGTTGGCGCGTTTCTCACGCTCGGCCTTCATCTGGCGGGCCATGGCGTTGACGATGTCGACCGGCGGGCGGATATCCTTGATCTCGACACGCGTGATCTTCACCCCCCAAGGCGTCGTCGCATGATCGACGACGTTGAGCAGCCGCGCATTGATCTCGTCGCGCTTGGACAGTGTTTCGTCCAAGTCCATCGAGCCCATCACGGTGCGCAAATTGGTCGTCACGAGGTTCAGCAGCGCGATATACAGATCCGACACCTCATAGGCGGCCTTGGGCGCGTCGAGCACCTGGAAGAAGACGACCCCGTCGGTCGAGATCATCGCATTATCCTTGGTGATGATCTCCTGCCCCGGAATGTCGATCACCTGCTCCATCATGTTCACCTTGCGGCCGACGCGATAGAAAAAGGCGGGGTAGAAATTGAAACCGGGGATCGCCGTGCCGGTATAACGACCGAAATGTTCGATCGTATATTGATAGCCTTGGCGGACGATCTTGATCGACATCATCAGGTACATCAGCACCAGCAGGACGGCGAGTGCGGCGATGATCAGGCCCATGGACGGCTTTCCCCTTAATCGAATGCGCCGGTTGTAGCATGTCGGTGCAGCTAGGGCCTAGCGGGAACGGCTTGCTTTGGTTACATGGCCCGCCACTTGTTCCCTCCGCAGGATTTGGCAGCCCCATGGATATCCGCCTCGGCCTCACCTTCGACGACGTGCTCCTCGTACCCCAGGAGTCCGACGTTCTGCCGAGCACCGCAGACACGCGGACGCAATTGACCCGCTCGATCGCGCTCAACATCCCCGTCCTGTCGGCGGCGATGGACACCGTGACCGAGGCCGACATGGCGATCGTCATGGCGCAGCTGGGCGGCATGGGCGTGCTCCACCGCAACCTGACCGTCGAGCAGCAGGTCGCCGCGGTCCGCCAGGTCAAGCGGTTCGAGAGCGGTATGGTCGTCAACCCGATCACCATCTCGCCGACCGCGACGCTCGCGGAGGCGCAGGCGCTGATGGCGCGCCACCGGATCAGCGGCATTCCCGTCGTCGAGTTCGACGGGCGCCTGGTCGGCATCCTGACCAACCGTGACGTGCGCTTCGCCGAGAACCCGCAACAGCCCGTCTCCGAGCTGATGACCCATGAGGGGCTGGCGACCGTCAAGGTCGGCGTCGGCCAGGATGAGGCACGCCGCCTGCTCCATGCGCGGCGTATCGAGAAGCTGCTGGTCGTCGACGACAGCTATCGCTGCGTCGGCCTGATCACGGTGAAGGATATCGAAAAGGCCGTCACCTATCCGTCGGCCACCAAGGATGCGGCCGGTCGTCTGCGCGTGGCCGCTGCGTCCACCGTGGGCGAAAAGGGCTTTGATCGCACGCGCGCGCTGATCGAAGCCGATGTGGATTGCGTCATCATCGACACCGCGCATGGCCATAACCGGGATGTAGCCCGTGCGGTCGAGGCCGCGAAGAAGCTGTCCGACACGGTGCAGGTGATCGCGGGCAATGTCGCCACGGCGGCGGCGACCCGCGCGTTGATCGATGCGGGCGCGGATGCGGTGAAGGTCGGCATCGGGCCGGGCTCGATCTGCACCACCCGCGTCGTGGCGGGCGTCGGCGTGCCGCAGCTGACCGCCGTCATGGACTGCGCCGAGGAGGGCTGGAAGTCGGGCGTGCCGGTGATCGCCGATGGCGGCCTGCGCACCTCGGGCGACCTTGCCAAGGCGCTGGCGGCGGGCGCGGGGGCCTGTATGGTGGGCTCGCTGCTGGCGGGCACCGAAGAGGCACCAGGCGAGACCTTCCTGTATCAGGGCCGTGCCTATAAGTCGTATCGCGGCATGGGCTCGGTCGGGGCGATGGGCCGTGGCTCGGCGGACCGTTACTTCCAGGGC
The DNA here is from genome assembly GCF_034659795.1 of Sphingomonas fuzhouensis. Taxonomy (NCBI): domain Bacteria; kingdom Pseudomonadati; phylum Pseudomonadota; class Alphaproteobacteria; order Sphingomonadales; family Sphingomonadaceae; genus Sphingomonas; species Sphingomonas fuzhouensis. Next base: position 991,537 of record NZ_JAXSQY010000001.1, read on the forward strand.
GATATCAAGGATCAGATGAAGCTGGTGCCCGAAGGCATCGAGGGCCAGGTCGCCTATAAGGGCCCGGCGCGCGACGTCATCCACCAGCTGGTCGGCGGCATCAAGGCGGCGATGGGCTATACCGGCTCGGCGACGCTGAAGGATCTGCGCGAGCGTGCGCAGTTCGTTCAGATCACGGGCGCCGGCCTGAAGGAAAGCCACGTCCATGACGTGACGATCACGCGGGAAGCGCCCAATTACCCGACCCGCTAAGCTGACGGAGCGCTTCGCATGACCCCCGCCGCACGGACCCAGGCGGCGATCGAGTTGCTGGACGAGATCGTCGCCGCTGCCGCCAGCGGCGGGGCGGCGGCGGACACGCTGATCGCCCGCTATTTCTCGACCCGTCGCTATGCCGGATCGAAGGACCGACGCGCGGTGCGTGAACTGGTCTATGCCGCCATCCGTCAGGCAGGGCCGCTGCCCGTGACGGGGCGCGCGGCGATGCTGGCGGTCGCGGATAAAGATCCCGCGATCGCGGCGACCTTCGACGGGTCGACCCATGGGCCCGCGGTCATTTCGCCCGAGGAACCCCGCGCAGAGGCGGGCGTCGCCCCGGCATGGCTGGTCGAGGCGCTGACCGCATCAGGGCTGAACGGGGCGCAGCAGGCGGCCTTGGTCGGGCGTGCGCCGCTCGACATCCGGGTCAACAGCTTGGCGACGACAAGGGCCGCCGTGTTGGAGCAATGGCCGGAGGCGACCGCCACGCCGCATGCGCCGATGGGCCTTCGCCTTCCCAACGGTATGCCGGTCGAACAGTCCGATATCTATCGGGCCGGGCTGGTCGAGGTGCAGGACGAGGGCAGCCAGCTGGTCGGCGCGGCGCTGGCGGCCAAGCCGGGCGAATGGCTGGTCGATCTGTGTGCGGGAGCGGGCGGCAAGACGCTCCAGATCGCGGCGGCGATGGGTAACCAGGGTGCGCTGCTGGCCTGCGACATCGACCGGGCGCGGCTTCAAAGGCTTGCCCCCCGCGCGGAGCGGGCGGGCGTGACGATCGTCGAAAGCCGGTTGCTCAATCCCGGCCGCGAGGCCGAGATGCTCGCCGACTGGGCGGGCAAGGCCGACGGCGTGCTGATCGATGCGCCCTGTTCGGGCACCGGCACATGGCGGCGCAATCCCGAGGCACGCTGGCGCCTGACGCCCGATCGTCTGGCGCGTCTCCGAGCGATGCAGGAACAGGTGCTGGAGATCGGGGCCGGGCTGGTCAAGCCGGACGGGCGGCTGGTCTATATCGTCTGTTCGCTGCTCGATGCGGAAGGAAGCGACCAGGTCGCAGCGTTTCTATCGCGGCATTCGGGCTGGTCCGCCGAGCCGGTCGATCCGGCCATCGGCACGCCCCATGGCCTTGGCCGCCGACTTGACCCCGCCACCCACGGCACCGACGGCTTTTTTGTCGCCTGCCTTCGGGCGCCATGCTAGCATCAGGCCCAGTGCCACGTCCGGAGTTCCTCATGCGTTTGTCGTCCCTGGCCGCCGCCGCCGCATTGGCGGTGGTTTCGCTTTCCACCTCGCTCAGCGGCCAGCGCCCGGACAACCAGATCGACGCGCGCTCGATCCAGTTGCTGGAACAGGCACGCGGGTTGAAGGCGGCGGGCAATCTCGACGGGGCGACCGATGCGCTGGAGACGGCGGTTGCGGTCGATCCGCGCAACCGGGCGGCCTTCATCCTGCTCGCCGAGGTGGCGGATGCGCGTGGCCTGCCCGGCAAGGCGATCCGACTGTATCGCGAGGCCCTTCTGCTCGACCCCAACGACACGCGCGCCCTGCGCGGTCAGGGTGAGGCGCTGGTCCAGCGTGGGGCGGTGGCGCGCGCCAAGGACAATCTCGCCAAGATCAAGACGCTTTGCAAAAGCGACTGCGCCGACGCGACGGCACTCGCGGCGCAGATCGCCAAGGGGCCGCCTGCAACGGTGACGACGGCCCAGATCGACAGCAAAACTGCGCCGACGCCGTAACCCGTCTTCTCCATTCCCCCCTTAGCAGGGGAGGAATGTCGCTTTACCCCAGTGCGCGGGCGAGGGCGACGAACTCGTCCACCGACAGCGTCTCTGCGCGACGGGAAGGGGCGAGGCCGATCGACTCCATCGCCTCGACCGCTCCGACGACCGGCTTCAGGCTCTGGCGGAGCATCTTGCGGCGCTGGCCGAAGGCGGCGGCCGTCAGGCGTTCCAGCGTTCGGAAGCTGACCCCCTCGGGCGCGGGCCTGGGGGTGATATGGACGACCGCCGACATGACCTTGGGCGGCGGGGTGAAGGCCGAACGGTGCACCGGCATCGCGATCCGCGACTCGCTGCGCCACTGGGTCAGCACGGCCAGCCGGCCATAGGAGGACTGGTCGGGCGCCGCGACGATGCGCTCGGCGACCTCCTTCTGGAACATCAGCGTGCACGATTGCCACCAGGGCAACCACGCGCCCGATAGCCAGCCGACGAGCAGCGGCGTGCCGACATTATAGGGCAGGTTGGAGACGATATGCGGCTGCCCCTCGAACAGCTCCGGCGCGTTGATGCGCAGGGCATCGCCCTCGATCACCTTCAACCGGCCTGGAAAGGCCTCCGCCAGTTCGGCAAGCGCGGGGATACAGCGGCGGTCACGCTCGATCGCGGTGACGCGCCCCCCCGCCATCAACAGGGCGCGGGTCAGGCCGCCGGGACCGGGGCCGATCTCCAGCACCTCCTGATCGGTCAGGTCGCCGGGAATAGCGGCGATCCGGGCCAGTAACTGGCCGTCGAACAGGAAATTCTGGCCCAGCGACTTGGCGGCGGACAGGCCATGGCGCGCGATGACCTCGCGCAAAGGCGGGAGCGGCGTTACGGGGTCCATATCAGGCGGCGGCTTCCGCCCGGCGGCGTGCCGCGTCGCCCGCCATCGCAATGGCGGCGATCATCGCGCCCGGATGCGCGCTGTCCTGCCCCGCAAGGCCAAAGGCGGTGCCATGATCGGGCGAGGTCCGCACGATGGGCAGGCCCAGCGTGATGTTCACGCCCTCGTCAAAATGCAGCGTCTTGATCGGGACCAGCGCCTGGTCGTGATAGCAGCAGAGCGCCGCATCATAGCGGGCACGGGCGCGCGAATGGAACAGGGTATCGGCCGCGAACGGGCCGGTCGCATCGATTCCCTCGGCCTGTAGCTGCGCGATGGCGGGTTCGAGCAACTCGATCTCCTCCCGCCCGATCGCGCCACTCTCCCCGGCATGGGGATTCAGTCCGGCAAAGACGAGGCGAGGGGCCTTGATCCCGAAATTCCGGCACAGGCCCCGCGCAGTCGCTCGCCCCTTGGCGACGATCAGTTCGACCGACAACAGGCCGGATACCGCCGCCAACGGGACATGGGTGGTGATCGGCACGACCCGCAAGGATGGCCCGGCGAGCATCATCACCGCATTCTCGCCCGCCACGCCACAGCGTTCGGCGACGAACTCGGTCTGGCCGGGATGGGTGAAACCGATATCGTATAGCTGGGCCTTGCTGACCGGCCCCGTGACCAGCGCGCTCGCTGCGTCGGAGCGGACGAGCCCGACCGCCAGCTCCAGCGAATGAAGGGCGCAGCGGGCGCCCTCGACATCCGGCTGGCCGGGGCGGATTTCGCCCGCATCGTCGACCGACAGGATGGGCAGCGCCTCGTCGAAAGCGGCAACGGCCGCCGCCATGTCCGACACGCGGACGATGGGACCGCTCCACACCCGCTCGATCGCGCGTGCGTCGCCGACCGCCAGGAAGGGGGGCAAGCCCGCCTCCCGGCGCGCGGCCCAGGCCTTGGCGATGATTTCCGGCCCGATCCCGGCCGGGTCACCCATCGAGATCGCGAGCGGCCGGATCATATCAACGATATTCGATCACCGCGTCGCGGCGGAGATCGCGCATCTTCTGGTTCGCGCGCAGGTTTACCCGCTGCTGCTCGACCTGATTCTGGATCTGGTCATTAGTCGGCAGGTTGCCCGAGCGCGGTTCCTCGCGGTCGCACAGCACCAGCGAGCGCACGCCCTGTTCCGGCGAACCGAAGGGTGGGGTGGCTTGGCCGATCTGCAGCTTGAGCAGGATTTCCTGCAGCGGTGCCGGCAATTGGCGGATCGTCACCTGGTCATTGTCGACGACCTCGGCCTTCAGCGCGGTCGCGACACGCTGCACGTCGCCGCAGCCACGGATCGCCTGGGTCGCCTTGGCGAACTCGGCGGCGCGGGCGCTGGCCTGGGCCTGGGTCGTGCCCGCCGGGAATTTCACGGTCAGCTGCTTGAGTGACAGGCGCGAATCGCGCGGATCGGCGGTCAGCACCTGACGCTTGTCGGTCAGGTACAGGATCGAGAAGCCGCCCGGAATCTGGATCGGTCCGGCGACCTGGCCGACCTGCATCTGCTGGACGGCGGCCTGAAGCTCGGGCGGAAGCTGTGCCGCGCGGACCCAGCCCAGATCGCCGTTCACCGCGCGGGTCGACGCTTCCGAGAAGCTGCGCGCGAAATATTCGAAGGGCTGCTGCCCCTTCTGGATTTCGCCGATGATCTGGCGGGCGTTGTTGAACACCTGCTGCTGCGTCGCCTCGTTGGCGGAGAGGAAAATCTCCTTGAGATTATATTCCTCGGTGCCCTTGGCCGCTTCCAGGCGGTTGCGGATCGCGGTGACTTCCTCGTCGCCGACATTCACATAGGGCTCGACCCGCTTGCGCAGATAGCGGCTCCACGCGAGCTCACCCTCGATCTGGCGACGCATCGACTTTTCCGACGAGCCGACCTGTCGCAGGAAGGTGGTCATCGCCGCAGGCGTCTTGCCGAACTGCTGCGAGAAGCGGGCATAAGCCTGGTTGATCTCTTCGGGCGTGACGGTGATCTCGGCGGTCTTGGCCTCCTGGATCTGCAACGTCTCGTCGATCAGCTGCCGCAGGATCTGCATCCGCAGCCGGTCGCGATCCTCCGCCGACAGGTTGGTCGCGTTGTTCAGCGCCATGGCCAGCGCCATGCGCTGGTCGATGTCGGTCTGGGTCAGCACCGTGTCGTTGACGATCGCGGTGGGCTTGCGGACATTGGGGTCCAGCTTGCCGAACAGCTGCATGTTCGACGGGATGTTGAGCCCGCCCGTGTCCGGTACGGCCTGATCCGGAACGGTCTGCGCCAGCGCGCCGGTCGCCACTGCGACCAGCATCAACGTTGCGCCCGCACGAAACGAGCGGCCCTTGGTACGAATGTCGTGCTTCACCGTGTCTGTGATCCTCATCGCGCCTGATGGGGCGCGTAACCGTCGCGATATGGGTCGACCATGCTGAATACCGGCTTAGCGGCCGAGATTGGTGAACGCCAGAGTCAACAGGAAGCTGTTGCCCGCGCGCGCGTCGCCCGTCTGCACATAGTCGCGCCGCCAGGTAAAGCCGAGCCGCAGGCAGTCATCCTCATATTGGACGCCCAGGCGATGGCGAATCGGATCGAACCCGTTGGATAGCGACAGCGCATCCTCGGCCCGGTCGGTCAGGTCGATCACGGTCGAGCCGAAGGCCGACCAGAAGCGCGCGAACTGCACCCGGCCCGCCAGACGCAGTTCCTCGCGATCCTGCAAATCCTCGATCGATGTGAAGATGTTGCGGTCGAGCCGCAGATAGCCCGCCTGGACATAGGTGGTGCGCGAACCGATCGTCGCGTCGATCTCGTTCCGGCGCATCGCGAAGCTGTCCTTGTCCAGCCGGAAGCGATGGGTCAGCGAGATGAAGTCGCGGAAACGCAGTTCGGTTCGCCCGACGATATCCGACCAGCGATCCGACAGGCCGGTACCGGGATAAAGGATCGTCGGTCGGTCGTTCAGGCGGAAACTCTGCCCGACGATCGTGTCGAAGGTGAAGCCCGGCAGGGTCAGCGCCCATTGCGCGCCATAGGTGATGCGCGTCGAATCCTCGAATCGGTCGTAACCGGGGAAGCGGTTCAGCGCGAAAAGGTTGGAATCCTCAAGATCGACCGAGCGGGAGTCCTCGTTCGGGATCTCGATATTCTTGATCTTGGGGCTGGCGACGATCTGGACGCGCGGCGTGAAGCGCTGGCTGCCGCCCCAGAGTTCGCCGACGAACGGCCATTTCACGTCGACCGCCAGCGCGCCGATGCCGCGCCCCTGGAATCCGGCCAGCCCCTGATAGACCAAAGGCGTGGTGGCGATGTTGTTCGCGTTATAGGCGTCGGCCCGGCCATAGGCGGTGAACGTCACTTCCTGACCCCAGTTGGTCAGGCGCCGCAAATCCCAGCGCAGGCTGGCAAAGGCCCGCTGCGTATCCTGTCCGGCGGTGCGGGTGATGGCCAATGTGTTCAGCTGCATCTCGAACTTGCCGCCGAGCAGCCCGTCGTCGAACCGGCGGCGATAATCGAGCACGGGCAGGGCGATCGGTTGCTGCCCCTGCGGATCGTTGACGCGCAGCGTTTCGACATACCAGCCCGCCAGCGAGAAATAGCTGTTGGCGTCGATATGCTCGAGGTTGAGGGTCGTCCGCAGCCGGTCGTCGCGCGAAATGTCGTAACGGCGCAGGAAGGTACGGTCGGTGGTGATCCGGGCCGAACCCGACAGGCTCCATTCGGGCGTGAACTGATACCGGCCGACCGCATCCAGATAGCCGCGAAAGGCCTGGGTCGTGTCGGTGGGGTTCAGCGTGTTCAGGTCGTCGCTGCGGCGGCTGGCGGTGCCGAAGCCGGTGATGCGGAACGCACCCAGCGTGTTCAGTTCCTCATACTGCGCCTCCATCATCGGCAGCACGGCGGTAAAGACGTGCGGCGTGACGGTCAGGCCCTTATTGGGGGCCAGGCGCCAGTAATAGGGAACGGCGACCTCGACCCCGTTCACTCGGTCCAGCCGGATATCGGGGGTCAGGAACCCGCTGTCGCCGCCCGGCCCGACCGGTGCGGACAGGCGCGGCAGCGGTATGGCGGGGAGGCCGAACAGGTTGAGCTTGGCCCCGTTGAAATAGACGCGCTCGCGGTCCGGGCGATAGGTGACACGAACCGCCGTGATCTTCCACGTCGGCTCCTTGGGGCAGCCCTCCGACGTCTCGACCGCGCAGGGCGTATAGGCGGCGCGGTCGAGATTGATCGTGCCGTCCGGCTCGCGCGTCCCCTTCACGGCGGCCAGCCGTCCGCCTTGTTCCAGCACGACCAGCATATCGTTGACCACGCCGTCCTTCAGCGAATCGGTCAGTTCGATCTGGTCGCCATAGGCGATGTCGCCCTGGGGGTTCGTAATCGCGATATTGCCGGTCGCCAGAACCTTGCCCGTCTTGCGGTTCCAGGTGACCTTGTCGGCGCGCAGCCTTTCGCCCTCGCGGAACATCCGGACCTCGCCGGTCGCGGTCACGACATCGGCGTTGATGTCATATTCCAGCTGATCGGCGCTGAAACGGACCTGATCGGGATTAGTCGGGGCCGGGCCTTCGCTGGGCGGGGGCGCGACGGGGCGGTCCTGAAGATCCTGCGCGGCGAAGGCGGGGCTCGCCGTCATAAGCGCGAAGGGCAGGGCGCTGCCGGTCAGAAGCGTCATTCTGCGCACGATGATATCTGGTCCGTCCTTGCCGACACGATGATGCAGCCTCCCCCGGCAGGGCGACGCCTTGAAAGGCCTGCCTATCGCATCACCGGCGGCTTGCTGCAATCGCGCGCTTGCCACGACGGGCCAAGAGCCTAGATGATAGCAACTGTTACGAGTTTAGCCGAGGATACCCATGCAGATCGTCTTTACCTCCGACGCCGATGCGAACGATGTGCTCGTCGTCCCGATTCCCAAGGACGGCGCGGTTACCGGAGCGGTCGGCGGCGATAGCATGGTGGCGGTCGCCAAGGCGGCGACCGACGCGGCGCGTTTCAAGGGCGAAGCGGGATCGCTGGTCGAGACGTTCGTGCCCTTCGATGGCGCGGTGCGGCGCGTCGTTTTCTTGGGCATAGGCGAGGGCAAGGATGCCGACTGGCGCAAGGCTGGCGGCGCGCTGACCGCTAAGCTGCTGACCAGTGCTACCTCGGCCACGGTGCTTCTGACCGGGATGGGCAACAAGCCTTCGGCAGAGGCGGTCGCGGGCTTCGCCGGTGCCGCGGTGCAGCGCGGCTGGCGCCATGACGTGTACCGCACCAAGCTGCCCGAAACGTCCAAGCCGACGCTGACGAAGATCGCGATCGTCGATGCCGGGGCGGATGTGGAAGCCGCCTATGCCCGTATCCATGCGGTCAATGGCGGGCTGGAGCTGACCCGCACGCTCGTCTCCGAGCCGCCGAACAAGCTCTATCCCGAAACCTTTGTCGAGCGTGTCCTGAACGACATCGAGGGCCTGGGTCTGGAAGTCACCGTGCTGGACGAAGCGCAGATGCGCGACCTGGGCATGGGGGCGCTGCTGGGCGTCAGCCAGGGTTCGGTGCGCGAAGGGCGGCTGCTGGTCCTGAAGTGGAATGGCGGTGCGGCCGATGCCGAAACGCTGGCGCTGGTCGGCAAGGGCGTGACCTTCGACACCGGCGGCATCTCGATCAAGCCTGCCGCGGGCATGGAAGACATGAAGTGGGACATGGGCGGCGCCGGTGCCGTCGCGGGCGCGATGAAGGCGATCGCGGCGCGCAAGGCCAAGGCCAATGTCGTCGGCGTCATGGGCCTGGTCGAGAACATGCCCGACGGCAATGCGCAGCGTCCCGGTGACGTCGTCACCTCGATGTCGGGCCAGACGATCGAGGTCATCAACACCGACGCGGAAGGCCGCCTGGTCCTGTGCGACGCGCTGACCTGGGTCCAGAAGACGCATTCGCCCTCGACCATCGTCGACCTCGCTACGCTGACCGGCGCGATGATCATCAGCATGGGGCATGAGCATGGCGGCCTGTTCGCCAATGACGATACGCTGGCCGAATCGCTGCTCGCGGCGGGCACCGCGACGGGCGAGAAGCTGTGGCGCTTCCCGCTGGCCGACGCCTATGACAAGCTGATCGACAGCCAGATTGCCGACATGAAGAATGTCGGCCCGCGCGGCGGCGGCTCGATCACGGCGGCGCAGTTCCTGAAGCGCTATATCAACGAGGGCGTCGCCTGGGCGCATCTGGATATCGCGGGCATGGTCTGGTCGGACAAGCCGGGCATCAACCACGACAAGGGCGCGACCGGCTACGGCGTGCGTCTGCTCGACCAGTTCGTCGCGGATCGGTTCGAGGCGTAAGGCAAAGAGGAGGCGGCGCGGGTGCAGGTCGATTTCTATCATCTGACGATCGCGCCGCTCGATCGGCTGCTGCCCGTCATCGCCGATCGGGTGATGAGCGGCGGCGGCCGGTTGCTGATCGTGAGCGGCGACGCCGACCAGCGCGCCGCACTCGATCGCCAGCTCTGGATGATCCCGGCGGACGGCTTCCTGCCCCATGCGCAAGCCGGCGAGGGCGATGACGGCGCGCAGCCCATCCTGATCGCGGGCGTGGTGCAGCCGACCAATGGCGCGCGCCATGTCGCGCTCGCGGACGGCGTCTGGCGCGACGAAGCGCTGACCTTCGACCGGGCCTTTCACTTCTTCGACGGCGACCGCATCGCCGAGGCGCGTGCGGCGTGGAAGGGGCTGGCCGACCGCGACGGCGTGGAGCGCCGCTATTGGAAGCAGAACGACCAGGGTCGCTGGGAACAGGCGGCATAGCATATTCCTCCCCTGGAAGGGGAGGTGGCAGCCCGAAGGGCTGACGGAGGGGTATCCCCATCAGCGGTGACACCCCTCCACCAGCTTCGCTGGTCCCCCTCCCCTTGCAGGGGAGAAAAAGGTTGGGAGGGGCTGCCCTTATAAGACATTGCATTGCATCCGCGCCCCGACTAGGGCGGCGCCACTTCCAGCCACTCACTTATTCAGGAGCTGCGTGACCATCATGGCCGCGAACCGTACCTTTTCGATCATCAAGCCCGACGCGACCCGCCGCAACCTGACCGGCGCCGTCACCAAGATGCTGGAGGACGCCGGCCTGCGCGTCGTCGCTTCGAAGCGCATCCAGATGACCCGCGAGCAGGCCGAGGGCTTCTACGCGGTCCACAAGGAGCGCCCCTTCTTCAACGATCTGGTCGAGTTCATGATCTCGGGTCCGGTCGTCGTGCAGGTGCTGGAAGGCGAGAATGCCATGCAGCGCAACCGCGACATCATGGGCGCGACCAACCCGGCGAACGCCGAACCGGGCACGATCCGCAAAGAACTGGCCGAGTCGATCGAAGCCAACACCGTCCATGGGTCGGACTCGGACGAGAACGCCGCGATCGAGATCGCGTACTTCTTCAAGCCGGAAGAAATCGTCGGCTGATGGACTGGCGGCTGCGACGAGCCGGGCCGGGCGATGCGCCCGCGCTGTCGCTCGTCGCGGCCGCCACCTTCCTGGAAACATTTGCCGGGACCATATCGGGTCCTGATATGGTGCGGCACTGCGCTCTCAATAGCTCGCCCGCCAAGTTCGATGCGTGGATGGCCGACGCCATGAGCGTCGCCAGCCTGGCCGAGCATCCCGATGGCGCCGCGCCGATCGGCTACACCCTTCTCCTGCCCCCCGACCTTCCGGTCGAGACGGATGCGCAGGATATCGAGCTTCGCCGCATCTATACCCTCTCGCTGGCGGCCGGAACGGGCCTGGGCCATAGGCTGATGGCCAGGGCGATCGACGATGCCCGCGCGCTCGGCCGTCGCCGGATGCTGCTCGGTGTGCTGGGCATCAACGAAAGGGCACGTGCCTTCTACGAGCGCGAAGGCTTTGCGCTCGCCGGAACCCGTCAGTTCCGGGTCGGCGACACCGTCTATGACGATGTCGTCTACGCACGCAGTCTCTAATCAGCGGCGCTTGGCGGCCCAGGCGGCATTCAGCATGGCGGTCGTGCCGTTGCGATCGACAAGCCGCAAGCCCTCCAGCCGCAGCGTCCGCCCCCGCAGCAAGCGGCCATGGGTGCGCCAGATCACGTCGTACAGGCCCGTGGCGGTCCGCGCCGTATCGCCATCCCAGTAACGAGCGGTAATCAGCACCGGCAAGCGTCCCTCATGCTTGTCAGTCTTGCCATCGGTCAGTGTGAGCAGCGGACCGGCGATGGGTTCGACCATGATCGCCGGATCACCCATAGGAACCTGTCGGCCGATGCCAGAGGCGGCCGGGAAGTCGATGACGACCTTTTCCAGATCATGGTTCGGATCGCGCAGGAGCAGACGGCGACCATCATCCTCGACCGTCCCGGTCAGGTCGAGTCGGGCGCGGTCCTGCCGCTGGGCGCTGGCGGTGGCCGCCCGGTCTGCGGCGTCGCTGCGTCGCTGCGACCAGTTGAGATAGAGCGTCAGCGCCGCCACGATCAGCCCCGCGACCGCGACGAACTCCGCCAGGGTCAGCAGACGCCGCCGCGATTTGGCGCGGTCGGCGGCCTCTTCACCCGCCGTGCCGCTCATCGCCCGCCAGCCTCCAGCAATTCGGTCGGCGCGACCAGTTCCCAACTGCGCGCGATCCGGTCCTCGATCAGCGTCCAGTCACTGTCGGCGGACAGCGTCACCGCGCTCCAATGCGGCGCGTTGTCCTCGTCGGCGATGCACAGGTGCAGCGCGGATGCGTCCTGGCTGACCCGGACGAACGGCTTGCCCTCGACCAGGAAACGGATCTCGCCGTCGCGGGCGTCCTCCGCCGTGCCCGGCAGCAGCATGGCGATGTCGCGAATGCGGGAGAGGGTATCGGTCATCGGCGCACGAACTCCGTCAACACTTGGGGGTAAAGCCGATGCTCTTCGACGAGCACGCGCGCGGCCAGCGTCGCGGCATCGTCGCCGGGCAGGATCGGCACCTCGGCCCGACCCAGCACTTCGCCGTCGTCCAGTTCCTCGGTCACGACGTGAACCGAACAGCCCGCCTTGGCATCCCCCGCAGCGATCGCACGCGCATGGGTGTCGAGGCCCTTGTACAGCGGCAGCAGCGAGGGATGGATATTGAGGATACGTCCCTGCCACCGGGCGACGAACTCCCCCGACAACAGACGCATATAACCCGCCAGCGCAATCACCTCGACGCCCGCGTCGCGGAGTGCCTGGTCGATTGCCGCCTCATAGGCTGGTTTGCCGATTCCCTTGGGCGACAGGGCAAAGGTCGCGATGCCCTGTTCCTCGGCCCAGGCGAGCCCCGCCGCATCGGGCTTGTCCGACGCGACGAGCGCGACTGCATAAGCGGCGCTGGCCTCTCGCGCGGCGGCGACCAGCGACTGCATGTTCGAACCCCGGCCGGAAATCAGGATGCCGACCTTCACCGGCTTGTCAGCCGACATGGGTCGCGGTCCAGTCGGCCTTGGCGCTCCAGGTCCCGGTCGCGCCCTTGACGGTGCAGCCACGCTCGCCCGCCTCGACCCGGCCGATGGTGACGACCGTCTCGCCCGCCCCGCGCAGCGTTTCGGCCACCGCCTCTGCCTGTTCGGCCGCGACGATCACCGCCATGCCGATACCGCAATTGAAGGTGCGCGCCATTTCCTCGGGCTCGATGCCACCCTGGGCCTGAAGGAAGGCCATCAGGCGCGGCTGCTCCCAGCCGTCCGCATCGACCACCGCATGCGCGCCCTTGGGCAACACGCGCGGGATGTTTTCGAGCAGGCCGCCGCCGGTGATATGGGCCAGACCCTTGATCGTCCCCGCCTTGATCGAGGGGAGCAGCGAGCGGACGTAAATCCGAGTCGGGGCCATCAGCGCCTCGATCAGCAGAACGTCCTGATCGAACAGCGCGGGACGGTCGAGCTTCCAGCCCTTGTCGGCCGCGAGCCGGCGAACCAGCGAAAAGCCGTTGGAATGGACGCCCGACGAGGCCAGGCCCAGGATCACATCGCCATCGCCGATGGTGGCGCCGGTCAGCACCTGATCGCGCTCGACGGCACCGACGCAGAAGCCCGCGAGGTCGTAATCGCCCGGCGCATACATGCCCGGCATCTCGGCCGTCTCACCGCCGATCAGAGCGCAGCCCGCGATGCGGCAGCCCTCGGCGATCGAGGCGATCACGCGCTCGGGCACATCGCCTTCCAGCTTGGCGGTCGCGTAATAATCCAGGAAAAACAGCGGCTCGGCGCCCTGCACGACCAGATCGTTGGCGCACATCGCGACCAGATCGATACCAACCCCGTCATGGCGGTCATGCTCGATCGCCAGCTTCAGCTTGGTGCCGACGCCGTCATTGGCCGCGACCAGAAGCGGATCGGTGAAGCCGGCCGCCTTCAGGTCGAAGAACCCGCCAAAGCCGCCCAGGTCGGCATCCGCGCCCGGCCGCCGCGTCGCCTTGGCGAGCGGGCCGATCGCGCGGACCAGCGCATTACCGGCGGCGATCGAAACGCCAGCATCGGCATAGGTGTAGGACGCGCCCTTTTCGGCGGGCGAGGGGCTGGCGGACGGCGTGCTGTTGTCGGTCATGTTTGCCCGTTAGCTATATCGCGCTTGGATTTCCACGTCTGCTTCGCCAAAAGGCCGCGATGCGTTTGCGATTGCCCTCCATCATGGCCGGTCTGGCCGCCCTTGCCGGGTTAGGCATCGGGGGCGGCGCGGTGCTCGCCCAGATCGAAGGGCAGACGCGCGGCGTTGCGCCGGTCGATAATGGCGGCTCCTATGAAGTGACGGGCGTCGCGGTCGACGTATCGGGCAAGACGGCGGAAGCCGCGCGCCTTGGCGGCTGGCGGATCGCCCAGCGCAAGGCCTGGGCGATGCTGGCCCAGCGTCTGGGGCGCGGCGGCACTGGTGCGTCCGATGGCCTGCTCGATTCGCTGGTCAGCGGTATCGTGGTCGAGAATGAACAGATCGGCCCGACCCGCTATATTGCCAAGCTGGGCGTGTTGTTCGACCGGGTTCGTGCCGCGTCGGTGTTGGGCGTATCGGCCTATGCCGATCGCTCGCCGCCCATGCTGGTCATGCCGCTTCAGATATCGGGCGGTGTGTCGCAAATGTTCGAGGCGCGCACGCCCTGGCAACAGGCCTGGGCCCGCTTCCGGACCGGCAACAGCACGATCGACTATATCCGCCCGGCGGGCACCGGTGCCGAGCCGCTGCTGCTGAACGCCGGGCAGATCGGGCGGCGCTCGCGCGGATGGTGGCGTACCATCCTCGACCAATATGGCGCGTCCGACATCCTGATTCCGGTCGTGCATCTCTATCGCCAATGGCCCGGCGGCCCGGTGATCGGCGTGTTCGAGGCGCGGCATGGGCCGGACAACATGCTGATCGGCACCGTCACCTTGCGGGTCGGAAGCACCGATGGCCTTCCGCAGTTGCTCGACACCGGCGTCGCGCGGCTCGACGGGCTGTACCAGCGGGCGCTGGCGAGCGGCGCGCTGCATCCCGACGCCTCGCTTCGTCCCCCGCCCAAGCCGGAAGTGCCGGTGATCGACGATACGACACCGGGCGAGGAACCCATTGCCGGACTGGATGCTTCGATTGCCGCGTCCGGCGCGGGCATCGCGGTCTCGCTGCAATATGACGCGCCGACCGCCAGCGCGGTGGCCAATGTCGAAAGCCTCGTGCGCGGCATCCCCGGCGTCGTCCGGGCGGGCACCACCAGCCTGGCGCTGGGTGGGGTGTCGATCATGGCCGTCACCTATGACGGCGACCCCGACCAGCTTCGCCGCGCGCTCCAGCAGCGTGGCTTCCAGGTGTCCGGATCGGGCACCACCCTGCGCATTCGGCGTGCGGCGCAAGTGCCCGCGCCGGTGCCTACATCGGATAATGTGATTACCGGATGAACCAGATGGCGCTGCCGCTGCAATGGCCGGCGGACCCCCGATCCGATGCGTTCCTGCTGACCGATTCCAACCGGATGGCGGCGCGGATGCTGGAGCAATGGGAGGCGTGGCCGACCATGGCCGCGATCCTGACCGGCCCGCGCAAATCGGGGCGCTCGCTGCTCGCGCGGATCTTCGCGGCCAAGAGCGGCGGCACGATCATTGACGATGCCGAGCGGGTGCCCGAGGTGCAGATCTTCCATGCCTGGAATACCGCCCAGGCCGATCGGCGTCCGCTGTTGATCGTCGCCGACTCACCGCCGCCGCGCTGGCAGGTCAAGCTGCCCGACCTGCGTTCCCGTCTGGCGAACAGCAGCCTGGCGGAGATCGGTGCGCCCGATGACGAACTGGTCTCCGGGCTGTTCGAACATCTGTTCGAGCGGCGCGGCCTGGACGCGCGTCCCGACCTGATCGAGTGGCTGACCCTTCGGATCGAGCGTAGTCACCTATCTGTCATCCGCGCAGTGGATATGCTCGACCAGGGGGCGATGGAACGGCGTGCGCGTTTGTCCATTCCCTTGGCACGATCCACCCTGATCGCGGCTGGCCTGATCGCCGAACCGTGACCCGCCTGAGCGAGTGAAAATGACCCGTCCTGCCCATATCGCGCAAATGTCCGAGCCCGACGACGATCATTTCACGGCGGAGCCGAACGGGCGGTACTTCAATCGCGAACTTTCCTGGCTGGCCTTCAACCGGCGCGTGCTGGAAGAAGCATGCAATTCGGCCCATCCGCTGCTCGAGCGGTTGCGCTTCTTGTCGATCTCGGGATCGAACCTCGACGAATTCTTCATGGTCCGGGTGGCGGGCCTCAAGGGGCAGCAGGCGCAGGATGTCGAGCAGCGCTCGGTCGACGGGCTCACGCCGGGACAGCAGCTCAGCGGCATCGTGGCGGAGGCGGACCGCCTGATGGCCAGCCAGCAGGAAGTGTGGGGCGACCTGCGCAATCTGCTCGACGAGGCGGGTATCTTCGTCCTGCGGCGCGACTCGATCGACCAGGATGCCAGCGCCTGGCTGGAAACCCATGTCCGCGAGCAGATTTTTCCGATCCTGACGCCCCAGGCGCTGGACCCGGCGCATCCCTTTCCCTTCATCCCCAACAAGGGTCTGTCGATGATCTTCGACCTGACCCGCGTGTCCGACAAGGCGCCGATTCGCGAGTTGGTGATGATCCCGGCGACCATGCCGCGCTTCGTCCGCCTGCCGGGCGAGGGCGCGCGCTATGTCGCGATCGAGACGATCCTGCGCCGGTTCTCCGGGCTGCTCTTTCCGGGGTATGTGGTCAACGGCGCGGCGACCTTCCGCGTCCTGCGCGACAGCGATATCGAGATCGAGGAAGAGGCGGAGGACCTGGTCCGCTATTTCGCCAACGCCATCAAGCGGCGGCGGCGCGGCCGGGTGATCCGGTTGGAGCTGGAAACGGGCATGCCCGACGAACTCGCCGACGTGCTGCGCGGTGAACTGGGCGGGACCGATGCAATCATTACCGAGAGCGGTAATCTGCTCGGCATCGGGGACCTCGACATGCTGGTCGACGAGAACCGCCCCGACCTGAAGTTCCCGGCCTATAGCCCGCGCTTTCCCGAGCGAATCCGTGAATTTGCGGGCGACTGCTTTGCCGCGATCAAGTCCAAGGACATCGTCGTCCACCACCCGTACGAGACGTTCGAGGTGGTCATCGCTTTCCTGAAACAGGCGGCGGCCGACCCCGACGTGGTCGCGATCAAGCAGACGCTCTACCGTGCAGGCAAGCAGTCGGCGGTCATCAACGCCCTGATCGCGGCGGCCGAGGCGGGCAAGTCGGTGACCGCCATCGTCGAGTTGAAGGCGCGGTTCGACGAGGAACAGAATCTCTATTGGGCCTCGGCACTGGAGCGGGCAGGTGTTCAGGTCGTCTATGGCTTTATCGACTGGAAGACGCACGCCAAGGTGTCGATGGTCGTGCGGCGAGAGGGCGGCGATTTCCGTACCTACTGCCATTTCGGTACGGGCAATTATCATCCCGTCACCGCGCGCATCTATACCGATATCAGCTTCTTCACCGCCGACCCGCTGCTCGGGCGCGATGCGGCGCAGATGTTCAACTACATCACTGGTTATGTCGAACCGGTCGCGATGAACCGGGTCAGCCTGTCGCCGCGCGACTTGCGCCACAATCTGATGGCGCTGATCGATGCCGAGATCGCCCATGCCCGTGCCGGGCGGTCGGGCAGCGTCTGGGCCAAGATGAACTCGCTGGTCGATCCGCTTATCATCGAAAAACTCTATGAGGCGAGCGGGGCGGGCGTCGAGATCGATTTGATCGTGCGCGGCATCTGTTGCCTGCGGCCGGGTGTCGAAGGGCTGTCGGACAATATCCGGGTGAAGTCGGTCGTCGGCCGCTTCCTGGAACATAGCCGCATCTGGGCATTCGGCGATGGCAAGGTCCTGCCGCACGACGCGGCCAAGGTCTTCATTTCCTCGGCAGACTGGATGCCGCGCAATTTCGACCGCCGGGTCGAATATATGCTGCCCATTCTGAACCCCACGGTCCACGACCAGATATTGGATCAGGTGATGGTCGCCAATCTGCTCGACAACGAACAGAGTTGGGAGTTGGAGCCGGACGGCACCTATGTTCGCGACCAGCCCGGTGATCGCCCCTTCAACCTGCATCGGTATTTCATGACCAATCCCTCGCTCTCGGGGCGCGGCGCCGCGCTCGACACCAGCAAGGCGGTGCCGACCCTGTCGCTCCGGCGGCAGCGTTGATGGAGGCGTACTGAGCAATGGCAGGTCCCCGCGCGCCGCGTAACGCGATCATCGATATCGGCTCCAACTCGGTCCGGCTGGTTGTCTATCAGGGCCCCGCCCGCCTGCCGGCGATCCTGTTCAACGAGAAGGTGATGGCGGGCCTGGGACGCGGGCTTGCCGCGACAGGCGCCATCGATCGCGCCTCGTTGACCAAGGCGCAGGTTGCGCTCGCCCGTTTCGCCAGTCTGGCGCGCGAGATGGGCGTGACGACGCTGCGCACGGTCGCGACGGCGGCGGTGCGTGATGCGGCCAATGGCGGCGAACTGATCGCCTGCGCCGAGTCGCTGGGACTGGAGGTCGAACTCCTTTCCGGCGAGCAGGAGGCGAAGGCGGCGGGCGAGGGCGTGCTCTCGGCGATCCCCGACGCGGACGGCATTGTCGGCGACCTTGGCGGCGGCAGTCTCGAACTGGTGCGGGTCCGCGACGGTCAGGTCGAGGACCGGGTGTCCTTTCCGCTGGGCGTGCTGCGCATTCCGGCCCTGCGCGAACGTGGCAGCAAGGCGTTCGAGCGGCATATCGGCCGCCTGATCGATGACGCCGGTTGGGAAGGGCGGGGGCGTGGTCTGCCCTTCTATCTGGTCGGCGGATCGTGGCGGGCGCTGGCGCGGCTGGACATGACGCTGGCCGATTATCCGCTGCCGATCATCCATCATTACGAGTTGACGCCGCTCGATATCGTGCGGCTGTCGCGGACCATCCCGCATCTCAGCAAGCCGCGCCTGCGCGAGGTGAAGGGCCTGTCGTCCAGCCGTGCGGCGACGCTGGCCGATGCGACCGCGCTGCTCAGCGTGTTGCTGAAGCATCTGGGTAGCAGCACGACCGTCGTGTCCGCCTTCGGCCTTCGCGAGGGGCTGCTCTATGGCGGGCTCGATGCCAAGACACGTGCGCTCGACCCGTTGATCGTCGCCGCGCGCGAGGAAGGGCGGCTGCTCGGCCGCTTTCCTGAGCATGGCGATCTGCTGGAAAGCTGGATCGCGCCGCTGTTCACCGGCGAGTCGGCGGCGGAAGGACGCTTGCGTCACGCGGCCTGTCTGCTGGCCGATGTGGGCTGGCGGGCCAATCCCGAATTTCGTGCCGAGCGCGGCGTCGAGATCGCGTTGCATGGCAATTGGGTGGGTATCGATGCCGAAGGGCGGGCGATGCTCGCCCAGGCGCTGCACACCAGCCTGGGTGGCGGCCTCGACATACCCGCGCCGCTCGCCGAACTGGCGAGCCCGGCGCAATTGAAACTGGCGACGAGCTGGGGTCTGGCAATCCGGCTGGGGCAGCGGCTGAGCGGCGGGCTCGCCGGGCCGTTGGAGCGTACCGCCCTGGTCCTGGACGATAGCCGTCTCGGCCTCGCCATGCTGGAGGCCGATCAGGGCTTTTATGGTGAAGCAGTCGAGCGCCGCCACGCCGCGCTGGCCACCGCGCTGGGCCGGTCGCCGGTCCGGCTTAGCCGCACTTGAGCCGGACGACCCGGCCTGCGGCATCGGTTTCGATGTTCAGCCGGTCGGGCCGATAGTCCATCGTCACCGCATCACCCGGCGCGATCACCCGCAGGCTGCGCGCGCCGGTTCGCTTCACCGTCGGCGCACGTAGTGCCTCGGTCCAGGCTTTGCCGATCAGGTCGGCGACCTTGGCGTCGCCACAGCCCGTCATCGCCATCTGCTCTTCAGCCTTGGGCATGGTCGTGCAGGCGGTGAGCGGCAGCATGGCGAGCAGGATCAGACGCCGCATCAGGCGGGTTCCTCTTCGGTGCGCACCATCTTCAGCTTGCCGCCCTTGACGACGAAGCCGGTCCGCCCCTCGACCAGATCGAGCGCATCGCGGCCGAATTGCTCGAACCGCCAGCCATCGAGGATGGATAGGCCGGAGCGAACCCCAGCGGCCAGCATCTCCAGATCGTCGGCGCGTGCCAGCAGGCGCGGCGCCACGTCGATGTCGCGTGCGCGAATCTTCAGCAGCAGCTTGAGCAGATCGGCGACCAACGCGCCCTCGCGCCCCAGGCCCGGCTTGCGATCGTCGCGCGCGGGCAGTTCGTCGGCCCCCAGCGGTTCGGCGGCCTCCAGCGCATCCATCAGGCGCGCGCCGATATCATTGCCTGCCCAGGTCGCCGACAGGCCGCGCACCTTGGCGAGGTCGGCTTGTTTGCGCGGGGGATGTCCGGCGAGGTCGGCCAGCGTCTCGTCCTTGACGATACGCCCGCGCGGCAGGTCCTTGGCCTGCGCCTCCAGTTCGCGCCAACGGGCCAGCGCCTTCAGGCGGCCGAGCATATCGGGCTTGCGGCCCGACACGCGCACCCGCTTCCAGGCGACATCGGGGTCATTGGCATAGTGCGCCGGATCGGCCAGCCGCTCCATCTCCTGGTCCAGCCACGCGCCGCGCCCGGTCTTGCGCAGCCGCTCCAGCATCTTGGGGAAGATGGCGGCCAGATGGGTGACGTCGCCGATCGCATAATCGACCTGACGCTGGTCGAGCGGACGGCGCGACCAGTCGGTGAAGCGCGCGCCCTTGTCGACCGTAATGCCCAGCCAGCTGTCGACCAGATTGGAATAGCCGATCTGCTCGCCCTGACCCAGCGCCATCGCCGCGATCTGGGTGTCGAACAGCGGATGCGGGGTCTTGCCGGTCAGGTTGTAGATGATCTCGATATCCTGCCCACCGGCATGGAAGACCTTCAACACCTCGTCATTGTTGACCAGCAGGTCGAGCAGCGGCGTCATGTCCAGGCCCGGTGCCTTGGGATCAATCGCGGCGGCTTCCTGGGTATCGGCGATCTGGATCAGGCAAAGCTCTGGCCAATAGGTGCTTTCGCGCATGAACTCGGTATCGACCATCACATAGTCGGCTTGCGAGAGGCGGGCGCAGAGATTGGCGAGCGTGGCGCTGTCGGTAATCAACGGATGAACGTGCATCGTCTGCACATAGCCCGGCTCACGCGGGTTGACAAAGAGGAACGCACGGGCGGCGCGTTCGGGCACATTAGGATTGACAAAAACCGGTCGGGCGGGGAAGCGGCAGCACTTTCCCCAGACGTACAGAGAATGTCCGCCATGCACGCCTATCGTACCCATACCTGCGCCGCGCTGACTGCTGAGGCGGTCGGCGAGACGGTTCGCCTGTCCGGCTGGGTTCATCGCAAGCGCGATCATGGCGGCGTGCTGTTCGTCGATCTGCGCGACCATTACGGCATCACCCAGATCGTCGCCGACAGCGACACGCCTGCGCTCGCCATTCTGGAGAGCGTCCGAGTCGAGTCGGTGGTGACGATCGACGGCGTCGTGAAGGCGCGCTCGGCGGGCACCGTCAACGCCAACCTGGCGACCGGCGAGATCGAGGTGTTCGCACGCGGCGCGACCGTGCTGTCGGCGGCCGAGGAACTGCCGATGCCGGTGGCGGGCGAGCAGGAATATCCGGAGGATATCCGCCTGCGTTACCGCTTCCTCGACCTGCGCCGCGAGACGCTGCACGCCAACATCGTGCGTCGCACCCAGGTCATTTCGGACATGCGGCGTCGCATGGAGACGGCGGGCTTCACCGAATATTCGACCCCGATCCTGACGGCCTCGTCGCCCGAGGGCGCACGCGACTTCCTGGTGCCCAGCCGCATCCATCCGGGCAAGTTCTACGCGCTGCCCCAGGCGCCGCAGCAATATAAGCAGTTGCTGATGGTCGCGGGCTTCGACCGTTATTTCCAGATCGCGCCCTGCTTCCGCGACGAAGACCCGCGCGCCGACCGTCTGCCGGGCGAGTTCTACCAGCTCGACCTGGAAATGAGCTTCGTCACCCAGGAAGAGGTGTGGGAGACGATGGAGCCGGTGATCGGCGGCATCTTCGAAAAGTTCGCCGATGGCCGTACCGTTACCCCGATCGGCGAGTTCCCGCGCATTCCTTACTCCGAGTCGATGCTGAAGTACGGCAACGACAAGCCTGATCTGCGCAACCCGCTGATCATCACCGATGTCTCGGAGCATTTCACGACCTCGGGCTTCGGCCTGTTTGAAAAGATCGTCGGCTCGGGCGGCGTCGTCCGCGCCATCCCGGCGCCCAAGACCGCCGAGAAGAGCCGCAAGTTCTTCGACGAGATGAACGAGTGGGCGCGCGCCGAGGGTCATGCGGGTCTGGGCTATGTCACCCGCAAGGGCGGCGAGTTCGGCGGCCCGATCGCCAAGAACCACGGCACCGAGGGCATGGAGGCGCTCTACGCCGCGCTCGGCCTTGGCCCCGATGACGGCCTGTTCTTCGCGGCGGGCAAGGTCGAGGCGGCGGCCAAGCTGGCAGGGCTCGCACGCACCCGCGTCGCCGAACAGCTTGGCCTGATCGAGGAGGGCGCGTTCCGCCTGTGCTGGATTGTCGATTTCCCCTTCTACGAATGGGACGAGGACGAGAAGAAGGTCGAGTTCGCGCACAACCCCTTCTCGATGCCGCAGGGTGGCATGGAGGCGCTGAACTCCGCCGATCCGCTGTCGCTGAAGGCCTATCAATATGACCTGGTCTGCAACGGCTTCGAGATCGCGTCGGGCTCGATCCGCAACCAGTCGCCCGAACTG
This sequence comes from Sphingomonas fuzhouensis, assembly GCF_034659795.1. NCBI lineage: Bacteria > Pseudomonadati > Pseudomonadota > Alphaproteobacteria > Sphingomonadales > Sphingomonadaceae > Sphingomonas > Sphingomonas fuzhouensis. The sequence continues at coordinate 1,013,608 of NZ_JAXSQY010000001.1, forward strand.
ATGGTCGCCGCGTTCGAGAAGGTCGGGCTGTCCAAGGCGGACGTCGAGGAGCGCTTCGGTGGCCTCTATCGCGCCTTCCAGTATGGCGCGCCACCGCATGGTGGCATGGCCGCCGGTGTCGACCGTATCGTCATGCTGATCTGCGGGGCGCAGAACCTGCGCGAAATCTCGCTGTTCCCGATGAACCAGCGTGCCGAAGACCTGCTGATGGGCGCACCCAGCCTGCCCAGCAACAAGCAGATGCGCGAGCTGTCGCTGCGCTCGACCGCGGAGGCCAAGAAGGACGTGGATCAGGTCGTCGCCTCGTCGGCGGGCTGATCCCCCTTACGGGCAAAGAAAAAGGGCGGGCGCCGGATGCGGCGTCCGCCCTTTTTGTGCCTCTTCCGAAATTCCTCCCCTGCAAGGGGAGGGGGACCAGCGAAGCTGGTGGAGGGGTGTCACCGGTGGCGATGACAGTCCGGCCTAACCAGCCGGGACACCCCTCCGTCAGACCTTCGGTCTGCCACCTCCCCTGCAAGGGGAGGAATTTATGGAATTACGCCGTGGCAAGGGCCGGGGTGGCCGGCTGGAACTCGCCATTCTCGTCCATCAGGTGCAGCACGCCGTCCGCGATCGCGAAATAGGCACCGCGAAGCTTGAGCTTGCCCGCTTCTTCCCGCTTGGTGACGAAGGGAAAGGTGCGCAGATTGGCGATCGACGTGCGAACCGACTCCATCTCCATCTCGCGCATCGCATCAGGGCCGTCGCCATGCTTGGCGATGACCTTCTCGCGGGCGTCGTCGAGCAGGTTGACCCAGTCGGAGATGAAGCCGCCTTCACCCTGCGGAGCGTGGGCGAAGCCTTGGGTCAGCGCCGCCTTGCAGCCGCCGCATGCACCATGGCCCATGACGACGACATCGGTCACTTCCAGCTGCGTCACCGCAAATTCGAGTGCGGCCGACACGCCATGATGACCGCCACCCGTCTCGAACGGGGGAACGAGGTTGGCGACGTTACGCACGACAAAGATTTCGCCGGGCAGCGTGTCGAAAATCTGCGCCGGATCGACGCGGCTGTCCGAACAGGCGATCACCATCACCTTGGGGCTCTGGCCTTCCTTCAATTCGGCCCAGCGGTCGCGCTGGCGACGCCAATCGGAGGTCCGAAAGCGCTGATAGCCATCCACGAGGTCGTTAAAGTCGGTCATTGCTCTCTCTTATCCAGTTCAGGAACCGTACTGTAGCAGGCGAACCCGAGCAGGGCCGTTTCGGTTCCATATCAAAGTGTGTCTGTTCCGGCTATGCGGCGCGTCCAGCAGGCATTGTGTCGAGCCGAGTGCATCGCTATTTCGCGGGGCATGAACGAGTTGACACCGTTGGCCGCGCCGGTGCGCGCGCGCAAGCCCGATTGGATTCGCGTCAAGGCCCCGACGAGCGCGGGGTTTGCCGCCACCCGCGAGCTGATGCGTGCCAAGAGCCTGACGACCGTCTGCGAAGAGGCGGCGTGTCCGAATATCGGCGAATGCTGGTCCAAGAAGCATGCGACCGTCATGATCCTGGGCGATACCTGCACCCGCGCCTGCGCCTTCTGTAACGTGAAGACCGGCATGCCGCGCAAGGTCGACGCGATGGAGCCGCAGAATGTCGCCGATGCGGCTGCGCAGATGGGGCTGAAGCACATCGTCGTCACCTCGGTCGATCGCGACGACCTGCCCGATGGCGGCGCTTCGCAGTTCGTGAAGGTGATCCAGGCGCTCCGCCGCACGACGCCCGATACGACGATCGAAATCCTGACGCCGGACTTCCGCAACAAGGCGCAGGCGGCGATCGAGTCGATCGTCGAGGCGCGGCCCGACGTGTACAACCACAATCTGGAGACGGTCCCCAGGCTCTATCCGACGATCCGGCCGGGCGCGCGCTATTATGCGTCATTGCGTCTGCTGGAGAGCGTGAAGCGCCACGATCCGTCGATCTTCACCAAGTCGGGCGTGATGCTCGGCCTCGGCGAGGAGCGGTTGGAGGTCCATCAGGTGATGGACGATATGCGCTCGGCCGATATCGATTTCCTGACCATGGGCCAGTATCTTCAGCCGACGCCGCGCCATGCCAAGGTCGCCGAGTTCGTGACACCCAAGGCGTTCGACGCCTATGCCGCGATCGCGCGGGCCAAGGGCTTCCTGCTGGTCGCCAGCTCGCCGCTGACCCGCTCCAGCTATCATGCGGGTGACGATTTCGAGCGGATGCGCGCCGCGCGCGAGGCAAAGCTCGCAAGCGTTCGCTGATGCCCAGGCATAGCGAGACACGGCATCTGCCCTATACGCCGGAGCAGATGTTCGATCTGGTCGCCGATGTCGCGCGCTACCCGGAGTTTCTGCCCTGGGTATCGGCGATGCGGGTCCGGTCGGACACGCCCGGCGAGACGGTCGCGGACATGATCGTCGGGTTCAAGGGCCTGCGCGAGACCTTTACCAGCCGCGTGACCAAGGAGCGGCCGGGATCGATCGACGTCGAATATCTCGACGGACCGCTCAAATATCTGCGCAACAACTGGCGTTTCCGGCCCGAGGAGCAGGGATGCGCAGTCGACTTCACCGTCGACTTCGCCTTCAAGAACCGGGTGTTCGAGATGCTGGCGGGGCAGGTGTTCGGCACGGCCCTGCGCCGCATGATCGGCGCGTTCGAAGACCGTGCCGCCAAGCTTTACGGCAGCAGCAGTTCCAGCGCCAACAGCGCCGCCTGAAGCCGGATACCGCCCCGTCCGATATCGCCGAACTCGTGACGTTCGGCCTTCACGTCGTCGGGGTCGCCGCCACGTAGCGCCTGGGCGAAGACGACGGTGCCCACCGGCTTCTTCGCCGTACCGCCACCGGGGCCCGCCACGCCGGTAATGGCGACGGCCACGTCCGCGTCGCTCGCCGCCAGTGCGCCCTGCGCCATGCCCCAGGCGGTGGCGGTGGAGACGGCGCCGAAGGTTTCGATCACCTCCGGGCTGACGTTCAGCAGATTGATCTTGGCCTGATTGGAATAGGTGACGAACCCCGCCTCGACCACGTCGGACGAGCCGGGGATTTCGGTCAATGCCGCCGACACGAGCCCGCCGGTGCAGCTCTCAGCCAGTGCCACGCGGCGTCCGGCCGCACGGTTGGCGACGACCACGCGTTCGGCCAGTTCGATCAACGCGCGGGGGAGAAGAACATCCATATCAGTTTCCGTTGGTGCAAAGCGGCAGGTCGGGCACGGCTACCTGCCGCCCGCGAGCCTTTTCGGTCTTCAGATATTGCAGCGCGGTCACGACGACGCCCGCCATGTTGCGCGGGGGCAGGGGGGCAAGTTGCGTCACTAGTCGATCGATCGTGCCGCAATCCTCCAGCCCGATCCGCCCGACAATGAAGGGCACGAGCAGCGAAGTCAGCAGCGGGCGCGCATAGTCCGACTGAAGCAGCGTATCGATCGCGGGATCGGACAGCTTGACGATCGCGGCCTTCGCAGCGGGCCAGGCCTGGTCGGCGGCGCTTTCATATTTGGAGATCAGTGAGCCGCCGCCCCGGATCAGGCTGCCCGCGGGCAGGCGTGCACCACAGACCCGGCCCGTTTCGCGCAGGATGTCGGGCATGGCGACCAGGGTCATGGCCTCCGCCTCGGGCGTGGTGATGCAGGCACGCTGCGCCGTCGCCACCTCGGGCGCGGCCAGCGCAGCGAGCGCTACGATCAGGCCCAGCCGCTTCATGCTGCCACCCCGCCCGGCAGGCGAACGGTCGCCACCGCCTGCGTCGCGATACCCTCGCCGCGCCCGGTAAAGCCCAGCCGTTCGGTGGTGGTCGCCTTCAGGCTGACACGATTATGATCGATGCCGAGCAGCCCGGCGATCCGCCCGACCATGGCGGCGCGGTGCGGGCCGATCTTGGGGGCTTCGCAGATGATGGTCAGGTCGACGAAATCGATCCGGCCGCCCTTGTCGGCGATCAGCTTGGCGGCGTGCTGGAGGAACTGGCCCGACTCGGCGCCCTTCCACTGCGGGTCGCTGGGGGGGAAGTGGGTGCCGATATCGCCCGCCGCGATCGTGCCGAGCAGCGCATCGGTCAGCGCATGGAGCGCCACATCGGCGTCGCTATGCCCGGACAGCCCCTGGTGATGCGGGATCAGCACCCCGCCCAGCCACAATTCCTCGCCATCCTCCAGGCGGTGGACGTCATAGCCCATCGCGGTCCGGGTTTCCCAGGTCAGGCGCATATCGGCTCCGGTCATGTCATCGGGATAGGTGATTTTCTCGAGCATGGCATCGCCCTGCACCAAAGCGACGCGCCCGCCAAGCCGTCGCACCATCTGCGCATCGTCCGTCGCTTCCGCTTCGGCGGGCCAGGCGGCGTGTGCCGCGATCACGGCTTGCAGGTGGAAGCCCTGCGGCGTCTGGACCCGGACCACCCCATCACGCGGTACGACCTCACCCAAGGCTTCGTCATGCGACCGGGCCAGCGTGTCGGCGACGGGCAGGACGGGCATCGCGCCGTCCGCGGACCCCAGCCCGGCCAGCACGCGGTCGATGACGTCCGCCGAGAGGAAAGGCCGCGCCGCGTCGTGGATCAGCACCTTTGTCACGCCCGCCAGCGCCAGATGGCGAAGTCCCCGTGCGACCGACTCCCGGCGACTGGCACCACCGGCTTCCACCCAGCCATCGGGCAGGATCGACCGCGTATGATCGATCTGCTCCTCCGCCACCACGGTCAGCACCGTATCGATCGCAGGATGCGACGCGAAGGCTGCATGGCTCCAGCACAGCATCGGCCGTCCGCCCAGATCGCGAAACTGCTTCGGCACGCCGCCGCCCATGCGGGCGCCCCCGCCCGCCGCGACGATCAGCGCGGCGATCTTTTCATTCTGGCTCATGGGCTTCGCCTAGCGGCTTTTGGCCGGGCCCGCCAATCTTGCCATGGCGGCCCTATTCCCCTATGGCGATTGCTTAATTTTCAGGCAGTATGATGCGTAATCTCGCCCCCATTCAGGTCGGTCCGGTGACGATCGATAGCCCCGTCGTGCTGGCACCGATGACCGGTGTCACCGACATGCCTTTCCGCACGCTCGTCCGCCGCTATGGCTCGGGACTGAACGTGACGGAAATGATCGCCAGCCAGGCCGCGATCCGCGAGACACGCCAGTCCATCCAGAAAGCGGCCTGGCATCCGCTGGAAGAGCCGGTGTCGATGCAGCTGGTCGGCTGCACGCCCTATGAGATGGGCGAGGCGGCCAAGCTGAATGCCGATCGTGGCGCCGCGATCATCGACATCAACATGGGCTGTCCGGTGCGCAAGGTCGTGAACGGCGATGCGGGTTCGGCGCTGATGCGCGACCTGAAGCTGGCTGCGGCCCTCATCGAAGCCACGGTCAAGGCCGTCGATGTGCCGGTGACGCTGAAGATGCGCATGGGCTGGTGCCATGACAGCCTGAATGCCCCCGAACTGTCGCGCATCGCCGAGGATCTCGGGGTAAAGATGATTACGGTGCACGGTCGCACCCGCAACCAGATGTACAAGGGTAGCGCCGATTGGGCCTTCATCCGGAACGTCAAGAATGCGGTGTCGATCCCGGTCATCGCGAACGGCGACATCTGCTCGATCGACGATGCCGATGCGGCGCTCGACCAGTCGGGTGCGGACGGCATCATGATCGGGCGCGGGGCCTATGGTCGTCCCTGGCTGCTGGGACAGGTGATGCACTGGTTCGCGACCGGCGAGCGTCGCGAAGACCCCGCCCTCGACGAACAATATCGTGCCGTGACCGAGCATTATGATGCAATGCTGGAGCATTATGGCACCGAGACCGGCGTCAACATGGCCCGCAAGCATATCGGCTGGTACACGCGCGGCCTGCACGGCTCGGCCGAGTTCCGCAACAAGGTGAACCAGGAAGCCAGCGCGGATCGGGTGAAAACCATGCTGCGCGACTTCTACCTGCCGCAGATCGAGCTTGCTGCCGCCGCTTGAGCCCACGCGCCACGGTCGACCGGGCTTCGCGGCGTTGTTCGCCGCGCTGCCGGTGGCGGTGGTCGTGGTCGACCCCGACGACCGTATCGCCCATGCCAATGGATTGGCCGAACAGCTGCTGAACCTGTCGGAGCGGCTGATGAACGGCCAGCCCTTGGCCGCGATCCTGCCGCCGCCCGATGCACCGCGCAGCCGCGACGGGCATGGATTTGCGGTCTATGACACGGTCATCGCCACGCCACATGGCCCGAAGATCCGCGTCGATTTCGTCGAGGCGCAAATCCCCGACCATCCCGGCTGGCGTGCGATCACGTTGCATAGCGCGGGGCCCTCACGGCGTCTTGCCCATGCGTCGGACCGGAGTGCAGGGGCGCGCGCGGCGGTGGGCGCGGCGGCGATGCTGGCGCATGAGATCAAGAACCCGCTATCGGGTATCCGTGGTGCCGCGCAATTGCTGAATGGCGGAGAGTTGACCACGCTCATTACGACCGAGGTTGACCGGATCGCCGCGCTGATCGATCGCATGCAGGATTTCAGCGATACTCGGCCGCTGCCGCTGGCGTCCGAGAATATCTATCCGCTGCTCGGCCATGCCCGCGGCGTGGCGCTGGCCGGGTTCGCCCGAGGCATCGCGATCGAGGAGCGTTTCGATCCTTCGCTGCCCCCGGCGCGGATCAATCGCGATGCCTTGCTTCAGATCGTCATCAACCTGCTCAAGAACGCGCGGGAGGCAGTGCGGGCGGTGCGCAACCCCCAGATCATCCTGACCACCGCCTATCGCCACGGCATGTCGATCAGCATGGGGGAGGGGCGTCCGCGCCTGCCATTGCCGATCGAAATCTGCGTCGTCGACAATGGTCCGGGGGCACCCGCCGATATCGCCGATCATCTGTTCGACCCCTTCGTCTCGGGCCGTCGCGAAGGCCAGGGTCTGGGGCTTGCGCTGGTCGACAAGCTGGTCCGCGACATGAGCGGGATCATCCAATATGCCAGGGAGGGATCGCCCGAGATGACGGTCTTTCGCCTGCTTCTGCCAAGGGCACATCCATGAGCCATGTCCTGGTCGTCGATGACGACGCCGCGATCCGTACCGTCGTTGGCCAGGCACTGCGCCGTGCCGGGCATGAGGTGACGGTGGTCGAGACGCTGGCGCGGCTGGATCGCATCCTGGCGGGCGGCGCGCCGGATATCCTCGTCACCGACGTCATCCTCCCCGATGGCGACGGGATCGATCATATCCGGGGGGTGGCAGAGCGCTTTCCGGCGCTGCCGATCATCATCCTTTCGGCGCAGAATACACTGACCACCGCCGTTCGCGCGGCCGAGGTGGGGGCCTATGAATATCTCCCCAAGCCCTTCGATCTCGATGCGCTGACCAATGCGGTCGCTGGCGCGCTGGCCCGGCGCGGGGTGCTGGTCGAGGATGGGCTTGGCGAGGACGACCGGGCCTTGCCGCTGATCGGGCGGTCGCAGGCGATGCAGGCCGTCTACCGCGTGATCGCGCGGGTCGTGTCGACCGACCTGACGGTCCTGGTCTCGGGCGAATCGGGGACCGGCAAGGAACTGGTCGCGCGGGCGATCCATGATCTGGGGCCGCGCCGGGCCGCGCCCTTCGTGGCGATCAACATGGCCGCCATCCCGCGCGAACTGATCGAGGCAGAACTGTTCGGCCATGAACGCGGCGCCTTCACCGGTGCGGCTCAGCGCAATGCGGGGCGGTTCGAGCAGGCGGCAGGCGGCACCCTGTTCCTCGACGAGATCGGCGATATGCCGATGGAGGCACAGACCCGGTTGCTGCGCGTCCTGCAATCGGGTGAGTTCACCACGGTCGGCGGCGCGCGGACGATTCGCACCGATGTCCGCATCGTTGCCGCCACCAACCGGGATCTCAGCCAGCAGGTCGCGTCGGGCCAGTTTCGCGAAGACCTGTTCTACCGCTTGAACGTGGTGCCGATCGCCCTGCCAGCGCTTCGCGAACGGCGGCAGGACATTCCGCTGCTCGCCCGTCACTTCCTGGAGAATGCCGCGCTTCAGGGGCTACCGAAGCGCCGGATCGACACGCACGCCCTGGACGTGCTCGTGACGCATGACTGGCCGGGCAATGTTCGCGAGCTTGAGAATATGATGCGCCGTCTCGCGGTGCTGGCGCGGGACGAGGTGATCGACGCAGATGCGGTGCGCGCCATGCTGGGCGAGGCGCGGTCCATGTCCGCACCCAACGGTGCCGCTGCCGCCGATGGTGACCTGTCGGCGGCGGTGCGTGCCTATATCGCGCGGCTGGCGATGGCGCACCCCGCGGCGCTGGACGACGGCACGCTCTACGACCGGATCATCGGCGAAGTCGAACGTCCCCTGATCGAAGCGATGCTGGCACGCCATGGCGGCAATCAGCTTCGGGCCGCCAGGGCCATGGGAATTAACCGGAATACCTTGCGCAAGCGTCTGGATACGCTGAACATCCCGGTCAATGGCGATGACGGGGGTGGCGAGGCCGTGGCATAATTTTCACGAATTGTGGCTTGCAGGACACGCTTGACGTTGTACGATTGCAACGATGTTGGCGTCCGTGAAGCTCGCTGAACCTGCCGAAGGGCCGCGCTCTCGCTTCGCGGTCACCCCGCTTGTGGAAATCGCCGTGATCCTCGGTGCGGTCGCAATCGCGATCGGCACCTATGTCTATATCGACAGTCGCCACGATGCGCAGGGCCTGATCGCGCCGCCGGTGATGGCTGGTCTGCTCGCGCTCAACCTGGTTCCCGGCGTGCTTCTGCTGATGCTGCTCGGGCGGCGGGTGGCGATGCGTCGTGCGGCCGAATCGGCGGTCGGCGGCGGCGGGCGGCTGCATGTCCGGCTGGTCGCCTTGTTCTCGCTGACGGCGAGCGTGCCGATCCTTCTGACCGTGGTAACCGCCTCGATCCTGTTTCAGTCCTCCGCCGAGTTCTGGATTTCGGACCGGGCGCGCAAGGCGTTCGGCGATGCGATGAACATCGCGCGCCAGTCGCAGCAGCAGATCATCAAACGCTGGGTCGATACCGGCCGTGCCATGTCGCAGGATTTGGGCCGAAATCTGCCCGCCCTTCGTGAGAACCGCCGCGATTTCCACGACTATCTCGTCCAGCAGACGGTCGTACGCGATACGGTGGAGTCGGTCCTCTTCTCATACGACCCCAAACAGGGGTTCAAATTCTACGACTTCTTCAACCAGCCGTCGGACACCACCTTCCGCGAGTTGGTGACGCCCGAGATGATCCAGCAGGCGAGCAAGCTGAACCGTCCGGAGGTCGGGATCAACGAGCAGCGCGTCTGGGTGGTCACGCCTTTGCCCGAGGGCAATGGCCTGATGCTCTATATCGGTACGCCGGTGAACGCCGAGTTCCTGAGCAAACAGCATTTCGCGGCGGAGGACGTATTCGACGACTATCGCGCGCTCCAGGGCCGGGCGCGTTCGCTCCAGCTGAAGTTCAACCTCGTCCTGTTCGCGATCGCCCTGCTGATCGTCGGCATCGCGGTCTGGATCGCTTTGGCGGTTGCGGATCGCCTGGTGCGGCCGGTCGGGGAACTGGTTGATGCGGCGCGGCGAATCGCGGGCGGCGATCTGACCGCGCGCGTGCCCGATCCGCGTACCCGTGACGAGGTCGGCACGCTGGCCAATGCGTTCAACCAGATGACCGGTCAGCTGGAGCGGCAGAACACCGAGCTGGTCACCGCCAATGCGCAGCTGAACAATCGTCGTGCGCTGATCGAAGCGGTGATGGCGGGGGTTTCGGCCGGCGTGATGGCCGTCGGTCGCGATCGGCAGGTGCGGATCGCCAACAACTCCGCGGATATCCTGCTAGGCGCTGACCAGGGGGGCCTTGTCGGCCGGAAACTGGGAGAAGTCGCCCCCGAACTGGACGAACTGCTCGACCAGGGACGGCGCGAGGCGACGGTGCAGGTGGCGCTGCATGGCGACATGCGGACGCTGGCGGTGCGGATCGCGCAGACCGCTGACGGCCCCATCCTGACCTTCGACGACATCACCCAGCAACTGCTCGACCAGCGCCGTGCCGCCTGGTCGGATGTCGCCCGCCGTATCGCCCATGAGATCAAGAATCCGTTGACCCCGATCCAGCTGGCGGCCGAGCGGCTCCAGCGGCGATATGGCAAGGTCGTCGGTCCCGAAGATCCCACATTCGGCCGCCTGACCGAAACGATCGTCCGCCAGGTCGGCGACTTGCGGCGGATGGTCGACGAATTCTCCTCCTTCGCGCGCATGCCCAAGCCGGTGTTTCGCGAAGAGGCGATCGCCGACATTGGTGCGCAGGCGATGTTCCTGCATGAGGTCGCGCATCCCGAAGTCCGCTTCGAGTTCCATCAGGAAGAGCCCGCGCCGACCCTGGTCTGTGACCGGCGGCAAATGAGCCAGGCGCTGACCAACATCGTCAAGAATGCGGTGGAAGCGATTGAATCCCGGCCAGAAGGCATGGCGGGGGGCAAGGTCGTGATGACGGTCGGTCACCAGGGGGGTATGGTCACGATCACCGTGACCGACAACGGCATCGGCCTGCCCCCCGAGCGCGACCGGATCATCGAACCCTATATGACGACGCGCGCGCGCGGCACCGGCCTGGGCCTGGCGATCGTCAACAAGATCATTGAGGAACATGCCGGCACGATCGGCTTTTCCGACAATCCCACAGGCGGCACCATCGTATCGATGATGTTCGATGCCGGTGCCCTTGCGGCGCTGGATCAGGGGGGCGCCGAACCCGAACTGGCTGGGGAGGGCCAGCTCACCGCTTTGACTCGTACCCGGACGTAAAAAGATCATGGCTTTGGACATCCTCGTCGTCGACGACGAACTTGATATCCGCGAACTCGTCGCGGGCGTGCTGGAGGACGAGGGCTATGATGCCCGCGTCGCGGCGGACAGCGATTCGGCGCTGGAGGCGGTGGCGGTACGGCGGCCGTCGCTGGTGTTGCTCGACGTCTGGTTGCAGGGGTCGAAGCTCGACGGGCTGGAACTGCTCGACGAGATCAAGCGGCGCGATCCGTCGATCCCCGTTCTCGTCATCTCGGGGCATGGCAATCTCGACACGGCGGTTGCGGCGATCCGCAAAGGGGCGGCCGACTTTATCGAGAAACCGTTCGAGGCCGAACGGCTGCTGCTGATGGTCGCGCGCGCGACCGAAACCGAAAGGCTGCGGCGTGAGAATGCCTCGCTGCGCGCATCGGCAGGGCGCGAGACGGACCTGACCGGATCGTCGAGTGCGATCAACGGCATCCGCGCCACCCTGAAGCGGGTCGCCGCGACCGGCAGCCGGGTGCTCATCATGGGCGCGGCGGGCGTCGGCAAGGAAGTGGCGGCTCGCCTGCTCCATGGCTGGAGCAATCGCGCGGACGCGCCGTTCGTCGTCGTCAGCGCCGCGCGTATGACGCCGGAGCGCGTCGAGGAAGAGCTGTTCGGGGTAGAGGAGGGGGGCGACCTCGTCCGTACCGGTCTCCTCGAACAGGCGCATGGCGGCACCCTGTTCCTCGACGAGATCGCCGACATGCCGATCGCGACCCAGGCGCGTATCCTGCGCGTCCTGACCGATCAGAGCTTTACCCGTGTCGGCGGCATCCGCGTCGTCAAGGTCGATGTCCGCGTCGTCTCCGCCACCGCACGCGACCTGACGCAGGAGATTGCCGAAGGCCGCTTCCGCGAAGACCTGTATTATCGTCTGAACGTCGTGCCCGTCACCATCCCGTCACTGGCCGAACGGCGCGAGGACATCCCGCCGCTGGTCGAGCATTTCATGGCGCATTACGCCACCGAGCGCCGGGTCCGCACGCCGGAGATCGCGCCCGACGCGATGGTGGCGATGCAATCCTATGACTGGCCGGGCAATGTCCGCCAGTTGCGCAACGTGGTCGAGCGGACGATCATCCTGGCACCGGGCGACCGGGTGGGGCGGATCGACCTCGACCTGCTGCCCGCCGAAGTGCTGGGCGAGGGGGCCGATATGGGCGGCGGGGGGGCGACAGCGATCATGGGGGCGCCCTTGCGAGAGGCGCGTGAGAGTTGGGAGCGCGAATATCTGCGCGTCCAGATCCGACGCTTTTCCGGCAATATCTCGCGGACCGCGAGCTTTATCGGGATGGAGCGATCGGCGCTGCATCGCAAGCTGAAGCTGCTGGGGATCAGCGAGACGCGCGAGGATTGATCGCGTGCCTCTGGACGAATGCCCCTGGAAACCATAGATATCGGCGGCGCCCGGTCCACGGGCGCAATTCCGACGCCGGGAAACGGCGCTACTCGCGGGCACGGACCCGCCAAGAACAAGGGCTCGACCATGGCCGACAAATCGGGTTCGCTCCAGGACCTGTTTCTGAATGCACTGCGCCGCTCCAAGGCGCCGGTGACCATGTTCCTCGTCAAGGGCGTCAAGCTCCAGGGGATCGTCACCTGGTTCGACAATTTTTCCGTGCTGTTGCGCCGCGACGGTCAGTCGCAGCTGATCTACAAGCACGCCATCTCCACCATCATGCCCTCGGGCCCGCTGGACGTTGCCGCGATCGTCGACGGCGTGAACGAACAGCAGCGCAAGAACCCGCTTTTGCAGGAAATCTTCCTCAACGCGGTGCGCAAGTCCGAAGACCCCGTCACCATGTTCCTGATCAACGGCGTGATGTTGCAGGGGCAGATTGCCGGGTTCGATCTGTTCTGCATGCTGTTGCAGCGTGAGGGCATGGCGCAACTCGTCTACAAGCATGCCGTTTCGACCATTCAGCCGGCGCGCCCGCTGAACTTGGCCGAAGAGCAGGCGGGATCGGCCGAGGATTGAGTACCGGCTTCGATCGCGATCGCGGGGAGTTCGCTCGTGGCGCCCGCACGGTCATCGTCCTGCCCGATCAGGGCGATGCCGCGCGTGATGCCGAGGCGCGGCTGGAGGAAACTGCCGGGCTCGCCATGGCGATCGGCTTGGATGTGGTCGAGCGCATAGCGTTACGGGTGCGCGCACCCAAGCCCGCGACGCTGATCGGCAGCGGCCAAGTCGAGCAGGTCGCGCAACAGGTGCGAATGGAAGAGGCGCAGCTCGTCGTATTCGACGCGGCGCTGACCCCGGTGCAGCAGCGCAACCTCGAAACCGCGCTGGAGGCCAAGGTCATCGACCGAACCGGCCTGATCCTGGAGATCTTCGGCGAGCGTGCGGCGACCGCCGAGGGGCGGTTGCAGGTCGAGCTGGCCCATCTCGACTATCAGGCAGGTCGGCTGGTGCGCAGCTGGACCCACTTGGAACGCCAGCGGGGCGGCTTCGGCTTCCTGGGCGGGCCTGGCGAAACGCAGATCGAGGCCGACCGCCGCATGATCCGTGATCGCATGGCGCGGCTACGGCGGGAGCTTGATCAGGTCAGCCGGACACGGGGCCTTCACCGCGAACGCCGCCAGCGGGCACCTTGGCCGGTGATCGCGCTGGTGGGTTATACCAACGCCGGAAAATCGACGCTTTTCAATCGCTTGACGGGCGCTCATGTCATGGCGAAAGACCTTCTTTTCGCCACGCTCGACCCAACGCTGCGCCAGATTTCATTGCCCGGTATCGACAAGGCGATCCTGTCCGACACGGTCGGCTTCGTCTCGGACCTGCCGACGCAGCTGGTTGCGGCGTTCAAGGCGACGCTCGAAGAGGTGGTGTCCGCCGACCTGTTGATCCATGTCCGCGACATCGCCCATCCCGACAGCGAAGCCCAGCGCGCCGATGTCGAGGCTGTGCTGACCGAAATCGGTGTCGACCCGGAAACCCCGCGATTCGAGGCGTGGAACAAGATCGACCTGATCGAAGGCGACGCACGCGAGGACGTGCTGATCGAGGCCGAACGTCGCCCCCATATCGTCGCGGTATCGGCGATGACGGGAGAGGGCATTGACGATCTGATCGAGCAGGTCGCCGCCGCATTGACCTCGGGGCATCGTCGCTACCGGGTTACGCTGGATGCCGGTGACGGGGCGGGGGCCGCCTGGCTCCATGCGCATGGCGAGGTTCTGGATCAGGTGATCGAAGGCGACCAGGCGGTCTATGACGTCCGCCTGTCCGAACCCGATTATGACCGTTTCACCCGTCGCGACGTTTGACGGACTGCCAAAGCGCTTCTTTGGCTTCCAGATCGAGCGCAGCGAACGCGTCGCCCGCTTCTGCTTCCATTCCGCGAAAGCGGCGCTCGAACTTGCCATTGGCATAACGGAGCGCCGCTTCGGCATCGACGCCGCAGTGGCGGGCCCAGTTGACGACCGAGAATAGCAGATCGCCGAATTCTTCCGCCAGTGTCTCGGGTGGGGCTTCGGCGATTTCCTGAAGTTCCTCGTCGACCTTCGCGCGCGATCCTTCGACATCGGGCCAGTCGAAGCCGACCCGTGCCGCGCGCTTCTGCAACTTCTCCGCACGCATCAGCGCGGGCAAGCCGAGTGCAACGCCGTCGAGCGTCCCGCCCGCCGACCTGGCCTGGCGTTCCTCGGCCTTGATCTGTTCCCACAGGTGATGGCCGCCCTCGGCAACGTCACCAAAGATATGCGGATGGCGGCGCTCCATCTTGTCACTGATCGCCGCGACGACATCGGGAAAGGCGAACTGGCCCTGATCCTCGGCGATCTGGGCGTGGAAGACGACCTGGAGCAGCAGGTCGCCCAGTTCGTCCTTCAAGTCCGCCATGTCGCCGCGCGCGATGGCATCGGCGACTTCATGCGCTTCCTCGATCGTATAGGGCGCGATGCTCTCGAAGCTCTGCGCGACATCCCATTCGCAACCGGTATGCGGATCGCGCAGGCGCTTCATGATGGTCAGCAGACGATCCATAGGATCAGCTCCTTGTTCCCGCAGTTTAGAAAAGACATAATCTTCGCCAGATAGAAATGACACTGTCTGGTAGCAGCGGGGGCAGCGTGGAGCCATCCAAACAGCGCAGCGCTGCCCCAGCTGTTGCGATCACCTCTCGGCTCCTGACCCCGGACCCGCTGCGCCAGCAGCGGGCTCGGTCACGCCGGTTTTCAGACGGCCCGCCCTTTCCCGAAACTCCATGTCCGATGGGGCATTTCGGGAAAAGGCAATTGGGAACATATTTCGGGCAAACGCGCCACCTGGGCGGCCTACAGCCCACTCGTCGGCGTACCATCGTGGCGGCAGACCTTCCCAATTGGGAATGCTGGATCGACTGCTAATCCGGCTCCGGCTCCGCTCTCCATTCGCGGCCTTTTATGTCAACGTGAGCGCTGTCTTGTGTGTGGCTCACGCTGGTTGCATCATCTGTCGATGATAAAGATGTTTCTGCTCGCCATAGCATCCGCCGCCAGCGCCAGTTCTACAACATCGCCTTGTGTGCCTGTCGCATCAGATCATCTGGCCCCAACAAAGTCGGCCATTGATGACCATAAAGCGCTCCGAAAAGTGATCTGGCCCCCGTTTGGCCGGACGGATTCAAGCGGTTGCAGAAACCATTGCGCGATGCTCGCGCGGGGAACGCATTTTGAGCCCTGAATGAGGGTGGTTGTCGTTGTAGTCTTCGATCCATCCGGCAAGCGATGTCAACGCGGTGAGTGCATCGGGTAGCGACGAGACGCGGACGTAATCGCGTTTGAGGGTATGCACGAAGGCTTCGGAGATGCCGTTGGATTGCGGGCTGCGGACAGGGGTGAAGCAGGGTTTGAGCCCGAGTTGCCGGGCAAAGGTCCGCGTTTCGCGGGCGGTATAGGCCGAGCCGTTATCGGACAGCATCTCAACCGGCGCGACCGTGCGCATACCGCCGAAGCGGGCCTCCACGGCTTCCAGCATGATGTCGCGCACGTCCGAACCGCTGATGCCGGCATTGGTGACGGCGTGCCAGGCGATGATCTCGCGGTCGTGGGCGTCGATGATAAAGGCGCCGCGCACGACCTCGCCGTTCCAGCAGGTGAACTCGAACCCGTCCGAGCACCAGCGCAGGTTCGAGCGGATCGCCACCACGACGCCGTCATGACCGTAATCGGTTCGCTCGGTATAGCGCCGCGCCAGCAGCAGGCGGTTGGCTGCCATGATGCGGTAGACGCGTTTGTGGTTGACCGGCACCAGTCCTTCGGCGCGCTGCTGTCGATTGAGGACCGCCGCGATGCGGCGGTAGCCGTATGTTGGCCGCTGCGCGGCGATCTGGCGAATGCGGGGCAACAGGTCCGCGTCGTCGGCCTTCGTGTATGGCCCGCGCGTCTTGGTGCTGCCGGTCAGGCGGTCGTACACCGTCGAGCGTCCGACGCCGAGCGTGCTGGCGACCAGGCTCACCGGATAGTCTCCGGCAGCGGCGAGTGCATGAGCAAGCTCGCTTTTTTTGGGCGCGAGCGCTCCAGCGCCTCCTTCAGTATCTCGACCTCCAGCGTCTTGCGGCCGAGCTGGCGCTCCAGTTCGCGGATGCGGGCTTCCATCTCACGGACCTGACGGTTGCTGGTTACGTCATCGTCGCCGACGATCGCGACGCTTCCGCCTTCCAGCATCAGCCGCCGCCAGCGGTACAGCAGGTTCGGGGCCACGCCATTGCGGCGCGCCACCACCGATATGCTCTCGCGACCATCGAGCGTTTCCTCAACGATCCTCAGCTTCTCGGTGGAACCCCAGTGACGACGCCGACCGCCGTCGGTGATGATCTCGGACACGGACATAAGCCTATGCTCAGGGGATAGCCCCAAGCCTCCTTCTTAGGCTTGAATCCGTCCGG